>CANQXS010000004.1 GCA_947627875.1 uncultured Clostridia bacterium
ATATCTCATCAGGCAGGTACTTGTGGCTTACATATCCACGTCAATCGCGATTCATTCGGAGACACAAACGAAGATCAGGAAGCAAGCATAGGCCGCTTGCTTTTCTTCTTTGAAAAGCACTGGGACGAGCTGCTCAAGTTCAGCCGTAGAACTCAACGCCAGTTAGACAGTTGGGCAGCTCGCTATGGATATAAGGATAATCCTCGGGCGATGCTGGAGCACGCCAAGAAAGGTTCAAACAGGGGGCGCTATGCCTGCATAAACCTGCTCAACTACAATACGGTCGAGTTCCGCATATTCAGAGGAACGCTCAAGCTGAATACCCTACTCGCAACCTTGCAGTTAGTCAACAAAATCTGCGACCTCGCGACCTGTCTTTCCGATGACGAGATTCAGAACGTCTCTTGGACGACTTTTGCCAAGTCATGCACATCTCCCGAACTCGTCCAGTACCTAAAAGAGCGGCAAATCTATGTCAATGAACCCGTCGCTATTGAAGAGGAGGTATGATTATGTGCTGTTTATTCGGAGTTTTAGATTATAATCGGTCACTCAACAAAAGACAGATGAACCGAGTTATCAATGTACTCTCAACCGCCTGCGAAGTGCGAGGCACTGACGCCACCGGCATCGCTTACAATCACAACGGAAAACTGAAAATCTATAAGCGACCTATCCCTGCTCACTTGATGCGCTTCAATGTTCCCGATGGGGTCAATGCAGTTATGGGTCATACCCGTATGACCACTCAAGGCTCAGAGAAGCTGAACTTTAACAATCACCCATTCTACGGCAAAGCAGATACACCTTTCGCACTTGCACACAACGGCGTAATTTATAATGATGAGAGGGTCAGGGAGGTTGAACGACTCCCGGGTACTCACATCAAGACCGACAGCTATGTTGCCGTACAACTCATCGAAAATAAGAAAAAACTTGATTTTGTAAGCCTGAAGTATATGGCTGAGCAGCTCCAAGGGAGTATGACTATAACAGTTATGGATTCTGCTGACAACCTTTATATAGTCAAAGGCGACAATCCCTTGTGCCTCTACCATTACCCCGAACGCGGGCTATACATTTACGCCTCTACCGAGGAAATTCTCAAAGCCGGCTTGAAAAAGCTGTATACCAACTTCGGAAAGTGCGAAAAAATTGCCATAGAGAGCGGAGAGATTTTGAAGATAGACAGCTCGGGATATAGAACAAGGTCAGAGTTCAACGATTCCGGGCTGTACTATAGCTACTACTTTCCATGCCGCCACGGCTGGGACGATGACTGGTGGACATCGTCGAAAACTAACTCGGTCAAAATGGATCCCGCCGAGAAGCAATATTTTGATGCCCTCAAAGGCGTAGCCTGTCATTGCGGGTATATGCCCGAGGACATCGAGGAGCTTTATGAGGACGGGTACACACTGGACGAAATCGAAGAATTTTTGTTCGCAATTTAGTCCCGTTTGAGTTTACCCTAACGGGACGCCAAAAAAGCGTTCCGAATAAGTCGGTTTTGCCCTTTTGGAACGTCCCAAATTTTTCAGCGACCCTATCGGGAAAGGAGAGGTCAAATGAAAGTAGGCTACATACGAATCAGTTCCGCTGACCAAAATACCGCCCGTCAAGAGGTTCTGATGAGAGAGCTCGGCGTTGAGCAGGTTTACATCGACAAAATGAGTGGGAAGAACACGGACAGACCTGAGCTGAAAAAGATGATGTCGTTTGTCCGCAAAGGCGACACCGTCATTGTTGAATCAATAAGCAGGTTTGCGAGGAACACGCGAGACCTCTTGGACTTGGTCGAGCAGCTCACAAAGAAAAAGGTCGAGTTTGTGTCGAAAAAGGAAGCTATTGATACCACTACTCCCACGGGCAAATTTATGTTGACCATCTTTGGAGCGGTAACTGAACTCGAAAGGGAATACATACTTCAACGCCAGCGCGAGGGAATAGCCATCGCAAAAGAAAACGGCATCTACAAAGGAAGAAAACCTATAGACTGCCCGGAGCTTGAAGCTATTGTCGGTCAATGGCGCAGAGGAGAAATAACAGCAGTCGAGGCGATGAAGCGGCTGAACCTGAAGCCGAGAACTTTCTATCGGCGAGTGAAAAAGCTAAATTAACGGCAGGGCAGAGAAATCTGCCCTGCTTTCACTCATGTATAGTCATCAATTATTTTTTCAATTTCCTGCAAGAGTTCGGTCATAAATGAATAGTTTATTTCAAGCTTGCGATTATTGCCTGCTTCCATTGGAACAGGATTGACAGCAAAATGGGCATGTAAATGTTCTTGACAAACATGAACGCCACAAAGAAGCTGATATCGAGGGTAAAACAGGTCAGAGATCTTGTGAGAGATTTCAGGCATATCTTCGCCGCCGAGACCGAGAGTATCCGGCAGACTCACCATAAGGTGATAGGCTCGTCTGCCGGAATCCTTTCCGAAAAGCTCCTGCATTTCGGTGATGTCTTCATATGCAGTATCCGAGCGGATCCCACGTCCGAAAACATATCTGCCTGAGTTGCCTACCTTTTCAGGATTGATTATGTAGTTGCAAAGGTTTTGTAAATCTTCGTCGCTGTTGCAAGGATTTGAAACTAACTTAGTAATTGCCATAGGTCATCTGCCTCCTTTATGATTTTCGATGAATAATTATCCTCATAGTCACGCACTATTTGACGAGCATTATCCTTTATAATATTCAGATGGGTATAAATCCTTTGCTTATCCAAAGTCGATAGTCCGTCATTTGCAAGTGCTGAAAATTTGAGCAGGTCGCTCATTGAGACCCCTTGGGCGTCAGCCCTTTTCTTGAGTTCAGACAGCTCATAGTCTGAGACCCGTAGAGTGATAATCTTAGATTTTGACATATAATAACCTCTTTTCTTAGTAACATTATATTGAGATAAATGATCTGTAGGGTATATATAGGACAGCTATACAATAAAAGATGTGAAAAGAAACGCAGACGACAACATAAATGATAGCCCCTCTGTAGGGGGACAATAGGAGCAAGGGTGTGTAAATGTATTACACACCCTTAAAAATATGTTACTTCATAATAAAAATTAAATGCAGAGCAGTCGGGCGGCTGCTCTGCGTATTTTTTTACAAGACTTCTAACCTTTCTGTAATAAAATCGGATTTCAGAGCTTTTTCAGTTGCATATTATCACTCTGAATCCATTAAGAAAGGAAGGTCATTTATGAACAAACAAAAAGTAATTGAAATGGATTTATCTGAACTTGGCGACGCGGTTTACTGCATTCCGCTTGTACCGCGTTCAAACGAGCAGGAAACAAAGCCTCAGCCGACGTTTCCTCCCGAAATTCCCGCAGATGAAGCAGTAATTCAAAAGGGAGTGCCGATTTGGCGGAAAACAACGCTCACGATTTATGAAGCGGCAGAGTATTCCGGGATAGGGATTTGCAAGCTCCGCGAAATCACCGACGACGATAAGTGTCCGTTCGTGATGTGGATAGGCAGAAAGCGTCTTATCAAGCGCGAGCAGTTTGAGAAATTCATCAACAGCGCATATTCAATTTAAGGAGAGCGAAAGTATGTCTGACAAAAGAAAGGACAGCAGCGGAAAGGTCCTTAAAACAGGAGAATCCGAACGCAAACAGGGCGGATATCAGTACCGCTATACCACCCGCGGAAAAAGACAGTACATATATGCCTCTACTCTTAATGAACTCCGCGAAAAGGAGATGAATATTCAGCGGGACATATTCGACGGCATGCGTCTTGACGGCAAAAATCTGACGGTAAACCACATCTATGACAACTGGGTGCAAATCAAAAGAGGTCTCAAGGACAACACATTCCAGAATTATAAGTATCTTTATGAGATGTTTGTAAGACAGGACTTCGGCACTATGCGGCTTGAAACAATACACAAGTCAGATGTCATAAGATTTTACAATTACCTTGCAGAAAACCGCGGCTTGATGCTTTCAACTATTGAGAGCGTTCACACGGTCTTACATCAGGTATTGGAACTTGCAGCAGACGACGGATATATAAGAAAAAATCCCTCGGACAATGTTCTGAAAATTCTAAAGCAGGCACACTGCTTTACCTCGGAAAAGGTTCACTCCCTCACCGTCGCGGAGCAGAATCTCTTTATAAACTATCTTATGAACAGCCGCGTCTATGGGCATTGGTACCCTATTTTTGCATTTATGCTCGGCACCGGTCTGAGAGTTGGAGAGGTAACAGGTTTACGATGGGAGGACGTTGACCTTACTAATAACACGGTCAGCGTGAACCATACCCTTGTATACTACAACCACGCCGAAGGTGGGTGCTATTTCGGGATAAATACCCCTAAAACAAAAGCAGGCTGCCGAACGGTGCCGATGCTCGAAAGTGTAAAGCAGGCGCTTTTCTTGGAAGCAAAGTATCAACAGATGATGGGCTTGAACTCGCAGGCAGTTGTTGACGGCTATCGGAATTTTATCTTTGTGAACCGCTTCGGCGGAGTTATGCATCAGGGTACACTCAACAAAGCACTTGACCGTATTATCCGCGACTGCAATCTTGATATTCTTGGGCAATCCGAAGATACGGAGGGTCTGACGCTGCTCCCGAATTTCAGCTGTCATTCTCTGAGGCACACCTTTGCTACAAGGTTGTGCGAATCTGGTGCTAATATCAAATTTATTCAGTCGGTGCTGGGTCACGCGGATATAAGCACAACTATGGATATCTACGCTGAGGCAACAGAGGAGTTTAAGAAGGAGCAGATGAGCGGGGTGGAGGATTTCGTTCAGGTGGGGCGGACTGAGACGGAAGAGGAATGAAAAAAGCAGGCGATCTAAACGGTCGCCTGCTGCATTTTGGTCTGAGCTGCTGTTGATTTTTTGGGAGAGATATGGTATAATTATTATAGTAATCGTTTCATACACCGCCCTACACCAATTTTACACCAATCCGTCGGTTAGCGCATTAGTTTACATCAATAAATAATTATTATTAATCAATTTTGACTATACAAAATCGCCTAATATTTACCAACAAATGTATATAATCACCCTATTTTTGAAATCCCCTGTATCAAGGACAACGTGTAATTAAAGCCGGTGTCCTCTAATTTTGCGTTCTGAATACATTTAATACTCTTATTTTTACGCTTTCCTTTCGGTAAGTACCACATCCAGATGTGCGTACTTGTTTTTTGATAAGTTGGCGATATAATTATAGTATGAGATGGGAAAAAGTCAATCCCGCAGAAACTGGAGGTAACAATCATGAGTAAAAAAATAGTTGTAATTACCGGCAGTTCCCGCAAAAACGGAAACGGTTTTGCAATGACCGACGCTTTTATCAAGGCAGCGGAAGCAAAGGGGCACACGGTCACCCGATTCGACAGTCGGCTGCCACGCCTGCGAAACCTGCTACTCCACCGGAAAAGCCTGTACATTTGACGACGACTTCAACGCAATCGCTCCGGCCATTTTGGAAGCCGACGCTATTGTTTTCACCATGCCCGTTTATTGGTATTCCATTCCGGCGCAGATCAAAGGTGTCATCGACCGCATTTACTCTCTGGTCGTGGGCGGCAAGGATATTTCCGGCAAGGAATGCGCGCTTATCACCTGCTGTGAGGAAGATGATCTGTCTGTTATGGACGGCGTCCGCATTCCGATGGAGCGTATGTGTGCTTTGAATAAATGGAAGATGGTGGGCGAAGTCCTTGTTCCCGGCGTGCTGAATGTCGGTGATGTTGCCAAGACTGACGGTTGTGAAAGGGCGGCTGCTCTGGCTGACGCGATCTGATAGAAACAATAAAATACCTTCTCCCTCATTCCGAGTTTTCGGATTGGAGAGAGTTCTTATATACACTCGATTTATTACACCGAATTCGGTATAACAACAGCCAAAACAAAAATTGATTGAAAGTCATTAACTTTTATTCATTGAATATGATATAATGAAATCGTCAAAGGAGATGATGTCGTGGAAAAGAAAATGACGAATCGGCAGATTGCCGCGTTGGAAACCAGGCGCAAGCTTTTGGAAACAGCGAAAAAGCTGATATGTGAAAAAGGCTTGGTCAACACATCAATCGAAGAGATCACAAAAGCCTGCGGCGTTTCAAACGGCACGTTCTACACCTATTTCAAGCGCAAAGAGGACGTTGTTTTTGAATTGAGCCGAGAGATGTATCAGGAATTTATGAGGAAGCGCAGGCTCATGACGGTCCCTTTATGGAACGTCTGGTATTTTACATGGTGAATTTCTCCGGTCACATTGAACGCGACGGGCTGAAGCTCTGCCAGGAATGGGTGCGGAACACCGTAGACCCCGAGCTTGTGGAGGCGCCGTACAACACGGACAAACTCCGCGCGGATATTGATTCCATGAAAGGTATGATTGAAACGGGAATCAAGCAGGGCGAACTGACGGACGGTACGCCCGTAGACGCGCTCGCGGTCGCGCTGATAGATGTGATTTACGGCGAAATGTTCTGTTGGGATATGTCGGGCGGCTCATATAGTTTTGAGGAACGCACAAAAGAATTTTGCAGATTGTTTTTACCGGCCATGATACGACCCTATATCAATAAATAACAGGAGGAATTAACTATGATTTATAAAAACTTTCAAGATTTGAAATTATCCGCTCTGGGCATGGGCGCCATGCGGCTCCCGGTCATAGACGGAGATGATTCCAAAATCGATGAAGCAGCCGTAAAAGAAATGGTCGCTTATGCGATGGAGTATGGCGTGAATTATTACGACACCGCCTGGGGCTACCATGACGGCAATTCGGAAATCGTGATGGGAAGGGCATTAAAAGAATATCCGAGAGAGCGTTTCTATCTGGCGACCAAATTCCCAGGGTATGAGCTGTCAAATATGACAAAAGTGGAAGAAATTTTTGAGAAGCAGCTGGAAAAATGCCGGGTGGAATACTTTGACTTCTATCTGTTCCACAATGTCTGCGAGATGAATGTTGACGCATATCTGGACGAAAAGTACGGGCTTTATGACTACCTGATGAAGCAGAAAGCAAACGGAAGGATCCGTCATCTCGGATTTTCCGCGCATGGAAGCTATGATGTGATGGAACGCTTCCTGCAAAAATACGGCAGCAGCATGGAATTCTGCCAAATTCAGCTGAACTATCTTGACTGGAGTTTCCAGGACGCCAAAGCAAAGGTGGAGCTTCTGAAAAAATACAATATCCCCGTTTGGGTTATGGAGCCGCTGCGGGGCGGCCGTCTGGCAAATCTTACAGACGAGGAAAAGGCAAGACTAAAAGCCATGCGCCCCGATGAAAAAATCCCCGCCTGGGCGTTCCGCTTCTTACAGTCCATTCCCGAGGTGACCGTCATACTGTCAGGCATGTCCGACATGGAGCAGATGAAAGAAAATATCCGGACTTTCCAAGAGGAAAAGCCCCTTTCCGAGGAAGAAAAGAAAAATCTTTTGGCTATGGCGGACGAAATGGTGCGAAAGATCGTCCTGCCCTGCACCGCCTGTCATTACTGCGTGAGCCACTGCCCGCAGGGACTGGATATTCCGACCTTGCTGGCTTTATATAACGAGCACTGCTTCACCAAAGGCGGATTTATCGCGCCGATGGCGCTGTCCTCGTATCCGAACGACAAGCTGCCGAGCGCCTGTTTAGGCTACAGAAGCTGTGAAGCCGTCAGCCCGCAGCAGATCAAGGTCTCCGAAGCTATGGCTGATTTTGCGGATAAATTAGGTATGTAAAAAGAGCTTTTATCTTTTAGCCTGTGGTACCGCTATTAAAATAACCGTTTTCGGTTTAACGATAATTTGCGGCGATTTAGTAAGTTGCTTGTTTGCGGCGCTCGCTTCGCTCGGCTATTTAACTGGGCAAAACTAAAGTTCTTTGAAGCCACCGGCAGTGCCGGTGGTTTTCTTTGGACAGAAAACAGCGAAGGCGTAATGCCTTCGCTGAATTTCTATTTATTATTTTTTGAATCACCAGCATTATCCAATCGTGACTTTTCTTTTTCTGATGCCTCAAGACCAAGGCGAATCAACTCTACGGTTGCTTCAGAACGAGTTTGATAGCGGTTTTCAAACCGAAAATCTTCTATCTTCCGGAAAAGCTCTTTATCTACAGATACTGTATAACGCGGTTTGTCAGTCGCCATCATATCACCTCACATATACTTATTTACATTATACACCGATGGAGCAAAGTTGTAAAGTGTTTTGCAAAGAAACATCGAAAAATTGCTTTTTCTCTTGACAGTGAACCACTTATTACAGTATATCACGGAGGAACGTATAATGACTGAGGCAAAGCGACTCGCCATTTATGTGCCGGAGGATATGAATAAAAAATAGAAAAGCTCAAGGCTGAACACCCTAAAAAAGCTCAAAATGAACTGCTCAAGGAATTGATAGAATTGGGTTTGAGCTCTTCATCTGACAAGTTTTCAAAGAACAGGAGTTAAATCAATGATTTGCGAAAACTGCAAAAGTGAACTTTCTGAAGGTCAGAATTTCTGTCCCTTCTGTGGTCATAAGGTTTGCAGCAACACTTCGGAGAGTCTGCCCGTTCCTCTGCAAATCGAAAAATCTTTTGCTATTCAGGGCAGAACTATAAAATTCGATAAGAATTTATGTAACTATAATCAATTATACTGCGACTTCATGAAAAAGGCAGACACTTTAGTCGCTGATTTCAGAAAAGAGTACAAGAGCATGATCCACACCTTTGATACTATTATAGATCAAGATTTGGGGATGCTGTTTCTAAATATTCATGTGCCATTGAATACGGAATAGCAATTTTGATGGACTATGGGGTTGATTACATTGATTTTGACGGGCTTTTGAATATGATTACTGAAACTTACGGAGATCCCGAGGATTCTGTTGATTATATTTCAAACGGAATCAATGGCATTATTCAGCACGAAAATGAAGTTTTACGCGATAAAGAAATATCACATTCAAACCGCAGCTATTTTCGGAATCAAAGGCGCTATAGTAGGATCTTTTAAAGCGGGTCTTCTTAATGCAGGAACAGGCATAGTTCGCGGCATAGGCGATACCATTTCAGATTCTATTACAGATTCCAAATTTAAAAAAGCAGAGAAGCTTTTGCCAACAGCGAAGAAGTTTTTAATTGCCTATGCAACTTTGTAAACGATTATTCAAAGTATCTGCTTCGACGATGTTACTGACCTCATGCGCAGATAAATCATATTCTTCAAATAATAATGTTGAAAAAAGAATTCCAAATGCAGCATCAACAGCTGCCGCCACTGAGCAGCCGCAAGCAACTTATAACGACATTAAGTTACCGTCAGTGCCCGGTGAATCCAATCACACCAAAAACAGCGAGTCACAATACGAAAGCACTGAAGCGACCGAATATAATCAGACTGTTTTGCAAACTCAGCCCATTCCGAAGTGGGTACCCGCAGGAGAATATCATAGTGAAGTTGCAGACATCACTCTTGATTTTTTGGGATATGACTCATCACAAAATCGAGGAATAATTGCCTCAAGCGGACACAATGATAACGGGGAAGCTTTTTCGAGCGAAATATATTTTACCGTTACAGAGCTTATAGAAGATAAAATGAATTATGCTGTTATAAGATTTTTGAATCCAAAAGAAATGTATGAGTTGGATTATTTCCTATATTTTTATGACTTGGATATTTTTCAGTGCCAGTATAACCTAACATTTACAAATGATATATTCTCGACATCTTTTCTCAGCGGCTATGAAGAAAACGATGGGCTTTATCATATGCGCTTCGCTAAAGACCCCTCAAAATTTGAACAACAAACACTTATAAATCTTCCTGACAGAGACCGAAAACTGATTTACGAATGCAGTGATCCTTTCAATCCTATGGGAAAAATGTACTTTTATGAAGACGAACTTGAAAAGATATATTGCCCCGAAGAAGAACAAGACGGCAGATACAGAAGCTGTCTTTACACAATAAAAGTATGCGATATTATTGAACCGCCTTTAATTGAGCATAAAATAGTAGATTATGAAAATATGTCGGGACTTATAACTGATTGGGCTTTAGACCTCGGCAGCAACATGACATACGGCGAAATGGTTCAGAAATATCTGTCACATGGATTTTGGTCTTATCGAATGGATGAAAATTATTCCAGTCCTCAAAAAACCGACCTTGTCAGGGATCTTATGATTGAAATGTATTTAAGCCAAGATGTCGAGTATGATTCATGGGGTGAGCCAACGGCAGAAGAATGAGTAGGCTATATATCAACGTCAAAGAAGTATGAGTGGTACAGACGTATATACTATTCTTGGCATGCCTACCTATTATTTATTTAAAGGCACCGAAACCATTACATATAGCAGTGGCGAATATTCATCATCAATAGAATACAATAACGACATGTGTAGTGTCTGGGTTGGTGATGATTTTTGCATAGCAAATGTATTAGGCATTACCAGATATTATCCATACGCAGAACCATATGATATATTATTTTCTTATTTTGATTAAAGAGAGGGCAAAACAATGAGCAACAAAAGCGATAAAAAAGAAAAATATAATTCTATTTGGAATGTTTTGGGTGTCATAATATTCATTGTGATTATATGGGCTGTATATAATCACAACACATCGATCAAAACAGCCGAGGACAATGCGGCTCAAAACTCTTCAGGTGGAAAAATAAGCTTTCTGCAATATCAAGAAAACTGGGTCAACACTAACAATATGTCTGTATATCATTTCGATTCTGAGCAGGAAAAATTAGCAAATTGGCTCAATAATACCTCCGAAACAACTCCAACTTATATGGAACGCGGCAACTTGTTTGGAGAAACACAGTATAAGATTACAAAAGAGCGCACCGATTACTTATATATGGGAGAAACAAAAGATAATCTTGCTTCCGGATACGGAATACTTTACGGACAGACCAAACAGTATTACGGACTTTTTACATATAATAACCACGCTTATGATATTCTGTATATCGGCAAATTCAAGGACGGCAGATTTGACGGATACGGTCTTGAATTTTATAAACCGGAAAAATATGAGCAAGGATCTTTTGAACAGTTCTGCAAATACAGTCAGGACAGCCAAGAATACGCAAACTATTACGCTGCATGGGTAAATTTTGTAGAATATGAAGGTATGTTCAAAGAAGGAAAGCGTGAGGGAAAAGGAAATCTGTTTTCAAGGGAACTCGATTTAATGGTTTCGTTAGCGCCGCTTATAGAACTGCCCGTGGTTGACCAAGTAGATTTTGACACAGTAGGTTACGGCATCTTTAAAGATGATGAAAAAAACGGCGACTTCACCGAATACTCGGGAAAATATCTATTTTATGAGGGTGAGGAAAAGGATGGTCTATACGATGGCAAGGGCACTTTATACTTTGAAAACGGTCAGATAAAATATAAGGGTGAATTCAAAAACGGCGAATATCACGGGTCAGGAACTGAATATGACATTGACGGAAACGTCATTTATAGTGGAAAGTGGAAAAATGGCGATTACGCTTAATTCAATCTGTTCAAAACCTAACACATAAATTTTGACATAAAAATCCTCCTGAAGTATTATTGAAACGACGCTTCAGGAGAATAATATATGGTTTAAGATGGGAAAAAACGGTTATGCCTTATTTTATAGAATCATATTCCGAACAGTTTCCTCAGCTCTTCTTCCATCGTTCCGCTCTTGGCAAATTCCAATGTATCACACAAGCGGATATTATTCTTTTCAATGTATATCTCGTCGCTGAATCCTAGAATATAACGCAGGCAAATTCTATATATGATTTCCGTCGGAGCGCAGCCGTAGACCTGATTTGCAAAGATATGATTCAGTCTTTCGGCATTATCTGGATAAAGCGCTTTCAGACGGTCGCTCTGATAAAGTCTTGTTACGATCTCGGTTATATACATTCCCGATTTCATATACAGGTCTGCAAACGTAGCATTCGGATCATCAAAGCAGCCCGGGTTCTCCTGCTCCAGCTTGTCCACCATGTCTTTCACGACTTTTTTCGGTGTGAATATCTGGTTGGTTCGCTGCGGAGGAATATAATCAAAAATATCTCCGGTGTGATCGGGCTCAAAATAATCTGCAAGCTCTGCCCGCTTTCTCATAAACTCCTGCACGGCATCGTTAAACACCACTTCATCAAACAGATGACCGTCAAAGTGTTTCTTCTCGCCGCTGTCCGATACATAGTCCCCGCCGTCGCGCAGCATACGGAACTGATCAAGCGTCACGCCCTGCCCATTTTGAGGATTTACGGTTACTTCCCAGAAAACTTCTTCGGGTACAAGAGAATCAAAGTTTTCAAGAGTGGTGTTTTCATCGCCGTATGCCATCAAAAACGCAGGAATAGTCCTTGAAAATCCGCGCAGATGGTCCCTGACGCTTCCCTCGATGGAATCCTTCGCTGCATTTAACTTTTCGGTTTCTACCGTTTCCACGATGGATTCGGCGACCTTTTTAACCGTTTCGTCGCCACGGAGCTTTTTATGAATATTATCCACCATATCGCGGTAGCCTTGAATGCGTCTTTCGTTATACATTTCATCGATCTCGGTTATTTCAGCCATTGTCGCGCCAGCCTGCTGTGCTTTCCGGATTTTGTCCTCTTGCTCCTTGATAAGCTGATGATCCCTAATGGTATAGTCGCCGAATTCACGGCTCACTATTGTGTCGGTAGCTTCCTGGATCTTGCGTTCCAACTGATTTTGCGTGGATTTCTTAAGGTCGTCTCCGTATTGCGATTTTGCGGTTTCCATAAGTGTATCCGCAATAGGCTTAGAAAACTGCTCTCGCAAGATTTTAAGTTCATCTTTTTTGGGATTCGGAGTCAACTCTGCATTATCCTGAATTTTCTTGACAGTTTCCGTAAGCTTTTCTTCCAGCTCTCCGTAAATCCTATCGCCGAAAACATCGCCTGCGGTGCCGATGATTATTTCGCTCGGTATTTCAACCTCGCCGCTGCCATTCAAATGCAGGCTGTCAGCCGTGGTTTCATCAACAGGTGCCGGTGCAAGAGGTTTCGGCTCTTCTATCGCCTGCATATTGTTTATGATTTCGATGATTTCTTTCGGCGCGCCGAAAATTCCGCTGATGTTTGCAAAGAGGAAATTGGACATAAATCCGCGTTCAACAACTTCTCTTGCGTGGATTCTCCGAGGGATCGTGAGGACTTTCTCGGCGTCAAGTTCTATCATCGAGCCGTCTTCATCTTCGCCGTAGACCGGGAAGAAGTTCAGAAGCTCCCTGACGTTGCGCTTTCGGTCGTCAAAATCGCCCTTTTCACCCGAAGTTTCGGGAATCAGGTCGTTTGCAAACTGTTCAAAGATAGTGAGGGTGCGGGCAGGATCGAAGTCAAACACATAGGAATTCTGCTTTCTGTAGGTGTTTCCGTCGCTGTCGCGGAAGAGGCAGGGGTTCTGAGCGCGAAATGCCGCCTGCATATAAAGCGCAGGGCTCGCCATGTTGGAAAGCATTAAAACAGCCGTCCACTCGGGAATGGTCACGCCGGTGGTGAGCTGACCTACCGACAGCGTAATCGTTTTGTCATATTCCGAAATCGCCTTTGTTACCCTGTCAAACGACTTCTCGTTTTCATCATCGTCGTCAAGTTTGCCGTCGCCGGCGGCAAGTATCACCTCGTAATCCTTGAATACGGGGTGAAGCTTCAGCTTTTTCGCCAAAGCCTTTGCGCTTGCAACACGGTTCAGGAGCCAGAATGTGTGCTTGAGCTCATCGCGCAGCTCGGACGTTGAAAACGGGAACTTCTCCTGACGGGTAAGGGCATCGAGGAACTTATCCACATCGCGGTCGTGGACAAATTTTCCCTGCTCGTTGGTGGCGAAGAATTCGTTCAAATCGAAGGCAAATTCCTCTATATCGTCGTCGGCAAGCTCAATTCCGTTTTTCACTCTGTCCCTGACGATGTCCGACATCTGATATGTAAACAGCGAAAGCCGAGGCAGATTCGCATAGGGGTTCTCCTGCTCGCTTGAGCTGTCCCAATCGCGCTTGCGCTTTTGCTCGTCGGCATAGGTCCAGTTATATATCGCGCTGTCGGGGAATTTATCGTTCGCAAGAGCCTTGAACGGCGTGCCCGAAAGATGAAGCGTCCACTTGCGGCGGATATGGTTAAACGCCGTGTCGGTTTTATAGGTGTCAACGCCCTCGTGGGCTTCGTCGACAATGAGTATATCCCATTCGATACCCTTGTCTGCGCTTAGTTCGGACAGCTTTTCATATCTTCCGCCGAAGTAAATCGAGCCCTTTAGATCCTGCAAGCTGACAAACTCAATACAGCCTTTTACATCGTCGTCGACCATATCGACATACTCGTCGCGGGTATAGACGTATTTTTTATCCTTGATTCCGTCGACGGTGCTGACGAAGATATATCCCGACTGCGGACCGAAAAACGTTTCATAGTCGGAATACCAGGAATTCGCGATCGCGGGGCGGTTTGTGACTATAAGGATATTTTTCGCGCCGAGATGCATACACAGATCATAAGCCGAAAGGGTTTTGCCGAAGCGCGGCTTTGCGTTCCACAAAAATTCGGAGTTTTTGCGGGCGTTAAAATACTCCGCGGTCTTTTTTACCGCCTCAGCCTGCTCATCGCGAAGATTATAGGGGATAGCCGTATCTAAATCATCAAACTCAACAACGCCGTGGTTCTGGGTGAAATCCAAAAAATCGCCGCGGGCCTTATTCGGCTCGATGAAAAACCATTCGGTGCCGCTCTCGCGGGTAACGCCGAGCTTTTTAAGGTATGCGTGAAAATCCTTATCGGTGAAGGTGCCGTAAGGCTCGGTCATAAAAGCCGCGCGCATTGCCCAATGGGTTTTATGGGCGACGCCGACGGTGTGGGTCTGTTCGTTGATACGGGTTTCGACGTCGCGCTCGGTGAAGCCGATTTTTGTCCAGCCGTTGTGGGCGGGCACGCCGGGAGTTGTGTAGGCATAGCACTGCGGGACTACCTTTGAGGAGGTTTTTATATTCAGAGCTGCCATTATGCCATCTCCTTTACATGGGTTTCGATAAAGTCGATCTCCTCGGGCGAAAGATCGTATTTGCGGTAGAGCTGTCTGTCGATTTCGGCGACGGATTTCGACCAGTCGATGTCGGAATTTTCGGTGAAGTCTTGGAGAGGGACGTATTTCCACCTATCCGGCGGATTATCCTGCGTAACTTTAAGCACGCCCAACATAGTTCTTGCAAATTTTGTGCATATATACTTATAACAAGATTCAGCCTCGCACATATGCTCATATGAGCCAATGCTCATAAATGATTCTGTATGCCCGATGACGGGCTGCCCGATGACGGGAGTTGTTAAAACTTCTCCTAAGGCACCAGAACCATTGGACTTAGGGACAAATATTTTGTATTTATATAAATTTATAGGACTATTTACATAATCTTTTCTAATATATTTATAGCCTCTTTCCCCGCCGATTCTCCCGAAAATTTGGATATATTCATTTCCGTCGTCCGGTTTTTCGTCAAAAAATAGCTGCGGTAAGATTTCAAAAATATTCGTCGACATATCGTACAAATGTCCCTTGCTTACCATACTTGCAGCTTCAGGGTGTTCTTCGTGCATAGTGTTCGTGAGCCTATATGCAGTTCTCGAAAAGACAATGTCTGCAAACGATGAAAATGAATCGTTGTGCGTGACTTTATGCAAAATTGAATTTAATTCTTCAAATGCAGTGTATGTTTCAATAGCGCCGAAATCTTTATTTTCGTCGCGATATGTTATTGCTACGCCGCCTTTAATGTCGGTATTTGAGAATACTTTTGAGCTGTCCTGTTCGTGAAAAAGTACCTTAAAATGTGGGTCTTCCAACATTTTTTGATTCCACGCTTTTGGGGTGCTTCCAGCATTGAACAAAAAACGTGCAGGGTGAATAAGCTCAACGCGGTCGGCTAATTTATATGATTCTTCCATAAAAAGATTGTAAACCGGCGGTGCAAAAGATTTCTGGTCGCCGACGGTTTCGTCCTGATACGGCGGGTTCCCGATCACATAATCAAACAGTTTCTTTCCCATGGCTCAATTCTCCTTTATATCCAAAAATCTCAAAGAGCGCCGGCTTCGCCAGTCGAATACCATGCAGGGCAGGGCTTGCGCCTTAGGCTCATCTATATCAAATAGCGCCAGCTGCTCAAACTCTTCATAAGGCTTACCGAGCGGCGCGGTCCCTTTAAGCCCGTCCATCTGCCAAATGTTCCAGGCTATCCTGTTCGCAACCTGCCTGAGCAGCCTGTCCGCGGGTTTTTGGTTCCAACGCTCCTCGTAATAATCCGAAAACGTTAAAAGCAGGTTTATCCGCGCTATCAGAACGTTGTCGCCCTGATACTCGTAGCCGTATGTCGATTCAAAAGCCCGCAGCGACCATTTCATCCAGTCGTCGAAGCTGTCGGCGTTTTCGTTCACGACCCGCAGCTTTCGGTCTAAAATTCCGATTCGCCGCACCATCGGAAATATCAGCTCTCCGGTCGAAACATCGTATCGCGAGACAAGGTAGGGAGCCTCGCCGCAGGTTATCTCAAGCCGCCGCGAATCGACGTATTGCTGCCAGCTTTTGCCCTCGGGGAATTCGATTTTTTCGGGGTTGACCTCCCAGCCGCCGCCCTTTTCGCGGTTGAAGACATTTTCCCGCCCGAACCAATCGCTGTCGCAGTAGTTGTTCATCTTGTTGCAGAGCCACGCAGGGGTGAAAACCTCGGCTTTTTTGCGGGTGCGCTGCGCCTGCGCCTCATGCGATTTCTGTATTCGCGGGCAGATGAGGTCGGGGTGCCATAAAAGCGATCGGGCGCAGATTTCGGCGTCGTCCAAAAATTCGCTGCCGAAGTTTTCGTATGTATCCGTCGCCCAGATGATGTTCTTTTGGGTGGATTTGTCGGAAAGCAGCAGGTCGAGAAAGTTCAGTACGGGTCGGCTTCTGATGTCGATCAGCTTTTCCACGGAACGACGCCTCCTTTCGGGCAGTATATTATTTATTATACTGCAATTCGGGCGCAAAAGCAACCCTCCCCCGTGAATTTTTGGGGTATGATGTGATTATAGCACATCATCTGTCCAAAAGTACGGACTCCGAAATATAAAAAGAGCAGAAATTGACTGTCTGCTCTTTTTTTGCAGTATCCTGCCTTGACCGAAAAAACCGCGGGAAGCTTATCGCCTCCCGCGGTCGGGTTTTGAAATTATCTCTTCTTTATTACGAGCGCTGCCGCCGCTAAAATCGCGGGGATCACGGACATCGCAAGACCAGTCTCGGGGTTGGTCTCGGCAGGAGCCGGAGCGGGCTCGGCTTCGGAAGGAGCTTCGGCAGGAGTATCGTCGATGTCGTCGGCGTTCATTTCGTCGCCTTCGCCTTCGCCGCCCTGCTCGGTCCCCTCAACGGGAGAGTCGATCTCAACGGTGTCGTCGGGCTTGGTCTCTACAAACCCGGGAAGCTTGTATCCGCAGAATCTGCATACGCCGCGCTCGTTAAAGACGTGAGCCTCGGTGTAAACAAGCCCGCATTCTCTCGTGCACATAAACGTGTGGGAGAATTCGTTAGACGAGATGACCGTAAGGGTATGCCCAAGATCGCTGCAGTCGTCTTTATATTTTACGGTGAAGCTGTCGATGCTGTCGAATACTCCGGCTTTCTTGCCGTTGTTATCGAGGAAGTATTTGCCGCAGTCGGGGCAGTGCCAATAAGCCAGGCTGCCGTCGTGCTTGACGCCGTTGTCGTCCTTGTAGGGCTCTACTGCTGCGGTGAGGGTCGCCTTGGTATGCGCGTCGAATTCAAGCTTTTCGTCGCAGCTTGTGCACTTATACCAGTGACCGCTCTCGTCCTGAGTCATATCGCCCTTGACGTGCTCCTCATGCTCGGTCTCGGTCTTGCATACGGTGCAGACCTGCCAGTGACCCTTAGCGTCGTGTTCATATTCGCCCGCGGTATATGTATGGGCGGTGACGTTGATTATGTGGTCTTCGGCGTCGCAGTTCTCGTTCTCGCAGATCTGCCAGTGGTTGGTAGCGTCAGACTTATATCCGGCGGCGGGCTTGTGTCCGGTCGCCTTTACGGCTTCGGTCTTGGTAGCGCCCTCCTGACCGCAGTTCCTCTTGCAGGTATAGGTCTTTACGCCGTCCTTTAAGCAGGTTGCGGGAGTGGTGATCTTGCCGTCGTCGTAATCATGTCCGAGAGCCTTGATGGCTTCGGTCTTAGTATCTCCGCAGAGGGTGCAGGTATAGGTCTTTACGCCGTCCACCATACAGGTGGCTTCCTTGGTAACTACTCCGTCGTTCCACTTATGAGCGGTCTTGTCGAGCTCGCCGTAGGCGGTTCCGCATACGCTGCACTTCGCCTGCTCGGTGCAGTTGGCGGTGCCGCCCTTGTGGGCTTCAACGCCGACTTTTGCTTCGCAGTATTTGCAGACGTGCCAGTGGTTTGTTCCGTCGCTTTCCCATGCCGTTTCGTCAACGCCGTCGGTGTGGTTCGTCTTGTCGAGTTCGCCGTATTCGGCGCCGCAGTCGGCGCATTTTGCCTTTTCGGTGCATGTTGCCTCTCCGCCGCTATGCTTTGCAACGGTTTTGTCTATCTTTGCGCCGCACACGGTGCAAATGTGCCAGTGCTCAGCCGAACCCGCTTCGGTGTGCCATACGGTGTCTTCAATATGAGGAGTCACATCGAGTTCTACGGTGCAGCCTTCAACTTTGCAGGCGTGATAGTGATACTCGCCGTTGCTGAGCCACTTAGACTCGTCGGCGATGTGCTCGTGAAGCGGTGCCTCGCAGACATCGCAGGTGCCGTCGGAATTCTTATCGACGTGATCCTCGGTGCCTACAGGAGCTTTACATACGGAGCATATGTGATAGTGACCGTCGGCGGCGGATTTGCCATAGTGCCAATCGCTGTCGGGCGTGTGAGCTTCTTTATTGCCGATGACGGCGTTGCAGTTCACGCAGTAGTGCCAATGGCTCTCGCCGTCGGATTTATAATCCTCAGACTCAACGTGCGGCGCCTTGTCGGTGGTGCGCTCTTCGGTCTCGCCGCAGACGCTGCATTTATACTGAGCCTTGCCTTCCTTGGTGCAGGTGGCTTCCTCAATCGTTTTTTCAAACTCCCACTTATGGGCGGTCTTGTCAAGCTCGCCGTAGGGGGTTCCGCATACACTGCACTTTGCCTTTTCGGCGCAGGTAGCGGTTCCGCCCTTGTGGTTTTCCTTATCTTTGGTAACGGTTCCGCATTCGCTGCACTCTTCCCAGTGCTGATTTTCGTCGTACTTGAGGACCGGCGTATGTTCGGCAGCGGGCACTACATAGTCGCAGCCGGTGCATTTGCCGGCGATACAAGGATGCTCGCTGCTGTTCACATGTTCGGTCTTCGCTTCCTTATGACCGCACCTCTTGCACTCTTTCCAGTGACCGTCGGCGTCAGACTTCAGTTCGGGGTCGTGGGTCTCGCAGGTGAGCTCGATCTTGCCGTCTTCGGGGTCGGGGTTGACGTCAAAATCGGTGCCGCCGGTAAGGGATTTGCCGTTTTCGTCGCTGATATCGTTTTTGGTGAAGCTGAACGTAAGGTCGGAATCGGGAGTTATCTTGGTCTCGTCAACCGTGAAAGTAATGGTTGCAATCGTCCCGGAGAGTTTGACGGGCGGAATCGAAAGATCATTAGGAACTGCCCCAAAAATAAGGATCACCGTACTGTCGGTAAAGTTTTTCGCTTTGCTTCCTAAATAATCATTGTCCATGTCAGCGGATGCAATTTCCCCGCTCCAAACTATATCGTTGCGCGTAGTCGATAAGCCCTCGGGGCATTTGATATTAAGGTCAATGCCGTTGACCGCAACGCTTCCGTCTATAACTACCCGCGCGGTAAGCGTGCCGGAGCCGAAGGTATAGGGATCAGCCTCAATCTTGAGGCTGAACGAACCGGCGGCAGAGACCGAAACCGTCAGGCAGCATACAGCGGCGGCAAGCGCCAGTATAATTGCCAAAATCTTCTTCATTTAATGTTCCTCCTTAGTTTATATGAAATACCTTTGGTATTGTCAGCTGAGGTGTGCAAGCGCGCGGAGAATCGCAACCGCGTCTGAAAGATCGATGACTTCATCATCATTGAAGTAAGCGGCTTTCTCAACGAATGTCTCTCCGACATCGAGCTTTGCAAGATATCTGAGTATTGCAACGGCATCGCCGAGCTCGACTTCCCCGTTGCCGTTTACGTCGCCCTTCAATACGGCAGTGCCGGAGCTCTCCTTCATTTCGCCGCATTTAGTGCATCTGCCGCTGGGATCATAATCGTGGACGGCGTCGGGGTTTGAAGTGTCGAAATCGGTATCTGAAACTTTATATGTGTTGAGCCATTCCTTAACGTCATCATATGCAGTGTGGTCTTTATCGAAGTTTGTGCTGCCCTTGAGGAAGTATGCGGTGTATCCTCTGCCGCCCTCATAATAGTTTGAATCCCAAGTGCAGTCTACATTATAATATTTGTCGCATATCTTAACGATGTTCCAAGCGTGGGCTTCGCCCTGCACCGTTTGACCGGGTTCCGCTTTGTTTCCGAAGCCGAAGCCGGTGACGACGCGGCAGTCGATTCCGAGTTTGAGCATCATCTTATAGAACAGCGTTGCGTAGCCCTGGCAGACAGAAGTGCCGTTGATCATTGCGGCGTAGGCAGTCTGCTTAAGGGGATATGTATCGTCGGTGAGGTGCTCGTCGTCGTAGGTGACGTGGGTA
Organism: uncultured Clostridia bacterium; assembly: GCA_947627875.1. Classification (GTDB taxonomy): domain Bacteria; phylum Bacillota; class Clostridia; order Oscillospirales; family Ruminococcaceae; genus Faeciplasma. The sequence goes on from CANQXS010000004.1 coordinate 20,743, forward strand.
GCGATCCAGTCGTGAACGGCCTTTACTTTTTCGTAGTTTGTCTTGCCGTCGAGTTCGAGCGAGGTTATGACCTCGTCGATTTTCCGGTTGAGCTCGTCCTCCTGCTCGCGGGTGGTGTAATAGTTGACGGTGAAGTCAAGTATCAGCTTTTGCATACCGTTAAATTTTGAATAATCTTCCGGGTTTGCCGGCATAGGACCGTAGCTCCACTTTATCGTGCCTCCGCCGGGAAGGAAAACTCCGGCAGTCAGGCTCAATTCGAGATAGTCGCCGCCCTCGGGATCGGTGCCGTGCTCATAAGCCTTCGCCTGGAGCTTCGCGACGATGTCCGCTACGACCTGCTTCAGCTCTTCCTTGCTGTTGACGTTTGTAGCATCGTACGCGTCAGCCCACTCAAAGGAAAAATTGGTCATGCGGGCAATCATGCACTCCCGCATATATGCCGCAGCTGCGTCAAAGCTTGTAACGGTAATGTCGGGTTCATAATATGAAAGCGGCATTATTTCGGACTCTAAGCTTCCGAAGGTTACGCCGCCGTTCTGCGAAACATTGATCCACCCGCTGCCGTAAACGGTTTCGGCGGGAACGAAATCGGCAACCTCGCCCTCCGCAAAAGCCGCAAAAGGCATATTGAGGCAGAGAAGCGCGCTGAGCAAAATCGGGATAATTCTCTTAAGATACATTTTCATTACATTTTCCTCCGTGCGTATTTATACATTCGGATTATATCATAGACGCGGGAAATATGCAAGCTTTTTTAAAAAAATTGTTTGTAAAAAAACGGGAATGTCGCTACTTTATCTCGCAGAGCTCGTATTCGCGGCTGCCTATTCCGAGAGCCGCTGCCGCCTCTATCGTATGGACGCCGTTTCTGCTCTCGATGCGCTCCAAAAGATGATCCCGCCCGGGGTCGTCCTTCGCCGCGTAAACAAGGTCGAGACAGGCCTGATCTATCGCCACGGGGTCGAGCGAGGCGAGAATTCCTATATCGCGCATGCAGGGGTCTTCGGCGACGTCGCAGCAGTCGCAGTCGACCGACATATTCATCATTACGTTAACATAGGCGATATTCCCTTTAAAGAACTCTATCACCGACGAGGCGGCGTCTGCCATCGACTCTAAAAATGCGTCGTGCGGCGCGCGCCAGATGTTATGCTCGGTGTCGCCCGAGCCGTGGATATAGGCTTTGCCGTAGCTCGAGGCGCAGCCGATAGAAAGCTGCTTTAGCGCTCCGCCGTAGCCGCCCATCGGGTGACCTTTGAAATGGGAAAGAACGAGCATAGAATCGTAGTTTTTGAGATTCTTGCCGACGAAGTTCTTCTTTATGACCTTTCCGTTCGGGATATCGAGAACGAGGTCGGGACCTTCGGCGTCTAAAAGGTCGAAGTCGAAATAATCGTTCCAGCCGTGCTTTTTTATCGCCTTAAGATGCTTTTTAGTGGTGTTGCGCTCGCCGTCGTATGCGGTGTTGCATTCGACTACCGTTCCGCCGACGTAATCTACGACAGGCTTCCAGAACGGCGGGCGGAGGAAATTCTGATTCCCGACCTCGCCGGAATGTACCTTTACGGCGACTTTTCCTTTAAGCTCTGCGCCGAGCAGCTTATAGACCTCAAGCACCTTTTCGGGCGAGATCTCCCTTGTGAAATAAACCTTTGAGCTCAATGCAAAAACCTCCTTTTGAAGCCGTTATCTTCCGAATCTTTCCATAAAAACGTCGGGCCACATAAGCGCGTCGGCGTTTTTGTTTATCTCCTCCGGAGTCCATTCCCACCACTTCGTTTTTAAAAGGGTGCGGACCATATCCGGCGGGTAGCGGTATTTGATGACGTTCGCGGGGACTCCTACCACGACCGAGTAGGGCGGAACGTCTTTTGTCACGACGGCGCCCGCGCCTATGACCGCGCCGTCGCCTATCGAGACCACTTTTGAGCAGTTGATGAAGGTGTGCGCGCCTATCCAAACGTCGCTGCCGATGGTCACCTTCGGTTTGCCGAAGGCGTAAGGGTGTTTCGGGTCGAGGGCGCAGAGCTTTTCAAACTTCGCCTTGTTCTCGGGGGTGAAGGAATCCGAGAGCTCGTCGGTAACGAAAGCCATATTCGAGTGGTGGTCGCAGTGTATCACTGCGGTGGAATTGATAGAGGTATACCGCCCGATGCTCTCTACATAGCCGTTTCGGCAGGCATTGACTATTCCGCTGCCGAAATAGGTCTGACGCCCTATCTTAGCGCCGTAGAGCTCCCAATCGAAGGGAAGCTCCTGCCCGACGTCGCTGTATAAAATGTAGTCCTCTACCCTGCGGAACTCCCCGCCGCCGTGGTCGATGAGAAAATCGGTGAGGTCGTCCTCGGTCGCCGCTACGACGTAATGCAGCTTCGGGTCGATATTTACGTCGTAAACGATGTTATAGGGTTCAAGCTGCCTTCTCGCTATCCCGTTCGGGTCGCCGAGAACGGCAACAGCCTGACCGTTTATAATATGGTATTTCGGGTCGGGCTTTTCGGCATAGGCAAAGCCGTAGGGCTCGAGCTGCCTTTTCAGGAGCCTGCTCGGTTCGCCCCATACGACGATCCGGCGCCCTTTCAGGCAATGTCCGAGTATCTGCGCAAGTCTTGTCGTCAAGCTTATCTCCTCACTTTATCATTTTTAAGAGCCGAGCGCCGTCCGCTTCGGGAAGGACCTTTTTTAGGTGGTCGAGTATTCTTTCGAGCGATTCCGAGGGCTCGCGGGAATATGCCGAGGTCACCGCTTCGTACCCCAAAAGCTCCTCGGGAGTTGAATACCTCGCGACGCCCCAGCCGTACTGCTTTCCGTATTTGTCGCGCATGTATTCAAAATCCGCGACGCATACATAAGTCTGCATCTGAAGGCGGGTAATAACGCCGTCGAAGCCCTTTTCGCCGCCTTTTGAATATCCGCAGAGGCTTTTTAACTTCTTTGAAAGAACGGTTCCGTAGCGGGAAACGGTATCGTAAACGTTCATATCCCTTCGGCTCGCGAACCCCGACTCGTAGCGGGAATCGAAATCAAAGCCGTCGCGGCGGTAATTCGCGAAATCCGGAAACCATTCAAGGCTGATAAAGCCCGCCTTTCCGCCGAAAAACTTCCCGTAAAGGCATCTTTTGGTCCGCGCTATCGGTCCTTTCCATTCCCAAGGTCCGTCGGCTTCGGTGAACCAAAGCTCACGCGGGGTGTGCTCCTCGACGGAAAAGCCGGGTATCCCGTTAGCAAAAAAGGGAAGAAATCCGAGCGCTTCGGTCAGCTCTGCGACGTCGTCGGGACATCTGAGACAGTCCATTCAAATCATACTCCTTCGGTTGCGACAATTATACACCATTTCCGAAAAAAATGCAACCGAAAATATAAAGAAAGATATACGTCGGCGAGTAAAAAAGTCTTAGGTTTACCCTTTTTCAGACAGCTTTTGTCAATGGGCAGGTTCGCATTTAAAAAGCATCTGAACTTTCTTGTGTTCAAATGCTTTTTGATTATTATTTATGTCGTTCGCTTCGCTCTCGATCCGAACGCCCTGCGCTCAGAACCTGCGAGCGGCAAGAAATAACGCTTATCTTTTTAAAAAAGGATCGTTCGAAAACTTTTAATAATTTAGCTCTACGCCTTACATATTCTCCACCGTCTCAATGGCGAGGCAGTCGAGCAGCTTCACGAGCACTCTTCTCGTTAAAGAGCAGAGCGCGAGGCGGCTTTGGCGCTTCTCGGGGTCCTCCTCGGCGAGTATTCTCGTGTCGTGGTAGAACTTTGAAAACGCAGACGCGATGTTGTATGCGCTTTCGCAGAGCGCAGAGGGCGCCATATCGTTAAACGCCTTTTCATAGCTTTCGCCGCTCATAGCAAGCCTGAGCGCAAGCTCGCGCTCGCTGCCGTATATCGCCCCGACTGCCGGCTTTTCGGCGTAGCCTATCCCCGCTTTTTTGAGTATCGAGTTTATCCTCGTTACGGTATACAAAAGGTAGGTGCCGGTCTTGCCGTCGAACGAGAGGAACCTGTCGAGGTCGAAGATGTAATCCTTCGCGGGCTGATTCGAGAGGTCGCCGAATTTCAGCGCCGCTATGCCTATCTTATGCGCTGCCTCGCGCCTGTCCTCCGAGATATACTCCGAATCCTTGAGCTTTTCAAACGCCGCCTGCTCTACCGTGTCGATAAGGTCGCTGAGACGCATAACTCCGCCGTCGCGTGTCTTATAGGGTTTACCGTCGGAGCCCGTGACCGCGCCGAAGCCGAGGTGACGCAGCTCAGTAGTCTCGGGGACGAGCCCCGCCTTCTTTGCGCAGCGGAAGACCTGTGTAAAGTGAAGATTCTGCCTCTTGTCGGTCAGATACCATATCCTGTCGGGCTTGAAATCGCGCTCGCGCTGGATTATCGTGTCGAGGTCGAAGGTTGCGTAGATGCTCGAATTGTCGCTCTTCTTTACGATTATCGGCGGGACGGTTATTTTGTCGCCCTCCTCCGAAACGTCGACGACCTGAGCGCCGTCGCTCTCGTATAATAAACCCTTTTCGGTCAGTATCTTTATCAGCTCGGGGGTGTAAACATCGGCGTCGCTCTCGCCGTACCAGTAGTCGAAATCGACCGAGAGCCGCTCGTAATTGCGCCTGACGCTCTCGACCGAAACGTCCTTTATCTTCTTCCAGAGGTCGTAGACGCCCGGCTTGCGGTTCTGAAGGTCTACGACGGTCTGCCTCGAGGTGAGCTTGAATTCTTCGTCCTGCTTGCTCTTTGCCGAAGCGAAGGGATAAATTTCGTTCATCTCGTCCTCGTCGATGTCGGGAACGGTATCCTTAGAGGGGTCGAAGTCCTCCTTAAAGCACGCCCAGTCGGGGTGGCGGACCTTATATTCCGCTATAGTGAGACCGTAGGGCGTTCCCCAGTCGCCGAAGTGAACGTCGCCGTAAACTGTCCTGCCCGTCGCGCGGGCGGTCCTTTTAAGCGACTCCCCTATTATCGCCGAGCGGAGATGACCGATATGGAGCGGCTTCGCGACGTTCGGTCCGCCGTAGTCGATGACAACCGTCTCGGGAGTCTCGCACTGCGGCACTCCGAGGTTTTCGTCCTCCGAGATCTCATTGAGTATTTCCGCGAGATAGCCGTCGGTGAGAGTAAGGTTTATAAATCCCGGCGGAACAGCTTCGACTTTAGCAAATTCCCGCCTTTCGGAAAGCTTTTCGACGACCTCGCGGGCTATCATTATAGGCGCCTTGCGGTATATCTTCGCGCCCGAGAGCGCGCCGTTGCACTGAAACTGGCAGAGGTCGAGCCTGTCCGAGACAGTGACAGCGCCGAGCGCGGGGTCATAGCCCGCCGCCGCAAAAGCCTCAGCGACGATTTCGGTTAGAATAGAGGTTATTTTTTTCATAAAATACTTCCTTTGTTTTTGTTTTCGGGTCTATTCTACCACAACGCCGCCGCTTTTGCAACAGAAATTTTGAGTAGCGGACTGTTGCAAGACTCAAGAGTTTTCGGTCGGGGCTTTTTCAAAATGGTAAGCGTTGTTTTCTGCTCTTTTCTCCCTTCTTGACATTTTCCTACCTAAATGGTATATTCGGATAAATGCAATAAAGGAGAAAAAATATGTGGGCTTTTGAAAGCGTTTTTTATCAGATATATCCCCTCGGGTTCTGCGGGGCGCCGTTTGAAAACGACGGCGTGCTCTCCCATCGTATCCTCAAAGTCAGGGAATGGATACCCCACCTCTTAAAGCTCGGGGTAAACGCGGTTTACTTCTCGCCGGTATTTGAATCCGACACCCACGGCTACAACACCCGCGACTACAGAAAAATCGACTGCCGCCTCGGGACCGACGGCGACTTTGCCGAGGTCTGCCGCGCGCTCCACGAAAACGGGATAAAAATAATCCTCGACGGCGTTTTCAACCACGCGGGCAGGGGCTTCGGACCCTTTTTAGACGTCCTCCGAAACCGCGAGCGTTCGCCCTATGTAAACTGGTTCCAAAGAATTGATTTCGGCGGAAATTCGCCCTATAACGACGGATTATGGTATGAGGGCTGGGAAGGCAACTACGACCTCGTAAAACTCAATCTGCGCAACGAGGACGTTATCAGCTACCTCTTTGAGAGCGTAAGGCAGTGGGTGGAGAAGTTCGACATCGACGGGCTGAGACTCGACGTCGCCTACTGCCTCGACGAAAATTTCCTCAGAAGGCTGCGCGCCTTCACCGACGGCTTAAAGCCGGATTTCTTCCTCTTGGGCGAAATGCTCCACGGCGATTACAACCGCCTCGTAAACGATTCGATGCTCCATTCCTCGACGAATTACGAATGCTACAAGGGGCTTTACAGCAGCTTCAACAGCCTGAATATGTTCGAGATAAACCACTCGCTTATGAGGCAGTTCGGTCCGGAATATTGGACTCTTTACAAGGGCAAGCACCTTTTAAGCTTTGCCGACAACCACGACGTTACCCGCGTTGCGAGCATTCTCCAAAACCCCGCCCACCTGCCGCTGATTTATGCGCTCGTATTCGGAATGCCGGGCATTCCCTGCGTTTACTACGGAAGCGAATGGGGCGCAAAAGCCGAAAAGCGCGAAGGCGATCCCGCGCTCCGACCCTGCTTTGAAGCTCCGCAGTGGAATCCTCTCTGCGATTTTATTTCCCGCCTTGCCGAGGTAAAAAAGAGCTCCGAGGCGCTCAATTACGGCGGCTTCCGCTCGATTTTGCTGACCAACAGGCAGTGCGTTTTCGAGAGGCGCTCCGAGCACGAGCGCGTTCTCGTTGCAATAAACGCCGACGGCAGCGACTTCGACGCCCGCTTCGACTCGGGCTGCTCTTCGGCTATCGAGCTTATAACCGGCGAGAGGCAGAACATCGCGGGAGGGTGCGTTCTCAAGGCCTACAGCGCGTATTTCTGGAAGACGGAGATGTGACGCGCATAAAATTCAGCCGCAGGCAGTAAAGCCGGCGGCTGTTTTTGATGAGATATGCCGAAAAAGTTGATTTTATTTGCCTCACTCATTGTTCGGCAAATGGGGAACCCCCGGCGAGGGTTCCCCAACCGAAAACAGTCCACCGGACTGTTTTCAGTTCCCTTCCTGCGCTTTGTTTAATAAAGATTCCGCGCCTGCGGGCGCGGCAAGGGGCTCCTCGCCCCTTGACCCCGCAAGCCTTTTGGAAAAGGCTTGACCGAAAACTTTAATTTTTTGCAGCCTTTGCTTTACATCATCTCCGTGCGGCGGCGGTACATATCGAGGCAGGCGTCGCGCCGATATTCCTCGAGGGCGCTTCTGAGCTGCTCCCTGCGCTCGGCGGTCTTAAGCAGCCCTACTGCAAACGGCGCGTAAACGCTGCCGCTGCCCTCTTTCAGCTCCGCGATGACCTCGTCGAACGGTCTTACCGGTCTGTAACGGCTCGAGGTCTCCTCAACGGCAGAGGCGAGCGCGTCGGCGACAGCTACTATGCAAATCATCGGCTTGAGCGGCGACGAATCAAGCGAGAAGTTCAGCGGATAGCCTCCCTTGCCGTCATAGCGGCAGTGATGCCCGTGGGCGATGTCGGCAAAAACCGCGGTAGAGGCGTGATTGTTGAGCATTTCCGCCCCGCAGTGAGCGTGGAGCTGCAAAAGCTCCTCTTCCTCCTGGAAAAGCCCGCGGCAGGCGTAGGACTCGAGATTGAGAAAATGCACCATTCCGGTGTCGTAAAGCCTTCCCGCCTTCGAGGCAAACTCGGCGAGCTCGTCGCGCCGCCAAATTATATCCGAGACGCTCTTAAATCCGGGCAGACCGACAAGCTCCTCGGGGCAGTCGTCCGACGCCCAAAGAGCAAGCTGCTCAGATATCCTTCCGGCTATGCACATTCTAAGATAGCTCGAAGGGTGCCGCGCCGCAAATACGTTTTGCAGCACCTCAAAGAAGGGCATTCCGCCGGGGCATTCGCGGTAGACATACAAAAACTGCCTGATGTAGAACATAAGCTGCTCATTGTCGGTAACGCAGGGCGCTCTGACGATAAGCGCAAGGAGTCTGCGCGTCATAACGCTTATATGGCTCGCGATCTCGTCGTCATATTTGTCGTCCTTGAGCTGCTTTGCGTATTCCATATATATAGCGGGCGCGCTCAGATGGGTAAACAGGCTCTGCGCGCTCATATCGTCGTCGTCATAGAGCTTTGAGAGGCTGAAAACACCGTCCAGAAGGTCGGGCAGGAGCATCGCCCCGCAATGGTATTTCGCTGCCATATAGGCATACTGCCACCTCGGCATAAGCGGCTCGCCCCTTTCGAGAGCGGCTTTTTCCTGCCTGCTCTGAACTACCTGCGCCGATTCGAGGACCTTCGCGAAGGCGTCGGGTCCGGCAAGACCGGTCCTGAGGAAGCTTAAAAGCGTCGTCCGCTCCTGATGGCTCTTGAAAAGATAAACGTCCCAGGGGAGCGAAGGGGTCTTCGCCCTAACGTCGGGGTCGGAGAGGATTTCTATCGATCGGGTAGTGGCGTCTAACTTGGCTTTAGCCGAGGCGGGGTCGGCGGTGTCGTAGCTTAAAGCTATGTTTCCCATACTCCTGTGGATAAACCCGCGTATCTCGGGGTCTTCGATGTCGTCATAGCCCTTCTCGAAATAAGAAGCGCTCTCGGAAAAGCACATTCTCATTCTCGCGGTATAAAGCCTTACGACGTTCGGGCTGAGCATATTTTCGAGATAATAGAGCGCCATTCCGACGTAATAGAGCTCTTTTATAAGCATATCGCGGAGCTTTTTATGCCGCGCGTAGCTCATAAGCGCGAGGTGTATTCTGTAATACAGACCCGCGTCGGGAAGATCGGTGCTGTTCATAAGCTTTTCGGCGAATTTCCCGAGCGAGTTAAGCTCTTCCTCGGACGCCGACAGAATATTGTCGAGCAGCGGAAAGAGCTCTTCTCTTAAGAGCTTTGTCCCCTGTTCCACCGCTCTGCGCGAAGCCCTGTTTGCCTCAACGGCAGCCTTAACGAATTCCTCGGGCTCAAGCTCCGCCGCCGAAGGAACGATGCTCTGAGCCGCCGAGCGCATCAGCTCAAGATACTTCTCCTGATATACTTCCATAAGATTTTACCTCCCGCCAAAGCTCAAAGCGCGGCGCTGCCACCGTCTTCGGCTTTGAGAAAACGCCTCATAACGTCGGCAAGGTTTGAAAGGTTTACCGGCTTCGGAACGTGGGCGTCCATACCCGCGCGGCGGCAGGCGCGTATATCCTCGATAAAGGCGTTGGCGCTCATCGCCACAATGGGTATCTTTTTGCTGTCCTCCCGCTCAAGGGCTCTTATAGCCCTCGTCGCCTCGTAGCCGTCCATAACCGGCATCTGAATATCCATAAATATCAGATCGAACCTGCCCGCAGGCGACCCTGCGAACATTTCGAGAGCCTCTTTGCCGTCCTCGGCGCATTCGACCGACGCGCCGAGCATAGATATGAGCTCGACGCCTATTTCGCGGTTGATTTCGTTGTCCTCCGCCAAAAGGATATTGAAGCCCTCGAAGCTCTCCTCTTTTTCCGAGCCCGCCTTTGCCTTCTTCGCCCTGCCCGGGTCGGTATAGGCATAAAGGGTCTCGGCGAGCCTCGAACGGAACAGCGGCTTCGGGACGAAGGAGGATATCCCGTGCTTGCGCATTTCGTCGGAGGTCATAGTCCATTCAAACGCCGACATCAGTATTATCGGAATGTCCTTTCCGAGCATCGCCCTGAGCTCGCCGCAGGTCTGAACTCCGTCGACTACGGAAAGCCGCCAGCCGAGCATTATCGCGAAGTAATCCTTTCCTTCAACGTGAGCCTTTGCGGCGAGGTCCTGAGCCTCCCAGCCGCTGCTCACTGCGTCACATTCCATTCCGAGGTCGGAAAGTATCTCGGTCAAATTATTGAGCGAAGCGGTATCGCTGTCCGCCGCGAGGACTCTTAATCCGCGCAGAGCCGAAAGCCCGCTTTCGTCCTCTTCGAGCTGCTCGAGGGGCAGCGAAACGGTGAATTTGGTCCCCTTTCCCTCTTCACTCTCAACGCTTATCTCGCCGTTCATCATTTTTACGAGATTCTGGGTTATCGCCATTCCGAGACCTGTTCCCTGGATATGGTTCACTCCCTTGTCGCGCTCAAAAGGCAGGAATATCTTTTCGAGGAACTCCCTGCTCATTCCTATTCCGTTATCCTGAACAATAAATTCGTAATAGGCGTAGTTGTGCTCGGTTTTGCCCACTCCGGCGCTCTCCCTGATTGTGAGCGAGACGGTCCCGCCCTCGGGGGTGAATTTAACGGCATTAGAGAGGATATTTACGAGCACCTGCTGTATCCTCATTTCGTCGCCTTTTACCCGCTCGTGGCGTATTCCCGAAAAGTCGAGCTCGACCTTCTGGCGCTTTGAATCCGCCTGCGGGCGAAACACCGCCATAAGCGAATGAATGAAATCGGCGAGGGCGAACGGCTCGAGCGTTACCGACATCTTGCCGCTCTCTATCCTCGACATATCGAGAATGTCGTTGATTATCGCAAGGAGGTGCTTCGAGGAAAGCGATATCTTTTCGAGGCAGTCCTCAAGCCTGTCTCTCTCGTCAAGATGAGCCTGAGCTATAGTGGTCATACCGATTATCGCGTTGAGCGGAGTCCTTATGTCGTGAGACATATTCGAGAGGAAGTCGGTCTTTGCCTGATTGGCGGCGTTTGCGGCGTCAAGAGCGCTCCTCAGAGCCGCCATCGAGGAGTCGATCCTCATCTGCTGGTTCTTAAGGTCGTCGGTAATATCCCTGAAAAGGATAAGAGTTCTGCCCTCGGAAATGCGCGACATCTTCGCGGCAAAGGTCTTGCCGGCAAGCTCTCCGTGCCATTCGGCAAGCCCCTCAGAGAGCGCGCCCGACATCGAGCCGATAAGCCCGCCGGACTCGCCGATGAGCTTTTCTGCGGGCGGATTGGCATATTCCACGCTGTAGGCGCCGTTTTCGCCCGAGGCGACGACGGCTGCCGGAGACGGCAGCAGGTCGTAATATCTGCTCATTTCTGTAAACTGTTTTTCCACTTTTCCGCTCACCTTCCGTTAAAGCGATTTAGCTGTCCTGCTCGGGAACTTCTTTCCCGTCGAGCTGCTTGACTATTACCTGAAGCAGCTTGTTTATATTTATGGGCTTTGAAACGTGGTCGTTCATTCCGCTTTCGAGCGCCTGCCTTCTGTCTTCGTCGAAGGCGTTGGCGGTCATCGCGATTATCGGCACCGAGGCGAGCGCGGGGTCTTCGAGAGCTCTTATAGCTCTCGAAGCCTCATAGCCGTTCATAACCGGCATTTGCACGTCCATAAGAACCAACGAATAATACCCGGGTCGTGAATTTCCGACCATATCTACCGCAACCGAACCGTTGCAGGCTGTTTCTATTACAAAGCCGTTTTCTTCGAGGAGCTCCTGAGCTATCTCGCGGTTGAGCTCGTTGTCTTCAACAAGAAGGAGCCGCAGACCCTTGAGCTTTTCTACGGGGTCTTCCTCGGCAGCGGCAGCCTCGGGATGCTCGGTCTTGCCGATCGCCGAAATAAGAGTGTCTCGCAGCTCCGAGAGGAATATAGGCTTGTTGCAGAACGCCGTAACGCCGGCTTTCTTGGCCTCGTCCTCAAAGGCTGTCCAGTCGTAAGCGGTAAGAATAACTATCGGAATGTTCTCCCCCGCTATTTTGCGTATCTCCCTCACGACCTCGAGACCGCTGAGGTCGGGCAGCGCCCAGTCGATGATATAGGCGTAGAATTCGTCGCCCATCTCTACAGCCTGCCTTGCCCTCAAAACGGCTTCCTTGCCGTGCATCGTCCATTCTGCTCTCATTCCTATCTGGGCGAGCATCTTTGTCACGCTGTCGCAGGTAGAAAAGCTGTCGTCGACGACGAGCCCGCGAACTCCCGCAAGCTCTTTTATTTCAAAGGTCTGCTTCGCTTCGGATTGGAGCCTGAACCTGAAATTGATGATAAATTCGGTTCCTCTGCCCTGCTCGGTATTTACCTCTATGGTTCCTCCCATAGTGTCGACGATATTCTTTGTTATCGCCATTCCGAGACCGGTCCCCTGTATCCCGCTCACGGTAGAGTTGCGCTCGCGCTCGAACGGCTCGAATATATGACCGGCAAATTCCTTGCTCATTCCTATGCCGGTGTCTTTGACCCTTATCTCGTAGGCGCCGTAGCCCTTCGGAGCGCCGTTTTTCTGCCTGACCATAAGCGAAACCGAGCCGCCCGCAGGGGTGAACTTTATCGCGTTGGAAAGAAGGTTAAGGAGCACCTGGTTTACATGCAGCTTGTCGCAGTAAATGTCTTCGTCTACGACGTCGAGGGTGTCCATAAAGAAGTTGAGCTGCTTTGCCTGCATCTGGGTCTGGATTATATTTCGCATATCCCTGAAAATGTCGGATATAGAGCAGGGCTTCTCCTCGATATTGAGCTTTCCGGATTCTATCCGGCTCATATCCAAAATATCGTTTATGAGGCTCAGAAGGTGGTTGCTCGAGGAGAGTATCTTTCTGAGGTATTCCTGAACTCTCGGCTTGTTGTCTATATTCGACTCTGCAAGAGTGGTGAAGCCGATTATGGCGTTCATCGGGGTCCTTATGTCGTGGGACATATTGCTTAAGAAGGTCGTTTTTGCGCGCTCGGCAGCCTCAGCCTTCTTGAGCTTTTCCTCTAAGACTGCGCGCTCGACTGCGTCGCTGACCGCCTTCTTGGTGTCGTGCATAGTATAAGCGAAGTAGGCTATAACCGCGATCATCATCAGGACCGCCGAAACGAGGCAGATGCCCCTTATCGCTATCGCGCTCGCGAAGGCTTCCTTCTCGGGGACCGAAACGGTTATCGCCCATTCGTTTATGCCGGCGGGAGTGTAATACATATATTGCCAGCCGTCGGTGTCTTCGGTTTTAAAGACGACCATACCGGTGTTGAGCGCCATAATGTCTTCGACACATTCGTCCCAGCCAACGCTGCCCTTAGTAGCTCTCGGAGCAGCCGAAGTGTCAAAATCCTTTATATTCTTAAGCTCTTTATGCCAGGTGTCGAGCAGGAAGTCGCCGGTGTGGGTATCTATGATATAAACGCTCGCCGTTGCGTTATAGATATTGTCGATATTAAGAGCGTCGGGGAGATCGGCGAGGTTGGTTATGCCGTATAAGAGGGCGGCGGTCTTGCCGTCCTGGATTATCGGGACGAAGTGCCTTATGATATACGCGCCGGAAGCGCCGGTCACCCTGCCCGAAACGTGCTCGCCGAGCGGAGCCTCTTCTTCAAACTTAAGACCCTCTGCGCCGGTATAATCCGAAAGGTTACCGTCGGGAGTTATAACGCTGCCGTCGGGCATAAGCACCCTTATCTTCATAGTTTCGAGGAGCGGAGATATCGTCTCCATAATGCTCATCGTGGCGTCTACGTCGAAATTGTCGGCAGCCGAGATGACCTTTGCCGTTGCGTTGAGCAGCCGGCTGTCGCGGGTAAACTTGGCGGTGACCTCTTCTATTACGGTCTTGGCGCCCTCTTCGAGCCTTCCCTGAGAGCGCTCCTTAACGTTGTCGTAGATCTGAAAATAAGTCAGAACAAACAGAAATGCGATAACGGCTATCAATACCACGGAAGCGGTGAGTCTGCCGTTACCCATGGCTTTCTTTTTCATATTTACTCCTTTCAGAGAAGCTTTTAAGCCTCCAAACCGGCTTTATAAGCCTCTATCGAGCTTACGGTAAGGGCGTAGTCCGCCTTTACCTGCTCAAAGAGCTGCCCCGCCTCGGGGGTAGGGCCGTTCCTCAGAGCCTCGGTAAGAGCCGAGCTCGAACGGGCAAGAACGGTGAACCCGAGATTCTGGCACATTCCCTTTATGGTGTGAGCGGCGCGGAAGGCGTCTTCGTTATTTCCGCTCTCAAGCGAGCTGCACAAAAGCTCATAGCTCTTGTCGTCAAGGAATTTAAGCACGAATTTCTGAATAAGCCTCTCGCTGCGCAGTCTTCCGAAAACGTCGCCGTAATCTGCGCCCATAGCTCCGTAGCATTGTTCAAGTGTCATAATAAATGTCTCCTTTCATCAGGTTTCGTCTGTAAGAATATCTTTCATAGAATCGTTATAGAAGCAGTATTGCGCTTTACCGTTTCGCTTGCCGTAATAAAGGGCTTCGTCGGCTGCGTGAAGAAGCTTTTCGTAGTCGCGCCCGAGCTCGCAGCTCAGCGCCACTCCGACGGTAACCGAAACGTTGTAATGCTCATAGGTCCCGCAGATGCTGCGGCGGATTCTGTCTACTGTCTTTTCGATATCGGTCTTGTATTCGAGGAACATAAGGAACTCCTCACCGCCGTAGCGCCCCGAAATATCGGTCTGACGTATGCTGTCGCGAAGTTTCGCCGCAACGAATTTCAGAACCTCGTCGCCGAACATATGACCGTAAACGTCGTTTGCCTTCTTGAAGTCGTCGATATCTATTATCGCGAGGGCAAAATTGCCGTCGCTGTGGTCGAGCATTTTAAGCTCTATCTGCTGCCGCGCGCTCTCCCTGTTCAAAAGACCGGTTAGCTGGTCGCGGGCAGCCTTTTTTTCGAGCTCCTGCATTTTCTGGTGGGCGTCGTGGATATCCTGGACTATTCCCATCGCGCCCTCAAACTGCGGCTCAGCGTCGTCAGACCAGAGCGAGCGGATGACTATCCTGCACCAGCGTGGCTCGCCCTCTATCTTAAGCGGAAGGTCGAGCTTTAATTCCGGATTGTCGGGCGAGGTCGAGCGGACGCCGTCCGAGAGCATTTCGCGGGTGCCGCTTCCGAATATGCCCAAAAGCTTTTCGTTGTTGAGAGGGTCCATAATTATCTCGTCGACGCCCAACTTTTTGGCTCCCCATACCGAGAAGTTCATCATCGGCGGGTTTACGCCGTATTCAAACTGGATAGATTCGGTCATCGTGGCATAGAAGCTGTTTTTAACGCGCTCTCTGTCCAAAAGCTTGAGAGTCCGCTTTGAAACGCCGCCGCCCTCGTTCTTTAAGGTCTCTTCGGAAATGCTGCGTATCTTGCTGCGCTTCGCCTCTTCGAGCGGGTCTTCGGCAAGAGCCGAGCGGAACCGCTCTATATTCTCGGTAAGGCATTCAAGAAGCAGCGGATTAAAGGCGCCGCACTTCCCGCCGACTATCATTTCAACGGCTTCCTCGTGAGAGAACGGGGGCTTATAAACCCTCTCGCTCGTAAGCGCGTCGTAAACGTCGGCAAGAGAAACCACCTGCGCCGAAATCGGAATTTCGTCGCCCTTCAAGCCGTCGGGATATCCCCTGCCGTCGTAGCGCTCGTGGTGCCAGCGGCATATCTCATAGGCGGTTTTTACGAGCTGCTCCTGCTGATGAACGGGCAGGTCGCTTATCATATTCGCGCCTATCGCCGAATGGGTCTTCATTATCGCGAATTCCTCGTCGGTGAGCTTGCCCGGCTTGTTGAGTATCTTTTCGTCGATACCCATTTTGCCGATATCGTGAAGCGCCGAAGCGGTGCTTATAAGCGATATGTCGGACATAGTGAGCTTATAGCGGTCGGTCTTGCGGACAAGGCAGCTCAGCAAAAGGTCGGTAAGGTTTCTCACATGTAATATATGCAGCCCGCTCTCGCCATTCCTGAACTCCATTACATGGCTCAGAATATCGATCATAAGGTCGCTCTGGCGCTCTTTTTCGTAGACCTGATCCTCGACGATGCTTATGAGGCGCTTCTGCTTTGCGTAAAGCAGCATTGTGTTTACCACTCTGCGCCTTACTATCTCGGGGTCGAACGGGCGGGCGATAAAGTCGGTCACGCCGAGGCTGAACGCCCTCTCCGCGCTGCCCGATTCCGATGAGATGATTATAACCGGAAGATCCTGTATCCAGCCGTTTTGGTTCATCGCCTCCAAAACGCCGAAGCCGTCCATATTCGGCATCATAATGTCGAGCAGCAGAAGCGACAGCTCGGAGCAGCTTGACCTTAATATCGAAACTGCCTCAACGCCGTCCTCAGCCTCGACTATATCGTATTGCTCGCTGAGCATATCGCTCAGCAGCGAGCGGTTCATCTCGGAATCGTCTGCTATAAGAATTTTCTCTTTTTTCATCTTTTCCTCCGTCGGCGGTCTATAGTGTAAAACTGTATACTTCCGCATATTACAGTTGTTATAATTATAACATATTTTTTTACAGAAATCAATACAAATTTAAGCAGAAAAGGTTTAAAGAAAAGGTTTAAAAATGCCGCGCCCCGATAAAGGCGCGGCAAGGGTATTTTTGAATCTGAATCAGAAAATATAGCGGACGAAATTGTAGAAGCCGCTGTTCACGGCATTGGCGTCGTGGTCTGCTCCGGGAACGTCGTAGCAGATATGCTTTACGCCGTTGCTGGTCATAATCTCGTCATATTTCTTATAGGTATCGCCGACGGTATGGTCGTTCGTTCCTCCGCATATCATAAGCAGTTTCGGGCTGTATTCCTTTCCCTCGAACGTGAGCTCGTTCTCAGAGAGCTGACCTTTATGCTCCATAGCCCAGTCCCTCATCGGGGTAAGCCCGGGAGCGGGAGCAAAGGCTCCGCAATAAGCAAACAGGTCGGGGCGCTCAAAGCCGATGAACAGCGCCTCTCTGCCGCCCATCGAGAAGCCGGCTATGGCGGTGTTTTCCCTGCCGGCGAGAACGGAATAATGCGTCTCGATATACGGCATCAGGCTGCCCGTGAGGTCGTAAATGAAATCATCATAGGGCAGCACGGCTTCGGGAGTAAACGCAGGCTGCATATTCGGGTCACCGGTCGCGTACATATTCGGGAATACGATTATCATATCCTTCGCGAGACCGTCAATCGCGAGGTTGGTGCAGATCTGAACAAGCCTGTAGGCGGGGTCGTTGAGAAACGTTCCTTCGTCGCAGAATATGCCGTGGAGCATATAAATGACAGGGTATTTTTTAGTGGGGTCGTAATTCGCGGGGAGGACAACGTTTGCCCATCTGTCGCACTTGGTGAATTCGGAATAGTATTTTATATGCTCGGCTCTGGGATATGTAACGCCGGAGCGGTTATCGGAAGCCGAAGTCGGGCAGAACTGCTCTATCTCCACGGTATCCATAAGCTCCTGCTTCGGCGGGTCTAACTTAGCCAAAACGCGGAGTATCGCTACCGCGTCGGAGAGATCAACTTTATGGTTGCCGTCGTAATCTGCTGCGGACTCGTCAAAATCGCCTGTGCTCAAATGAGCGAGGTTACGAAGAATTGCCACAGCATCGGGGAGATCAAGCTCTCCGCTGCCGTTGACATCTCCCAAAACAGCGGCGCGTGCCGACTGCGCATAGCTTCCGAAAGCAGAAACGGGAGCCGAGAGGCAGCCGCAAAGAAGTATCGCCGATAGCAGCACCGATATGAATTTTTTCATTGAAAAACGCTTCCTTTCCAAGTATTACACTAATTATAACAGCACTGCGGGCAAAAATCAACCTTTAGGCAAAAATAAATCCCCCAAAAAGGGGGATTTTTGAGATTGTGAAATTATCTCTTCGAGTTTAAACTATCATTTCGCGCAACCTGTTTTATTTTCTCTTGCATATTCAAATCGCGCTGTGATGGCGTAAACGACAGGTAACTCGCTTTCTCCGACTTTTCCTAATTTTTTGCGTCTTTTTGCAGCTTTGTTGACCAAAGGTTGACCAACAACATTACCTCATGGCATATCTCTGCTTAAAAATAATCATGCCTTCTTTTGGTCTACCACTTTACACCTTCTCGCAAAATCTTCATGCCACTTTTTAAGGCGGTCAATATCGTTCTCTATATCGCTCAATTCCGGCAAACTCACCGGTCGTTCCAAAGACTGAGAGTGCTCATACTCAGAATATTTTGTCATCATGCTGTCAAACAAGGCGACATCATCGAGTGTGACAATCTTTAGGTATCTTAATCTATGCGATTGTACCGAAGGTCTGAAACGCATGACGATATTGTTGAGAAGATCCGTCTCTATTCCGTGCTCTACGGCTTTTCTGAGATCCGAGCACAACGATTTTATGCCGTTGTCGTACTCATCATAGCTTCCTTCTTTTTGAAGCTTTTTGAGTCTGGGAATTTTGTCGGATAGTTTGCCGAGAGCCTTATCTATGCTTGCCGAGCCGATATATTGAAGCTCGGAAGGCTCTCCCAACGGGCTGTTTCTCAGTTCAACCAACTTAAGCTTAAGTTCCGCGTGTTGTTCATTATTATAATTATCAACGCATGATTTCAAAAGCTCTGAAAAAGCAAGTCGGTGCGTGAAAACTATCACCTGACGTTCTGTGGAAAGTCTTACCAGACGTTTTGCGACACGTTTCTCATATCTATGGTCCAAGGAATTGATGGGGTCATCAAATATGAACGGCAAAACCTTATCCCAAGAGGAAAGATCGGCAAGAAATGCCGCAAGTGACACCACGCGGAATTCCCCTTCGCTCAATATTTCGCCTGTTTTTCTCTTTTTGACGGCTCCTTTCAGGACGACCTTGTGGTATGCCCTTCCCTTTTCAGCTTCGGAAACAAGCTCTACCCTGATTTTTTTATCGGTATCCATCAGCCGCATCTCCTCATTGAAACGCCTGATATATGTATCCGTAATCAGCAGCTTGGTCAGGTCTTTTTTCAGCGATGTGACCGCGTTGGTCTTGCAGGAAGATATGCCGTTATTTATCATGATGTCCTTCCTGCGAACATCTTTATTCTCGTTTATCCATTTTGCAGTCAGAAGGTCGTTTAACCGTTTTATATGCCCATCTCTGTTTTCGATGAGATTTTTAAGCGATTCTATTTTGCTGTCATAAGCGGATATACATCTGTCCTTTATTTCCTGCAAAGCCTTTAGCTCGACAAATTTGGGAATTTCTGTCGTTACGTCGCTTGTGTATTCCAAAAGCCATTTGCACCTTGACGCGGCTGTTTTATATACTGAAATAATAAAATTGATCAAATCATCAGGCAAACTTATAGCTCTAAGAGTGCCTTCTGTGTTCTCAATGTTTATTTTTCCATATTCTTTTTGAAGCTCGTCCGTAAATTGTTTGAAATTCTCAAGAGCTTTTTCCGCTTTCTTTATAGCCGAAGATGAAGCGTATTTTGCAAATTCTTCAATGCGTTTCAGAGCGTCTTCCGAAAGGGTCTGCTGACACAAAGCGCACTTGCCGTCAACGGCTATGCTGTCGGCAGATTCAACGCCCGCGTCCTTTGCATAATTGACCGCATTCGACCACATTGTTTTCCATTTATCAGAGCCTGTACGGTTTAACAACGAAACGCTTTTCAGTCCGTATATCGTCCTGTCCGCCTCAGTCTTGGCGTCTATCTGAGCCTGCCGCAAGGTTAAATATTTTTCGCCCGCGCTGTTTCCCGTTTTTGCGATTAAAGCCGCCAACTCTTCAAACCGCTTTTCAATAAACGCTTTCTGAGATTTGAGCTCACTAAGCTTCTGAGCGGGGTCCTGCTCTTTTAAATCTTCCCGAAGCATATTAAGCTCCGTCTGTTCCTTCTCCGTCCAGATAATTTCCGAAATAAAATTATCAAATTGTTTAAGCGAATTGAGATTAAGAAAAGCGTTCACGGATTTCTGTGTAAAAATTGCTTCATCGGGCTTGGTCATGAGAGCCGAATTATCCTTCTTCACATCCTCAAACTTTTCTTTAACACCTTCATACACCTTCGCCATAGCCGACAGCATCGACAGCGCCTGCGGCTCGTAAACGATCTCGTTTCTCTCTTCGACAAATCTTTTTGCCACCGATGAATCGTAAATGTTCAGCGGACAATTGCTTTCAAGATACGGGTGCCAGGGAATATTTCTCTCGCTGCCGTCGTCGATGTATGTCAGTGTTGCTTTCGGCTTCGACTCGCCGGACTTATAGATATTTCCTAAAATTTCATCTGAATTTTTGGGCGATGCCGCGCTCTTTAGTATTCTGACATAAGACGACTTTCCGCAGCCGTTTTCGCCGTATACTATAGTTAGATTGTTTCCGAACTCCAAAGGCTTTGTCGGAACCAATGCGCCGACGTCCTGAACTTCCGATATACTTTTCAAAATAACGGGACAGCCCTCAGAGGACGAAAGTTTTATCTCGGTAGGGAAATCGACCGCCGGAGCAAATTTTCCCGCCTCTCTGAGATATTCCGCCTTGGCAAGGCTAAAAGCCCTTGATATAAGCCTGTCCATATTGTCGTCGCCGTGCCATAAACGGCAAAAAAGGTCTTTTTGCCAGTCGTCGGCTTTTTTGAACCAATTTTTCAGGAGCGATACCGCATCCGGCTGAACGTCGTTCATATTACACCTCTCAGTTAAATAATTATCTCATCATTACACTCAAACTTACCAATCGCGTCGGCATAGCTCAGCCTGCCCGATTTGATCTCTTCGGCAAGGAGCAGGAGGTTGACCGAGTTTATCACTGCGCCGTTAATTGACGACCGCTGGCTGATGTTCAGAATCCTGTCCCTGAATCCGCCCGTAAATTCTCCCGAAACAAACGCAAAATTAAAGCTGCTTACGGTGCTGTCGAAGATTTTCCACCACTCGTTCGGGTTCAGATTTTTATCGCGCTTGCGGTTTTCTTCGAGATACCTCAGCATTTCGTCCGCTTGCGTGATGGGCAGGGAATACCCCTTGCCGTATGCCTTGTTGTCGATGATAAGCCCTTTGTTTCCGTGATATACGCAGACGTCGGGCTTTCTTGAATCGCCGAGCCGCGAGCCGCTGAAGCCGAGTTCTCCCGTCAGCAGATCGGCAGTCTGGAGTTCATATTCCCTGTCTGCGCTGCCGTCAAACCCGAGGTCGATAAGCACAAGATATTTGTGGTTGATGTGATTAAGCCGCCCGCGAACGCTGTCCTTAAGAAGCGTGACGTCAGACTTTGAAGTATGCTCCGAGGCGGCGATATTCGGAATATCAAGACCGATTATGCTGTCGGTGATTCGGAACTTTCCGCCGCTTTTTCTTATGTTTATGCCTATGTTCATCAGCCCCTGAATATCGTCAAGAACCGTTTCGACGTCCTCGCTCATACCCTTTGTTTTGAGATATTCCGCAGCTTCCTCGGCGGTGCGGTAGTCGGTCGTCAGATACTTGATGAGATATGTCCTTCTGTTTCTGAGATAATTTCTGTCCGACGGCTTTGTCGCAAGCATATCCCACATTACGCGCTTGTCAATGCGTCTGAATTTTGAAGCGCCGACCGAGTATTTCAAAATCTTCTTGCCCTCAAGCGTGATGCGATAGGACTGGGCGATGGTATCGGTGTAGACCGTATAGCCCAAATCAGCCTTGACTTCTTTCGGAACTTGAACGACCCAGCCGACGCTTTTGAGCCACGAGCATATCGTTCTTACATATTTATCCGACGTCCCCTCGGTGTCGGTGAGGAGTTTAACTATCCCTTAAAAATCACGTCTCTATGATAATCAAGGTTGATCTTCATCTCTTCTGACAAGTGGAAATTATGCAGCTGAATGTCGTGTTCTATCTTTCTCTTGTTATAGTCGGAAACTTCACTCGAAATAATCATATTTAAGTTATTGTCAAATGTTATGAGCCCGCTGTCAAAAAGTCTGTCATATAGAGGTGACAGCAACAGACCGTTTTCCGAACTCAATCTTTCTGCGTTGTCGCTTGAACGCCAAGGCTTTATATGACTTGCGATGAGCAGCCTTGCATCGTCTATTCCTGTGACAATGCACTTCTTATATTTTAGCATTATTCTGTCTCTGAATATTCCCTGACCGATTCTTGCCTTGATTATCATCTGTTTTTCGGTGATGTCAAGACTTGCACTGTTATTTATCTCGTCAATCTCACGTTGTATTATCGGGTTTACCCCGTCGATGATTTCATTATCGTTCATAGAGCGCAATCCCCAATATCCTTCTCCGAGACCGTATACGGAATAGAATAAATCCGGTGCGCCCCGATATGATTTTGTCTGACTGCAATGCCTTTGGATCACTGCTCTAACATTATTCCTCCAATTTATGTTTGACAGCATAGGAGCTAGCAATCCGCGATTTTCGATACGCTCCGAAATCTCATTGAGCGAACCCATACCCCCAAGTTCGGACAATGCCGATACTATTTCGGATAGGTAGCTGACACCGTTTGGCATAAAATCATCTCCTTAAATCCTTTATCACTTTACGTTTCGCTGTCTCTCCGACAGTCAGCCTGATTATGTCGATTTTAAGCGCATTTTCGGGTTGAAAATACATTCTCTCGCAGTCACCGACGGGGCTGTAATTGTTGTAAATAAAGCATTCCGAGGGCTTAAAGTCGGTATCTTCGGGTTTTAGTGCGTTGAGATATTTTATCGGGTCGGCGATGCCGAGGTTGCGAAAGCTCGGTCTTTTATTCAGCACGACCGACGCATAGGACATGACATAGCTGAAATACAGAAAGTCGTTGCTGACGGTTCTGTATCCCGCTTTTTTGAAGCTTTGGGAGACCGCTCCCGAGCCTGCAAATATATCAATCGCCGACGACACCTTCGGTATCTCCGAGTTGATGACGCCGCAAATTTTATCCGTCAGAAGGCTTTTGCCGCCAATATATCTCATCGCTTGACCTCTTTTTACAATTATACATAATAATTATACCATGAAAATCCGAAATGTCAACGAGGATAAACGCTTTACGCCGCGTTATTTGGCTCCGCACCTCTCCATTATCCCCTCGGCAATCGCCCGAATTTCCGCCTTAAACTTCTCCCCCATCTCGTAAAGCTCATCAGTCGGCAGTCCGTTGCGGATCAGTCGCTTTTTAAGGCTGTTCATCTCTGCCTTGCGCACCTCTTTCGCCTGACAAAACTCGTCGTACTCCGCAGGGCAGCGCGTATTTATCCCTGCGGCTTTCAAGTAGCCGTCATACCGCCTGACAAACGCGTCATAGGTGCGCTTTATCTGCGAATACTCCTCGGTGTGCTCCTTGTAGATTGCCTCTTTTTGCTCCTTGTGGGCGGCTTGGCAGGACGCCTGCCGGCAGCAGACTTCCTCTTCTATTCCGAGGAACATCTTCCCGCAAAAGCCGCATTTTCGCGGGCTGAGGGCGTTTCGGTGCACTATCTGCCCAAGCTCAAAGAGCAAGGTTTCAAGGCAGTTGCCGCACTTATGAAACGCGCCGAACGTATAATCGTCGCAAAAAATAATCGTTTCGGATAGCAGGACGGCAAAGGCGTTAATCTTTTGCCCGCAGTCAAAGTACGCCGCGTCTCCGATTGCCCCAAAATTACTGTCAAAAAAAGTGGTGATTTTCGCGGAAATTTCGGCTTGTATCCTGCTTTTATTGAGCGTGGCGAGCAGGACATCGTTCGGCGCAGACAACGCCGTCCGCTCCTCGCCATAAAGCTCTTGAGCCGCAGTCATCAAGCCGCGTAGAAAAATATTTTCGCCGTATGAACGCGGGGTTTTGTCCAAGAGGACGAGCGGTCGGTCGTTTATGACCGCGAAGTCCGATTGGGAACAAAACCAGCTTTCATTTTCGGCAGTGAATCCCGCAAGCATATCATCGGCATTGACAGGAACGCCCCTGCCGATGTGCAGCGCGCTCAAAAACCTGTTGAGGCAGTTTTCGATAAGCGTCCCGCTGTCGCGAAATGCAAGGTGCTGCCTTAAAATCTCATCAAAAGTAAAGTTTTTTGTGTTCAAAACTGCCGCTTTGATACTTTCGCTATCATCATTAACAGACTGTGCGATGTCAATCGTGCGGTCTGTTTCGTTTATGCGGTAAATCGTAACAGTTTTCATCTTGCGCCTACCGATGTTTTTCCTGCCGTAATTTCTCTTACAAATCCGTATTTTCGGACTTGAAACGGCTGATTATATATTTTTTTCAAAATTGTTGTACGTTTGCGTGCAACTTTTTTCGTTTTCCCGCTAAGGGTGAAGGGCGGTGCAAATCGGAGTGCGCAAAATGCGCAAAATCCAGGGTACCGCTCTAAAAAACAAAGAAAGGAATTACAACATTGGAACAAAACATCAACTGGCAGACTCCGACCCCGATCAGGGCGAACGGTGCGCGGCTCGCGCCTTTTCCCGTCGCTGCTCTGCCGCCCGTTTTGCGGGATTTTGCGGAGGCTCTCGCGGTCAGCACCTCGACCGACCCTGCTATGGCTGCGACAGCGCTCCTGAGCTCCCTCAGCTACTGCTTTTCGGGAGTTTATCGGGTGCAGGGCAAGGCGGACCACACCGAGCCGCTTGTCCTTGATTCGCTGATTATCGCCGAGCCGAGCACAAAGAAATCGCCGGTAATCTCTGCTGTAAAAAAGCCCTACGCCGACTTTGCTCAGGACTGGAACGAGCGCCATAAGACCGAGATTTTTAAGCGTCAGGCGGAGAAAAAGCTGCTCGAACAGCGGCTCTCGGAGCTTGAAAAGTCAGGCGAAGCGAACGCCGACGAGATAGCCGAACTGCAAACCAAGTTAAGCAATTTTGAGACCGCGGGCTTCCGCCGAATCACCGTCGACGACATCACGCCGGAATCGCTCGCTGATAAGCTTAAGCAAAACGGCACCCTGCTGATGATCTCCGACGAGGCGGGAATGCTCGGAAACTTTTCGGGGAGATACTCAAATAACATACCTAACCTTGACCTGCTCCTGAAGTCTTGGAACGGCGAGAGCTACATCAGCGACAGGGCGACGAGGGAGAGCGTGTCGCTAAAACGACCGTATATGTCGGTCTGTCTGGCGGCGCAGCCGTATGTCTTTGACAGCATGATGAGCAACTCGGCGTTCAGGGGCAGCGGACTTTTGGCGAGGTTCGTCTACTGCTTCCCGAAAGATTTAACGGGTAAACGAAATTACGACAGCGAACCCGTCCCGAAGAGCGTTTCGGAGGGCTACAAACGGCTTATCTACGCGCTTTTGGAGAAAAAATTCGCCCTGCCCGCCTCGAACTCACGCGAGAAAATAATCACGCTTGACGGCGTGAGTTACGGGCTGTTCGTGAGCTTCTGCAACGACTATCTCGAAAAAGAACTGTTAGGCGACTTAGCTTTTTGCGCAGACTGGGGCGGCAAGATGCACGGGCTTCTGCTGCGAATTATCGGGCTTTTGCACGGCGTGAAATGCGCTGTCGAGGGCAAGAATCCCGAGGACGTGCGCGTATCCGAGAGGACGTTTACCGACGCGGTTGCAATCGCGCTCTACTACCGCGACCAGACGGTGCACGCCTACGGGCTCGGCGATTTCGACGCGGGAACGCTTCAGGCAGAGCGTATCATCGCGAAAATAAAGTCAAATGGGATAACTAATATCCGTCAAAACGACTTGTACCGTCAGTGCAGGTGCAAGCTCTTCCGCAACGCCGCAGACTTCGACGAAGCCGTTAATATGCTTGAGGATTACGGCTATGTCAGGCGCGAGGTCAGCAGCGGGGCAAACAATAAACCGATGGTTGACATCACGGTCAATCCGCGAATCTATGAAACGTGAACTTTGCACATTTTGCACACGCTGAGCGACAAAATGCGCAAAATGCGCAAAATCCAGAAATTTTGAAAGGACGATAAAATGAACGATATTGAGAAAAATGAAAGCCGATTTTGTTCCTGCTCGCCTGCCCTCGGCGTCAACGATTGCCTCGGTTGCCTTGCAGACAAAATCGGCGTTCATAAGGAAATTATTGGGAACATTGTTGAGCTGCTTGAAAGGCTTATCGATGACAGGGAGAACGGCGAAGCAAAGAGCCAGCCGGTCGAAATGCTGACTATTAAGGAGTGCGCGGGCGCGGTTTCGGGGCTTTCGGAGCATACCGTGCGCAAGCTGGTCGCGCAGGGCAAGGTCAAGTCAATTCGCACCGGCGAGGGCAAGCGCGGGAAGATCCTCGTCAACAAAGCTGATCTGCTTAACTATTTTCAGCGGTGATTTTTGAGGAGATAAAAGCGGCGGTGGATATGCCGACGGTAGCGCGGGGGTATGGGTTGAAAATCAACCGCTCGGGCATGGCGATTTGCCCGTTCCATCAGGAGAAAACTCCTTCCGCGAAGGTTTACCCCGATGGGTTTCACTGCTTCGGCTGCGGGGTGCATGTTGATGTCATCGGCTTCACGCAGAGGCTTTTTGACCTGCGCCGACCGATTGACGCAGCGAGGAAGCTGAACGACGATTTTTATCTGCACCTTGATGTTGGCGGCAAGACACCGTCCGCGCAGGCGAGCGAGTACCGCAGGCGGCAGCGGGAGAGGGAGGAGTATGAGCGTTGGAAGAGGGAGGCGTGGAATACCCTGCGGGGGTATTTGCGGCTGATGTATGAGTGGCGGGAGATGTCGCCGAGGTGCCCCGATGATGAGCCTGACCCGAGGTTTGCGTATGCGCTCGGGCAGGCGGGGTATGCGGAGTATTTGTGCGAGGCGTTCATAGCCGCAGATGAAAACGGCAGAAAGGCTATGAGAACGGAAGTAGAGCGGATAGCGGGATTTCTCGGCGGTTTGACCGCCGATTGACCCCGTAGGGCGCAAGGGCGCTTTTGGCTTGCCGAAAGTGCTTTTGCGTTACTTTCGCAGAAAGTAACAAAGGCAAAGCTACTTTTTATTTATAAGGAGGACTATGAAAAGAACTATCAGCGCTATGGTCGGCAAAGGCTCGGTCAATCACAACAGCCGCAAGTTTAAGGCTGCGAATGTTGACGGCGAGCGAACCGACCGAAATATTGATTATTGTAATGAGGACATCAAGGCTGTCTATCATGAATTATTTGATAGTGCGTTAGAGCGGTACAATGCCAAACAAACCCGCGACGACCGTCGGATTGAGGATTATTATGAGAAAATCAGGTCAGGTAAGCAAGAGAAACCGTTCCATGAATTTATTTTGCAGATTGGCAACAAGGATAATATGGGAGCGACCACCGAAAACGGCGAACTTGCCAAGCAGGTTTTGGATGAGTATTATCAAGGCTTTCAAAAGCGGAATCCCACGCTTCGAGTATTCTCCGCTCACTTGCACATGGACGAAACCACACCGCACCTGCACATTGACTTTGTGCCGTTCACGACAGGTAGCAAGCGGGGACTGGATACCCGCGTTTCGCTCAAACAGGCACTTGCCGCGCTCGGATTCAAAGGCGGCACAAGGGGCATGACTGAGTGGAATCAATGGGTACAGGCAGAGAAACAGGCTCTCGCGGAAGTTATGCTCAACCACGGAATTGAATGGGAGCAAAAGGGAACGCACGAAAAGCACCTGTCCGTTCTGGATTTTGAGAAGAAGCAGCGTGCCGAAGAAGTCGAGCAGCTTAACGCCGAGATTGAATCCGCAAAAACGGACTTGAAAGCGGTGGAAAGGCAGTTGAATCAGACCGTCCCCAAGCTGAAAAGCGCGGAGAAGTTGGCGCAGGATTTTCCCGATGATGTAGACAAACTGCTACCCGGGGCGGGAACATTGGAATCCGCAAAAACCTACCGTGAGAAAAAGGCGAAACCCGTGCTTGAAAAGGCGGTCAGGCTCATCAAGTCATTGTATCACAGTGTGCTTGATTTGCAAGCCGAGAATCGCGAATTACGCGCCAAATTCGACAGAAAAGAGAACAGTTATGTGAGGGTCAGTGAGCATAATAAAAAGCTGCTGAAAGAGAACGTAGAGCTTAGGCAAAGCGCAAAAGAATATGAAAAAATCAAGGGCTTTCTTGGAAAAGAAAAGACGGAAGAAATTCTTTGTCAGAAGAAAAAAGTACAAAAGTCATTATAAATAAAGGGACATATCTTGACACTTTAAAAGCTGCGATGTACTATATAAGTGCAGAGATATGCCATAGTGTGAAATAGGAGGAATTTACATATGGCAAGTATAACAAAACGTGGAAATACATATCGCATCAGAGTTTTTGTCGGCACAGATATGACCGGCAAAAAATTGATGAAATCCACTACATTCACTCCGCCCGACGGCGTTACACCCAAGAAAGCCGAAAAACTGGCCCAGGAATATGCACTTGAGTTTGAGCGTCACTGCAAAGGCTATGCAGTCCTTAATGAGAATATGCGTTTTTCTGAACTCGCCGAATGGTACTTCTCGAACTATGCTCTTCAGGAGTTGAAAGAAAGCACGGTCTACACATACAAGGGTCAGTATAAAAAACATATTGAACCTATTCTTGGCAATGTCAAAGTCAAGGATATTAACGCTCCCAGACTGACGCAGATTATGCAGTCTTATGACCTGAACCCTTCTACTGTGAGAAAGCTCTATGTAATCGTGCAAAGCATTTTTCGTCGAGGAGCGGAACAAGGCTTTATCCGTGATACACCATGCCGAAATGTGGTGCTTCCGAAGCGAAAGAAAAGCCGTAAGAATAAGGCTCTTGAGGAAGACAAGCTCAGACGCTTCATGAACTATCTTGAAAGTAAGCCGTGGGACGAAGATTTCAAGAGGATTATAAAGACTTTGCTGTATACGGGAATGCGTTCGGGAGAGTGCCTCGGTCTTTCATGGAATGATGTTGATTTTGAAAACAACCTTATTTTCATCAATCATACATTAACTGATATTGGAGGTAGGCACGAACTGACTGAGCCTAAAACCGAGAGCAGCATTCGTGTTATCGGCATGGGACAGGAATTGAAAAACATTCTCATTGCTCAGAAAGACTATGTAGAAAAGCTCAAGCTTGCTCTTGGCGATAACTTTGCGCATCCGGAAATGGTATTCGTATCTGCTCTTGGAAATTACCGTGACCGTAACTCCGTCTATCATTCCCTCAAACGATTTACCAAAGGCACAGAATTTGAGAGCATGACTCTTCATCAGCTTCGTCACTGCAACGCTACAATGCTTTTGAACAGCGGCATAGACCTGAAAATCGTATCAGAACATTTAGGACACTGTGATGTAAGCGTTACCGCCGACATCTATGCCGATGTCCTGCTCAGGACCAAGGCTAAGACAGCGAAACAAATTGAGCTTTGTCTTGCAGACTAAAAAATAACCTCCCCGTTCAAAACAGAGAGGTTACAGTATGATTTAGTTGACCAAATGTTGATCAAATCGCGCAACAACGCTCGCAAATGGCGTAAACTCGCCGTTTTGAAAAGCGCTGATTAACGCTTCGAGAACTGGGGAGCGCGGCGGGCTGCCTTGAGTCCGTATTTCTTTCTTTCCTTCATTCTCGGGTCGCGGGTCAGGAAGCCCGCTGCCTTGAGCTGAGGTCTGAGCTCGGCGTTATACTGAAGGAGCGCTCTCGAAAGACCGTGGCGGATAGCTCCGGCCTGCCCCGAAACGCCGCCGCCCGCTACCGTGCATACGATATCGAACTGCTCGGCAAGACCGAGGAGGTTGAGCGGCTGACGAACGATGAGCTTGAGGGTCTCAAGTCCGAAATAATCGTCGATGTCGCGGCCGTTGACGGTGATTCTGCCGGTGCCCTGATAAAGGCGCACTCTCGCTACGGAATGCTTCTTTCTGCCGGTTCCGTAAAAGTAAGGATTCTTGGATTCGTACATGTTTTACCCTCCTCCGATTAAAGCTCGATCTCAATAGCTTCGGGCTTCTGAGCGGTGTGAGGATGCTCGCTGCCCTTATAGGCTCTGAGTCTGGTAAGCGAATTTGCGCCGATGGTGTTCTTGGGAAGCATACCCTGAACGGCGAGCTTCATAGCCTTTTCGGGCTCTTTAGCCATCATATCGGAATACTTGTATTCCCTGAGATGACCGATCCAGCCGGTATGCCACTTGCGGGTCTTCTTCTGAAGCTTTGAGCCGGTGAGGACGGCTTTGTCGCAGTTGATGATGATAACGTGATCTCCGCAGTCGACATGGGGAGTGTAGGTGGGCTTGTTCTTTCCGTTGAGGATAGAAGCAGCCGCAGCAGCAACGCGCCCGAGCGGCTTACCCGCGGCATCTATGAGATACCACTTGCGCTCAACGTTCTGCGGGTTTGCCATGAAAGTTGACATTATAGTTTCCTCCTTATAGAAGTTCGAGAATCCGAAGGCAGACGAAGGAAAGCGCCCTTTCTGCCAACGCAGCAGGTTGTATTATATTCTTCCGCCTTCGGTTTGTCAAGAGCTTTTCGGCATTTTTTCAAAATATATCTGTAAATCTCTTGATTTCGCGCGATTTCTCTTGATTTTTCTTCGATTCTTTAAAATCATTTCAGTTTTATGCTTCGATTATCTGTCGAAGGTGAAGCTGTCGAACTCTGCCTCTCCTTCGCCGCAGAATTCAAAGTAAACGGCGTGTTTGCCGACTATTCCGGCAGTGAGCGGCGCGCAGCAGGAGGTATTCCCCTCTTTCATCTCAAGCTCGGCGACAACTCTTCCGCCGAAGCTGTCAAGCCTGACTTTAACCGTCATAGCCTTTGTGGGAGCGGCGGACACCGTAACGCTCTTAGGAGCGCTTGCGCCGAATTGGATATAGCGGAAGCCGACCGTTGTGCCGTCCTTGATGTTCACTACCGGAGCGGAAACGCCCTCGACCTGCTCGTAAACGGGCTTTACATAAGCCTGATGAAGCGGGCTGATATGGCAGGCGTAGCCCGCGGAAATTATCTTGTAGGCGTCGATGCCGTTTACGTTGCCGCCCTGAGAGGTCATCTCGACAGGCTTTGAGGATACCGGCTCGCCGCCGACGTAGGTAATATCGCCTATGTAGATTTTCCCGTCCTTGCCCATAGCTACGTCTACGGGCTCGAGCATCCCTTGGCGGGAAAATTCGTTGACGCCGGTCTGACGGTGGTAGAATACATACCACTTTCCGTTTACCTCAACGAGGGAGCCGTGGTTGTTGCCCCACTGATAGGTCTGCCTGCCGGTCCCGTCGGGGAGATTTATTATCTCGCCGCCGTTGAAGCTTATGTCGCCGCCCTCTTTGAATCCGCCGAGGGGCGAATCGCTGTATTTATAAGAGAGGAAGCCGTTGCAGGGACCGTATACCCCGAGCTCGGGGACGGGGGTCATATAGCGCTTGGAGTAGATATAAACGTATTTTCCCATTATCTTGCGGGGGCTCGAAGCCTCAAAGAAGGCGTCTCTGAGGTCGATATGCTCCTTATCGGCGTTGGGGTTCCAGCCGTCGGGGACGTGTCCCATCGGGTCGGCGCGGAAAGTCCCTTCCTTTATCGTCGCCATATCGTCGTTGAGCTCTGCGCAGAAGCAGCGGCAGAAGCCCCAGTAGGCGTAGACCCTGCCGTCGTCGTCTACCAAAATACCGGGGTCGAAGCCGAGCTGAGTTTTAACGGGATTTTCAAAAGGACCGGCGGGGTTCTTTGAGGAAGCCACCATTATCTGACCGCCGCAGCGCTCGGCAGCGTAGAGATAGAAGGTGTCGCCCTTCTGAACGACGTCGGGAGCGTAGAGAATCGAGCCGTCGGTCGCGGTGTAGCAAACTCCGTGGCAGGTCCAGTTCGTGAGGTCGTCGACCGGCGCGCTCCAGACTACCTGGTCGGGACCGCAGTAGGCGGTTTTAAGGGTATCGTGTGAGCCGTAGACGTAAACGCGCTTTTCGCCGTTGTATTCAAAAACGCGCGGCTCGCCGTCGGGAACGTGCTCCCAAAGCGGCAGATAGGGGTTAGCGGATTTCAAGCGTTCTTTCATAATGTCCTCCTTGGTAAAATTATTATCTGTTTCACAGTGATGTTATGCCGACCGTACGGGAAAACGGCGGGCTATTTTTTTACCCCGCGAATTATCATCGTCACCGAGACCGAGGTGTCCCACTGCTTTATGCCCTCGCGGTAAAGCCGGAGTCGCTCGCCGTATTTTGCATTCACCGCCGAAACGGCTTCTTCCGCGCCGCAGGAGCTTGCGTGCAGTATCGCCTCAAGGTCGGACTGCCTCATCGCCTCTATCATCGCCTCCGCCATCTTCGGCGGGTACTTCGGCGCGTCGGGAGTGAGGTCGATGACCGCATATCCCGCCGTTACATCGGAAAACCCGTTTTTCTCCATCGAAGCGGGGATTTCCGCCTCGGTCATAGCATACCGACCGACGCCGTATTTTTCCAGCCCGTCCTCCGGCTGCGGAATACTCTCCCAGAATTCTTTTTCGGCGCTTGTCATTTCAAGGCAGGGCGCCGTGCAGTGCAGACCCCTCCTTGCCGAAAGACAGAGACATATTCCGCCCGGCTTCAGAACTCTTAGCTGCTCACCCCAAAAGACCTTGGGCTCGATATGCTCCAACACGGTGTTGGAGATAGTCACGTCAAACGAACAGTCGTCAAACGGGAGCTTTACAGCGTCGCCCTCGTAAAAATCGACCCCCGGGACGTTCTCTCTTGCAAACGAGATAAAATTGCTGTCCCTGTCTATTGCGCTGATCTCGGCTTTGGGATACTGCCTGCGGAGCGCTTCCGCAAGGGCTCCCGGTCCGCAGCCGACCTCAAGTATTTTTATATCGGCGTTTTCGTCTATGCCGAACTGCTTTTTATACTGCCCGAAGAACGCGTCGTCAAATCTGAGCTTGCGGCTCAGGTAGAGAGTCATAACGCCCTGTATGTTTTCCGACCAGATAGTGTTCATTTTCTCACCCTCAGAATAATTCGCCGTGGTATTTCGGTATATCTTTTCGACCATAGCGGCGTCCTCTCAGTATTCCCTATACTCCCCCGCGAGCATCAGCAGCGAGAAGAGATAGAGGCAGTTGTCGTAATAGCGGCGGTTGCCCTCTCTGAGCGGGGTGTTCCAAAACTGCATAACGCATTTTTTCGCGCGCTCGAGCTCATCGGCGTCGGCGCCGTCTACGGCGGCAAGGCTCGCAGCGGCCTTAGTCGCGATTATCGCCACGGGGTGCATAGCCTCTTCGTCGGTAAAGGTGCCGTCGGGGTGAGGGACGAGGTGCCATTTCTCGCCGGCGCTTTCAAAGAAGCGCTGATGTCTGCGGCAGTTCTCGGTCTGCCAAGGGTCGGCGCGGTTCCAGACCCAGTCGAGTGCCATATTGTATATGGTTCGGTAGGAATCGGAGTAGTGGAGCGAGGCGTGGCGGTTGAAGCTCCGTTCGAGCGGGCTGCCGTCGTAGTTGGCGTAATCGGTGCAAAGACCGGTAACAGAGTGGCAGGCGGAATGAAGATACTTTCTGCTCGCCTCCGAAGCTTTTAGCCAGAACTCGCGGTCGCGTTCGTCGCAGTTGTCGGCAAAGAGCTTATAAAAATGCGGGAGGTGGTAGGAAGCGTCGGTAAACGGGCAGCCGGGGACGAACTTTATCAGATAGTTGTCGTCGCTCCACATAACGTCGCCCTGCTTATCGCCCTCGCCGTTGCGGTGAATGCAGTCGCGGAGAATGGTCTTTGCCCATTCCGAGTAGTTATATATCCCCTCGCCGTCGCCCCAGCGGTGAGAGGCGAAGATAAGCGCCATCGCATAGTATTCCTCGCCGTCGGGCGCGGGACCGTGAGAGTTCTTCTCGCCCGAGGGCTTGCAGCTCCAGGCAAAATAGCCCGCGTTCCGCCCCTCGGTCATATACATATAGGTCATCGACCACTTCCAGATCCGGTCGAACTCCTCTTTTTTGTCGAGCTGAACACACATCATCATTCCGTAAGACATTCCCTCGGTGCGTGCGTCGATGTTTCCGGTGTCTTCAATATAGCCCATATCCGGCTCAACTGGGTGATATATCCTCTCGTCCTCCGAGCCGTAGAACATAGTATTGAAGCAGTCGGCTATCCTTTTGTCGATCTCGCTCTGCTCTATTCCGAGCTCTGCAAGAAGATTCCTGTATTTTTTCATGATGAAAGTCCTTTCCCGCCTTTGGCGCGCTCGTAGTCGCGAAGCTTTGATTCAAGCATCGCCCATTCCTCCTCGGTCTCTATCGGGCTGAGGGTGAGGGTTTTGTCGTCGGGGTCGAATATCGAGGCGAAGACCTCGGTATCGCCGTTTTCGTCGGTGGTGTTCTCGGTGTAAACGATGTAGCATCTGCCGGACGCGGTGTTCTTGAAGGTAAACAGAACGTCTACGTCCATTATCTCGTTGTTTTCGTTGACAACCGTCATAATTGCCTTTTCTGCCACTCTTAGCGCTCCTTTCTTTACGAATCAACTGATTCTATCACAGTTTTAAGCCGTATGCAATATCATAAACGGATTTTTTTATTGTATTTTTCGCAAAAAAGACCGCAGACTCAAATCTGCGGTCCTTTGTTTTCAGTGAGCCTTACTGCGGCATTCCCGGGTCGCCGCCCTGCGGGGGCATTCCGCCCTCCGGCGGCTCGGGCATATCGCCGGGCTGTTCGCCGCCCCTGCCGCCTCTGCCTCCGAACGGGTTCTTATGACCTTCGCCGCCCATTCCGCCGAACTGCCCGGGCTGACCGAATCCTCCGCCGCCCATAGTTCCGCCTATTCCGACTCTGCCGTAGGAATTGAGCCCCTCCGAGAGCGTTACCTTTGCGAGCTCGGTCCCGCCGGAGTATTTGCCGTCGGAGCAGATGCAATAATTTACGTCGCCGGAATACCTTCCGCCGTATGAAACGGTGTATTCCGTTCCCGTCTGAAGCTCGGGCGAGCTGAACACGACGTTGCCGGTGTCTTTTTCAACGCAGAAGACAAATTCTTTGTCTCCGCCCGAAATGCAGACATAGCTGCCCTCCTTGAGAACGCTGTCGAAGGTCACGCTGAGGGCGTTGACCGTAAGGTTGTCGGGAGCCTGAGCCATTCCCGCTGCGCCCGCGGCGAAGAGCGTTCCGCCGTCGATATAGAAGTCGCCGTTATAGTCTATAGCGCCGTCCGCCGAAGAAGTCGGACCCGCGACAACGAGCGTTCCGCCGGTCATATAGATGTCTCCGTTGGAATCTATGCCGTCGCCCTGGGAGTTTATATATACGAAGCCGCCGCTGATGCCGAGGTGCGAGCCGTCGGACATAAACATTCCGCGCATATCCTGAGATGAGGCGTCGTTGCCGCCCGCGGCGTTTATGCCGTCGTCGTCCGCGACGATATATATCTCGCCGCCCGATATCTCAACGAGAACGCCCTCGAGCCCCTCGTGGCAGTCGGGAATTTCAAGCTTTCCGCCCGTAACATATATGTTCGAGT
This sequence comes from uncultured Clostridia bacterium, assembly GCA_947627875.1. Lineage (GTDB taxonomy): Bacteria > Bacillota > Clostridia > Oscillospirales > Ruminococcaceae > Faeciplasma. Next base: position 55,679 of record CANQXS010000004.1, read on the forward strand.
CGGAATGAAGGGCGTCGTCTCCGGTGGCTATCGAGAGGGTTCCGCCGTTTACCGAAATATCCCCCGCCGAATGGAGGGCGTCGTCGGTGGTGTTTATCAACAGGGTGCCGCTGTTCACGGTTATGCCGCCCTGATTGCATTTAAGCCCCTTCTGGCTCGAATCCGAGGGAGTTCCCTGCGCGCCGTTCACGCCCGCGGTAACGCTCATCGAGCAGTTGTCTACCGTTATGGCGGTTTCGACCTGCATTCCGTCTTCACCCGCAACGAGGTATACGTTGGAATCCCTGAAAGCTGCCCAGCCGAGAGAAGCGTATTTTTCCTGAGTGGAGCGAAGGGCGTCTCCGCCCGCGTTCACGCTGAGAGTGGAGTTCTGAACGGTGAGGCTGTCCTTGCCGTTTATTCCGTTATTCACGGCGGTCACGCTCACGGTGGTGTTGATGATCTGAAGCGTGTCCTTGCCGATGATGCCGCTGTTATAGTTGGCGTTCACGATGAGCGAGCCGGTGCCTCTGATTATAAGGTCCGCCTTCGAGAAAATGCAGGCGTTGGGCTCCTCCTCGACTGCGTCGCCGTATTCGAGGGAATAGTCGTAAGAGGTCCCGTCGGTAAAGACGTTTTCGGTCGTGCCGTTTAAGAGAAGAGTGACCGAAGAAGCCTTGTTCACATAGAGCGGCGCGGAGTTCGAGCAGGAGACGTTTACGCCGTTGAGAATAAGAACGACGTCTTCGCCCTGGGCTCTTACCGCGATTCTGCCATCAGAGAGAGTTCCCGAAATCGTATAAGTTCCGCCGCGGACTATCTTAAGATAGCTCCCCTCGGCTACCGCGCCCTGACCGTCGACGGTTATGCCGGAATCGCTGAGGGTTATAACGGTCGAGCCGGTCTCGTCGGTCTCTCTTACGGGGGTAGTGGCGTCGGGCAGCGAGGAGGAATCTATAAGCCCTAACTGAGTGCCGTTATGCGCTCCGTCCGAACCGCCTACGATGTCGTCCTTTATCGCCCCGAGAGGTCCTTCGCCGCTTCCGCCGAAAACGACGATAAAAATCACCGCAAGAATTATAACAAGCAGCGCCGCGACCGCGATGACCGCCGCCTGCCTCTGATTTTTCCTTTTTCCGTGTGTATACTGCTGTGCCATACTCTGCTCCTTTGCGAAATTTTTGCCTTGAAATCACTTATTATTATAATCTCTTTTTGCGGGAAGTCAATCGGCGTCGGCAAAAATTCATAAATTATTCATCTGAGCATCAAAAAAGCCGGAACACGTCCGGCAAAAAAGTATTTCCCTGCTTGCCGCCCGACAAAGGGGACCCCTTATCAGGGTCCCCCGCTCTTTGTCAGAAAAACCTGACCGAATATACTTCACCCCAAAACGTCCCTGCGGACGGCGTTTACAAGCTTGCGCGAGAGCGCAGAAGTCCCGCAGTCGGTGCGCTGGGTGCCGATGAGTATAGTCACTCTGCTCTGCGGATAGTTCGCGAAGAAGCAGCCGAGCCAGCCGTCCCAGCCGTATTCGCCCTTTTCGCCGAACATTACCGACTGCCCCGGGTCGACGAGGTTTCTCATAAGATTTCCGTAGCTGTAGCCGCCGAGCCCCTGCCAATCGAGCCCCCTGCGCTGACGCTCCGAAAGGCTCGGAGAGGTCATATACTTTACCGCAGTCTCTGAGAGGATACGTACTCCGTTCAGCTCGCCGCCGTTTTGAAGCATCATCGCGAATTTGGCGTAGTCGTCGAGCGTTGAGACGAGCCCCGCGCCGCCCGATTCAAACGCCGGCTCTTTATCGAGCCTGTAGTCGATACCGAGGTGATTCGTCGGGCAGTGCTCGACCTTCCATTCGGCGTAGTTGGTCCGATATACCTTCGCGAGGCGCCCGCGCTTCTCCTCGGGGACCCAGAAGCCTGTGTCGCTCATACCGAGGGGGTCGAAGATGTTTTCCTTCAAAAACCGACCGAAGCGCATTCCCGTGACGTTTTCTATTACCCCGCCGAGGACGTCGGCAGAGGTGCCGTACATAAACCTGTCGCCCGGGTTGAAGCAGAGGTCGACCTTTCCGAGGCGCTCGCAGAGCTCCTTGGTCGTCATCGGGTCGTCGGTGCGGAGCCGGTCGTCTAACTCGGCGAAAATATCCGCGACCTGAGCCGAAGAGCCCTCGCCCCCGGGATAGGGCAGCCCCGAGGTCATATTCATAAGGTCTTTTATCATTATTTCGTTCTGCGACTTTACCCGCTCGCCCCGCTCGTTGATGTAATGGGCGGGCTTCCAGCCGGGCATAGTCCAGCAGAGGCAGTCGGCGAGGTCCAAAAGCCCCCTGTCGACGAGTATCATAACCGCGGCGGAGGTTATCGGCTTCGACATCGAATAGAGCCGCATTATAGTATCGCGGGAAAACGGGATTTTGTTTTCGAGGTCGCGATAGCCGTATTCCTCGCAGATTATTTCCTTGCCGTCCTTTAAAACGAGCATATTCGCGCCCGCGGCAAACTTTCGGTCGTCAATTTCGTGCTTGATTATATCTCTGTAATTCAGCGGCATAGCGGGTCCTCCTTTAAACGTAGCAAAAAAGCCCCGCGAGGGGGCTTTTTTGCGGAAATGGGAAAGAGTGTATTACCTTCTCTTGGAGATTACGGCAGCAGCAAGCGCTACAACAGCGGGAACGACCGCTAAAGCGATACCGGTCTCGGGAGCAGCGGCAGTATCGGCGGGAGCGGCATCGGCGGCAGGAGCCTCTTCGGCAGCGGGAGCCTCGGCGGCTTCGGCGGCGTCAACGACTTCGACAACTACCTCGATGTCGGTAACGGTGCCGGAAGGAGCATCCATAAAGCTCGAAGCCCAGATGTTATACCAGCAAATATCGATAAGCCCGGAGGACTCATTGACGCCGGTAACATAGCCGTCGGTAAGGGCAACTTCTTCGCCGTTGATCTTGAGGGACTTGGTGAGAATGGTGGCACCGGTGAGACCGTTGGTTCCGTCATAAGTACCGCCTGCAGATTCTACCTCGACAGCGTTGGCGTCCTTGATGTAGAGAACGGTCATAGCAGCGCCGTCAAAGCTGAGTCCGGAAAGAGTGAAGGTATACTCACCTGCGCCGTTTACGGTTACTTTGTCGCTGACGTGAGTCTGCCAGGAAACGTTGTCCTGAGTTACGAGAACAAGGTCCTGAGAACCTTCAATAGCAAAAGCAGGTACGGAAAGAGCCATTACCATAGCTATGGCAACAACGACCGCAAAGATTTTTTTCATAAAATAATTCCTCCTTAACATATTCGGATATTTTATATCCACCATTAGTTTAATGCAAGCCGCAGTTTTTGTCAATATACTTTTTCAACATTATAGGCAACATTTTTTGCACATTTTATATAAATCCGCCGTTTCCGTAGTAGTCCATCAGAAGCTCTACAACGCGGTTATAGGCGTTTATGCCGTCGCTCACGCCGTTGAGCGTAAGATTCGCGTCGGTGAGCTTTTCCGAAATAGCGGCGACGGTCTCGGTCGGGATTATCTCCTTTTCGCTGTTCTTCTCCCAGTAATCGGCGGTATACGAGCCGAAATCGTTGTCCCAAGCCTGAGCGGGGACCGCCGCGACCGACTGCCAGAGCCTGTCCTCGTAATCGGTGCCTCTGAGCTCGAGCGCGTTGCGGTAGAGATAGTAAAAAGCGTCGAGGCAGGCGGAATATTTGAGCTCGTCGGTGCCGTAATTAAGGCAGGCGACTACCGCCACAAAGCTCGCCTCGTCCTCCCGGATTATCCCCTTTAAATGCGCGAGCTCGTGGCATACCGTCGCGGGGACGGCTATGGGCTGAATGTCGCGGTTGTAGGTCGCTTCAAATGCGAACGGCATATAAAGCCCGATTATCCCCTCCTGCGACATAAAGAAGGAGTTGATTATCTTCTTCGGCTTCGGGTAATAGCCCTTTAACTGCGAATATTCCCCTCCGAGCTTCTTCATAGCCTCGCGGCAAGCGTCGGCGGGGTCTTCCTTAAGGATTATGTAGCCGTCTGCGTCGCGCTCAAAGCTTCCGGCGAGCTCGCCTATCCGGCTGCTTACCGCCGAAAGCGTGTCGAGTAGAAGCTCCTCGTTATGCTCGACGGGCTCAAAATAGCGGTCCGAAAATTCGGTGCAGTGATACATAACGAAGCAGCCGAGGGTCTCGGTCGCAAAGACGTAAACGAGTATCAGGCAGCAGAGCCCGACGACAGCCTTGAACACCTTTTTCGTAAGCTCCGGCTTTTTGCGCTTTATTATCGCGCATGCGATTATCGCGGGTATCCCGATTATCGCCGAGGCTACGAGCAGGATTATCATTATCTCGCCGAGCGAAAACGGCAGCAGCCCCGACAGAAACACCGGAACGGCGCTGTATATCGGGTAGATATGCCTGACGTAGAAGTCGGAAAAAGGGGTGGATATCCAGGAGAGAGCGTAAATTGCCGCTATTACGGCGAACACCGCCGAAAGGATAATATAAAACTTTTTAGTCGCCGATTTTTTCATCTTCGTCCTCCCCGACGGGGTCCATATGTATCGTCAGCTCAACTCCGAGCCGCGTTTTTACCTCGTGCTCTATGCCGTCTATGACCCTGTGTATGGTAACGATGTCGCTTTTGGGGTCTACCTCGGCGTGAAGCGAGGCGAAGTTTGCGCCGAAGCCGTAGTTATGTATCTTAAGGTCATGAAAGCCCTTTACCTCGGGGCGGCTGCCAACTATCTCGGCTATCGAATTTACAAGGCTTTCGGGCGGCTTTAAGCCGAGCATCGGGCTTACCGCCTTTTTTATCATCACAGCCGACGACCAGATTATAAACATGGATACCGCGAGCCCAGCCCAGCCGTCGATGTTTATTCCGCTAACGCCCATAACTATCACGCTTATAAGTACGGAGGAGGTTATTAAAGCGTCGTTCCGGGAATCGAGAGCCGCCGCGGCGAGGGTCTGGGAATCGATTTTCTTCGAGAAGTAAAGGTTTACGGCAGCCTGTGCCGCTTTTAAAGCGATAGCCGACGCAAGCGCAATATATGTGAGCGCGTTTAACGACAGCTCAACTGGGACGAATATCTTTTCGACCGAGCTCTTCGCAAAGAGCACTCCTACCGCGAACATCACGAGCGAGATTATAAGAGCGGTTATCTGCTCGTAGCGCGCATGACCGAAGGGGTGGTCGCTGTCGGCGGGCTTGGCGGCGAGGCGGAAGCCTATCATCGTGAGAATGGAGGAGCCCGCGTCGGTGAGGCTGTTTACTGCGTCGGCGGCGACGGTAACGCTCCCCGAGAGCAGACCTACGGTGATTTTTATCAGAAAAGCGGCGATATTCGTTAAAATCCCGAACATACCCGCAATAAAGCCCAGGCGGGTGCGGTCAGAGCCGTTTTCGGCGTTGTTTGGCAAGGCTATCCCCCATTTCGCGGCGGCGCCGCAAGATTTTTATACTCTATTATATTAAGAAGCCGAATGATTTGTGTATGAACGGCGGTCTTTTTGAGATTATTATCATTATATCAGCATTTTTACGATAATGCAATAGCGCGGGCGGCTGTAAATTTGAGGCAATTCGTTTCGCCCGACGGAGTGGAATTCGGTGCGGTACTTTTCGCGCCTGTTTAACGTCATAAACTCTGCCTCAGCAAATGCAGAAGTAAATGATCGGTCTAAAATTATTTATATCCGGCAGCAAAATCCCCGCCCGAAGCTTCCTTCGGGCGGGGCAGAATTATATGCGCTGTCAGAGTATCTCTACTTCTTCGGTCTTGAGGACTTCTATCTTTGCAACTGCGGCTCTTATCTCCCCGACGAGCTTTTCGACCTGTTCGGGGCATCTGCCGATATACTTCGACGGCTCGAGAACGGCGGTCATCTCCGCCTCGGTCATAGAGAACTCGGGGTGGGCGGCGAGTCTTGAAAGAAGGTCGCAGCCTTCGCCCTGCTTCATTCTTGCGGTCGCCTCCATCGAGCACACGCGGATTATTTCGTGGAGCTTCTGGCGGTCTCCGCCGCGTTTCACGCCCTCCATCATCAGGTTTTCTGTCGCGATGAACGGCAGATATTCCCAGACCGCGCGCTCTACCATCTTTTCGTTCACCCTGAGCCCGTTGGTCACGTTCTGGGCGAGCCTGAGTATCGCGTCGGCGCAGAGATACCCCTCGGGGAGCGATATCCTGCGGTTGGCGGAGTCGTCAAGAGTGCGCTCTAGCCATTGGGTCGAGGCGGTCATCGGGGCGTTGAGAGCATCTGCCATAAGATATCTCGAAAGCGAGCAGATGCGTTCGCATCTCATCGGGTTGCGCTTATATGCCATAGCCGACGAGCCTATCTGGTGCTCCTCGAAGGGCTCCTCGAGCTGCCTGTCGTGCTGCAAAAGCCTGAGGTCGTTAGCCATTCTGCAGCAGCTCTGCGCTACCGACGACAAAACGTTGAGTATTCTCGAATCGAACTTGCGGGGGTAGGTCTGCCCCGAAACCGTGAAGCACTTCTTAAAGCCGAATTCGCCGGCAATCATTCTGTTCATCTCGTCGATCTTTTCGCCGTCGCCCTCGAAGAGGTCCATAAAGCTCGCTTCGGTGCCTGTCGTGCCGCGGCAGCCGAGGAACTTGAAGCTGTCGATGACGAAGTCGAGCTCCTCTAAGTCGGCGAGAAAATCCTGAGCCCAGAGCGAAGCGCGCTTTCCGACGGTAACGAGCTGGGCGGGCTGATAGTGGGTGTAGCCGAGGGTCGGGAGGCTCTTGTATTTTTCGGCGAAGTCGGCGAGATTGTTGAGAACCTTCGCTATCTCTCCGCGAAGATATTTCAGACCGTCGCGGTAGATGATGAGGTCGGCGTTGTCGGTGACGTAGCAGCTCGTCGCGCCGAGGTGGATTATCCCCGCGGCAGAGGGCGCAGCCTTGCCGTAGGTGTAGATATGAGCCATAACGTCGTGGCGGACTTCCTTCTCGCGCTGATGCTCGAGCTCGTAGTCGATGTCGGTTATATGCTCCTCGAGCTCCTTTACCTGCTCCTCGGTTATCGGAAGACCGAGCTTATGCTCCGCTCTTGCAAGTGCTACCCAAAGGCGGCGCCAGGTCTGAATGCGCTTATCCATCGAAAACAGGTTGAGCATATAGGGGGAGGCGTAGCGCGAGGAAAGAGGGGATTCGTAGATATTTGTAGGCATATACAGCTTCCTTTCTATCTGATTATAATGCTTTCGCGCTCGGGTCCGACCGAAACATAGCCGATGCGGCAGCCTATTTCGCGCTCGATATATTCGACGTAGTCTCTGGCCTCCTTGGGGAGGTCCTCCCATCTGCGGCAGCCGCTTATATCGCACTTCCAGCCGGGCATATATTCGGTGACCGGCTCGGCTTCGGGCAGAACAGCCGGGAAGGGAAATTCGTCGGTCTGTTTGCCGAAGAGCTCGTAGCGCGAACAGATCGGTATTTTGTCCATATAGCTCAGAACGTCTAACTTCGTGAGGGCAATGCAGGTCGCGCCCTGAGTTTCGACGCCGTATCTCGTTGCGACTATGTCGATAGGTCCTACGCGGCGGGGTCTGCCGGTCTTTGCGCCGTATTCCGCGCCCGCCTCGCGGAGTTTCTCGGCCTCCTCGCCGAACCATTCGCAGGTGAACGGTCCTTCGCCGACGCAGGAGGAATACGCCTTAACGACGCCGATTATTTTATCTATCTTCACTCCCGGGAAGCCGGAGCCGACGGGCGCGAACGCCGCTATCGTGTTTGACGAAGTGGTGTAGGGGACTATGCCGTAGTCGAGGTCTCTCAGAGCGCCGAGCTGGGCTTCAAAGAGGATCTTCTTGCCCTCTGCCGACGACTTTTTGAGGAAAGCGCCGGTATCCCTTACGAACGGGCGGATCTTTTCGCAGTAGCCGCCGAGCCATTCTTCGAGGTCGTCCATAGTATACCCCTTCGCGCCGTAGACGTTTTTAAGGGTGAGGTTTTTCCACTCCAAGAGGTCTGCAAGGTGGGCTTTTAAGTGCTCGGGGTAGTTGAGCTCGCCCGCGAGGACGGTCTTTTTAGAGTATTTGTCGGAATAAAACGGGGCTATGCCCTGCCTTGTCGAGCCGAATTTTTTATCGGCAAGGCGCGCTTCCTCGAGCCCGTCGAGCTCGCGGTGCCAAGGCATAAGGAGCGAAGCGCGGTCGCTTATCATAAGGTTGTCCGGAGTGATGCCGACCCCGCGGGAGCGCACCTCTTCTATTTCCTTCCAGAGGTTTTCGGGGTCAAGGGCAACGCCGTTTCCGAGGACGTTCACGACTCCGTCGGTAAAAATTCCGGAGGGGAGAAGGTGGAGGGCAAACTTGCCGTATTCGTTGATGATGGTATGACCCGCGTTGCCTCCGCCCTGATATCTCACGACGATATCGTGGTCGCGGGTGATGAGGTCGACCATGCGCCCCTTGCCCTCGTCGCCCCAGTTGATGCCGACTATTGCACAGTTAGACATAAAATACATATCCTTTCGTTGGGTATAATCACATACACATCTATAATATCAGATTTTTTCCGATATGACAATATCCCGAGCGGGATTTTTTGAAAAAATTTTTGAGCATATGCAGAATAACTCAAACTCTGCGAGCGATGATCATATATAATATCGGACTTGCATAAAATCATAGGTAAAATTGTTCGAATAACAAATCGGTGTTTTTAAGATTGTTAAGCTGTAGACGGCAATTATCACGATTGACAAACTCTTCACAAAACTGTATAATTAACTCATACGCGAAAGCGTAACGGAACATTATATTATTTAAGGAGATGTTTTTATGGGAAAAATCGCTAAGCTCACCGTTCACCCTTCCTACCGCATAGGAAAGATTTCCCCGAGGCTCTACAGCTCGTTCCTCGAGCCCATCGGCACGATGGTAAACGGCACCATGTATAACCCCAAGCACCCGACTGCCGACGAGCAGGGCTTCCGCCGCGATATCATCGACGCCCTCAAAGCAACCCCCAACCCCGCCGTAAGGCTCCCGGGCGGAAACTTCGTCTCGGGCTGGGACTGGAAAGACTCGATAGGTCCGAAGGAGCAGCGCAAAGCTCATTTAGACCTCGCCTGGCACCAGTATATCCCCAACGACGTAGGTCACGACGAGTATCTCCAATGGGCGGAAAAGATAGGCACAGAGCCGCTTTATACCCTAAACCTCGGCACCGCCGGAATAAACGACGCCGTCTACTGCGTCGAATATACAAACCACGAGGGCGGCACTTGGTGGAGCGACCTTCGGCGCAAAAACGGGCACGAAGCGCCCTACGGCGTAAAGCTTTGGTATCTCGGCAACGAGATGGACGGTCCCTGGCAGGTCGGCTCGTGGGAGCGCGACCCCCGCGGCTACGGAATCAAAGCCAACGAGATCTCGAAGGCGATAAAATGGGTCGACGGCTCTATCGAGACCGGCGTATGCGGCTCGTCGGCGCCATTTATGACTCATTTCCCCGAATGGGACCTCAAGGTTATGCAGGAATGCTACGAATCAGTCGACTACCTCTCGATTCACCACTACCATTCCGCCGCGCCCGGCGATTTCGGCGCGCTTTTGGGCGGCTCGCTCTATTACGAGGACTTCATAAACACCGAATCCGCGATGCTCGACTATGTTCAGGCAAAATGCCGCAGCCCGAAGAAGGTCATGATATCCTTCGACGAATACGGCGCTATGTCGCGCCCGCCGCGCGAATACCGCTACGGCTACGGTCCTCATAACCTCTATGCCGACCACTACGTCTTTAATCCCGACAGAAAATACGTCCGCCACGACCCCGACAATATGTTCCCCGGCAGACCGCCTATGCGCCGCCGCGGGGATATGATAGGCGCTCTCGGCAACACCTCGGTGCTGCTTGCCTTCCTGCGCCACGCCGACAGGGTAAAGGTCGGCTGCCAGACGGGCGGTCTCGGAACTCTCGTCTCCTCGGACAGAGAGCATACCTGGCGCTCGGCGGGCTTCTATCCGTTCACCCAGCTTATGCGCTACGGTCAGGGCGAATCGCTCCGCGTTGCGGTCGATTGCGACACCTTCGACATTCCCGCCTATATGGTCGACGACAACTCTCAGTACCCCAAGAAGGAGGGAGTGCCATTTATCGACGCGGCGGCAGCCTTCAACGAAGAAAAGGGCGAGCTGAACGTTTTCGTCATCAACCGCCGCTGGGACGGCTCCGAGACCCTCGAGCTCGACGCCTCCGCCTTCGAGGGCTACGCCTTTAAGGAGCACATCGAGATGTATTCCGAAGACCTCAGCGCCGCCAACACCTGGGAAGACCCCGAGGCGATAGTCCCGAAGGTAAATCCCGCCGCCGTCTGCGAAAACGGCAGGGTGAAAACCGAGCTCAAGAGCCTTTCCTGGAACGTCTTAAGATTTGAAAAGACCGCAGAATGATTTGAAGCATAACTTAAAGCACCCAAGAAGCCGAAGCTCCTTGGGTGCTTTTTGCATTCTTTTTAACCGCTATCCCTTCGTAACGCGGAACCAGTCAAAATCGGCGCAGCCGCCCGACTTTTCGGTCGAATAGCAGAACAGGGCGGTGCGGTAGCCGGTGAAGAGGTCGAGGTCGTAAGACATCGTGAAGCTCTTGCCTATCTTCTCCCAGTTCTCGCCGTCGAGCGAGTAGTAGAACCTCGCCTGGTCGCTTGTGGTTATGCTGCCGTCGTCGGCTATGTCAGAGAATCTGTATTCTATTTTCAGATAGATCTCTCCGCCCGAAATGTCCTCTTCCTTCGAGAGATAAAGCTCCTGACCGCGCTTTATGTTCCCGTAATAAGCGTGGGCTTTGCCTTCGCCGTCGATGTAAACGCCGACTTCTCCGCAGTAGCTCTGGAACGCCGCTATGCCCGCGTGGTCGCCGGGATTGAGCCCGCTGTAGTCGAGCTTTACCTCGGCGGTGCAGCAGGGACCCTCGGTGCGGTGGGTGAGGGTGTTGCGCGCGTGGAATATATCCCTTGCGGTCTTGGCGGTGGTTATCCTGAAATATCCGGGGCGCTCCGAAAGGCTCCAGTTTTCATTGTCGGGGTTGTGGTTCCATTCCCAAAGGAGCGAGAGCTTATCCTCGCCCGAATCGAACTCGTCGTCGCCCATAAAGCTGCTCTCCTGCCACTCCTTTTCGGTAGAATAGACCGATATTTCGCTGACCGCCTTTCCGTTTTCGCCCATCATAGGCCAGCCGTCAGTCCATTCAACGGGCTGAAGGCAGGGAACGCGCCCGACTCCGCCGTGGTCCTGGAACAAAAGCGCATACCAGTCGCCCTCGGGGGTATCGACTATTCCGCCCTGAGCTACGCCGCTGCCGTAATAGCCCATCGTATCGCAGAGGACCGTTTTTCCCTCGTATTCGCCTAAAAGCGTCTTGCTCCTGTAGCAGAGCTCGCAGCGGGCTACCCCGGGGGTCGATGTCGCATAGCTTATCATAAGGAGATAATAGTAGTCGCCAATCTTATAGAAATGCGAGCCCTCGGCGCCGCTCAAGCCGTCTACAATGCCGGAATTGAGTATCTTTTGGTCAACTCCGCCCGGCTTGACCCCGGAGCAGTCGGGCAGAAGCTCGGTCACGGTCACGTCGCCTATGCCCTGAATGACGTATACCCTGCCGTCGTCGTCAAAGAAGAGCGAGGCGTCGTAGAAAACGCGGTCGAGCTCGGTGCGCTCCCAGCTTCCGCTCTCAATGTCCGAAGTCGAGAAGATAAAGGTCTTTCCGAGGTCGAGCGAGCAGAACAGAACGTAGAATTTTCCGTCGTGATAGCGAATGCTCGTCGCCCACTGACCCTTTGCATAGGCGTTCTCCTCGCCGACCAAGTTGTATTTCGGGTCGGTCTCGGAGAGAGTGTCGTAAACGTAGCAGACTATCTCCCAGTGAACGAGGTCGTAGGAGCGCATAACCGGACAGCCCGGCATAAAATACATCGTAGTCGAGACCATATAATATGCGTCGTCTACCCTGATCACATCGGGGTCGGGGATATCGTCCCATATAAGGGGATTTTTCGCGGTGATGAGATATTTTGTCTCTCCGTCGGGAGTGGTTATCGTCTCGGATTTGCCGCAGGCAGATAGCAGCATAAGCGCCGCCAGCAGCGCGGCAAAAATTCTTGATTTCATAATGCTTTCCTTTCCAAGTAAACGAGCTTTCGGTGCCGTTACGTCTTGTCTTCGGGAGCGTCATCCCGCTGTTCTATCGCAATAGGTTCGGCGGGAAGGTCGTCGTCCCTTACGAGCCCTATCTCTACGCAGGGAATGTCGTAATAATCGTCGTCGGTCGGCATATTCTTATGCGCGAGCCTCGAATTCACAAATCCGATTATAAGGTCGTATGCTACCGCGAAGAGCGGCACTCCGACTATCATTCCGATTATTCCGAACATCGAGCCGAATACGATTATCGAGAAGAGCATCCAGAACGAAGAGAGCCCGACCTTTGAGCCGAGTATCTTCGGACCGATGATATTTCCGTCGAGCTGCTGAAGCGCGAGAATAAACAGCAGGAACCATATCACCTTGCGGGGCTCGGCGATAAGAACGAGCAGCGCCGAGGGTATCGCTCCGATAAACGGACCGAATATCGGGATAATGTTGGTAATGCCTATTATAATGGATATCATCATTGCGTAGGGCATATTGAAGATGAGCATTCCTATCCCGCAGAGAATGCCGATTATAACGGAATCTATGACCTTGCCGTAGATGAAGTTTAAAAGGGCATTGTTAGTGTTGGTGGTGAAGTTGAATATCCAGCGGTAGGTGTCTTCGCGGAAGCAGGCGACTATAAGCTTCTTCGCCTGAGCCTGAAGCGTTTTCTTGCTCGCAAGGAAGTAAATTGCAACTATAAAGCCGAAGGCGAAGTTCTTTACCGAATTTGCAAAGTCGAGCAGGCTGTTGAGAAGCCCCGTGAGCTGAGGACCGAGAGTTGAGAGCAGCCTTTGCAGGCTCAGACCGAGGTCCGAGAGACCGTTCATAACAGCCTCCTGAACGCTCGGGTTGTCGTCGAGTATCGTTTTCGCCCAGGTCTGGACCTTCGGGATAAGCTCGTTGGTAATGCCGGAGTAGATTCCCGGAATGCTCGACATTATCTCGGGTATTACCGTTAGGATTATCGCGAGTATGACCGCGATGAAGACGAGCGCGGCAACTGCTACGCCTATCGCGCGGGAGATCTTCTGATGGGGCTTTTTGCGGAAGATGAACCTGTTGAGGAACTTCTCGGTGCTCATCATTATCGGATTCATGATAAATGCTATCACCGCTCCCCAGATTATCGGCTCGAATATCTTAACTATCGCCGAAAAGATTCCCTTTATCGTGTCCCACCTGAAAAGCGCGGTTACAAGGAGAAGGGTTATAATTATCGCGATTACTGCATATTTGAGTATAACGTTGTATTTTTTATTGGAAAAAAGCTTCAAGATACCACATCCTTCCTTTATGCTGAATCTATTATATAATATTTCCCGAAAAAAAGCTATAGTTATTTGTAAATTCCGAAAAATTTTCAATCTTTTTTTAAAAACCCGCTTCAAGGTGTTTCTTTCGGACTCGTTTTGTGGTATTATATATGCAACGAATATTTTCACGGAGGAACAAATGACCGACAGAGAATTTACCGCGGCAAAGCGCCGCGCTATGGAGAAGTATTTTTCTAACCTCAACGATATGCAGCGCGAGGCGGTATTTACCGTAAACGGACCGCTGCTCATACTCGCCGGAGCGGGCAGCGGCAAGACTACCGTGCTCGTAAACCGAGTTGCCAATATGATATATTTCGGAAACGCCTATTTCGACGAGACCCGCTTTGCCGGAGTCAGCCCCGCCGACGTCCAGTTTCTCAACGACTACGCCGAGGGCAGGGAATCCGACAGCGAGCGCTTAAAGAGCATCGTCGCCGTCGACTGCGTGAGCCCCTGGAACATTTTGGCGATAACCTTCACCAACAAAGCCGCAGGAGAACTCAAGACCCGCCTCGGGCTTATGCTCGGCTCAAGGGCAGACGGCATAACCGCCGCAACGTTCCACTCCGCCTGCGTAAGGATACTTCGCCGCGAGATACAGAATCTCGGCTACGACCCGAAATTCACTATCTACGACACCGACGACTCGGTGCGCGTTTTAAAGCAGTGCCTTTCCGACCTCAATCTTTCGGACAAGCTGTTTCAGCCTAAATCCGTCCTCTCCGAGATATCCCACGCCAAGGAGTCGCAGATATCCGCCGAGGAATACATACTCCATTCTGCGGGGGACTACCGAAAAAAGACCGTCGGCGAGATATACCGAGCATATCAGCAGCGGCTGCGCTCTTCAAACGCCGTCGATTTCGACGACATTATCCTGCTTACGGTAAGGCTCTTCGAGGAATACCCCGACGTTCTCTCTCATTATCAGAACCTCTATAAATATATCCTTGTCGACGAGTATCAGGACACCAATATGGTGCAGTACCGCCTTGTTTCGCTTTTAAGCGAAAAGCGCAGGAACCTCTGCGTTGTCGGCGACGACGACCAGTCGATATATAAATTCCGCGGGGCGACGATAGAAAATATCCTCTCCTTCGAGAATCAGTTTGAGAACGCAAGGGTAATAAGGCTCGAACAGAACTACCGCTCGACTCAGGCAATCTTAAACTGCGCCAACGAGGTAATAAAGAACAACCGCGGCAGAAAGGGCAAAAACCTTTGGACCGCGGGCGGCGAGGGCGACAAGGTCGTCCTCTATAAAGCCGCTTCGGAGCAGGGCGAAGCGAGATTCGTAGCCCAGACTATATATCAGTCGGTCAAAAACGGCGGCAGATGGTCAGACAGCGCAGTTCTCTACAGAATGAACGCGCAGTCTAACGCGCTCGAGCGGGCGTTCGTCGCCTCGGGAATACCCTACAGGGTGATAGGCGGCGTAAAATTCTACGAGCGCAAGGAGATAAAGGACATTATCGCCTACCTCTCGGTAATAAACAACGAGACCGATATGCTGAGGTTGCGCAGGATAATAAACGAGCCGAAGCGCGGAATCGGCGACGCCACGGTAGACCTTTTGGAGCAGGTATCGTCGGGTCTCGGGGAAACTCCGCTCGAGGTTATGCGCAGGGCGGGGGAATATCCGCTGCTCTCGCGCTCCGCCCAGAAGCTCACGGCGCTCGCCGAGGTATTCGACGAGTTAAGGGAGACCGCCTCGGCTTCTCCGCTCGACGAGCTCTTAGACGAGCTTATGCTCAAAACCGGCTACCTCGATATGCTCAAAGCCCAGGGCGACGAGGGCGCGGGCAGGCTTGAAAACATCAACGAGCTCAAATCGACTATGGCGAGCTATTCTCAGAGCGCCGACGAGCCCTCGCTCTCCGGCTTCTTGGAGGAAATTGCGCTTTATACCGACGTCGACGGTATGGATCCCGAGGCAGACAGCGTGACGCTTATGACCGTTCATTCGGCGAAGGGGCTCGAATTCAGCAACGTATTCGTCGTCGGGCTTGAAGAAAACATCTTCCCGAGCTCGCGCAGCACCGACACCGAGGAGGACATCGAAGAGGAACGCCGCCTGGCTTACGTCGCGATAACGAGGGCAAAAAAGCGGCTCTATCTCTGCTGCGCCCGCCAGAGAATGCTCTTCGGCTCGACCAACTACAACAAGCCCTCGAGGTTCGTCGGCGAGCTGCCGATGGAATACGTCAGAGAGCAGGTCGAGCGCACCGCCGACGATATCCCTCAGCGCTCCGCTAAAAAGCCCCAGCCTTCGGGAACCGGCTTCGGCGGCTTCGGAGGGGGCTTCGGCAGCGCAAAGACCGGAACCTCGGGCGCGGCAAAGGTGTTTGCGGTCGGCGACAGGGTGAGCCACAATATCTTCGGCGAGGGGACCGTCCTGAAGGCGACGAGAATGTCGAACGACACCCTCTTGGAGATAGCCTTTGAAAAGGTAGGCACGAAAAAGATAATGGCTAATTTTGCCAACATAAAGAAGATTTAAGGAGGTTCGGATATGGCAGGCTACGAAAAATACATCACTCCGGATATGATGAATCTTACCGACACTTACGCCGTGAAGATACTGATATGCTATTTTCTGAGGCAGATAAACCGCCCGATAACCCCTATGCAGCTCACCGAGATAGCCACCGACGACGGGATAGTAAACTATTTTGTCTTCACCGAGGCGGTGAACGAGCTCCTCGAAGCCAAGACCCTGACCCTTGAAGAGCAGGACGGCGAGCAGTATTACGTCCTGTCGGAATTAGCGAAAATCGGCGCCGACGACTTCAAGCGAATGGTCCCGAACAGCTTCCGCAACAAAATCCTTTCTTCGGGGCTGAAATTCTTCGCCAGATTAAAGAACCAGAACGACGTGAAAATTTCGGTTTCGGAGCAGGAAAAGGGGTGCAGCGTTAATATCCTCTGCACCGAGGGCGGGCTCACTCTTATGGACCTTCGGCTCTACGCCCCCGACCGCGAGCAGGCTCAGCTTTTAGCCGACAAGATCCTGCTCAACCCCGCAGATTTTTACGGAAAAGTCCTCGATTACGCCCTTGAGAACGAGGAATACGAGCCCGAAGCGAAAGAGGTGAATGACCTGTGAACGGAAGCTTTTTCGCGCTTCTCTCGAGAATGAAATACATCTCGCGCTGGGGGCTTATGCGCAACTCCCGAACCGAAAACATCGCCGAGCATTCGCTCGAAGTCGCGATGATAACCCATCTTCTCTGCGAGCTCAGAAACCGCCGCTTCGGCGGAAACGTCGACGTCTCAAAGGCGGTGCTCGCGGCGGTGTATCACGACGTCCCCGAGATAATAACCGGCGACCTTCCCACGCCGGTGAAATATTACGACCCCGAGATAAAATCGGCGTATAAGCGGGTCGAGAACGCCGCCGTCGAGAAGCTCCTCTCTACCGTTCCCGACGACCTTCGGGGCGATTACGCTGCAGTTTTCGACTGCGAGCAGGACCCCGAGATCGCGCGGCTCGTCAAGGCTGCCGACAAGCTTTCGGCGCTGATAAAATGCGTCGAGGAGCGCCGCAGCGGAAACACCGATTTTGCCGAAGCAGAGCGCCAGACCCTCGAGTCGGTGAAGAATATGCATTTAAAGGAAGCCGACGCCTTTATAGATGAGTTCCTGCCGAGCTACGGTTTAACGCTCGACGAGCAGACAAGATAACATAGACCTCGTCATATGGCGGGGTTTTCTTTTCAACAAAGCTAAGCGCCGCTTGTCTCCCCTACCCTATCCGAGGGCAATCAGATGCGGGGATATAGGGGCGTGAAAGCAAAAAGCTCACGGCGCCGCATTTTCGCATTTTGCGCCGGACAGAGTTGCGCTGCAAGAGGCAAATAAGTTGGTTTCTCCCATATTTTACGCATATATCTTGCATTTTCCGGCGGCTTGTGGTATCATATTACCGTATCAAAAGGAGGCATTTTTATGAATATATGGCATGACATCAGCCCGAAAAGGATAACCTCTGATTGCTTCGAGGCGGTAATAGAGATAACCAAGGGCTCGAAGTGCAAATACGAGCTCGACAAGGAGACGGGGCTTCTCAGGCTCGACAGGATACTCTACACCTCTACCCACTACCCCGCAAACTACGGCTTTATCCCCCGCACCTACGCCGACGACCTCGACCCGCTCGACGTTTTGGTGCTCTGCTCCGAGGAAATACGCCCGATGACCCTCGTCAAATGCTATCCGATAGGAGTCATCACGATGGTCGACAACGGCAGAAACGACGAAAAGATCGTCGCTATCCCCTTCAACGACCCGACCTATAATACATACACCGATATAAATCAGCTCCCTACGCACATTCACGACGAGATGTCGCACTTCTTCACGGTTTATAAGGAGTTAGAGGGCAAGCAGACCGCCGTCAAAGAGGTAGACGGCCCCGCAAAGGCAAAGGAGATAATCCGGGCGGCGCTCAACGGCTATATAGAGAACTACTGCAAGTGATTCCGCGGAATTAAAGAGGTTAAAGCTGTGCTCAACAGATTTTCAAGGACCGAGCTTATATTCGGCAAAAGCGGCGTTAAAAGGCTTTCCGAGGCGCGGGTCGCGGTATTCGGGATAGGCGGCGTAGGCGGTCATACCGTCGAGGCGCTCGCCCGCTCGGGGGTAGGCGCCCTCGACTTAGTTGACAGCGACAGAGTATCGCTCACAAATATCAACCGCCAGATCGTCGCGCTCGAATCGACGATAGGGCAGTATAAGGTCGACGTTGCAGCCGCTCGGATAGCCGACATAAACCCCGATTGCAGGGTCACGGCGCACAGGGTGTTTTATTCCCCCGAGACCGCCCAGATGTTCGACTTTTCGCTCTACAATTACGTCGTCGACGCGGTAGATACCGTCTCGGCGAAGCTGAGCATAATAGAAAAAGCCAGTGCCGCGGGGGTGCCCGTGATAAGCTCAATGGGCGCGGGAAACAAGACCGACCCGACCGCGTTAGAGGTCGCGGATATTTACGAAACATCGGTCTGCCCGCTCGCGAGGGTGATGCGGTATGAGCTCAGAAAGCGCGGAATAAAGCGCCTCAAGGTGGTTTATTCAAAGGAGCCGCCCATAGCTCCCGACCCGGAAGCGCTCGTCGAATGCCTCGAAGAGGGCGCAAAAAAGCAGCCCCCGGGGAGCTGCGCCTTCGTCCCTTCGGTCGCGGGGCTTATCATCGCCGGCGAGGCAATAAAGGATTTGACAGGATATAAAAAGAGCGGGAAGCAGCCCCTCTGAGATAAGAAAGCAAGAGTGCCCGACGGCACTGCGAAGCCCACATGACGGAGGACTTTATGAAAAATCTGAAGGTAGCTCTTATTCAGTATGATACCGTCGTTCCCGATATAGAGCGGAATACCGCAACGGCTGTAAAACTGATTCGGGAAGCGAGTAAAAACGGTGCGGATTTGGTATTATTTCCGGAATGCTTTCTAACCGCCTATGCGGCGCCGGAAATTTGTAAGAAATTGCTGCCGGTTCAGGATATTGAAAGCGATCCCCAATTTATAAAATGGCGCGAAAACGCTTTGACGGAAGACGAAGAACATTTTGTTCAAATAACAAATCTTGCCGCCGAACTGAATATAGGCGTTGTCATAACCGGTTTTTCCAAGGGAAAGAAATATCCGCAAAATACGGCTTGGATAATCGACAGAAACGGAAAAGTAATTCTTAAATATTCAAAGGTACATACCTGCGATTTCGACTGGAAAAGATATCTGGAACCCGGAGATTCTTTTCCCGTGTGCAGGTTTGACGGGATCACAATGGGATGTATGATTTGTTATGACAGGGAATATCCGGAGAGCGCCAGAGAGCTTATGCTGAACGGCGCGGAGCTGATCATGCACCCCAACTGCTGCGGCGATATGCCGCCGAGATTAAAAGAACTTTCGGTGCGGGCTATGGAAAATATGGTCGGCATAGCGATGGCAAATCCTCCGGCGCAGGGAATGGGAAATTCCTGCGCATTCAGTCCCGTGGTATGGACGAGGGAAGGGTTTGACAACACAATATTCGTAGGAAAAAAGCTTGAGGAAACGATATACTATGTTGAGTTTGATATGGAGGAAATCAGAGCATACAGAGAAAGCGAGGATTTAGGGAAATACAGAAAAACCGCGGCATACAAAAAGCTGGTGTGAAATTTGCGACGCCGCGGCACAATAGAAGCGTTATTTTTGCCGTTATGTAACTTCGCTCAAAAAAAATAAAGCACCCGAGGGTGCTAAAAGGGGTCCCCGAAAAGCCGTAAGGCTTTTTGGGGAGGAAGAGCGGCAGCCCGTCAAGCGAAGCCGCGATTTGAAAACAGCTTTAAAAGCAAATCGCGGCGAGCCAAAAGGGCTCGCCGCGACGTGGTGGACCCGATGGGACTCGAACCCACGGTCTCCGCGTTGCGAACGCGGCGCTTTACCAACTAAGCTACGAGCCCGTGTCAACCTTATATATTGTAGCGTCTTCGGAGCGATTTGTCAAGTGATTCTTGACTATTTTTTCGGGAAAGTGTAAAATATATAAAAACACTGTTTCCGAGGTAAAAAATATGACTGCTCTCATTATCATTCTTATAATTCTTGCCGCGGTTATCGTTTTGGCGGCGGCAGCGGCGGCTTATGTCGCCGTAAAGACCTTTAACATCACCTGTTTTCACTCCGACGCGCAGAAGCTCCGCCATAACGACTCCCATATCGAGATGGGCGGCGAGCAATACGCCTCGCTTATGCCGGTTATGCACAGGCTCATATCCGACGCCGAGAGCGTCCCATTCGAGTGGGTCGAAATTCGCTCCTCGCGCGACGGTACCGTTCTGAAAGGGCGGTATTACGCCTTTTCCGACGACGGAGTGCTGAATATATTCTTCCACGGCTACAAGGGAACTGCCCTTCGCGACGGCTGCGGCGGGTTCAAAATGGCTCGCGAAAAGGGGCAGAATATCCTTCTTGTCGACCAGCGGGCAAACGGCGCGAGCGGCGGAAACGTGATCGCGTTCGGCGTGAACGAGCGCTACGACTGCCTCGATTGGGTAAACTACGCCGTCGGGCGCTTCGGGAGCGGGCTGAAAATCGTACTTTCTGGGGTATCCCTCGGCGCGGCGACAGTCCTTATGGCTTCCGACGTAGGCTTGCCGAAAAACGTAAAATGCATCTTGGCTGACTGCGGGTATTCCTCCCCGAAAGAGATAATCTGCAAGGTCGCGAGGGAAGGCGGATATCCGGCTTCGCTCTGCTTCCCGCTTCTTCAGATAGCCTGCAAGCTCCGCGCAAACCTCAACCTCGAGGAATCCTCGGCTGTGGAGTCGGTCAAACACACCGATATACCGATACTCATTATCCACGGCGACGACGACCGCTATGTCCCCTGCGAGATGGCTTATAAGATCTACGACGCCTGCGCCTCGAAAAAGGAGCTGCTGATAATCCCCGGCGCGCCCCACGCGGCGGCGTATATCACCGACGAAAAGAAATACCGCGAGACCGTAGACAGGTTCACCGCCGAATGCCTCGCCGACTGAAAATTTTCCGCAATTTTCGGAGGAATAAACACGACGGATAAGCGCCTGAGATGATCCCGATTTCAAAGCAAAAAATCATTCGTCAACTGCCTAACCCAAAAGCCGACCGCCCGCTCACCGTTTTTTCGGTGAAAGCAGGCGGTCTATTTATGCAAAAATAAAAAGCACCGACCTAAGCCGGTACTTTTTGGCTGCGGCACTAGGATTCGAACCTAGGGAATGCTGGAGTCAGAGTCCAGTGCCTTACCACTTGGCGATGCCGCAGTATAAAGCTGTCTTGAGCTTTGGCTGGGATAGGTGGATTCGAACCACCGGAATGACGGAGTCAAAGTCCGCTGCCTTACCGCTTGGCTATATCCCAAGATCGCTGCGACCAAGCCGGTGTGCAACACAGCTTTGTTATTATAGCAAATCCCCGCAAAAAATGCAAGGGGTTTGAGAAAATTTTTTTAATTTTTTCTCAAAATCATCGCTACCGCCTGAGCGGCTATTCCTTCCTTCCTGCCCGAAAAGCCGAGCTCCTCCTCGGTAGTCGCCTTTACCGATACCTGCGAAGCGCTTATTCCGGCGGCTTTCGCTATATTTTCGCGCATTTTTTCGATATGAGGCGCAAGCTTCGGCGCCTGAGCTATTACAGTGGCGTCGATATTCGATATCGCGAAGCCGTTTTTTCCGAGAAGCTCCGCAACGGCGCCGAGGAGCTTTAGGCTGTCGGCTCCTTTATATTTATCGTCGGTGTCGGGGAAGAGCTTTCCTATATCCCCGAGGGCGGCGGCCCCCAGAAGGGCGTCCATGATCGCGTGGACGAGAACGTCGGCGTCGGAATGCCCTAAAAGCCCCTTTTCATAGTCTATCTTTACTCCCCCGAGGATCAGCTCTCTGCCCTCGGCGAGCCTGTGAACGTCGTATCCCTGACCTATCCTCATAGTCTTCCCTCCGAGATATTCCTCCGCGACGGCGATATCCTCGCGGGTGGTGAGCTTGATGTTTCGGTATTCGCCCAAGGTTATATGCGGAGTTACGCCTATCGCGTCGAGGAGCTGGGCGTCGTCGGTAAAGCCGCCGGACGAATTTAAGAGCGCATATCTATATAGCGGAAGCGAAAACGTCTGAGGCGTGCGGACGGTATATATACCGCTTCTGTCGGGGCAAAAGCTCTTTTCGTCGCTGCATATCCTCAGGGTGTCCTTTACCGGAGTGCAGACTACCGAGCTGCCCCATCTTTGAGCGTCGTCGATCGAGCGCTTTATCTCGCTCTCGGTCACGAGCGGGCGCGCGCCGTCGTGAATGAGAATGAGGTCGCCCTCGGCAAGAGCCGCGGCGTTTTTTACCGACGCCGCTCTCGTTTCTCCCGCCGCGCAGAACAAAACCGGGACCGTCAGCCCCACGAGCTCGGCTTTATAGGTATCCCAAAGCTCGGGCGGCGCGGGGATTATTATTTTTATGATATTGTCGCATGAGCCGAGAGCCTCCGCTGAGCGCCTGATAACGCTCTTTCCGCAGAGGTCGATAAGAAGCTTGTTTTCGCCCATACGGCTGCCGCTTCCACCGCAGGCGAGCACCGCCGAGGTCGCCCTTCCGCCAGAAATATAAGCCGAAATGTCCATTTTCGCGCCCCCTTACACAAATAATATAGCCCCGCGGGGAGAAAAAGTCAAGACGGGAGCGGGTTGATTTCCCCGCCCGCCTGTGATATACTATACTTCGGAGGTGAGAATATGCCCGACATCGCGCGCATAGCAAAAAACGAGGAGTATCTCGACGAGGCTTCTCAGGCCGTTTCGGAGCTTCTGACAGCGCTTGAAAAATATGCCGCCGCAAAGCCGAAGCTCGCGGCTCTCTGCAGCTACTACAAAACCGACTGGATGACCGACCTGAACGACGACATTAACGGGCTCCTGCCCGAGAATTTAAAGCGGGGCGTTTTATCGGAAGACGCGGTATTCGACCTTCTTGCCGCCGACGAAGCCGTAAAGCGGCTCGTTTCCGAGATTTTCGGAGAATGACACATAAAAAGGGAACGGGTTATATCCGTTCCCTCTTATTTTACCAGTTGTTTCTCTTTGTATCTCTCTTCGGCGGGGCGTAGAGCTTAGCCCGCTTTTTGTTTGCCCGCGCGAACGCGATTTTAATGATGATGATTATTATAGTATATATAAGAAAAAATGCCGCCGAATACTTGATTGCGCTGTAAAAATCGTCGGAGCCGATAAAGCTCTGCGCAACGGCGGTGAGCTCCTTCTGCCGCGAACGCGCAACGTCGGTCGTCGCGACAAGGTCGATGACCGCGAGCGTTTCCCCGCCGTACTGAAGCTCGAGCGTTCCGAGGACGTCCCCCGCCTTTACCGGCGCTATGACGTTTTCGCTCAGCTCAACGCTCCTATGGACCGAATCGGGCGATACCCTCTTGCTCCAGATTCGCGAGAATTCCTCCTTCGGTCTGACTATAACGTAGTCTACTCCGTCGCCGTATTCAACGGGGACCTCGGCTATCTCCTCGGTCTTGCCGATGATCGTTGTGTATTCAAAGGTGCTGAACGCCCATTCGTAAATATTCTTGTGGTCGATAAAGTTATACATCACCGAGTTGCCGTTTTCGTCGTACTGCGGCGCGCCGAGGGTTATAAGAAGATACTGATAGCCGTCCTTCTGGGCGGTGGTTATAAGGCAGCGCCCCGCCTCGTCGAGGGTGCCGGTCTTTATTCCCCTGACGTATTCATAGTAATAGCTTCCGCCGTTGGTCTTAGACATCATAAGTACGGTATGGCTTATCGTGCGCGGCTCGGAATGCTTGTTTGTCGCCGCCATTTTATATGTCTCGGTGCTCGCGACTTCCATAAAGAGCGGCAGGGTCATGGCGTATTTCGTCAGTTTTGCGAGGTCGTTAGCGGTGGTATAGTGGTTCTCCCAGAAGAGACCGTGGGCGTTGGTGAAATGGGTGTTGTCCATTCCGAGCTGCGCCGCCTTTATATTCATCATCTCGGCAAAGCCTTCGAGGCTCCCGCCGATGTTTACTGCGATTATATTCGCGGCTTCGCAGGCTGAGCGGAGAATGAGCGCGTATAAAAGATCTTTATAAGAGACCTCCTCGTAGACCTGAATGTCGGCAGTCGAGGCGCCCTGAAGATAAAGCTCGTCGAAGCATTCGTATCCGCCCGAGACCTTAGTCGTCGAGAGAGCCGAAATATCGTTCTGGAACTGCTCCAAAAGCAGCACGGCGGTCATTATCTTTGTGAGAGACGCGGGGACGAGCTGCTTATCGGCGTTCTTGGAATACATAACGTCGTCGGTGTCGAGATTCACAAGCAGCGCCGCCTCGGAATAAACGTCGAAATCCGGCGTAAAGCTTACGTCGGCAGAGACGTTTACGCACAGGCTGAGAGCGAGCATCAGCGAAGCGAGCAGAGCGCAGAGCAGTTTCTTGATTCTTTTCATATTGCCACCGACCTCCGTTTTTGCGGTCAAACATCGTATAAAAATATAACAGTCGCATTTTAATCATTATATCAGATTTTTCTCCGTTTGAAAAGACAAAAATGATTAAAAATCGGTTACAGTTTCGGCTTTTTCGGCTAAAGGCTTTTTGCCGCCGCAAATTTACTATTGAAATATTTGAGAAGCTGCGATATAATACTTATTATGAATATTTTTCCGAAAAGGACAGTGCATAATATGGATTTTTCCGCTATTGACGCAAGGTTCGCCTATAACGGATTTTTAGGAGCGGAGCTTAAAGAAAACAAGACCGAGTTTTCGGTCTGGGCGCCCGAAGCCGAGGAAGTCCGGCTTTTGCTCTACAGCGTCGAGGGGGACGAGCCCTGCGACCGCATACCTATGAAAAACGACGGCAGCGGCGTTTGGAGATACTCATATCCCCGCCGCCTCGACGGATTTTACTATACCTATTCCTTCACCTACGGCGGTATTTCACGCGAATGCATCGACATAAACGCTAAAGCCTGCGGCGCAAACGGTCTGCGCGGATATATAACGGACCTCTCGGCGACAAACCCCGATGGCTGGGAAAGAGAGGGCTATGTAAGCCTCGGCTGCCCCGCCGACGCCGTTGTATACGAGCTTTCTGTCCGCGATTTCTCGGCAGACCCTTCCTCTGCGATACCCCCGGAGCTTAGGGGAAAGTTCGCCGCTTTTTCCGACAAAAAAAGCCGCCTGCCCTCGGGCGAGCCGACCTGCCTCGGGCATTTAAAAAAGCTCGGCATAACCCACGTCCAGCTCCTTCCGGTATTCGACTTCGAGGGCGTAGACGAAAAAGACCCGCGCGCGTCGTATAACTGGGGCTACAACCCCTCTAACTACAACATTCCCGAGGGCTCTTATTCTATTGACCCCGACAAGCCTGAGCTCAGAATAAAGGAGCTCAAAGCGCTCGTTTCGGCGCTTCATAAAGAGGGCATAGGCGTTGTTATGGACGTTGTTTATAACCACACCTACCGCTCCGAGGGCTCCTGCCTTAACATCACCTACCCCGGCTATTATTACCGCCAAAGCGCCGACGGCGGCTTTTCAAACGCCTCGGGCTGCGGAAACGAGCTCGCCTCCGAAAGGGCGATGGTCAGAAAATACATTATAGATTCGGTCCTTTGGTGGGCGAAGGAATATAAGATCGACGGCTTCCGCTTCGACCTTATGGCTGTGCTCGACACCGACACGATGAACGAAATTGCCGACAGGCTTAAGGAGATAAACCCCTCGGCGCTTCTCTACGGCGAGGGCTGGACGGGCGGAGCCTCGGCGCTGCCCTACGAGCGCTCGGCGTCAAAAGGGAACGCCCGCAAAGCCCCGCGGTACGGATTCTTTAACGACGGCTTCCGCGACGCGATAAAGGGCGACTGCTTCAGCGACTCAGACCTCGGCTATATAAGCGGCAACTACCACTACCGCCAGTCGGTCATAAACGGGCTTTTGGGCTCTGCGCCCTGGGCGGGCTCGCCGCTCCAGACCGTAAACTACTGCGAAGCTCACGACAACCTCACTCTCTGGGACAAGCTCGTTTTATCGACGGGCGGCTGCCACGACGACGACCGCAGAAAGATGTCGAGGCTCGCGATGGCGCTCGTTCTGCTCTCGCAGGGAATGCCCTTCATTCACGCCGGACAGGAATTTTTGCGCTCCAAGCCCTTGGGATACGGAAAATTCGACCACAACAGCTACCGCTCGCCCGACAGCGTGAACTCCTTAAAGTGGAACAGGCTCGAAGAAAACCTCCGCGAATCGGAATACTGCCGCGGGCTTATCGCCTTCCGCAAGGCTCACCCCGTTCTCAGGCTCAAAAGCTTTTACGACATCGAGCACGCCGCCGAGGTGCTTTCCTCGCCCGACGGAACTATTGCGATAAAGCTTACCCGAGGCGAAGAGATTCTGATTCTCGTCAACCCTATCCCCCGCGCGAAGATGTTCCTGCTGCCCGAGGGGGAATGGTATCTTCATATAAGCGACATCAAGGCGTCGGAAGAGCCGCTCGCGACCTACTGCGAAGCGTTTTTGATCCCGCCGATTTCTGCGGCGGTGCTGATTAAAAAAATCGTGAAAGGAGATTAAAATGAATACCGAAAAAATCTTCGGCTATATCGACTCGATGAGAGACGAAATGATAAACACCCTTGGAGAGCTTATTTCTCACCCGAGCTTTAGGCAGGAGCCCGAGGAGGGCGCGCCCTACGGCAGAGCTGCGAGGGAATGCCTCGGCTCGGCGCTTGAAATTTGCGAAAAATTCGGCTTTAAGACCGAAAACGTCGGCGACCGCGCGGGCTTGGCTTCTTTCACCGAGGGCGAACCGCTGCTCGGAATACTCGCCCATCTCGACGTCGTTCCCGCTGGGGACGGCTGGGTCCGCGAGCCCTATAAGGCGACCGTCGAGGGCGGGAAAATCTACGGCAGAGGCGCTATGGACGACAAGGGACCGGCGGTATCGGTTATGTATGCGATGAAGGCGCTCAAGGACCTCGGCGTGCCGCTCAAGCACGGCTTCGAGCTTATTCTCGGCACCGACGAGGAATGCGGCTCGTCGGATATAAAATACTTCCGCGAGCACCGCAGAATGCCCCGCTGGCTGTTCACGCCCGACGCGAATTTCCCGCTTATAAACATCGAAAAGGGCAGGATTGAAAGCAGATTTGCCGCGCCCTGCCGCTCGAAAAAGCTGATAAGCCTTCACGGCGGAAAAACGGTGAACGCCGTTCCCGCCTTCGCCTCCGCCGAGGTCGAAGGAATCCCCGAAGCCGAGATAATAAACGCCGCTGCGGGCTCGGGCTGCACCGCCGAATTCGGGATTACTTCTGAGGGCGGCAGAACGAAAATTGAGGTTCGCGGCGTAAGCGCCCACGCCTCTACTCCCGCCGCCGGCGACAACGCGCTTACCGCGCTTATAAAGCTCCTCTCGCTTATCAATATCGACGAGCCCGCAAAAGGTCTGCTTTCGGGGCTCGCAAGGGAGTTCCCCTATAAAGAGACCGACGGCAGAAGCGCCGGAGTTGCCACCCGCGACGGTATTTCTGGCGAGCTCACGCTTGTTCTGAGCGTTCTCGACTTCGACGGCGAAAATCTCGGCGGCGCGATAGATATCCGCTTCCCCGTCTGCGAAACGGCGGCATCGGTCTGCAATAAGCTCGACGCAGCTCTAAAAAGAGCCGGCTTTGAGGCAAGATCAGGCGGCAGCGAGCCCCACTGCGTACCGTCGGACAGCCCGTTTGTAAAAACGCTTCTCGGCGCTTATGAATCGGTGACCGGCAAAAAGGGCGAATGCATAGCGATAGGCGGCGGGACCTACGTCCACGGGATACCCGGCGGCGTGGCGTTCGGCTGCGAGGTCGAGGGCGAGGACAACCGCATTCACGGCGCCGACGAGTTCATAAGGATAGACGCGCTCGTTGAAAACGCGAAGATCTTCGCGGCGGCGATCGCCGAGGTCTGCAACAGCGACAGCCTCTGAGCCTGAGGCTCCCATAGAAAATCAAGACATAAAAAGCGCTCATCTGAATGATGAGCGCTTTTCTTGGTTAAGTCGGGTCAGCCTTCGGTGACGCTGATGTTGAATCTTCCTTCGACAGGCGATTCGATCTCAACGGTATCGTCGGAGCTTTCGATCGGGGTCTCTGTTGTGCCTCCGGGGACAGTGGGAAGCGCATAGCCGGGCTGTACATAGCCGCAGGCGGTGCAGACTCCGTTGACGAAGGTGTGAGGCTCTCTCGGACCTCCGACAACACCGCAGCTCGGGCAGATGAGCCAGTGCTCGGTATCGCTGAACGCCATTACGAAGTTATGAACGTGGACGCCGTTCGCGGTGTCGGGATCGATGGGAATGGAGATTGAGTCGTGAGCACTGCCGGAATCGTTCTCCTCGCTCATATTGATCTCGATAGGATTGAACTTCTTGTAAGCGTCCTTCTTGTCGTAGCTGAAGAGCAGGTCGAGGACCATTCCGTTCTCGGGCTCTGCCGAAGCATAGGCAAAGGTGATTGTTCCGGCAGCCTCGTCGACCTTCATCGAGCAGTAGGCTGCAAGAGGAGTAGCCTTGACAAGAGTAAGCATAGTCGGGTCGTATTTTACGGTGAAGAGACCGTTGGTGTCGTCGGTGATCTTCATCTGGACCATAACGGTGCAGTTCTTGGGGTCGACATACTGCGAATTCTTCGCGGTGCTGCTGCCCTCGGCGGTTATGCTGTTGAGCGAGCCGACGACCGAAGCGGTAACATTGTCGGCGGGCTCTTCGGGAGCAGACTCGGTAGGCGCGGGCTCCTCGGGAGTAGGTTCTGTGGGAGCAGGCTCGGTAGGAGTAGGCTCGGTAGGAGCTGGCTCCTCTGGAGTAGGCTCAGCGGGAGCAGGTTCTGCGGGAACGGGAGCCGCGGGGAATACATTCGCGAAAACGGAGCGGCGCATAGGAGCTACCGGCTCGGTGACGGCTACGCACTCGCTGAGAGACTTCAATGTCGGAGTTCCGATAACTATAGCGTCTTCAACGACTCTGCCGGCGCTCGCACCGCTCGGATCGTAAGCTACCGCAGAGTTACCGATAAGCGCGGTAACGGGCCATACGTCGAGACCGAAGCCCTCGGGATCGACCGATATATGAGCCTCGCCTGTCCTCGAATCGGTCTTGATGTAGTAGAGAAGCGCCGTATCGGGATTGATAGAGGTGTTGTAAACAGCATAGAGGAGGAAGTCGTCGGCGCTGCTCTGAGGATCTGCGCCCTCGCTGAAGTAGAGCGAGCCGAGAGCGTTGAGCGAGTTCTTGTTAGCGGTGTAGAAGTCGCCCGCGCCGGGGTTCTTAATGCCGGTGTCGTATTCTGCGGCGCCGATGAGAATATATCCCGCATATTCTCCGGTAAGACCTAAGAATACCTGGTGGAGCCCGCCGTCTTCACACATAACGGCATATACGGCGATGATGGAATCGGAGCCGGAGAGATTAGCGAGATACTGGTAAGTAATACCTACCATCGGAGAGCCGAATCTTGAAGAGAATCCGTCGAAGTAATAGGGCGCGCCGGCAAGAGTATCTATATTGCCGAAGTAGAGCGAATCGCCCATGTCGCCGATCGCCAGGAATTCGGTGGGACTAACTTCATCGAGCTGAGGAAGTATGTCGCCTATAGGATAAGGCACCTCTGCCATATCGCTGAAGAGGAAGTTGATATATTCGATCACGGTGCTTCTGCCGTCGGGTTGGAGGGTAACAGGGTCAATTTCCGCAATCTCTGCGCCGGTCTGAACGAATATCTTCTGAGAACCGTCCTCAAGCTCTCCGCTGGCGGTTCCGGCATAAACGTCGTAATCGGATGAGGTCAGCGGAATGTAGTCCTTCGGGCTCGAAGCGTTTACCTGAGCCCAGCCCGCGGTTCCGTCGGCGCCGTATACGAAGGCGGTGAAGTCGTGCGCGGGAGCGGTGGTCACGTTGACGGTTATCGGACCGGTAGTAACGGAAGGAGTTGCGACAGAGGTACCTACTATCGTCGCGGTGCCTTCCTTTACGCCGTAAAGAACGTTGCCGTTTACCATTACCGTAGTCGGGTCGTTAGATACCCATGTTACCTCGCGGGTGCTTACGGGCAGACCGTCGTCGCCGGTAATTTCGAGCATCCAAGGATCAGCCTTGATGTTCAAAGGATAATTCTCGCCTACCAACAGATTGATCTCGGCGGGAGCGGGAATACCGGTCGCGGTGGTAGTGGGCTGGAGATTTACGCTCTCGGTATCCTCGGGGATAACGGTAAGAGCATAGGTTACGGGAATATTTGACGTATCGAATCCCGAAACATCCTCGGAAGTGTTTGAATGATTCAGCTCATATGTGTCGACGTCGAAAGCATACATATAAACTGCGGGGAAGAAGAAGTTCATAAAGCCGGAGCAGTATACCTTTCTGCTTGCTTCGTCATAAGCCAAGCTGATGAACGGAATGTGCTCGGTAAGTCCGACGGTCTCTATTGCGTCGGCAGGAGTGATAGCGCGGTAGTAGTTGTAATAGAAGTTCACCGCAAGAATATCCCATTCGTAAAGCCTGCCCTGAGTTTCAAAAGCGTTGCCGTAAACGTCGCCGTAGCAGGTGCCGTCGGGAGTGATAGCCATAGAGTTGAATGGCAGCTCCTCATCGTTGGAAACAGCGCCTATCGGTCCGACACCGCCGCTCACCGGATCTACCATGTAGAGCTCGGAATACTCGGCAGCGGAATTCATAACGATTATGCTGCCGTTGTATGTAGAAAGCGCGGCAACGGCGTCGATGCCGTAGGAAGGAAGGTCGCAGACCTGATAAACGTAGTCGGGCTCGTCGACCGAAGCGGCAAAGAGCGCGCCGGTGGTCCCGTCGCTGTTAAGACCGACAAGGAAGAGATAGCCGTCGACATATGTAGCCGCGCTGACGGGAAGCGCATCGGCATCGCTGTTTACGGGAGCTATCGGGGTAACACCGACATATACGGAATTGAAATAATCGGTAGTATCAAGACCGACACGGTCGGGCTCGTATTTGCTCCACATAAGGGTCTCGGCGTCGACGCCGATGAGAGTGCCCGAAATGTCGGCGCTTTCGCCGCCGTATCTTACCATTTTAACGGTGGTGTTGCCGGCGTAGTCGGCCGCATAGAGGAGAACGAATTCACCCGCGCCTTCAAGCTCTTCGGCGGTAGCGGTGAAGGTGAATTCATCGGTTGCGGGAACGTCGTAAGCAAAGACGAAGTTCTCGTTGCTGCGGCGGCATACCGCAACAAACGCGAGGTTTTCGTTATCGGTCACGCTGAACGTAAGGTCGCTCTTTGCGTCGGGATCGTCGAGGTCTACCGACAGATTGGCTCCTGTGATAACGGGGGCGGTGTCGTCGACGGTGAAGGTGTATGAAAGGGTCGCGCCCTTGCCGAGTATACCGCTCGTAACGACTCCCAGAACGGCGGAAACGTCATGCTCGGCGTTCATCAGGTAGTATTCAGGAATGGCGGTGAGCGAAACGGTGAATTTGTCGCCTTCGGCGAGCTCGACGTCTGCAGGAGAAACATTTATTACCTGCTCCTCGTAATCGTTCGCAACGCTGCCCTGCTCGTTTACATACATACCTCTTACGTCGCTGTCAACTGCGCCCCATACGACATTGCCGCCGCCGTCGTAGATCATTGTGAGAACATCGGAGGCGCTGCGGATAAGGGTGTAATTGAAGGAGCCGATAGTGTCGCTGCTTCTGATCGCAAGCCTGTCGGCAGGGAATTCGCTTTCGGTAACGTAGTTGTTGCCCGTTACGATATATTCGCCGCCGTCGGTGGAATCAACATAGGTGAGAAGTCCGTTATAAGGGAGATAATCTCCGCTCGCGAGCTTTACTTCGGCGTCGCCGTAGTTATCGAGATCGTTAGTGCCGTAGATGGCGTCGATATCGGTCTGGCGGTCAAACATCGAAGGATCGGTCCAGTTGCCGTAGAAGCCTATGATCGGAATGCTGTAGTCGACGTCGAGGACGCCCTCAACGGAGGCCTCGGCGGAAACGGTGGTGTAGCCCTCGACCCAAGCGCCGTTTACATAAGATTCGAGCGCCGCTTTGTTGAGCTCGATGTGAACGTCGACGGTAACCGTCTCTCCGGGCTTGAGAGTAACTCTTGTGCCGAGACCGGCAAGAATGAGATGAGCGTCGTAGGAGGTAACCTCGGTGTCGGAATCGACATCGGCGGCAATAAGGTCGAGCTTGGAGCCGTCAACGTTGCCGACAAGGTAGTCGAGAATGGCAACGGCGTCGTATTCGTCGGTGTCGCCGTCCATATCGACGTCGGCGTCTATAGAAGCAACTACCTCATAGGGCTCGTTGTTTACCTTATAGGAAACGCTCGAAGGAATGGGCGCGGTGTATTTCGAGAGATATGCGCCTTCAATAGCCTGAGTGAAGAGGTCGGTGCCGAAGGTGTAGGAATTGGTGCCTTCGCCGGTATTCGTGAGGGTAAAGGTGTAGTCGTAAACGCCGGTCTTTAAAGGATCGTCGCCGAGCTCAACCTTTACCTTGCCGTCGTCATAGCTGTTGTTGGCGTTGGGAGCCATCATAATGAAGGCGTCTGCCGAAACAGCGTTGCCGACGTTTGCAAGTCCTGCGCCCTGATAAAGAACAGGGTAATAATAGCCGGAGTTATAGGGGTCCATTATCGGGGTCGCGGTAGACATAAGCAGGCTCTGAGCAACTACTCTCGGAGCAAGCCCAAGCTTATCCGCAAGACCGGTCTTCTGGATATACTGCGAGAGGACCGCGATCATACCCGAGATATGCGGAGCAGCCTGAGAGGTGCCGACGACGCCCGCATATTGGTCATGCTCATTTGTTGCGAATTCGCCGCCGTTGGGGTTGTCATTGGCGCCGAGGACCGAATAGATCCAGTAGCCGCCGGGGGCGGTTATATCGGGCTTGAGCTCAAGGCTTCCGGGAACGCCCCAGGAGCTGAAGTCGCTCATTATCTGCTCGTCGTAGAGAGCGCCGTGGATAGTGATATCGAGGGTCGCGGTCTCGCCCTCCATAGGAATATAATAATCTACAGGACCCATATATTCCCAACTGAGGTCGGCAGTAAGGACATTGCCGTCGCTATAAGAAACGGAAACAACCGGAGCGGTGTATTTATAGGCTGAGAGGTCCATGCGGATCGTACCGCCGTTGGGGTCGCTGTCGGAATAACTGTTTACGATGATAACGCCGATAGCGCCGGCTTCAACGGCGTTATTCGCCTTAGTCGAAAAATCGATGTCGCCTCTGTTGATGCAAACTACCTTGCCCTGAACAAGACCTTTTTCGGCAAGATAATCGAATTCTTCCTTGGTTCCGATGCTGTCGAGATAGACGAATTCAACGCTGTCGCCAAGAGAATAGAAGGGCTGGATGTCGTCGTTGCTGCTGTTGCCCTCCACTACGGCGTCGTATATAGTGATGGGTTCTTCTCCGTTGACGAGAACTATCTGCTCGACATAGCCGGAGTTGTTGACGGAAGCGACCGCGATGGAGTCGGTGAACGAGGCAGGAGAGCCGGTGAGGTTAAAGCTTACGTCGTCGTTATAAAGCGCGCCGGGATAGGTCCCGTCGGGGAAAGCGCCGTCGTTGCCCTGAGCCATTACCGCAACGATAACGCCGCTCTCGGTGATCTCTTCGAGGACCTCGCCGAATCTGTCGCTGTGAGAGAAGCCGTTTGTAGAGCCGAGAGAAAGGTTGCAAACGTCGGCCCCGAGGAGAATGGCGTCTTCAATGGCGGCGAAGTAATCGGATTCGCTGGTCGTTCCGCCGGTGAATACCTGCATTGCAAACAGCTGAGCGTCGGGAGCAACGCCCTTTACTCTCGCCTGTTCTTCTTCAACTGTGGTAACGTCGGTGAATCCGCCGTTGCCGTCGGGAATATATGCGTTAGCGGCTGCAATGCCCGCGACATGAGAGCCGTGAAAATCAACGCCGTTGCCCAGATGCCTTGCATTTGAGGTGCCGTCGGCATAGTTGAACGCAACGGGTATTTTCTCGCTGTAATACATATCGGCGGTAAAGCTGCCGCGCTTGCTCATATTTAATTTGGGATATACCTCCGCCACTTCGTCGGCAGTCATAAGGAGCGAAGTGTCGTAGCCGTTCTTCTGATAGGAATAGAGAAGGGCATCGGGGTCGAACGCAATATGTTCGAGGTCAATACCGGTGTCTATAATGGCTATTCTTGAGCCTGCGCCGGTATAGCCGCTTGACCAGGCTACGGGTGAACCGGTGAGAGCCGGAGAATTCGCCATGCTCGGGGTGATCGGATCGCTGAGGCTGTCGGCGGTATAGACGGTTTCTTCATAAACGTCTACAACTCCGGGGACGGTCTTGATGGCTTCGATATCGCCTCTGCGGACGTTTGCGGAAATGATATTCGCAACGAGCGTGAGGTTCCACACTACGTCGATATCGATTCCGTAGCTGCGGATCCTCGCAGCTACGTCCTCCTGCTGAAGCTCAAGCTCAGCGCGGTATGACATAGCGGCGTCGTTGTCCGCGATGTTCTTTGTGTCAAAACCGGCAGAAATGGTCGCGCTGCCCTCGACGACGATAGATACGCGAACGTATTCTTCTTCGTCAAGAGAAACGGTCATGATGCCGTTGTCTGACGGGGCGAGATTTTCGGGGTTGCGGAGGTCGGGAATAATATCCGCATCCAAAAGCTCTAAGGATTTACCCCCCCCCCGGTTGATTTTCGTCGGCGCTTACGCTTACGGGCATTACGACGAGCATTGAAAGCAGCATCGCAAATGTCACTGCAAGCGAGAACACACGACGTAAAATCGGGTTTTCTGATAATTTCATATTGCATCTCCTTTTCTTTCATTGTACTGGTTTAAAGCACAAAATCTTACGCTAAAAATTATACACTTTTTCAGTATTTATTACAATAGCAAAGTTCAAGAAATTTATGAAAAAGTGAAAATTTTGCTACTTTTACACAGATTCGGCGGGGAAGACGCAAAAAGTTAAGGAACTTTTGACGGAAGCACGGGCGGCGGCAGCTTTGGATACATTTTCCTGTTTGATTAACTAAAATGCATTTGCCGCCCGCCGGCAGACGCGGCAAGCGGCAAACATTTTTATTCGGTTCGGAGGCTTTTTCAGGCGGTCCCGCCGGAGTCCTTCACCTCTGCTTTTTTTGGCGCGCGGGGGTCGACTCTGAGCTTACCCTCCCTGAGCGAAACTCCGCAGAGCCCCTCTCTTATCGCACGGTAATACCAGGCTGCGGAGCCGGTGTAAATCGACCAGCCGCCGCGCCCGAAGCAGTTTTTGTTTGCATAAACGTCGCCGCAGAGGTAATAAGGCTCGGTTTTGTATCTGTCCCAGCCGGCAAGAGCGCGGTTTATCGGGCTGAGCGCCTCAAGGATATTTTCGCCCTCCTCGGTAAGCCCCGCCTTCAGGCAAGCAATTCCGAGCCACACAGCGCCGTGGGTATACTGCCCGCCGTTTTCGCGCATTCCCGAGGGATAGAACCTGACGTAGCCCGGATCGGGCTCGGCGCCGTCGGAAAAAGCGGGCGTAAACAGCTTTACGACTCCTCGCTTTATATCCGCAAGCTCGGAATAGGCGCGTTCGAGCGCAGCCCTTGCAAAGCCTTCGCCTCCGAGACCTGCAAACTCCGCAAAAGCCTGAGCTATTGCGTCGATGCTGCACTCCCGGTTCTTCGGCGAGCCGAGCTCCGAGCCGTCGTCGAAATAACCCCTCAGATACTGCCCCTGCTCCCTGCCGCGGCTCTCGACTACTTCGCAGAGCTTTTCGGCGCTCTCCGCGAGCTTTTCGGCGTAATCGCAGTCGCCGAGGCGCTTTGAAAGCTCGGAAAACCTTTTCAGAACTATTATAAAGAATTCGCTGAGCCAGACCGATTCGCCCCTGCCGTCCTTCCCGACCGAGCCGAAGCCGTCGTTCCAGTCGCCCGTCCCGATGAGCATAAGCCCGTTTTCGCCGGTCTTTCCGAGCCTGAAGTCGATTGCCCTGCGGCAGTGCTCATAAACGCTGTCGCGCCGAGAGGTCCTGAAAACCTCGCCGTAGCGCTCGCTTTCGCCCTCTTTGAGCTCTATTCCGTCGCACCAGCAGACCTTAAGCTCCAAAAGCCCGAGGTCGCCCGTCTTGTCGGCGTATTCGCAGACCGCATAGGGCAGCCAGAGCGCGTCGTCCGAGATTCGGGTGCGTATCCCGCGGGGCTTTCGGTTCACTACTGTATGCCACCAGTGCATAACGTCGCCCTCTTTGAACTGCGCGGTACAGCAGCGAAGAATCTGTGTCTTTAACGCCCCGGGGTTCTCCGAGACTATCCCGACGACGTCCTGAAGCTGGTCGCGGAAGCCGTATGCGCCGGAACACTGATAGAACCCCGTTCGGGCGTAGATGCGCGCGTGGAGCGCCTGATACCTGAGCCAGACGTTCGCGAGAAGGTCGGTGTATTCGCTGTCCGTTTTGATCTCGATCTTTCGCTCGCGGGTGTCGGTCTGAACGCGGAACCTGCGCGGCATTTCGAGGGCGGCGCGCTCCGAAAGCCCGTAAGAGAGGTAAAAGCTGAGGCTTTCCCCGTCGCCTACATCGCACCACACCGCCCCTATAAGCCCCGAGGACGGCTCGGCGCATTCCTCCCATTTTCCGCAGAGAAAGCTCTCGCGGTCGGTGCAGGCGCAGGCGCTCTTTGAAGCGCTCAGATACATATACCCGGGAATTTCCGAGGCGGGCGAGCCGAGAATAAGCCCGTTTTCGGTCTTTTTCGGAATTATCATATCGGCGCGGGAACGGTCGGCGCCCATACAGGGTTCAACGTAATAGCAGAGCTTCCCCTTTCCTCTCAGCCTGAGCTCGACCGAGATTTTTTTGCACATTCCCTTCGCCGAAACGCCGACTTCGGTGCGGCATTCGTAGCCTTCGCCGCGCGAGTAATACTCCGCCTTATAGGGCGAGAACACCGCCGCCGCTCCCCTTATGAGGTCGAAGATCCCGCCGTCGGTCTTAAGGAGGAGCCGCTCGCCGAGGTTGTCGCGCTCGGGGTCGTTGTCCCAAGGGGTCAGGCGGTTTTCGCGGGAGTTGAAAGCGTAGGTGAACCCGAGCGAGCCCTCCGAAACGAGCGTTCCGAAGACAGGGTTAGATAAAATATGACACCATGGCAGCGGCGGCTTTTCATTGACGACATAAGCCGAGCCGGTAAAGCCTCCCCGCGCAACGGGCAGCTCTACCTTCTGCGGAATGGGACCCGATCCCTTTATTTCGGCATAGCTCAAGGTGTTTATTTCGGGCTGCTCCGAGGCTATCTCGTCGGTGCAGATATGGCAGGCGGCGGCGCGGCAGAGGTCAAAAAGACATTCACGCGCCCTCGAAAGATCGAGCGGGAGTATCCCTCCGCTCGAATACACCGAGCCCTCGAGCCCGAGCTCCTTTGCGGCAGAGATGAGCTCGGAATAATGAGCGCGCTCGTATCTTCCGCCGTCGTCGAAGGCAAAAACGAGCTGAACAGAAAGCCCGCAGAGCCTTAAAAGCTTATATGCGCCGAGGTAAGCCGAAAGCTTCTGCGAGTCGTTGCGGGAATTCAGGACTACGAGCGCCATAGGGATATCCGTCGCGACGGAGAGCTCCCAAAGAGCCCTCAGCGGGAGCTTATTTTTTATCACTGCCTCCCGCTTTTCGGGGGTAGTCTCCCCTCCGAAGAGAATATGGGGCAGGAGCGCCGAGGCGACCCTTCCTGCGGCGGTGTCGAGGCGGGGCAGAGCGCAGAATTTCGGGCGTCTGCGGCGTATCTCGGAGACTCGGTTTATAAGCTCCTCCCTCGAATCGGCGCAGACCAAAAACAGCGTAAGCTCGGCTTCGGCTTTCGGCGGAAGCTCGAGCGAAGCGCGGATAAACACGCAGGGGTCGGGCTCGCAGATCAGGCTCGGCGGTATCTCTTTAAATCGCCTGCCGATGCCGGCAATACCGTCGGGGCGGTCGAGCACCTCGCCGCGGTCAAAGCTCACGCATTCCTTTACCTCCTCGACGAAGCCTATCCCCAGCCATATCTTCTTTTCGCCGTTCACCCTCGTTGCAATAACGGTGTTCCACTCGGGGTCGCGCTCGAGCCGCAAAAACATCTTTGAAAACGCGGGGTGAGCCTCCTCGGCGGCGTCGGACTGAAGCGAAGGCTCGATATAGTTTATAATCGAAACCGGCAGCGCCTCGGCTGTCTCGTTTCTGAGGGCGAAGGTGCGCAGTTCGCAGGGATATTCCGAATGGAGCCTCAGCCTCATTCCGGCGGAGAGCTTTTTTGTGTTGCGGTAAAAAGCCGCTCCCTCCTCGCTGAATTCCGCGCAGAGACCTTTGGCTTTATCGGGAAGCCAGCTCAGCGAAAGCGCGTCGCCGCCGTCGCTGATAAAGCTGAATATCCCCGTAGGTCTCATCATAAGGTCGCGGGTGCGGCGGTAGACGTTTTCTGAGCGGTAAAGCGAAGCGCAGGCGCCGTTGTCGGCTATCATCAGGGTCATCTCGCCGTTGCAGATAAGCTTTACCCTCGGCTTTGAAAGGCTGAAGCCGCTCAGAATCTCGGTCTCGCTCTCCCTCGGCTCGGGGGCGGTCTGCTTCGGCTTCAAAAGGTTGTTTTCAAAGACTGCCGTGCCGAGGTGGAAGCGCTCGTCGAGCAGTTCGAGTGCTCCCCTTACTCGCAGGTCGCGCATAAACCTCTTCTGAATTATCCCGCCGCCGAGGTAATTGTCGAGCGAGCAGAGGCTCATTCCGACGTGGTGCGCCATATAGCTGCGGACCGGCTCCGGCTTTTCAGAGCCCGAAGCCGTAAAATCGAGCGCTTCATAGAGACCGTATGAGCCGTACATTCCGTATTCCGCTATTCTGCGGAGGTTTTCGGGACCCTCAGCGCCCGCAAAGCATAGCGAAATATATGTCGAATAGGGCGAAACGACATAGCTGTTTTCGAGCCCCCGCCTTACGCCCGTATTCGGGACGCCGTGCGCCATATAGCGGTAATTGAGCGCGCTGTCGAAGCTGTAATAGCCGCTCTCCGAAATACCGTAGGGTCTGCCGAGGCTTTTCGCGTATTTTTTCTGCACCCAGAGCGCATATCTAAGGCTCTCGCCGAAGAGAGACCCCTCGGGGCTCTTTAAGAATATCTCGGGCATAAAGAATTCAAACATCGTCCCCGAATACGAAGCCGCGCCGCCGAAAAATCCCGAGGAGAGCATCGAGCGGGAGAGCCTCAGCCAATGGCTTTTCGGTACCTGCCGCGAGGCTATCGCCCAGAACGAGGTCAGCCTCGCCTCGCTCATAAGGTAGTCGTAGCGGTTGGGGCTCTGACTGAGGGCTTTCGGGTCGATCCCTATCGCCATAAGCCCGCGGACGCCGTCGTAAAACGCCGAGAAGTCGCAGGAGCTGATGATCTCCTCTATCCTCGAAACGAGCCTATTTGCCCTGCGGTCGTTTCCGAGCTCCTTAAGCCCCTCTTTCAGCGCAACGAGGCAGCAGATAAAATTGCCGCTGTCTACGCTCGAAACATAGGGTTGAGGGCAGATCTCAAGGGTCTGGGTATCGTACCAGTTGTAGAGATTGCCGCGGTATTTTTCGAGCCGACCGACGGTGTTAAGCGTTCTTTCGAGGCGCGAGAGCGCGGCCTCGGGATTTATGAGCCTGCGGTCGCAAGCCGCGAGCACCGAGAGCATATAAAGCCCGATATTCGTCGGCGAGGTCCTGTGGGCGACGCGGTATACCGGCGAAAACTGTACGTTGTCGGGCGGGAGGTCGTTGTCGGCGCGGGTGACGTATTTTTCAAAGAAGCCCCACATATCCGCAAACTGCTTCGAGAGCTCGCGGGCGTCGCGGTATTTCGGGGTCTTGTCCGAAAGGGCTATCCCCGCGTCGTTGAGCGAAAGAAGCGCAGGCATCGACGAAAAAACCGCGCCCATAAGCCTTATGAAATAATCGGGCGACCAAAGGAGCGAAAGCGCCGAGAGCTCTGCCCAGAGATAAAACCTTATCGGATTCGAGCCCGCCCGCTCAGAGGCGTCGGAGGTCGTCCAGTCCAAAAGCCGCCTGCCGGTTATAAGCCTCAGAAGGGCGGTAAAGATTGCTCTTACCGACTTTACCGAAAGTGTCGGGAGCATTACCGTGCTGTAAAGGATATACCGAAGGTTCTGCGACGCCGAGCTCAAAAGTCCGGAATAGAATCGCCGCCCGAGGGCGCGGTCGGAAAGAAACGCCGAAACGGTCCCCATTACCGACGGGAACAGCCAAAAGATCAGCGCGGCAAGGGCGGTTACCGCGGCGGAAGTCGGATATATAAAGAAGCCGAGAAACATCGCCGAAAAGACCGCGGGCGGCGTTGCGGCGCGGCGAAGATTGTCGGCGAGCTTGAGCTTTGAGAGGACTCCGTATTTTTTTGAGAACAGCTCGGGAAGGTTCTGAAAATCGCCGCGTATCCAGCGGTCGGCGCGGCGGTAATAGCTCTGGGGAGTGCTCGGAAACCCCTCGGTAAAGCAGACATCGCCGGCGTAGGCGGTCCTTAAGAGCTCGCCCTCGAGGATATCATGAGAAAGTATCCGCTCGCTCTTAAGGCTGCCGGTGCATTCGAGCAGTGCGGCGACGCTGATAAGCCCCTTTCCGCAGAAGGTACCGCTGCCGAAAACGTCCTGATAAAGGTTTGACGATTCCTCGTCGTAGCTCGAGCGCGAGCCTATCCCGCCGAGGCTTTTTGCAAATTCTGTCCTCAGGGAATCTCCCAAGCGGGTGACCATTCGCGGGCAGATTATCCCGTAGCCCGAAACGACTCTGCCGTTTTCTATTCTTACCCTGTTCGACGGGTGGAGCGCTATCGAGAGAAGCTCGGTGACGGAATCCATAAGCGGCTGGGTATCGCTGTCGACGGCGCATATATATTCCGTCCCGACAAGGCGCTCGGCTGCGCCGAGAGCGGCGTAAAAATCGCCCTCACCGGTCTTCATATACTTTGCGGCGTCCATAAGAGCGCCCCGCTTTCTGAGAGCACCCATATATTCCTGCTGGGTCTCGGAAAAGCTCCGCTTTCTTACGATGCAGGAAAACTTTCCCTCGCATATTCCGTTGAGCCTCGAAACCGTTTCGCCGAGGCTTTCGATAACCGCGCGGTCCTCGGAGGTCGTCGGGACCTGTTCGGCGTGAAGGTCGGCGAGCGCGCAGATCAGAATGTTCTCCGAGGGGTTGAGGCAGTGGAGCTTTAAAAGGCGGTCGTAAAGGCGTTCGGCGTCTTCGGGGTCAGAGACCGCCGCCGAAAGGACTATCGCGGTTTTTGTATTTTTTACCTCCTCCGAGCGCGAATCGAAGCGCATAAGGCGGGAAGCTCCCCTGCCTCGCCTAAGGATCATATCGCTGAAAGGGCGGAGGGCTTCTACTGCCGGAAGGAACAGGAGCAAAGCCGCCGCAGGAACATCTGCCCAAAGAGCCGTAATAACCGAAACCGCCGCAGCAGCGGCAAAGAGCGCAAGGGCGCAGGCGAGCGCAGCGCTCTCGGGGAGAAAGCCTTTTCGGGAGGGAAAGCTGTTTATATCAAGGTCTGTTCCGCGGTATTTTTCAAGGAGATCGTCGCAGAGCCTGAGCTCGTCGATACCGAGCTCCTCAGACGCGCCGTAGACCGCCTCTCGGTAGCAAAGTCGGGTGCGCGGGTCGCTTTCGCGGTAGGCTCTGTCCTCCGAGAGCTTTATCGCGACAGGGTTTAAAACGTCGTTTATCCTCACGGCGTCGAGGCTGCCGAGGCTCCCCAAGAGCGTAATGCAGCGGATAAGCTCCCTGTCCCAATTTTTCACAAGGAGGCATATTCTTTCGACAAGGGTATAGGTAAGCCCGAAGGCGAGATATTCAAATTCGCAGCCGTATACCCTGCGGTTTTCGCAGGCTTTGCGAAGGGCAAGGAGCGCGCCGTCGGTATCGGGGAGGCGGTCTTCCGAGGCGCGGAGCAGCGCTTCGGCAAGCTTAAAGCCGCCGTCGAGGTATACTTTGCGGCTGTCTTTCGGCGACGGGCGGACATCGGCGCAGCTCAGGACGGTGTGAAAATTATCGGCAAAGAAAGCCGCGGCGTCGTTCGGAACGCCCGAGGCGCAGAGCTCGGAATATATCCTCTTCAGGGTCTTTATCCGCTTTGCCGTTCTTCGGGCGAGCTTTTTTATGCTCACAAGTCCCGCTTTTCTGCCGCCTTTGCTCATATTTAATA
Organism: uncultured Clostridia bacterium; assembly: GCA_947627875.1. Lineage (GTDB taxonomy): Bacteria > Bacillota > Clostridia > Oscillospirales > Ruminococcaceae > Faeciplasma. The sequence continues at coordinate 97,819 of CANQXS010000004.1, forward strand.
CTTCCTTTCGCGCAGAATTTCGAGGATAGTATTTCCTTCTGCGGAAAAATTATGCGTTTTAAAGCTCCCTGCGCCTTCGGGGCGAAGCCCGCGCGCCGAGGGCGCGCCCGCCGCGCTTGCGCGGCGGCTGCCGCCCCCCTTTGGGGGCGGCAGGGGGCTTCGCCCCCCGCACTCCGCCGTTTCCCCTGCCCCTCCCTCAAAAATATTTGCAGTTTGCACAAATGCCGACACCCTCGGCGAGTTTCATTCTACTTGCATTTTCCGCGTTAGTGTGCTATAGTTGGAAACGAAAAAACTGATTCCGAAGGAGTTTTTGATATGAAATATGTTGTTCTGCTCTGCGACGGCATGGCCGACTACCCCGTCCCCGAGCTTTTGGGGCTCACTCCGATGGCAAAGGCAAAAAAGCCGAATATGGATAAGCTCGCGGCGCGCGCGGAAGTCGGTCTTGTAAAGACCGTTGCCGACGGGCTCAAGCCGGGCAGCGACGTCGCCAACCTCTCGGTCCTCGGCTACGACCCCGCTCTCTATTATTCCGGACGTTCGCCTCTCGAGGCGGGCTCTATCGGAATAGATATGAAACCCACCGACGTCTCTCTGAGGTGCAATCTCGTCACCCTCTCTGACGAAGAGAATTACGAAGACAAAACGATGGTCGATTACTGCGCCGGAGACATCTCCACCGCCGATGCAAGAGTGCTCGTCAACTTCCTCAAGGAGGTATTCGACAACGACGAGTTTACGCTCTATTCCGGCGTAAGCTACCGCCACTGCCTTATCTGGGACCACGGCACCCTCGACCTCGGCACCCTCACCCCGCCTCACGACATCACCGGCAAGCCGCTCAAAGGTCACCTTCCGGAGCACCCCAACACCGCAAAGCTCTACGATATGATGAAGCGCAGCTACGACGTATTAAAGAACCACCCGCTCAACCTCGAAAGGGTCAAGCGCGGCGAGCGCCCCGCAAATTCGATGTGGTTCTGGGGCGAAGGAGTTAGAAAGCCCCTCGCATCGTTCAAAGAAAAATACGGCGTAAGCGGAACGATGATCTCCGCCGTCGACCTTTTGAAGGGGATCGGCAAGTTCTCGGGAATGAACGTCGTGAACGTCGAGGGCGCAACGGGTTACCTCGACACCAACTTCGGGGGCAAGGCTCAGGCGGCAATAGACGCTCTTAAAAACGGCAGCGACTTTGTTTATATCCACGTTGAAGCGCCGGACGAATGCGGTCACAGATACGAGATCGAAAACAAGGTGAAGTCGGTCGAGCTTATAGACGAAAAGATCCTCGGTCCGCTCCTTAAAGCTCTCGAGGAATACGACGACTATAAAATTATGATACTCCCCGACCACCCGACGCCGCTCTCTTTGAGAACTCACACCAACGACCCCGTGCCTTACCTCATTTATCACAAAAAGGCGGAGAAAAACGGCGTTGAAACATTCAGCGAGGAGTCGGCAAAATCGACCGGCATATTCGCGCCGATAGGTCACGAGCTTATGGAAAAATTCATAAAGGGATAAAAACAGCCGCCCTGCGTTGAATCACGGGGCGGTCGATTTATACCGTGACTGAATTGGTAAAGGGATTATTTGGCAGGCTGGAAGTATTTTTTGAGCGGCTTGTAAATCAGCGCGGCTACAACCGCGGTGATGACCGTTTCAGCGCCCATATACCAGCCGTTATATGCAAGCGAATAGACAACGCTTGTCATACCGTAATCGTTCGGCCAGAGAGCGTCCCAGATCCATACGCCGGTGACGAAATGGCAGACAAAGCGAAGCAGGAATGTCACAACTATTCCGAGAACAAGCTCAAGAACGCCGTTGTTGAACTTTCCTTTAAACATTCCGGCAAGACCGATAACGGTATAGGCAATAACATAATCGAAGAGAATAATTGCAATTACCATAAGTGCCGAAGTGCCGTAGCGGACGTTGTCGAGACCCAAAACAAGCTGCAAAAGGCTGTAGACGAACCCGCTGAGAAGTCCCCATTTCCAGCCGTAGCGGAAAGATATGATGACAAGCGGAAGCATACTTACTATTGTAAGTCCGCCGCCCATAGGCATATCGATCTTAAACAGGCTGAGGATAGTGCCGACAGCAATCAAAAGAGCGCTCTCGACAAGCATAAGTACCTTTTTGTTTTTCATTTAAATTTCCTCCTTAAGGGCGGGGCAAATGAAAAAAGCCCCAAAAATGATTTCGTCATTCCTGAGGGCAAATCAACATATAAAGCAAAAGCTCCCTACGCCGGTATTAACCGAATCAGGTTTAAGGGTCAAAGATCGCATCTTTATCTCAACTCGTCAACGAGTCCCCCTGTTTTGACGGGGAATATAATACCACAGCGGTAATTATTTGTCAAGCGTTTTTCGGGAGTAATTTTGAGCACGATAATTCGGTGCAGCCTGTATATTCGCGTATAGAATATGCACAACCGTAAAGCCGTATGATTTTCGCCGCTAATAGCACTCGACAGCCGAAAGAATTATGGTGGATCATTAGTTGGCGGCGGCTAACTTGCTGCTTTTTGCTGCTCTCCAAGCGGCTTTTATCAGGGCGGCAAGTTAGCTGCGACTAACCAACGATAGAAACGCCGCTCATTGTAAAGGAAGACGGGACATACTATGAAATCTAACTCTGAACGGGCGCGGGAAAGATAGACTTTAACACCAAAGACGGAATTCTCTTTGGAGAAAGACGGCTTTATCGGCGCGCTGTATTACCCTGTGGTCGATAAATATCCCGGAATGGCTGTCATAATGTTCGGCGGAAGCGACGGCATCTACCCGCTCACAAGGCTTTTAGCCGAGCGGTATGTCACTCGGGGAATGACGTTCCTTGCGCTGGCGTATTGGAACGAGCCCGGTCTGCCGGACGCATTTGAAAAAACCGGCGTTCCGCAAAGAGATGTGGCGAGATAAATTCCGCTTCGTCAAAAACACACCGAGCCTTTAAGCCCGGTGTGTTTCGCTTCATTTTACTCTATTGCCTTGAACGCTTCGTCGAGCGCGGCGATCAGGTCCTTTACGTTTTCGGTGCCTATCGACAGGCGGATCGTATTCGGCTTGATGCCCTGATCCAGCAGCTCCTCTTCGGTTAGCTGCGAGTGGGTCGTGCTCGCGGGGTGTATGACCAAAGACTTTACGTCGGCAACGTTGGCAAGCAGCGAGAAGATCGCGAGGTTGTCGATGAACTTTTGCGCCGTCGCGGCGTCCCCCTTGACCTCAAATGTGAAGATGGAGCCCGCCCCGTTGGGGAAGTATTTTTTATACAGCTTATGGCTCGGCTCGCTTTCGAGAGAGGGGTGATGCACCGCCTCAACCTGCGGGTGACGGTTAAGATACTCCACTATCTTCAGCGCGTTTTCGACGTGGCGCTCTACGCGCAGCGAGAGGGTCTCAAGCCCTTGCAGGAACAGAAACGCGTGGAAAGGCGAGAGGGTAGAGCCGGTGTCGCGGAGCAAGATCGCGCGGATATAGGTCACAAACGCTGCGGGACCGACCGCATCAGCAAAGGAAATGCCGTGGTAGCTCGGATTTGCCTCGGATATCCAAGGGTATTTGCCGGAAGCCTTCCAGTCAAAGTTTCCGCTGTCAACGATAACGCCGCCGATCGCGGTCCCGTGACCGCCGATAAACTTAGTCGCGGAGTGAACGACGATATCCGCGCCGTATTCTATCGGGCGAATGAGATAAGGCGTCGCAAAGGTCGAATCGATGACCAGCGGTATCCCGTGCTTATGCGCAACTGCGGCGACCGCCTCAATGTCGATGATATTCGAGTTGGGGTTGCCGAGCGTTTCAATGAATATCGCCTTCGTGTTGTCCTGTATAGCCGCCTCAAATGAGCCTTCCTCGTCGGGGTCGACAAAGGTAGTGGTAATTCCGCTCGAAAGCGGGAGAGTGTGCGCCAGCAGATTGTAGGTACCGCCGTAAATTGTCTTGGAGGCAACGATATGTTCGCCGCTTCTTGCCAGCGCGCCTATGGTATAATTGATTGCCGCCGCGCCGGAAGCCGTCGCCAAAGCCGCAACTCCGCCTTCGAGCGAAGCTATGCGCTGCTCAAAAATGTCCTGAGTAGGGTTGGTAAGTCTTCCGTAGATGTTTCCCGCATCTTTAAGACCGAAACGGTCTGCCGCGTGCTGCGAATTGTGAAATACATAAGAGGTGGTCGCGTAAATCGGCACCGCTCTTGCGTCGGTTGCGGGGTCGGCCTGCTCCTGACCGATATGCAGCTGTCTGGTTTCAAAGCTCCAGTTCTTGGGGTCGTGAATGTTTGCCATAATTTTATCCTCCTGCGGTTATGCCGCGTATAGTTTTGTTTTAACTTTAAAGTGTTTGATGTCGGGAATCAAGAGCTCAGCCGCACATTCGGTTCAGGCTCAGCAGCACCGAAAACGAAGTGCGGGAAATATCCCTTCGGCAGGATTCTTTTTTCACTGTTTTTGCCTCCTCTTTGATTGCAATATGATTACGGACTTCTGCCCGATGACCCTCCGATTTGAAATCCCGATTTGTTTCTCTTGAAAACCTACAAAATATATGTTATAATTAGGTTATGGACTTCAAAGGAGGTTTAACTATGAAAATATCCACAAAGGGGCGCTATGCTCTGCGAATGCTTTTGGATTTGGCGGAGCACCGCAGCGAGGGCTATATCGCCCTGAAAGACATAGCCGAGCGCCAAGGGATCTCGAAAAAATATCTCGAACAGATAGTTCCGATCCTTAACAGGTCTGACGTATTGAAAACCAACCGCGGGTATCAGGGCGGGTATATGCTCGCGAAGGACCCGTCGCAGTATACCGTCGGGGATATTCTCCGCCTTACCGAGGGCAGCCTCGCGCCGGTCTTCTGCACCGAATGCCCGGGCGACTGCAAAAGAAGCGCCGATTGCCCGACTCTTCCGGTCTGGCAGGGGCTTTACCGCGTCATCAACGAATATCTCGACGGGATAACGCTTCAGGATATTTCGGACAGTCACCGAGCACGCGGCGCGGACAGCTACGTTATATAGTTGATAGTTTGATAGTTGTTAGTTGTTAGTAATTGTTTTTTCACCTTTAGAATCGCCGCCGCAAGGCGGCACCTTGAGACCAGCCACTAATAACTAATTTCTAACAACTATTCGGAGTACATCGGTAAAAAAGCTGATAGTTAATAGTTTAATAGTTGTTAGTAATTGTTCGCCTCACCTTTAGAATCGCCGCCGCAAGGCGGCACCTTGAGACCAGCCACTAATAACTGATTTCTAACAACTATTCGGAGTACATCGGTAAAAAAGCTGATAGTTAATAGTTTAATAGTTGTTAGTAATTGTTCGCCTCACCTTTAGAATCGCCGCCGCAAGGCGGCACCTTGAGACTAGTCACTAATAACTAAACTCTAACAACTATTCGGAGTACATCGGTGTGGAAAGATACCGCTCGCCTGTATCGGGGAGAAGGGCTACGATTATTTTGCCCTTGTTCTCGGGGCGCTTTGCAAGCTGTGTTGCGGCATAAACCGCCGCGCCCGAGGAAATTCCGACCAATAGCCCCTCTTTTCGCGCCAAAGTCCGACCGGTTTCAAAGGCTTCCTCGTTCTCCACCGCGATTATCTCGTCGTAAACGCCTGTGTTCAGCGTATCGGGCACAAACCCCGCGCCGATCCCCTGAATCTTATGCGGTCCGGAGATGCCCTTTGAAAGAACGGGTGAGCCCGCCGGCTCGACCGCGACTACCTTTATATTCGGGTTTTTGGACTTCAGATATTCCCCGACTCCGGTAACCGTTCCGCCCGTTCCCACGCCCGCGACGAAGATATCGACCTTGCCGTCGGTGTCCTCCCAAATTTCGGGACCGGTGGTTTTACGGTGGATATCCGGATTCGCGGGGTTGGTAAACTGGCTCGGGATAAAGCTGTTGGGCGTTGCTTCGGCGAGCTCCTGCGCCTTGGCTATTGCGCCTTTCATTCCCTTTGCGCCGTCGGTAAGAACGAGCTCGGCGCCGTAGGCTTTGAGAAGATTGCGCCGCTCAACGCTCATAGTCTCGGGCATTGTCAGAATGATTTTATATCCCCTCGCCGCCGCTGCTGCCGAAAGACCGATGCCGGTGTTGCCGCTCGTCGGTTCGATGATTACCGAATCCGGCTTCAAAAGCCCCTTAGCCTCGGCGTCGTCGAGCATCGCCTTGGCAATCCTGTCCTTAACGCTCCCCGCGGGGTTGAAGTATTCGAGCTTGCCGTAAACCGTCGCGCCGAGCTCTTTTTCTTTGATATAGTTTGTGAGCTTTAAAAGTGGCGTTCTGCCTATCAGGTCGGTGATCCTGTCGTATGTTTTCATATCGATTCGCTCCTTATAAAAGATTGATGTGAGTTTACTTCTGAATACGGCGGACATCGCCGGCATTTTAACGTTGTTTTCACAGTCTCCGCCTTCGCATTGTTTATAAAGCCTATCGGCAATATAGGTATTATATCCTTGCAAACACCGTTTGTCAAGAACGAAAAATAAAAATCCGCTTTTTGAACAGTTACTATTGACACTCGGGGCGCAAATATGTATAATACATATAATGCTGATAGGTTTAATATTAGTACTAAAAGGAGAAGAGAAAAATGTCGAAAGAATTGACGAGAAACGAAGCCTGGGAGCTCTTGTGCAAATGGAATAGTGAGCCGTTTCATTTAAAGCACGCCGTGACGGTCGAGGGCGTGATGAGGTATTTCGCGAATGAACTCGGGTATGCCGACGAAGCGGATTTTTGGGGCGTCGTCGGGCTTTTGCACGACCTTGATTTTGAAAAATTCCCCGAGGAGCACTGCATAAAGGAGCAGGAAATTCTCAGGGAATACGGCGCCGACGAGCGGCTTATTCACGCGGTCGCGAGCCACGGATATGGGCTCACGGTGGACATAAAACCCGAGCACGAGATGGAAAAGGTCCTCTACGCCGTTGACGAGCTGACGGGGCTTATAGGCGCGGTCGCTATTATGAGGCCTTCAAAGAGCGTGTCGGATTTAGAGCTGAAATCGGTCAAGAAAAAGTATAAGACTCCGAATTTCGCGGCAGGCTGCTCAAGAGACGTCATAAACCGCGGCGCGGAAATGCTCGGCTGGGAGCCGGACGATTTGATCAGTCGGACGATACTTGCTATGAGAAGCTGCGAGGCGGAATATGAAAAGTTTTGAAGGGGTATCGGGATCGGAGCAGTTATCGCTGAGTAAGAAGGAGCTGCTATGAAAAGAAAATTGTTTTTGATGCTTGCGCTTGCTGCAATACTGACTGCCTGCGGCAGCGGATCGGCTTCGGAGGGGTCCTTGCCGAACGAGACCGCAGCTGCTTCCGAAACCGTATCGGACGGTCTGACGATCCCGCTGGACAGCCTGAGCGCACAGCCTCTATTCATCGACTGGGAACAGGACGGCACGCCGATGCAGCTGATCGCGCTGCTTGACGGGGAACAGGTACGGCTGGCATACAACACCTGCCAGTCCTGCGCGGGTTCGCCCTACGCCTATTTCGAGTATAAGGACGGTATTTTGACCTGCCAGAACTGCGGCAATCAGTTCGGTCTGGATTCGGTCGGCGAGGTGGTCGGCGGCTGCAATCCTCTGCCCGTGGGCGAATCGTCTGTCGAGGGCGACTGCGTGGTGATCCCCGCCACAGAGCTCGAAGCCAACGCTTCCGCCTTTACTAACTGGAGAAAATTCTCATGAGCGCGATCCGCAAAACCTGGCGCATAGAGGGTATGCACTGCCCGCACTGCGAGACGGCGGTGCGGCGCGCACTTATAGGCGTGTCGGGGCTTTCCGAGGTCAACGTGAGCTTCCCGAACGGAACGCTGACTGCGCTGTGGGACGAAAAGCAGTTGCAGGAAAAGGAGATCGACGCGCGTTTGCGGGAGGCCGGCTACGGTCTGATTTGCGGGACAAAGCGCGCAGGGTGGCTGCGCGAGGTCCTAAGGCTGCTTTCGGCGCTCGCGGCGGCGGGGATTTTATACCTGCTGCTCACGCGGACTGCCGTTGCCGACCTAATGCGCGCGTTCCCGACGGCTCGCGCAAGTATGGGACTGGGCGCGCTGTTTGCCGTGGGGCTGGCTACATCGCTGCATTGCGTGGCGATGTGCGGCGGTATCAACCTTGCTCAGAGCGCGGCTTCGGCTCAGCGCGGTGCGAAGCCGTCGCGGGCAAATATTCTCTATAATCTCGGACGCCTGTGCTCCTATACGCTGATAGGCGGCATCGTGGGTGCGTTGGGAACGGCGCTGAGCATCACCAATACCGCGAAGGCGGCGATTCAGATCTTTGCGGCGGCGTTTATGCTGTTAATGGCGCTGAACCTGCTGGGCGGCTTCGCCGGACTGCGCAAGTTCACGTTCCGTCTGCCCGAAAGCTTGAGCAAACGGCTGTTATCGCGCTCCGTCGGGAAGTCCTCATTCGTCATCGGGCTGGCAAACGGTCTGATGCCCTGCGGTCCGTTGCAGGCGATGCAGGTCTGCGCGCTTTCTTCGGGCAGCTGGTGGCGGGGCGCGCTGTCTATGTGCTGCTTCTGCTTGGGTACGATCCCGCTGATGCTGGGCGTGGGACTGGTCAGCGGCAAGCTGAACAAGCGCTTCGCCAAACCGATGCGTTACGCCTCAGCCGCGCTGGTGCTCGCAATGGGCGTGAGTGCGCTGGCGAGCGGGTTGGCGCTGGCGGGCGCTGTAACTCCGGCTGCAAAACCAACGGGTGAAGACGGCGTGGCAATAGTGCAGGACGGTGTGCAGTACGTCCGCTCAGAGCTGGACTACGGAGGCTATCCCGTCATCACCGTGCAGGCGGGTATCCCTGTGGAATGGACGATCCACGCCGAAGAAGACCGCATCAACAGCTGCAACCACGAGATCTACATTCCCAAGTTTGACCTCAGCGTTACTCTGGAACCCGGCGACAACCTGATCCGCTTTACCCCGGACACCGCGGGTTCGATACCCTATACCTGCTGGATGGGGATGATCCGCAGCACGATATATGTGACAGACGACGCGGCATAAAATGAAAACCGATGCAAAATCCGAACCCGTTGAAACAGCGGAATGACTTGAATCAACTGTCAAAAATTGAACGGACAGCTTAAATCACGAAGCCACAGCCTGCGGCAGGGCGTTTATAAGGCTTTATTATGCCGTCAGCCCGACGCTTGTAACGCTGTTCGGCAATTTAAAGTGCTTCAACCTATTCCGGAGAAGGATTTTAGACGGATTTGTCGCAAAGCTCCAAAAATCGGCAAAATGGCGGTAGCTCTGCTCCTCCTCACTCCAGCTCGGATTCATCGAGATATTAAAGACGACATAAGGCAGAATATCGCCGGGAATCAGGTCGATAATTTTCACGGGGTCGGAGTTGTACCAGGTGTCGATATGCACGATCCACATCGGGCTTTCGGGTGACACGGGATGGCGCATTTTAGCGGTTTCTGCGGCTTTTGTCGGCACGCACATGCCCATTCAGATGCTCAGGCAAAGGAGGGCAGACGTAATATTTCTGATGATTTTCATGGCTACCTTTCCTCTAAAAATTCATGAGCTAAAATGAACGCGCCGCTCGAGGTCCAGGTGTACGCCCTGTCTCTGAGACCGTCGCCGGTCAGAGCGTTGAAGTTCTCGGCAAAGCCGCTTTTTTGGCACATTTTCAGGAATTTTTCCGCGGCAGACCGCGCAAGCCCGACCTCGCCGCAGCGCTTAAGACCGTCGCAAAGGATAACGGTCGAGGGCGCCCAGATAGGCCCGCGCCAGTAGCCGTCGGGGCGGTAAAGCGTGCTTTCGAGGCTCTCGGTAGCGAAGCCGTGAGGGCTGATAAATCCTCCGCCTTTAAGGCGCTCGATCATCTTATCACGATATTCCTTCGGGAGCTTTTCGCCGAGTATCAGGGAAAGATACGGCAGCAGGCTTTTGTTTTCTATTGCCTCGCGGGCGCCGCTTTTGAAGGCGATCGGAAGCCCGTCTTTAAAGCACAGCTTTAAGAACAGTTTTAACAGATCCTCGGATTTTGATTTCCACTCCTGCGAGCGCTCAGGCATATTCAGCCGCTCGGCGAGATATGAGAGCGCCTGCATCTGCACTATAAGGAACGCCTGCAGATCCGGCGAGCAGACCGGCGGAACGGCGGCAAAAACGGTGGAATTATCCCAGCCGGAATCGTTTCCGTGAGCGTATTCCGAAAGACCGTCGCCGTCAAAATCGCGGTAATTCAGCCACCAAAGGGTCTGCGCCTCGAGCGCGGAATACGCCTCGGAGAGCTGCTCGGCGCTCGGCTCCATTCCTCCGTCGAGCATTTTTAAAAGCGTCCAGCCGTGGATGGGCGGTTTGACGTAGTTGCGGATTATCTTTGAATCGTTCACGCTGTCGGGGAGCCTGCCGGTCCCGTCGCGGTAATCGAACATTAACATAAACTGCTCCCAAGCCGCCTCGGGGTTCTTATACGAGAGCGCAAGCGCGTTGAAGCAGTGGTCCCAGCTCCAGACATTTGTCATGTGATTTTTTGACATCAGCATCGCCGGTCGCTTTAAAAAACCGCGCGGCGAAACATAAGCAGACCAGTTTACATACGCCCCTAAAGTTGATAAATCCTCATATTCGTGAGGCATATCGGGGTAACCGCGCTGAAACTCCGAGAGCTCCTCCGCGACGGTTTTCAGGCATTCGTCGAAGCCGTATTCGGGGCATTTGCGGTCCCACTCCGACGGCGTCTCCTTTATTACAAGCAAAAATCCGCCCTCGCCGAAGACCCTGAGCCGCGAAAATTCCGACGACTGCTCGCGCCAGCGCTGTTCGAGTTCCGTTTTGCCCGACTGCGCCCAAATCGCGAAGCCGGTGTTGTTTTTGTAGCAGTTCACGAAATAGCAGTGCCGCCCGTCGGCGTCGAGCTCGTAAATATAGTCGTAGGGTCCGCTCTCGGTCATAAAATCGAGGAGGAGCGCGGAGTCCGCAGAGCCGCGTATCAAGAGGGTTTGCGGGTCAGGATAGCAAAAATCGAAGCGATATCCGCCCGATTTTAACGCAAGCGAGCCGCCGTCAAGTTCGGCAGCTATGCTTTCGCTCGGCAGAACGATTTTTGCAACGACAGGTGTCGGCGCCGAACCGCTGACCGTCTTTAAATACAAACCGCGCGTAAGCCTGCCGCCCTGCCAATTATCGGGCAGCTCGGCGACAGCCATATAAGAGCCGAAGCGCGAAAACGGGATTTTTGAGATGTCGAATTTCATAATTGCCTCCGAAACGTCTTGATATTGCAGATTCTTTATGATATAATATCACAAATAATCATTATAATCTACTGCAATTCTACTCAATTCTGATACTATTCTACGGAGGTCATATGCGCGAGAAACTTCATGAAAAGCTGCGACATACGAGCGGCTATAAGCAGTTTGCGCTGTATCGGCAGCGAATGCCGGAGCTTTACCCGTTTACGCCGCTGCACTGGCACAGCGAATTTGAGATAAATTTCATTGTCAGCGGGTGCGCGGACTATATCGTCGGCGACGAAAAATTTACCTCGCAGCCGGGCGACATCATCATCTCAGCTCCCAATATTTTACATTCCGCATACCCGCACGGCGAAGTGACGCAGGTTTATGAGGTGTTTTTGTTTTCGGCGGATATACTTGGGGCGGCTGCGGGCGATCGGTTCTCAAGTGAGATTTTGCTGCCGATAGTCAGCGGAGAAATGCGCATAGATCCGCATATTACGCCGCTTCACGCATATTACAGCGAGCTGCGTACATCGGTCGAAAACATAATTTCAGGGGCATTGGGCGACAGCGCCGGTCATGATTTACTGATCAAAAGCGAGCTGGCGCGGCTGTTTTGGCTGATGCTGGAGGCGGGCGACATCGCAAAACCCGAAAAAAGCAGGGTGACAAGCGAGATTATCCGACCGGCTATCGACTATATGAATCTGCATTATACGGAAAACATAACCGTTTCGCAGCTTGCGAAGACGGTCAGCCTGAGCGAGAGCTATTTCATGCAAAAATTCCGCGAAGCCGCCGGGATCAGCGCGATAGAATACCTCAATCAGATCAGGGTGAGAGCGGTCTGCGCTCAGCTTGCCGGCACAAAAAAGCCCGCTGCCGAGATCGCTTTCGGCTGCGGGTTCAGAAATCTTGCAAATTTTAACAGGGTGTTCAAGAGTGTGACAGGAAAAACGCCGAGGGAGATGAGAGGGTGAGGATTTTTCTTGATTTGCGCTTATCAGTCGTAAATCGACCCGCTCATTCTTCCAAATTGCATGAATGGGCGGGTATTTGGATTTTTGGTTGCTGAGCGCCGAATCTTTTGTCGTTCTCATCTCAATCAAGAACACTGAACGATCAAAAAGTCTGCCGATGCCGGCTCGGCAGAAATCTCTTTTAAATCCGTCTCAAAAAAATCCCCCTCAGAGAGGGGGATAAAATCTGCAAGCCGTCTGGATAACCGTCTTGCCTTTTTAAACTCTACCGTTCCGTTTCTGTTTCGGCAGAAGCAACCGTAACGGGGTTGGTCGAATAATTTATCAGACGGAAAACGTAATCGCCGCTGTCGGGTATATCAAATTCCACATCGCAGTCGCTCAGCCTACCCTTTTTAAACACAGATTTCAGGCGCTTTTCAACTTGTGCTTCTGTAAATCTTTTTTGACATTATTAAACCATTCTTTCTTAATCTAAATCTATGACATCTATCAGCAAAACATTGCCGGTGTTTGAAAGCCATTCCTCGTCCTTTTCGATTGCCGCCCACTGATCGTGCGTACCTTTGAACAAAATCTTTTCAACCGAGCCTCCGTGAGAATCTATCGCGCTTATTGCCGCCTTTTCTATCTTTTCGAGACTTGCGGGAAGCAAGATCTCGTCTATCCTTTCAAAATCCGATACTGCGTGGCTTTTCAGAAGAGTCACGCCCTCGGGGATAGAGACCCTGTCTGCGTCGGTATTTGCGTAAGCGAAAGGCCCGATGATTTTAATGCTTTCGTCGGTCGGTACGCTGTCGGGGTCCGGTGCAAGAATCAGCTCGCCCGTTTCGCGCACGATAATGCAGTTGTTCGAACTGTAATATACCGAATTTTCCTCGCTGACGGTTATTTCGGAGATCCCGCCGTTATCGGAAAAAACGTATTTCCCGCCGAAAGCCTCAAAGCCGATCTCGGTAACGTGAGACGGAATATATACGCTTGCGATATCGGTACCCAAAAAAGCTCGGCTGCCGATTTTTTCAAGGCTATCGGGCAATTCTATTTCGGTCAGCGGGTTTCCCAAAAACGCATTCGAGCCGATTTCTTTAATTCCGCTCGGCAGAATAATTTCTTCAAGCCTTGCTATATCGAAAGCGGATTTCGAAACGGTTTTAATGCTTTTCGGCAGCTCGATGTGCCTGAGCGAATTGCAGACGTTAAACGCATATTCGCCTATTGACTCGACTCCGTCGGGCAGCACAACGCTCTCAAGCAGTGTGCAGCGGGTGAACATATACGCGGGAATCACGGTCAGGTTTTCGGGCAATGTTACTTCGGCGAGCTTTGAGCATTCCTCAAAAAGATGCACGCCTAAATTTTCAATACTTTTTGGCAAAATCGCTCTTTCGAGCTTCTCGCATTTATAAAAAGCATAGTCCTCGATGATCCTGACGCTGTTCGGAACGGCAATCTCGGTTATCGATGTGCCGGCAAAGGCGCTTTCTCGGATAACCTCAACGGTATCGGGAATCGTCACCGATGTAATTTCGGATTTAAATCTGAACGCCCGCTCGCTGATCTCTTTTATCGGCACGCCTTTATATTCTGCGGGAATTATAATATCCGTTCCCTCATAGCTGCCTATCCCCGTGACGGTGTAGCTGCTTCCGTCGCCGCTCAATTCCATTGCGAGAACTTTTTCGCCGCCGTCGCTGACGCCGACCTCCTTTTGAGGATGACTTTGTAAATAAACAAAGAGGGAAATAAAAGCGGCAAGAAGTACAAACCCTAAAACAAAACTCGGAATATATTTTTTCATAATCGCTCCTTACGTTATCGCGCCCCGCTGCTTCCGACCGCCGGAAGTCCGGAGATATCGGTATTGAGTTTATCGGCGATTTCCAGTTTGTCTACGAGCTTTTTGAGATTCTCGATTTCGGAGCGGCTCAGCTTTTTGCCGTCTAAAAGCGCAGCGAAAAGCCCGTCGACAGAGCCCTCAAACATCTTGTCTATAAGCTCGTTGGTTCTTTCGTCCTGGATCTCCTTCTTCGATACCTTTGCCCTACAGATAAAATTCGGTTCGATTCGCTCAATGACGCCTCTTTTTACGCACCTCTTTATAAGAGTGTAGGTCGTATTGATGTTCCAACCTTCTTCTTTTGCCAAAACTTCGGCTATGTGCTTTGCGCCGCATTCACCGTCGCGCCATAAAACCTTCATTACCTTAAGCTCGGCATCGGGGATTCTTTCTTCCAAAGTCCTGACCTCCTTTATCGGATCTGTAATCACGGTTATATACTACACCCGTAGTATGGACTTGTCAATACTACATTTGTATTATTAACAGAAAATTTACAATTCGTTCTGCACATCGGCAGACCGAAAACCAGAATAACAGCGGAAAGACAGCAAACAAAAAGCTACGGAGCCGAAAAATCGGCTCCGCCTGCTTTTTATGAAAATGAAAGTAAGGAGGAATGAGATGATGTCTTAATTAACCGACGGGCGTATTCCCGTCACAAACCGCGAGGTCCAGTAGCCTGTGGTGATGTTCGCGGTCTTAACCGCTTCTCCGGGCTTCGGCGCGTAAACTATAAGTCCGCCGCCGGCATATATCCCGCAGAAGCTCGCCTCTTCGCCGGGCTCGGCTGAGAAGTATACTATATCTCCCGAGGAAAGGTCGGAATAGGCGATTTTTTCTCCCGCTTCGACCTGGTCCTTAACGAGTCTCGGGAAGTCTATTCCCGCAGCCGTTACGCAGTAGTAAACGAGGCCAGAAGCGTCGAAGCCCTTTTCTGGTGAGCTTCCGCCCGATTCAAACTTAACTCCGAGCTGAGCGGCCGCGGTGTCGATTATCGTCTGGGCTATATGAACCGGGAGCGCTTCCGAAACGACCTCGGCGGGCTCGGTCACCTCGGGTTCAGTGACCTCGGGCTCGGTTGCCGCAGGTTCGGTGACTTCGGGTTCGGTAACCTCAGGCTCCTCGGTAACGGGAGCTTCGGTCTCGGGCGCCTCGGTTTCGGGCGGAAGAGTCTGCTCCGGTTCGGTAGTCGCTTCGCCGGGCGCTACGTCGCTTATTGCGGGAACGCTGCCCGCGGTAGTCTGATCTTTGGTAATTTCGGAATTCTGCTTTTCGGCTGCGCCGCAGGCGGCGAGCATCGCGCAGATAAGTATTCCCGCTATAATTGAATTGATAATGCTGAGCTTGCATTTTTTCATTTTTGTAACCCCCTTCTTAAACTGTGATTATATTATAGCGCCTGAAATCGCGCAATTCAAGAACAGAGCGATTACAAATGGTTACGGTTTGATTACAGTTTGCGGGAAAATAATTACGAAAAAATTACAGATAAAAAAGCGGCGGGAGAGGTAATCTCTCCGCCGCTTGAAAGCGATATATTATTCCACCGTTACGCTTTTGGCAAGGTTTCTCGGCTTATCGACGTCGAGACCCTTCGCGCAGCTCACATAGTAGCCCATAAGCTGGAGCGGAACGACCGCAAGGCTTGCCAAAAACAGGTGATCGGTATTCGGAATATAAACCGTGAAGTCTGCAAGGTCTTCTATTCCGTAGTTGCCGTAGCAGGTGAGCCCCATAAGATACGCGCCGCGGCTCTTTACCTCGACCATATTGCTCACAGTCTTTTCATAAAGCTCCTGCTGAGTAAGAACGCTGATAACAAGAGTGCCGTCCTCTATAAGGCTTATCGGACCGTGTTTCAGCTCGCCGGCGGCATAGGCTTCGGAATGGATATAGCTTATCTCCTTCATCTTGAGGCTTCCCTCGAGGCAGACGGCGTAGTCTATTCCCCTGCCGATGAAGAAGGCGTCTTTTACGGCGGCAAACTTCGCCGCGAACCACTGTATCCTCTCCTTGTCTTCAAGTATCTTTTCTATCTTTTTGGGAAGAGTCTCGAGCTCGGCAGTGAGTCTGAGATACTCTTCCTCCGAAATTTCGCCCCTCACATAAGCAAACTGAATGGCGAGCATATACCCCGCGGCAAGCTGGCAGCTGTATGCTTTTGTCGTTGCGACGGATATTTCGGGACCGGCGAGGGTATAGAACACGCTGTCGGCCTCTCTTGCTATGCTCGACCCGACTACGTTCACGATGCCGAGGGTCTTGCAGCCGCGCTGTCTTGCCATTTTCAGCGCCGCAAGGCTGTCGGCGGTCTCGCCCGACTGGCTTATTACTATAACGAGGCAGTCTTCGCGGAGCTTCATTTTTCTGTATCTGAATTCCGAGGCGAGCTCGACTCTGACCTGAACCGAAGTGAGCTCCTCAAAGACGTATTGCAGCGCCATTCCGACGTGATATGCCGAGCCGCAGGCTACTATATATATCTGCCTGAGGTTTTCTATGTCTTCGTTTTTTATCCCCACCGACGAAAGGTCTATCCTTCCGTCCTTCACGAGGGAGTTTATCGTGTCGCGGACAGCCTTGGGCTGCTCGTGAATCTCTTTGAGCATAAAATGCTCGTAGCCGGCTTTTTCGGCGGCTTCGGCGTCCCACTTTATCTCGGTCGGTTCCTTCTGTATCTCTTCGCGGTCGATGTTGTAGAAGGTAACCTCGCCCTTTTTCAGCTTCGCTATCTCGAGGTCGCCGACATAATATACGCTCCTCGTGTATTTGAGAATCGCGGGGACGTCGGAGGCTACATAGCTCTCGCCGTCGGCGATCCCTATTATCATCGGGCTGTCCTTGCGGATAGCGTATATCTCCTCGGGGCAGTCGGCAAACATAAGCTCCATCGCGTATGAGCCGCGGATTCTGGTCATCGCGCGGGCAAGGGCGTCGACAGGTCCGAGATTATACTTTTTATAGTAGTAGTCGACAAGCTTTACGCCGACCTCGGTATCGGTCTGGCTCTTGAAGGTATAGCCGTTTTTGGTGAGCTTTTCCTTAAGCTCCTGATAGTTTTCGATTATTCCGTTATGTACTCCGATGACGTTCTGGTCGTCGCTCGAAAGCGGGTGGGCGTTAGTCACCGAGGGCTCGCCGTGGGTCGCCCAGCGGGTATGACCTATTCCGCAGGTTCCTTCGACAGCCTCGCCCTCGTTGGTCATCTCCCTGAGTATTTTAAGCTTGCCCTTAGCCTTTACTATCTCCGCAGGGGCGGTGCCGTTCCTTACGGCTAAGCCCGCAGAATCGTAGCCGCGGTATTCAAGCTTTGAAAGCCCGTCTAAAAGTATCGGCGCAGCCTGTTTTTTTCCGGTGAATCCGACTATTCCGCACATATCATTTCCCCCTTATACCGTATGACCCTTATCGGTTATCGTCTTTACTATTCCGTCGACGTAGCGGCGGCAAATTTCCTCGGTCTCGGCTTCAGCCATTACCCTTATCAAAGCTTCGGTCCCGCTCTCGCGGACGAGTATCCTTCCGCTGCTGCCTATTTCGCTCTCGGCTTTCTTTATTGACTCCGCAACGTCGGGGTCGTTGAGAACGGCGGCTTTATCCTTTACCTTTACGTTTACGAGCACCTGGGGATAAACGGTAAGCCCCTCGCAGAGCTCGCTCATCTTCTTCTTGCTCGCTATCATGACCTCCATCATCTTGAGGCTCGTTAAAATCCCGTCGCCGGTAGAGGCGTATTTTGAAAAGATTATATGCCCCGACTGCTCGCCTCCGAGCCTGCAGCCGTTCTTTTGCATATATTCATATACATATTTGTCTCCGACGGCGGTTTTTGCGTAACCTATGCCGAGCTCGTCAAAGGCCTTATAGAGCCCGAAGTTCGACATAACCGTAGTTACCACGGTGTTGGTCAAAAGCTTTCCGCGGCTCTTCATATATTTTCCGTAGATATAAAGGATATGGTCGCCGGTCACGGCTCCGCCCTTTTCGTCGACGCAGAGGCAGCGGTCGGCGTCGCCGTCGTAGGCAAACCCGACGTCGAGCCCGTTCTCGACGACGAATTTCTGAAGATTTTCAAGGTGAGTCGAGCCGCAGTCTTTATTGATGTTTATGCCGTCGGGCTCGGCGCCTACGACGTAGGTCTTGGCTCCGAGAGCGTCGAATACCGACTTTGCTATGTTCCAGCTCGAACCGTTGGCGCAGTCGAGACCTACCTTAAGCCCCTTGAAGGAGTATATTCCCAGAGAGATAAGATAGCCTATATAGCGGTTTCTTCCCGAAACGTAGTCGACCGTTCTTCCTATATTCTCGCGGACGGCATAGGCGGGCTCGCTGCCGCCGAAAGCCGTCGGCTTGCCGTCGAGGTAATCCTCTACGAGCGAAATAACGTCTTCCGACATCTTTTCGCCGTTCGAGTTTATCAGCTTTATTCCGTTGTCGTAATAGGGGTTATGGCTCGCCGAGATCATAATTCCGCAGTCGAACTCGTCGATTTTGGTGATATAGGCTACCGAAGGGGTGGTAGTGACGTGAAGAAGGTAGGCGTCGGCTCCCGAAGAGGTAAGCCCCGCTGCAAGAGCGTATTCAAACATATAGCTCGAACGGCGGGTGTCTTTTCCTATCACTATGCGCGCGTGCTCGCCCGAGCCCGCCCTGCGCTTAAGCTCTCCGTAATACCAGCCCAGAAATCTGCCGACCCTGAACGCGTGGTCGGCTGTAAGACCGATGTTTGCCTCCCCGCGGAAGCCGTCGGTTCCGAAATATCTGCCCATTAACTCATTTCCTTTCAAAACATATTGAAAATATTATACAGTATCGGGCGGAGAATGTCAACATAATAATGCCGTGATGAAAGCTAAAAGTTTCGGTCAAGATTTTGATCCTGTTCCGCTTTTCCGACAAAAAAGCGCCTCCACCTTAGCGGCGGAAGCGCTTCTGCGATTATTCTTACTTATTGAGGAAGCCCCAGAGGTTGTCGTAGAACGGGTCTCCGGTAGACTTGCGCTCCTCGCCCTCGGCAGAGGATTCCTCCTCCTTGGGTTCCTCGGGCTCGGGCTGATACTCGTCGAAGTCCGCTGCGATGACGATAAGGTCGATAGCGTCGTTGAGGTCTTCCTTGAAGTCCGCGCCGAAGATGAGGTTTACGTCCTCGGCGGCAGCCTTGGTGATGGTGTCGGTCAGCTCGGCGATCTCGCCCGCAACGATGTCTTCCGACATAGTGATGTTGATGAGCAGCCTTCTTGAGCCCTTGATAGAGGTCTCGAGCAGCGGGCTCGAGATGACCTGCTGAACGGCGTCGGCGACTTTGTCCTTGCCCTCGCCATGTCCGATAGCCATATGAGCGTAGCCGGCGTCTTTCATTATAGTCTGAACGTCGGCAAAGTCGACGTTGATCTCGCCGTGCCTGAGAATGAGCTCGGTTACGGAGAGGACCGCGGTTTTAAGTATATCGTCGGCAAGAGCGAAGGACTGGCGCATAGTCAGGTTCTCCTTGCCGGTGAGAAGCTTCTGGTTGGGTATTACTACGAGCGAATCGACGTTTTTAAGAAGGGCGTCGATCCCGCGCTCTGCCTGTGCAAGCTTCTTTGCGCCTTCAAACGAGAAGGGCTTGGTTACGACCGCAACCGTAAGTATTCCCATATCGCGGGCAATTTCGGCGACTACGGGAGCAGCGCCGGTGCCGGTCCCGCCGCCCATTCCGGCGGTGATGAATATCATATCCGCACCCTTAAGAGCGTCGCATATTTCGTCTTTAGATTCCTGAGCGGCTCCCTCGCCGACCTCGGGCCTTCCGCCGGCGCCGAGACCGTGGGTCAGCTTCTGACCTATCTGGATCTTTATGGCTGCCTTGGAGTTCTTGAGAGCCTGCGCATCGGTATTTATAGCAATATATTCGACATTCTGGATGCCGGTCGAGACAATGCAGTTGAGGGCGTTTCCGCCGCCTCCGCCTACACCTACAACCTTGATCTTTGCCAAATCAATGCCTTCGTTTTCCATAATGAATCCCATTTTCAACATCCTCCAATATCCAATATATAATAATCGGCGAAGCGCCCACAAACTAAATATAGTATTATAGTATCACAAAAAATCTCACTTGGCAATAGGTTTTTGAAAGAAATTTCAGGAAACTTACATCAATTTTCGACCGAACCGCCGTCAGAGGTCTCGGAGCCATCCGAAGAGGGCGGATCCTGAGGCTGATTCACAGCTTCAAGGTCCTCTTTTTTGATGAACGAAGCTCCCGCCGCCGCGCTGTGATAGATTATCTCGCCTTCGTCCTCGGGCGAGAGGTTTTCTTCGATTATCGCAGTTATATAGCGAAGCTTATATTCATAATCGAGCGAGCTTCCGAAATCAATGTCGATCCGATCGTCGTATTTCATCGTTATGTTGGTTCTGTCCGTTATGTCGATAGAGGTTATTTTGCCGTCGCAGGTCTCTGAAATCGCCTCGAAGAGCTCGAGGATTATCTCCTTCTTGGTTTCGTCCTCAGACTCGAAGTCTTCCCCGAGGGCGACGTTTTTGAGCTGCATTCCCGTAACGAGTATCAGCCCCGCCCTCGCGCCGAGCTGCTCGGTTTCGAGGTATCTTCCGTTCTTTGTTATTACGGCATAGCGCGAGCCCTCGTATTCGCAGCAGGCGAACGCCTGTGCCTCGGTGACCTCGACTATGAATTTGTCGGGCAGCTTCCGCCTTAAAGTCACGCTTTCGAGGTATATGAGCTTATCCTTTATCTTCTCGGCGGTCCTGTCTAAGTTTATGCCGTACATATTCCTGCCCTCGTGGAGCCCGCCGGCGTTCAATATCTGGTCGGCGGAATAAATGCTGTTGCCGGTAACGGTGTATTCCTTTATGTTGAATAATACCGTTCTTGAGAGAACGAGGAATATCCCCGCGCATATAAGGAACAGCATAAGATAGTAAAGCGAAAGATTGCGCCTGCGGCGGCGGGGTCTGCCCTGAGGAGCAGGATTGCCGGATGATTTTACAACGTCCTTCATTTTTTCGCTTCCTTTCCTATGTTCTCTTTATCGCCGCGCCCACCGAGCGCAGCGCAGTCTCTATCGATTCATATCCGCGGTCTATATAATGCAGGTTCGAGACCGTTGTAGTGCCTTCGGCGGCAAGCCCTCCGAGGACCAATGCCGCGCCGGCTCTTAAATCCGAGGCTACCGTCGCGGTTCCCGAGAGCCTTGCCGCGCCTTCTATCACGGCTACCTTGCCCTCCGCCTTTATATCGGCTCCGAGGCGCCTCAGCTCGGGAGCCGCCCTGAAGCGGTTCTCGAATATGTTTTCGACAATTACCGATGTCCCCTTTGCCTTTGTGAGCACAGCCATAACTATCGGCTGGCAGTCGGTCGGGAACCCGGGATAGGGCATCGTCCTTACGGTTTTTATCGCACGAAGCGGCTTCTTAGCGTTTATGTAGATCCTATCGGAATAGGGGTAGACCCCGCAGCCCATCTGCTCGAACACCGACACCGTCGAATACATATCCGACGGTCTCACGCCCCTGAGCATAAGCTCGCCGCCCGTTATCGCCGCGGCGCCCATATATGTTGCCGCCACTATCCTGTCGGGCATAACCGTGTATTCCGCTCCGTGGAGCTTTTCAACCCCCTTAACGGTTACCGTAGAGCTCCCCTGCCCCGAGATTTCGGCTCCGCAGGCGTTTAAAAAGCCCGCAAGGTCGGCTATTTCGGGCTCGCGCGCGGCGTTCCTTATAACCGTTTCACCCGAGCCGATAACTGCCGCGAGCATTATGTTTTCGGTCGCGCCGACGCTCGGCAGAGTCAGGGTTATATCGGCTCCCGTAACCGTCCCGGAAAGGGTGCAGTCGAGAACTCCGTGGTCTTCGCATATCTTCGCGCCGAGCTTTCTTAAGCCCGAAAGATGAAGGTCTATAGGTCTCGGACCGAGCTCGCAGCCCCCGGGGAACGACAGCCTGCACCTTCTGAGCCTGCCGAGAATTGCCCCGAGAAACACTATCGACGAGCGCATTTCGCGCATAAGCTGCTCGCTTATTTCGTAGTCGGATATGCTCCCGGAGTCTATCTCTAAGGTACTGCCTTCGCGCCTGCATTTGCAGCCGAGCGACCCGAGAATGCGGCAGGAGGAATAAACGTCGCTCAGCGCGGGGCAGTTATGTATAACGCAGACCCCGCCCGACAAAAGCGTTGCCGCCAGAACGGGGAGGACGCTGTTTTTAGCGCCGTGAACTCCTATCTCGCCCGATATTTTTCTTCCGCCCTCTATGTAAAGCTTTGATTCCGTCACCGCAATATCCCCTTTTTGACTGTTATGCATCGGCTTTCTACGTTGCATAATATGTCAATCGGGGATTTTGTGCTACATTCAGGCTTTAATGACCTCTGAAATCACGTTCCAGATCCTTTCGGGGGTGTCCTCTATGAATTGCTCGCTCGCATGAGCCGACATTTCGTTCAGCGCTTCGGGGTCGTTTATAAGACCTCTTACCGTTTCGGCGATAAGCCCGGGGGTTATGTCCTTTTGCTCATAGAGCACCGCCGCGCCCGCGCTTTGCAGCACGAGCCCGTTGTAATACTGATGATTCTCGGCAAGATAGGGCGACGGGATAAGGATAGAAGCCTTTCCCTCAGCCTCTATTTCGGTCAGAGCGCCCATTCCGCAGCGGCTTATTATAAGGTCGGCGGCTGCCATGCAGACCGACATGTTGTCGATATATTCCTTAACGATAAAGTTGGGGTGCTCCGAAAGGACTATTTTCCTGTCGGCAAGCCCCTTTTCAAATTCCTCGCGGTTGCTCTTTCCGTAGGAATGGATATGGTTCACCTTTACTCCGTCGCGGATATACCATTCCATCAGCTCGAGCGCGGCGTTGTTTATCGCCCTTGCGCCGAGGCTCCCGCCGGTTGAGAGCACGCAGACCGAACCGTCGAGCCCGAGGCTGCGCTTTGCCTCCTCTTTCGAGAGGGTATGACCCGCGAAGCCTTTCCTTACGGGCAGACCGGTTACGACGCACTTTGAGCGCACCTGCTCCTCGAGCCTGTCGGCGGCCTTGGAGACGGTGAGCATTATCCTGTCGACGTCGGGGGAAAGGAGCTTTGTCGTGAGTCCGGGGAAGGCGTTCTGCTCGTGGATAACGGTTTTTATCCCCATTTTCGCGGCTTTTCTTACGATAGGTCCGCAGACGTAGCCGCCCGTGCCGATGACGATATCGGGCTTGAAATCCTTGAGTATCTTGGAGGCTTTTGCGCCCGAAGTCGCAAGATAGGCGGCGGCTTTTATGTTCCTGCCGATATTTTTCAGCGACAGGTGCCTTTGAAAGCCCGCGACCTTCATTCCCGCGAAGTTGAAGCCAGCGTTTTCGGCAAGGCGGTGCTCCATTCCGTTCGGAGTCCCGACATAGAGGAACTCAGCGTCGGGGCAGTTGTCTTTTATTATTTCGGAAATGGCGAGCGCAGGGTTCACATGTCCCGCGCTGCCTCCGCCCGAAAGGATAACTCTGAGCATAATTTTCACCCGCTGATATTATATTTCGCACTGCCGCGATATTCCGAGGATAACTCCCATTTCGGCGAGCTGCATCAAAAGCGCCGTGCCTCCCGAGCTGAAGAAAGGCAGCGAAATGCCGGTGTTCGGGAAGGCGTTGCAGGCGACGCCGATGTTCAAAAACGCCTGCAAGCCTATCTGGAAGGTTATGCCCGTCGCAACGAGCATTCCGAATTTGTCGGGCGCCTTTTTCGCGATATAAAAGCCCCGATAAACGAACAGCGCGAAGAGGATAACGACGACTATTCCGCCCAAAAAGCCGAGCTCCTCGACGATTATCGGGAGTATGAAGTCGTTATACGGCTCGGGGAGCCAGGCGTATTTTTGGCGCGATTCTCCGAATCCGAGACCGAACCACCCGCCCGAGCCTATCGCTATCAGCGACTGGGCGGTCTGCCAGCTCTCGTCGGAAATTTCTCCGCTGTCCGCCTGCGACATGCTCGTAAAGCGGTCGAGGACGTAGGAAAGGTCGATAAGCCCGAGAAGGCTCGCTATCGAAGCCGCGAGCACCGCTGCGACGACAAGGAGCACTCCCGCCCTGATGAGCTGCTTTATCGGTATCCCGCTCACAAAGAGCACGCAGAAGCCTATCATAACCATAAGCATAAGCCCCGAGATATGCCTCTGCAAAACCATAAGTCCGCAGACGAGCCCGAGGACGACAACCATCGGCAGAACGCCCTTGCGGAAGTTGTTGTAATGATTCTGATGCCTTACCGCGAGGTAGGAGAGAAAAACGATAAGAACCGCTTTCATAAGCTCGGAGGGCTGGAACGACCACGAGCCTATCTCTATCCACCTGTAGGCGTTCGCCTCGGCATGACCTATCGGCGAGAATACCGCGAGCATAAGCGCCAGCGCGGTTATAAAGCCGATAAAGACTATCTTTGTGTTCATAAGGATATGATAGTCGAAGAACGAAATGAACACCATAATGATAACGCCGGCAACGGCGGCTATCCCCTGAGTGCGGACATACATATAGCCGTCGTGAGCCTTCGAGGTGAGCCCCGCCATATAGCTCGCCGAGAACATCATGATTATCCCGTATACGAGTAGGACGATGACTATAACGAAGAAGAGCATATCGAGGTTGCCGTCGTAGATTCTGAGCCCGGGCTCCTTCTGCTTCGGCTTTTTTTCGGCGGCTTCCGGCGGAGCCTTCAGCGCCTGAGGCGGCGGTGTTTCGCCGCCGGCGGGAGCCCTGCCGACTATGTAATTCTTTCTTTTACGCGCCACGGCGCAGCCTCCCTTTGCGGATTTATTTCAGATATATCACCGTCGCGGCGGCACCGAGTATGCCTGCGGCAAGGGTTATCGCGGAAAATACGAAGACGATCTTATATTCGCTCCAGCCCGAAAGCTCGAAGTGGTGATGAATGGGAGCCATTTTGAACACCCTTTTGTGCCTGAGCTTGTAGCTGCCTATCTGTATTACGTCGCTCATAGCCTCGATGAGATATATTATCCCGACGAGCGGTATAAGGAGCTCGAGCCCGCTCGCAAACCCGAGAGCGACTACGCAGCCCCCGAGGAACATCGAGCCGGTATCCCCCATAAACACCTTCGCGGGGTGAAGATTCCAGACCAAAAATCCGAGGCAGCCCCCGGCGACTGCCGTCGCGAAGGCGGAATATTCCCAATCGCCCAAAAGGACGAAGATAAACGCGAACGCCGCGGCATAGATAAGCGTTACCGAGCCGCAGAGCCCGTCTACCCCGTCGGTAAGGTTCACGGCGTTTACAAAGCCGTAAATCGCCACTGCCATTATTATATAATAGAATATCCCGAAGTCGACTTCTCCCAAAAACGGGATAACGACCTTAGTCGTGTCGCCCAAAAGATGGAGCCCCGCTAAGTAGAGCACAACTACTATCGCCTGACAAATGCTCTTTGCCTTAACGTTGAAGCCCTGGTTGCGCTTTTTCACGACCTTAATATAGTCGTCGGCAAAGCCTATAAGAAGAAAGCAGACCGAGACCCCGAGCCCGAGCAGCAGCTTTAAAACGGCGTTGTCGGGCTGTTCGAGCATATGAGCGCTCCTGTATCTTGAAATGAGAACGCAGCCCGCAAGCGAAGCTATTACGGTAGACGCCGCGAACATAAACCCGCCCATAAGGGGGGTCCCCTCTTTGTCTTTCTGCCAGCGGGGACCTATTTCGAGAATGTGCGCGCCCGCCTTGAGCTTTTTTAGGTAGGGTATGAGTATTGCTCCGAAGCCCGCAGAAACGACCGCGGAGACAATTCCGACGATAAGATTTATCCAATACGGCATAAGGGTTTACCTTCCTGTTTTTATTCCGAACGTTTAAGCGCCTCGCGGACTACCTCGCGCTCGTCGAAGTGAATTTTTCTTCCTCCCGCGAGGATCTGGTAGTCTTCATGACCCTTTCCCGCCAAAATGAGCGTATCCTTCGGCTTTGCGTGGGCTATCGCCCAGAAGATCGCTTCGCGGCGGTCGTCTATTTCAATATACTCCGTCTTTTCGTCTTTAAGACCGGCTATTATCTCGGTTATTATCGCGTGAGGGTCTTCGTTGCGGGGATTGTCTGAGGTGACTATCAGAAAATCCGAATGCTCGGCGGCAGCCTTTGCCATAAGCGGACGCTTCAGCGGGTCGCGGTTGCCTCCGCAGCCGAACAGACACACAACTCTGCCCTCGGCGCATTCCTTTACGCTCCCGAGGATATTCTCAAGGGCGTCGGGGGTATGGGCATAGTCTAAGATAACGGTGAAATCCCGCCCGGTCGGTACGACTTCGCACCTTCCGCGCACGCCTTCGACCTCTGATATCATCGGGACGAATTCCTTCGGCTCGAAGCCCAGAAGCTCGAGCGCCGCGAGCGCGCAAAGCGTATTCGATACGTTATACCCCCCGGGAAGGGTTATCTTTACGCTTTCCTCGCCCTTGCCGCCGCGGTAGATATACTCAGAGCCGTGGGGCATAAGCTTTACCGACGAAGCGCAGAAATCGGCAGGAGAATTGAGCGAAAAGCCGTATTTCGGGCATTTGACTTCTTCATAAAGCCGCCTGCCGCCCGCGTCGTCGAGGTTTATAAGAGCCTTGTCGCAAATCGAGAATAGCAGCTTTTTCGCCTGATAGTAGTTCTCCATAGTCCCGTGGACGTCAAGGTGGTCCTGAGTTAGATTCGTGAACGCAGCGAGCTCAAATCTTATTCCGCTAAGGCGGCGCTGCTCGAGCCCCTGAGAAGTCGCCTCCATAACTGCGTATTCGCAGCCCGAATCAGCCATTCTTCTTAACAGGCAATAGAGCTCGTCGGCTTCGGGGGTAGAGCGCTCGCCGCGGATAAATTCGTCGCCTATCTCGTTGCCGCAGGTCCCGATAAGTCCGACCTTATGACCGAGCCGCGTAAGAAGCTTCTTTATTACGGTGGTTATCGTTGTCTTGCCGTTGGTGCCGGTAACGGCTATCATTTTCAGCTCTTTCTGAGGGTTGCCGTACCAGTTTGCCCAAAGGAGCGCGAGCGCCTCGCGGGTATCGGGAACGATTATCTGATTTTTTATCCCGCAGTCGCGCTCGACTACAAACGCCGCGACTCCCCTTTCGGAGAGTTCGGGTATTAAGCTGTGGGAATCGAACGTCATTCCCTTAAGGCATACAAAAAGACTTCCCTCCCCCATTTCCTTTCTGGAATCGGAGAAAAGTCCGCTTATCTCAATATTTTCGAGCGAAGTTTCGGCAACGCCCTTTAAAAGCTCGTAAAGTTTCATATATTGCCCTCTCGGTCAGTTGTTGCTTTATGCCGACGGACGGGAATCATCCCGTCTCGTCGTTTATGATGAAGTAAGCCTCTATTACGGTTCCTACCTCGACCGTTTCGTCTTTATGAGACATAACGCCCGAGCACTTTGCGCCCTCCTTCTGGGCGGCTCCGCCGAGAGGCTTCAGGTTGAGCCCTAACTTTTCGAGCTTCTCCTCGGCATATTCGAGCGTTCTGCCCGTCAGGTCGGGGACCTCTACATATTTCGGCTCGATGCCGTCTTCGGTGTAGAGCACGACGGTGCAGCCCTTCGGCATGGCGTCGGAGCCCGAAGGCACCTGCCTTACAACGCGGTCGCCGTCTCCCATTACCTTGGCATTGAAGCCGAGCGATTCGACTGTCGCGACGGCGGATTCAACGTCGGCTCCCGTCATTTCGGGGACGTTTACGTCGAGATTTTCGAGCTCCTCCTCGCTGTATTCGGCATAGTAGCCGAGGTAGGGAAGTATCTCTTTAAACGCCTCGGATACCACCGGCGCGGCGACTGCCGAGCCGTAGTAAAGCCCCTGGGTCGGTTCGTCTATCATAACGAGCATTATTATCTCGGGATCTTCGGCGGGGTAAAACGCGCAGTAGGAGGAAACATAGGTATCGCCTTTGGGGTTGACGTCGAGCTTCTGAGATGTTCCGGATTTCCCGCCTATATGGTAGCCCTCGATATATACGTTCGAGCCCTGATTTACCGTTACTACGGTCTCGAGGGTGTCGCGCATGATCGCCGAGGTCTCTTCGGAAATGACCTGGCGCTTTATAGTGGGCTCAAATTCCTTTACTATATTGCCCTCGGAATCGACGATCTTGTTCACGACATAAGGCGTTACGAGATATCCGCCGTTTACCACCGCGGCATAGGCGGTTATCATCTGGAGCGGGGTTATCTTGTTTGCCTGACCGAACGAGCTTACCGCGAGGTCGAGGGTGGTCATTCTCGAATACGGAACGTAGATGCTCGAGGTCTCGGCGGGAAGGTCTATACCCGTCTTTTCGGTTAAGCCGTAAGCCGCGAAATAATCGGTAAAAGCCTTTGCGCCGAGCTTCTGCCCTATTTGGATAAAAGCAGGGTTGCAGGAATTTGTCATCGCCTGAACGAAGTTCTGGGTGCCGTGGCCGCCGTGGGTGGTCCAGCAGCTTATCGGCGGAACGCCGTCGACTACCTTGAACGAGCCGTTGCAGTAATATGTGTCGAGCAGCGATATAGCCCTCTCCTCGAGAGCGGCAGAGCCGGTCACTACTTTAAAGACCGACCCCGGGAAGTAGAGCGAGCTTATCGCCTTGTTGGTCCACTGAAGGTTCCAGGCGGCGGAGCGCGCCTCGGTATATGCCTCTTCGTCGCCGGCTTCCAAAAGCCCCGAAAGCGCGGCGGCGGTGTTTTCGTCGAATATCTCGGCGGGGGCGTTGAGGTCGTAATCCGGCTCGGTCGCCATAGCGAGTATCTTTCCGGTCTTAGCCTCCATAACTATCGCGCAGCCCTTGTCCTTGGGCTTGTTGGTGTCGACAGCCGATTTAAGCGCCTTCTCGACGTAATACTGAATAGTCGTGTCGATGTTGGTATAGATAGAGTCGCCGTCCTGAGCGTCGTAGCTCTGCTTATATCTGTACTGTATCTCTCTGCCGTTGGCGTCTATGGCGGTGATTATCTTGCCGTCTACGCCGGTGAGGTAGTCGTCATAATAGCTTTCGAGACCGTAGATGCCGTAGCCGTCGTAGTGAAGATGCCCGATAACATTTGCCGCGAGGTCGTTATTCGGGTAATATCTCTTTGCGGTGGGCGCCGCTCCGACGGATATTATTCCGAGGTCGGTAAGCGGGTCCATTATCGCGGTCGCCGTTACTTTGTCAACGTCCTTCGCGATGACCTGATATCTGTTGTCTTTATGTAGCTTCTCGCGGACCTCATCCTCGCTTACGTCGAGGTGGGAGACAAGAGCTCTTACTATTTCGTTTTCGTAGTCGATAACGTCCTGCGGCTCGATCTTGCCCTTGCTTATCTTATCGAGCTGATCGTCGACCTGGCTCTGAAACGTAAGCGGGTCTACGAATACCGTATAAACCGTCACGCTTTGTGCGAGGACCTGCCCGTTTTTGTCGTAAATAGAGCCGCGGTTTGCGGTCACGGTCATCGTCTTGAACTGCTGACTGTTGGCGAGAGCCTGATATTTATCGCTTTCGCGCACCGCGACGTTATACATAACATATGATATGTATGCCGTAACTGCGAGCATAACGGCAAAGATGCCCAAAAAAAGCCTTGCTTTCATTGTTGCCGTCGATTTTTCCATATTCGGCTCCTTTGCTTTAATAAGCTGATCTGATATGCAAAAAAGTTAAGCCCGTCTGCGCTGCGGAATTACAAAGCTCAACTTTTTCCTGTCCCGTATTATATTATTATGTTTTTGTCCGATATATTCCCAAGCTAAAGACCGAGCTTCTCCCCGATCTCGTTAAGCCAGTTTCGTATCCTGATGAAAATGTTCTTATTCTCAACGTCGACTATCTCGATGACCGAGTCGCCCTCTATCTCGACATATTCTATCTGTGCCTTGTCGAGCTTTTTGAGCCCCAAGACGTTTTCAGCGTAGTCCTCGACGTTTTTGAGCGAGGTCCTCGCCTCGTATTCCGCCGCGAGGGTTATATTTTCGGTCTGAAGGTTCTTTAGCTGCTCTTCGAGATCGCTTATCTCGCCGAAGAGACGGTTAGACTCTACCTTGCCGTAGAGCACAGCGCAGAGAACTGCGAATATTACCGCCGCGGTCATAAAGAACTTGAAGGCGCTCTGTTTTCTTGCTATCGGAGCGGGGTTCTTCTTTACCTTTATTTCCGGAGCCTGCTGCTTCGGGGCTTCGGGAGCTTTTCTGGGCTCATACACCGATAAATCATATGCAAGATTTGTGCGATTTGCCATACCGAGCGCTCCTTTGCCCTTTTATTCCTTGATTTTTTCTATTATCCTGAGCTTCGCCGAACGCGAACGCGGGTTTATTCTCTGCTCCTCCTCGGAGGGCTCGACGGGCTTCTTTGTGACAAGCCTTCCGCGCGGGGTCTTCCCGCAGACGCACACCGGAAATTCCGGCGGGCAGGTACACCCTTGGCAGAACAGCGCGAAACGCTGCTTCACGAGCCTGTCCTCAAGCGAATGAAACGTGATCACCGCGAGCCTTCCGCCGACCTTTAAAAGCTCAAAAGCCTTGTCGAGTGCCTCGGAAAGCGAGCTTAGCTCGTTGTTGACCTCTATCCTTATCGCCTGAAAGGTCTTGCGGCAGGGATTCTTTTCCCGCCGAACCTTGGGCGGAACCGACTCTTTTATTATTTCCGCCAGCTCCGCCGTTGATTCGATGGGCTTTGATTCACGCAACTTTACTATATTGGAGGCAATGGTTTTTGCATATCTTTCTTCGCCGTATTCAAAAATGATGCGGCTTAGGTCCTCATAAGAGTAACCGTTTACGACGTCTCTTGCAGATATCCCCTCGCGGCTCATTCTCATATCGAGCGGCGCGTCGTCGTGGTATGAAAATCCGCGCTCGCGGTTGTCGAGCTGGTAGCTCGAAACGCCGAGGTCCATAAGCATTCCGTCGATTTTATCTATTCCGAGGTCGCGCGCTATGCTGTCCACCTCGCTGTAGTTGGCGTTCACAAGCTTTGCGTTATAGCCGTAGAGCCGCTCCGAAGCCGCCTTTATAGCGTCGGGGTCGCGGTCGATGGCTATAAGCCTGCCGGTTTCGAGGCGCTTGGCTATTTCGAGGGAATGACCCCCTCCGCCCGCAGTGCCGTCGATATAAATCCCGTCGGGCTTTATCGCAAGCCCTTCTATGGTCTCGTCCAGAAGGACGGGCAGATGCATAAATTCCAAATTTATTACCCCAATGCTTCGAGCGCGGAATAAAGCTCCTCCGGCTCTATCGACTGAGTGAACGCCTCATAGGTGGCTTTATCCCAGATCTCGGCTGTGTCCATCGACCCTACAACGTAAACGTCTTTTACGAGCAGGGCGTATTCGCGCAAAGCCTGCGGAACGAGTATCCTGCCGAGCTTATCCGTCTCGACGACGGCGGCGCTCTTGATATACTGATGCTTCAAACGCTCTTTGTTTCTCCCCTCGGGCATCGCGTAGATGCGCTTTGCGAGGGCGTTCCAGTTTTCTTCGGAGCGAGCCGTGAGCTGATGATCGACCCCTCTTGTGAGAATAAATCTGTCGCCGATTATCTCGCGGAAGCGCTGAGGAAAGCTCATTCTGCCCTTTGCGTCGATAGTATAGGGCAGCTCCCCGCTCATCATATTTGCAATTATTTCGTTCTCTGCCAAGCGGACCGCCCCCTCTCTTTCGGAATCTGATACCGCAAATTTGCACTAATTTCCACTTGATACCACGATTATAGCACTCACAATATAAAATTGCAAGCTATTTTCGAGCATTCTCTTCTGGAAATTTCGGAGAAGTTTTGCCCGCCGTTTTGTTCATATTGCACAGTGAACATATGTGCCGCAAAATGGCGATGCTAAACGATTTGGGGACAGGAAGCGAAATGCTATTTGCCTCGCTCATCGCGAGTCAAATCAGGGGACCCCTTAATAGGGTTCCCTACGCCAAAACAGTCCACCGGACTGTTTTGGCTACCCTCCTGATTTTTGAAATCAAGGGAATTTCGCAGCCTACGGGCTGCGACCAAGGGCGCTGCCCTTGGAACCTGCAAGCCTTTTGAAAAAGGCTTGACCGAAAACTTTTAATGCTTGTATTTTGCTGTATTTTGTGCCTGCTACAGTTGACAAACCCCTCCGTTCGGTATATACTTTTATTAAAATTCAGCGAACGGAGGTAATTATTATGGACATCAAAGCCGTAATCACCGAGGCGGTCGAAAAGATCACGTCGGACGAAAAAATTCTCGAAAGCTTCAAGAAGGACCCCATTAAAACCGTTGAGGAGCTCACCGGCATCGACCTCCCCGACGACCAGCTCGAAAAGGTCGTCGAAGGCATAAAAGCCAAGGTTACTCTCGACGAAGTCTCGGGCGCTCTCGGAGGGCTCAAGAATCTTTTCAAGAAATAAGAAAAAGAATGCAAAGAAAAATCCCCCTTGTTTAGGGGGATTTTTGCGTAATTTTAATCGTCCTGCTTATCCTCGTCGGGGTTTTCGGCGGGCTCGGGCATAACGCTTATCCTCACTCGCTCGATGCGCTGCTCGTCGACCGACACCACCTTAACGTGAAGCCGCCCGCAGTCTACCTCCTCGCCGGGCTCGGGTATCCTGTCTAAGTTCTCCATAACCAGACCTCCTATCGAATTGCAGTCGGTCTCTATTTCGTCGGGATCGAGTTCTATTCTGTCCAAGAAATCTCTTATGCTGAGGTCGGCGGAGACCTCGTATTCGTTTTCGCCGACGGTAACAAACGAGGTGTCTTCCTCGTCGGTCTCGTCGTAGATCTCGCCGACGAGCTCCTCGATAATATCTTCCATAGTGACTATTCCCTGGGTGCCGCCGTATTGGTCTACAACAACGGCCATATGGGATTTTGTCTTCTGCATTTCCTTCATTATATCCGAGATAGTGGTCCGCTCGAATATGTAGAGCGGCTTCTGGATTATCTCGCGTATATCTCTCCTGCCGTTGAGATACATATCGAAGAAGTTTTTCTCGTGGATTATTCCGACGATCGAATCTATCGTCTTTTCATATACGGGAAGGCGGGAGAAATGAGAGGTTATAAAAACGTCCTTTATGGAGTCGGGGTCGTCGTCTATTTCGACCGCCGAGATATTTACGCGCGGAATGAGAATTTCGCTTATAGTTATATCCGAAAATTCGAGAGCGCTTTTAACGAGGTCGCTCTCGCTCTCGTCAAGGACTCCTTCGTCCTCTATTTCGTCGATAATATATTTCAGCTCTTCTTCTGTCATAGTCGGCTGGTCTTTAGAGCCGCCGCAGAGCTTTATGACTATATTTTTGAGACCTATAAGCAGCCATACCAGCGGAGTTAAAATAATTAGCAGCCAATAGAGCGGGTAGGCTATCGCCATCGAAACGGTCTCGGAAAATTCGCTTGCTATGTTTTTGGGAATGATCTCGCCGAAGATGATAACGAGGATAGTCATCACGGCGGTCGACGCGGCAACATATTTTGCTCCGAAGCGCACGGAGATCATAACCGTAGCGACGGTAGTGGATGCGAGATTTACCACGTTGTTGCCGATAAGGATAGTTGTGAGTGTTTTGTCAAAATTGTCGGTAAGTTTAATAGCCATCTTCGCCCGTTTGTTGCCGTCGTCGGCATAGCTGCGGAGGCGCACCTTATTGACCGAAGAAAGCGCCGTTTCCGAGCCTGAGAACAAAGCGGACAGAATCAATAATATGACTATTATGAATACGTCCATATAAAGAATATCAAACCTTTCCGTGTATACAGTAATACACGTTGACAGTATAACACAACCCGGCGCGCTTTGTCAAGACAATTTATTAAAAAAGGGCGGAAAGCAGGCATAAAAGCATAAAAATTTTCGACCGAGCTCTGCTCCGGCATTTGTTGAGCCAAAACTCTTGATATTCGGGCGCCGCATTTGTCCCCATTCACCGAGCAAGGCGAGGCAAACAAAAACGCTGATTTTGTTTCGCCCCATTCACGCGGTTTTCCCTTGACTCCGCGCATAATATGTGATATTCTTAATAAAAACGGTCGATCCGTAAAAAAGGAGTTGTTTTTATGAACGCATTGAGAAAAATATTCAACAAAAAGGTCATAGTCGCAGTCCTGATAGTTATTCTTCTCCTCGTAATAGTCTCCGGCAGCATAACCATAGTCCAGCCGGGTCATACCGGAGTCGTCGTTACCCTCGGGCGCGTCGAAGAAGGAGTCCTTCAGGAGGGCATTCACTTAAAGATACCCTTTATTCAGAACGTTGTGACTATAGACAACCGCATCACCAAGCTCGAGGTCGACACCGAAGCTTTTTCGAGCGACCTCCAGACAGTCGAGACAAAGCTCGCCATCAACTACCGCGTAGATACCTCGAAGTCGTACAGCATTTATAAGAACATCGGCGGCGACTACGAGACCGTCCTTGTTATCCCCGCGGTAAACGAAGTTCTCAAGGCGATAGCTTCGCAGTATACCGCCGAGGAGAGCGTAACCAACCGCACGCTTATATCCACGGGGCTCGTTTCGGGACTCAACGAGAAGCTCAACGACATCGGGCTTTACGTCACCGACGTAAACATCATAAACTTCGATTTCTCCGAGGCGTTCATAACCGCCATCGAGGAAAAGCAGGTCGCTCAGCAGGAGCTCTTAAAAGCCGAGACCGAGAAGCAGACCAGAATAACCAACGCCGAAGCAGAAGCCGAAGCTATAAAGGTAAAAGCCGAAGCAGAGGCGGAAGCCCTCAGGATAACCGCAGAAGCCGAAGCCGAGGCGAACGCCACTATCGCCGACTCGCTCACCGAAGAGCTTATCCGCTACCACAAAATTGAAAAATGGAACGGCGAGCTCCCAGTCGTGTCGGGAGGTTCGGGAGCGTTCCTCGACGTATCGGACATAATAACCGACCAGCCCGAGGCAGCCGTCCCGAGCGACGCCGAGTAATTTACCAAAACAAAACCGCTCTGCCGATAGCAGGGCGGTTTTCTATGCGGCTTTCGTTCAGCGCATTACGAGGAAGAGATAGCCCGCATAAGCCGCGAGCATAACGGCTCCCTGCCACTTTTGGAACTTCTCGGTAATGAGCGTGGGGATTATGGCGATGAGCACGACGATAAAGCAGGCGGGCATATCGTATACGAGCCCCTGGCGGTCGATCGTGAGCTGCCCGCGCGAAACGAGCGAGCTTATCGGGAGTATAAGCGAGAGGTCGATTATATTCGCGCCGATGATGTTTCCAGCCGAAAGACCCGACTGCTTCTTTACTATCGCGGTTATAGTGGTAACAAGCTCGGGGAGCGAGGTGCCGATGGCGACCATCGTTACGGCGATTATCCCCTCGGGGACGTGGAGGAATGTGGCTATATTCGAGCCGTGGTCGACCAAGAGGTCCGAGCCTATTACGAGCATTACCGCGCCGACTACGAACAGCAGAATCTTTATCACAAGCTGCTTTTTGGTGAAGCTCGGCTTGCCCTCTGCCGTACTCATATCGCCCTTCGCCGAGCGGACGTTTTCGTAAACAAAAGCCGCGAAGACCGCAAGGAGTATCACGCTCGCGATTATCGAAAGCTTTCCCGAAAGGCAGCCGAGCCAGACGGCGGTAACCGCAGTGATGAGCAGAAGCCCCTTTGCAAGGTATTTTTTTCGGGTTACGGCTATAGACATAAACATTATGCCTATCGAGAGAATAAGACCGGTGTTGGCGGTGACCGAGCCTACGGCGTTGCCGACAGCCATTTCGTATTTTCCCTGCGCCGCCGCCATAACCGAGACTATCATCTCGGGCATCGTTGTTGCGAGCGAGACTATCGTCGCGCCGACGATGAATTTCGGTATCCCCGATATCTCGGCGATGAATGAAGCGGAATCCACAAAGAAATCGCCGCCCTTGACTATCAGAGCGATGCCGACCGCGAAGAGCAATAAATCGAGCCAAATCATTTTTTATACCTCTTTTTGATGTATTTCGGAGCATTCGGCATATAAAAAGACCTATCCGCCGAGATTACGCTCCGATGCGGATAAGTCTCATTGTTTATAACCATGCCGGGCTGCGGAATGCCGCTCGCCGCGATGACGGCAGGGTAACGCCAAAGCGCCAATTACTCCCCTATCATCGATATTGTAACCGATGAAAGAAGATTTGTCAAGCAAAAATGTTGAAGAGCTTCGCTCTCAACTCAAATGCTATGAACTTTGACCTGCCGTTTGCAAAAAGCTCGATTGAAAACTTTTGAATTTTGCTCTCAAAAGGCGCAACTTACTTCCCGATTTTCAGCACTACTTCAATATCCTTCCCGACGTTTTGCTCAAACACCCTGTCTGCGCCCTCGGTGCCCGGCATACAGCCGAAGTGGATAGGAACGGCGATTTTAAATTTTAGCGCAGACAACCCGACAATCCGTCTGCCAACCATTCGGTTACCTTGTCAATACAAAGTTGGCTGCAGGAAGATATATTATCATTTTCACCGAGATGCATCGTTGAAACAACATCAAGTGAAAGGAAATGCTTTTGATCGTCCGGCGTCAGCGGTTTGCCCTCTTTTATCTGATTACTCAGATATTTAAAAAACTCTATATCGGGACCGTAAAGTGTGCAAACAGAAATATTCGGTATATCACACGCGGCAAATCGATCATCATCACCGTTCGGCAAAAATCCCACGGTCGTTACGATATGCTTCTCTATCATTTTCTTGTCAAGGACGCCGTAAAACGCTTTGTTATTGATATTACCTTTATCGGATATAACGATTGAATCGCCATGCCCGCACATATCAAGATTGATCATTGCGGAAATATTCTCTTTCCCCACAAGATTCAGATAAGCCTCGCTGCCGTGGTCGATGCATTCTTCTCTGTCAAAAAACACAAAATCAATACTGTGTTTGCTGTTATGCAAACGCTCAATCAGGTGAAGAAGAACGCTGCACCCGCTTGCGTCATCATTCGCGCCGGTGCTGTTCTCAACGCTGTCATAGTGTGCGCCTATGACAAGTCTTGAGTCTGACGGATTGCAGGAAACAAGGATATTTTCGACACAATGTTGACCGACACGGGCGTTTTGCAAATCAAACTGCACGCCCAACTCGTTAAGTATATCAATAATTTCTTGCTTTCTTTCTAACTGATTGATTTTCGCTATTCTTTCTATGTATTTCATCTGAGCGCCACCTTGTTTTTACGGCTTGATGCGAATATATTCCGCCGGATTTATTTTTGCGCTTATTCAAGTAGCAGTTTTCTTACGACCTTGACAGTCGGCTTCACCGCCGCGATAAACTCGCGGTCTGCCGAAGCGGTCCCCGGCATTCCCCCGAAGTGGATAGGAACGGCGATTTTCGGCTTCATTTTGTTGATGAACTCCGCCGCCTCGCGAGCGTCGGTCGTGAATTTCCCGCCGACGGGCATAAGCGCTATTGTTATCGGCAGGGCGGCTATTTCGTCCAAGCCGTCGGTGTCGCCGGCGGCGTAAACAAGCTCGCCTTCGAGCTCCACGGCGTAGCCTACCCATCTGCTCTCGGGCGTGTGGAACGGTCTGCCGATGTTGTAGGCGGGCAGCGCTTTAAAGCTTACCCCCGCGATCTCGGCGCTTTCCCCGGGGTTCACAAATAAGCATTTTTCTGCGGCTATCCCCGCCTTTTCAATGTCGGGCTTCATAGATTCCGGCGCAACGAAGAGCGTTTCGGGCTTCGAGACCTTTTTGATGTCCTCGGGCGAGAAGTGGTCGGGGTGGGAATGAGTGATAAAAATTACGTCCGCGTCGTGCGGCTCCTCTTTGAGCAGGAACGGGTCGAAGCGGAGTATCTTCCCCGAATCTATCCTTATGCTGCTCTGGGCGTTTACTGTTATCCTGTCGATAAGCTTTGTCATGGCGCTGCCTCCTTTTTTCTTTATTATAATTCATAGCGGAGAAAATTTCAAGCGCTCAGAAAAAATCTCGAAAAAGACTTGACAAGCGGGGGCGTTTTGCGTATAATCAAAATGTTACTGAAAACGTTCCGATATATTTTTGATTCACCACGGAGAAATACCCAAGCGGTGAAGGGGCTCCCCTGCTAAGGGAGTAGGTCGGGTAACCGGCGCGAGGGTTCAATTCCCTCTTTCTCCGCCAACGGAAAAGCTCGTATTACTGCGGTTTTACGGGCTTTTTTCATACCCAAAAAACCGTTTTGACCCCACATTTTACCCCTACCCGAACCTCTTTTTTATCTCCTTAAGTCCTCTTTCCGACTCCACCCAGTTCTCGACGTATCCGCAGCCACAACAGACGTATCTTATCACCGGTACTTTCTTCGCAAGTGTGACGGTCGAGGTGTAGATGTTATTGCCGCTCGAATAGCGCATCTGATTGTCGGGCACGCGGACGATGTCGCGTGAGCCGCACTTCGGGCATATGTTTGTGTTTTTCAAGGCTCTCCCTCCTTAAAGCTGGCGCTTTTTGAACGCCGCTATCGAGGCCGCCCAGGATATCGCGAAGAGCACAACCGCTATCGCGAATACCGCAGCCATAATGACCGCGATGTTGGGTATCTCTCCGAGGACCAGACCGGCGCTCGTCGCGCCCATTGCCCCCACGCACGCGCCCATAAGTCCGCAGAAGACCATAGAAACGATTCTTCCTTTTTCGACACCGAGCCGGAAGATAAACGGCAGGCAGAGCGCGCCGAATATTCCGACCGAGAGGTAGAGAGCGGCCCATATGGGCAGCGAGGCAAGCAGCGAAAGGTCGTGCTCGACAAAAACAGCATTCAGTATGCTTGCGATGAGAAGAACAGCCGCGGAAGCGACGTTGAATATAATTGAAATAATGTATTTTGCCGAGACTATCTGCGACCTCGTATATGGGAGGCAGGCGCTGTATTGCAGCCACCTCGAGCCTTCGTCGGCAGCCTGGAGCGTGATCGGCAACATTCCCAGAAGCAGGCAGGGCAGCGCGCCGATAGGCGACACGCCGTTAATAACGACCATCGCCGCGTATATAACGAGGAACAGTCCGTATAAATACCCGTAAGATTTGCTCGAGTAAAGATCCTTTAAAATCAAGCCTTTCATATTCAGTCTTCCTTTCTTACCATAAATACAAACAGCTGTTCAATGTCTATCGGCTCGGCGACGGCTCCCTCGGGGACGCTTTCGCGCCTGACTATCGCCTCGGCACCATAGGGCATTATCTTTTTGCCGATAACGCTCTCCTCGGGGAGCCTGTTTATCTCCTCGGCGCTTCCCTTAACAAGGCGGTATTCGTCCTTTAAAACGTCCTTTTCCTCGCAGAGTATCAGCCTGCCGTTGTGAAGAAAAGCGATGTAGTCGCAGAGCTTCTCGAGGTCGCTTACGATGTGCGACGAGATGAGGATAGAGTGGTTTTCGTCGCGGGTGAATTCAAAGAACATATCCAAGACCTCGTCGCGGACGACCGGGTCGAGACCGTTGGTTGCCTCGTCGAGGAGCAGGAGCTTCGGGTGGTGCGAAAGTGCTATCGCGATGCCGAGCTTCATTTTCATTCCCCTCGAAAGCTTCCTGAAAGCCTTGTCGTCAGGGACGCCCAGCTTTGAAAGATAGCCTTTATAGGCTTCGCCGTCCCAGTTTGAGAAGGAGTTTGCCATAATTTTTCCGACCTGCTTGGCGTTGAGCGTCGGCGGCAGACCTATCTCGTCGGGGACGATGCCGATGTCCTCTTTTAAAAGGTTGAGCGAGGTCCGGTTGTCCTTTCCGAGGAGCTTTATCTCTCCGCCGTCGCGGGATATCATATCGAGGATAAGCTTAAAGGTCGTGGACTTTCCCGCGCCGTTTTCTCCGATGAGCCCCATAATGCAGCCGCTCGGAAGAGTTAAGTTAAGGTTGTCGAGCGTGAATTTTTCGTATGCCTTTGTTAAATTTCTGATTTCTACAGCGTTTTCCATATTCATTCCTCCCATAGGTTTTCAAGCATTTCCGAGAGCTCCCGCTTCCCGAGCTTAAGCTCTGAGGCGAGCTTCACCGCCTTTTCGAGGTGCTCCTCTATACGGCGCAGGTGTTCCTCTCTTATAAGCTCAAGATTTTTCGGCGAAACAAAGCAGCCCTTCGCGGCGACAGTGTAGATAAAGCCGTCGCGTTCGAGCTCGTCGTAGGCGCGCTTGGTGGTTATAACGCTTATGCGAAGGTCTTTGGCGAGCGAGCGGATAGAGGGCAGGGCTTCGTCCTCTTTCAGCTCTCCGTTCATTATACAAAGCTTTATCTGCGAATAAATCTGCTCATAGATAGGCTTTCCGCTTTTGTTGTCTATTATAATGTCCATATTCCCGTTCCTTTCTGCCCAAACTGTGTATATACAGTATATACAGTAATCACAGATTTGTCAATAGGTTTTTGATAATATTTT
Organism: uncultured Clostridia bacterium; assembly: GCA_947627875.1. Classification (GTDB taxonomy): domain Bacteria; phylum Bacillota; class Clostridia; order Oscillospirales; family Ruminococcaceae; genus Faeciplasma. The sequence continues at coordinate 138,182 of CANQXS010000004.1, forward strand.
CGGCGTGAATCTAAAAGCGGTAGACACACACTTAACTTAAAAGAGCCGTTCGGAATTCCGACGGTTGTGCTTTCTTTCGGGAAGCATAGAATTTTTCTCGGCAAGCTCTAAAAACTCGACCTCTCTTAAAATTCTGCTCAAGCTCGGTTTCAATTTCTTTGGTTTCGGTTTCGATTTCGTTCATATTTCCTCCTTGAACATAAAAATACCGCCTGCACGGCAGAGAGCTTTAAGCTAATAGAATAGCTGCAATGTAGCGCAAGGGTAAACCCTTGTCGGAGCTTGCGACGAAAAACCGCCTTGACATACGTCAAGGCGGTTAGCTTTGCAGAGCGCACCCCATATGGATATGTGCGCTCTTTATAAAAATATCATCACCCCGACCCTGCCGCTCGGCAGAGCGGGTTTTCTTTATTCCGTCCTCAGCGCGACGACCGGGTCTTTCTTTGCCGCGCTCCTCGACGGTATGATTCCCGCGATGAGCGTTAAGACCATGCTTATCGCAATCAGGATCAGCGCGGCGGGGATAGGCAGGAACGCGCTCAAAGTTTTGATACCCGTCAGGTGGTGCAGAATGAGATTTATTGGTATGCAGAGCAGATACGTCATCAGCACGCCCAGCAGCCCCGATGCGAAGCCGATTATCACCGTTTCCGCGTTGAACATTCCCGAGACGTTTCGCTTCGATGCGCCAATCGCTCTGAGGATTCCGATTTCTTTCGTGCGCTCCTGAACAGAAATCAGCGTTATCACGCCGATCATTATCGACGAAACAACAAGCGAGATTGCGACGAACGCAATCAGCACATATGTAATTGCGTTGATTATCGTGTTGACCGAGGCCATCATAATCCCGACATAATCGGTGTAATGTATCTGCGAAAGCTCCTCGACGGTGTCGTTATATGCCGTGATTGCGTCCTCAATGACCTCTTTATTCTCGAAAGTCGAAGCGAAAATATTTATGCTCGCGGGGCTGTCAATATCTACGCAGCCAAGCGCCGAGAGGTTGTCGTCGTAGGTCGAATCGGAAAATTCGGTTACCTCGTCATAGTAGATGGCGCACTGCTCGGCGGTGTAGGTTTGCATCGCCATATCGAGGGCGGCGGCAAGCTGCGCGGGCTCCATTCCCGACATCTGTTCACTTACCTGCGCGGCGTATTGCGCTTTGACCTGCTCGGCAGCCATCTGCGAAAACAGCTCGGTCATTTCCTCGTCGCTCATATTGCTGACGTATTCGGTGATCCGCGCCTCGTCCATTCCCATCTGCTCGACAAGCCCCGTAATCATCGCGGTTTCCATGTCCTCGCGGGTCATCGTTGACATTGTCTGCGCAACGGTTTGTTCAAGCTGCTCATCACTCGGAATGCTCATAATGTCAATATATGCCGCCGCTTTTTCGGATTCATTGAGCCCAGAGATATACTCTCTGAAAGCAGCCTCTTTTTCTTCGTCGGAGAGACTCCCGGTGTTTTCGTTGAACGGCAGACCCGTGAAAATATCGGTCTCGGGATCGGCCTGCTGAGCCTTTATCGCGGCGGATTCTTTGGAATGCTCGATAACATATTCCGTCAGCTTGCTTGTGTAGCCGATAGAGCCCGAAAGCATTGTCGAAACCGCGTTCTCCTTCGGACGGATAATGCCGGAAACTTTGAGCGGAATCGCGTTGTCATAGAGATACTGAAGCCCCGCGTCGGTCGTTCGGAGGTCTCTGTATGTCCCCGTTGCGCTGTCAAAGGTGTAGCAGTCGGAGTTGAGTATAGTGCGGTATTCCATATCGCATATTTCCTCGTAGGTCCATTTTCTCTCGGTCGGGGGAAGCTCTGTCTTATTTATTGCCGCATTCATAGCCTTATCCACGTTCTCTTTTGGCGAAAGACCCAAGGCGTAGAGCGACAAATCGTTAAGCTCATTATTTTCATCGAGCACCAAAACTATCTCGTTATATTCGGTCGGCCATGAGCCGTAAACGACGTCGTACTGCTTCTCCAAAAGCGGGCTGATGAGCTTGCCGTTGTCGCCGGGGAGCATTTCCTGCCATAGCTGCGACGACATTCCGCCCGGCATCATCATCGTCTGCGTGGGCGAGTCGGTTATGCCGTACTGCTCGCCGAGGGACAAAAGCGAGGTGATGTCGGTGTTCAGATACTCCACCAGAAAATCTTTCATCAGCTCCTCCATATCGGAGCGGATAATGTCGCCGTCGATGTTCTTCGTATAGACCAAAAGGTCGAGGTCGTAGGTGTACTGAATGCCGCTTATAGCCTCGCCAAGCGCGGGGTCATCGACCCGCTTTTGCTCGAGATACTTCTTGAACGCGGCGAGGTCATTTTCGTTAGCCTCCATTTCGCTTAGCGAGTTCACCATGTCGTAGATCATTCCCTTGGCGTAGACCGCGTCTTTTTCGTGGGTATTGGTGGACCGCGCCGCCCCGATAAAGGTCTCCATAAGGGCGGAGATGTCCATATTCTGGGCTTCAAGGGTCAGCGGGTAGGACGACAGAGTGTCCTCCTCCACGGTGTTGATGTATGTGGTCATGCCCTGCGAAACCGCGAAAATAAGGGCTATGCCGATAATGCCGATGCTTCCCGCAAATGAGGTCAGCGCGGTCCTGCCCTTTTTCGTGAACAGGTTTTTGAGCGACAGTCCGAACGACGTCGCAAACGACATCGACGGCAGCTTTTTGCTCTCCGTTTTGGATTTTTCTTTCAAATGCTCCCGATTTACATCTTCCTGCGTGAGCGGGGCGGAATCGTCGGTAATTTCGCCGTCGAGCATACGGATAATGCGGGTAGAATACTTCTCCGCAAGGTCGGGGTTATGGGTCACCATCACGACAAGCCGGTCTTTGGCGATTTCCTTTAAGATGTCCATTACCTGAATGCTCGTCTCGGTGTCGAGCGCACCGGTCGGCTCGTCGGCGAGGACTATATCGGGGCTGTTGACGATTGCTCGGGCGATTGCCACCCTCTGCATCTGCCCGCCCGACATCTCGGCAGGGCGCTTGTTGAGCTGCGAGCCAAGACCGACCCGCTCCAAAGCCTCCTTAGCGCGCTTTCTACGCTCAGTTTTTGATACTCCCGAGAGGGTCAGGGCAAGCTCGACATTTCTCAAAACCGACTGGTGCGGAATGAGGTTGTAGCTCTGAAAAACAAATCCTATCGAGTGGTTGCGGTAGGCGTCCCAGTCGCGGTCTTTGAAGTCCTTAGTCGAGCGTCCGTTGATGATAAGGTCGCCCGCGGTGTACTGGTCGAGACCGCCGATGATATTGAGCATCGTAGTCTTTCCGCAGCCCGACGGACCTAAAATCGAGACAAAATCGTTGTCCCGAAATTTCAGGGAGATACCCTTTAAAGCGTGGACAACGCCGTCGCCCGCGGGGTAGTCCTTTTTGATGTTTTGAAGTTCAAGCATAGTTAAGCACTCCTTTAATATGATGAATCAAATTATTTAGTTAATTCTTTATTTACGGTTATTTTTTCTACAGCTTCGTCATAAAACACATTCAGCGAGCCGAAATAATTCTCTTTCCACGGCTTGTTCCTCCCGCAGTAGTGGATCACGACAGAATGCGCGCGCACCCAGTCGAGGTCAAGCCCCTTTTCAAACGCGCTGTGCATGATAAACAGCCGCTCGGTCATATTGTACCGGAATGGGTCGAGGGCGTAAATCCGGCTGCCGTAAAGGCTGCTGATTATGTCCTGATCGGGCAGCATCAAAAGCGCCTTGTGTTTCTCAATGAACTTGACGACCTCGCCGCAGTCCTGCTCACGGCGCAATAGCTCCAAATTCATCAACAGCACGCCCGAGTTGATATACGGGCTGTCGTCGCCCATGTCGAGCCGTAGTTCGTTAAATTTGTGAATCAATCCCGGGTTGCCGATATGCGAAGCCGCCGCGTAAAAATAATCCTCCATCGGCAGGTTATAAAGCGGCAGAATTGAGCCGTTTATAACAAGATCGGGGTCGAGATACAGCACTCTATTGACCGTTTCGGGCAGATATTTCGCCGCGAAAATGCGGTAGTAAATTTCTTTCGGATAGCGCGAAGTCGTCGGAGCGTCCGAAAGCGGCATATCGCTTGCGTCAATAGGTATCAGCCGACCGCGCCCGCAAAGCAGGTTTTCGGTAGATGTCAAAGCATTTTTTCTTATAGATGTATGCAAAAGATACACGTCAAAATCGCAGTCGGGATTGAAGCGCAGGAGCGTAGACAGCATGACATTCAACTGCGGAATATAGTTTTCGTCGAGGGTGACTAAAATGTTGACCTGATTTTTCTGCTCGCTCATGATTTAAACTCCTTTTTCTTTTTTAACACATAGAAAATTATCAACGAGAAAACGCTCAGGCATATTTCGCATATCAGCGAAAGCCAAAACGCGGGTGAGGAAACGTCGTTTATGCTCATTCCCAACACCGAAAAATTGATTATCGACGGCAAAAGCCCCGCAATAGTGCCGATTATGTAGCGGACATAGTCAAGCCCGCTCGCGCCTAAATACATACTGACTAAATCGGCGGGCAGCACGCCCACCAGCCTGACGAGGAACGAAATCAGCAGGTCGTTTTGCTTCGGGAACGAGCGCAAAAGCTCAAGCTTCGGATTCTTTTGAACTAATCGGTCGAGCAGCTTTGCGCCCAGATGCTTGCCGACCAAAAACGGCAGGGTCGTCATAATTACGCTGCCCGCAGCATTCACGGCTATGGCGGTCGGCAGAGGGAAGATAATCCCGCTTGCGGCGTATAAGATACCGCCGTAGATAGGCATTGATATGCCTTTTAAGGCATACAGAAAAAGTATTATCAGAATCGCCAAGGCGGGATTTTTCGGGGTGAAATGCACGATTTTTTCGACGGTTAGCTCGTCACGGTGTATGAGCAGGCAAAGGGCTGCGCCCAGCCATATTAAAACGGCAGCGATTTTTAAAATAATATCTGCGCGGGATTTTTCCGCGCTCGACTCGGGGTTGTAGCATTTCATAGGCACTGCGGCAATCTGTACGGCTTATCCGTTACAGATTCTCCTTTCCTGCTCAAATTATATCATTCTAAATTGCAAAAGTCATTTTACAAAAACAGGCGTGTGTCAAAAAATTTGACACGCGTCAAAAAAATGATAAATATAACGGTTATAAGACATTCCGCATAAAAAGCGAAAGCAGGCGAAAAACCGCCTGCTTTTGTATTAGAGTATAATTTATCCGGCAGATAAATGAGAATTTATGAGTTTATAATATCTAATATATTCTCAATAGTGCTATCTGGTAATTCATAATAAAATGTTAATACATCACTTGGGAGTATCATATTTTTTACAACTTCACTTGAAATCGCCTCAATAACATACGGGCTATCCTCAAATATTATTATGGTTTCAATAAGTTCGTAACCTCTCTCTTTATTAGGGTCTTGTCCCGCTAAGAGGGTTTTCTCTTGATAAACAAGCAACTTATACTCAGGCGTTAAACCTTCGGGCAATTCATTTACTTCTGACCAATCATTATTATTCAGCAGGTTATTTATTGTATCCTCGTTATCTATAGTTGACAGTAATTCATCTTGTATAGAAAAGATTTCTATTCTGCTCTTCTTCTCCACTTCATCACCTGTACTGTTAGTAGTTTGAAAAGCACAGCCAGCCAAGCTAAACATACAAGCTATTAAAATTGTTATTATTCTTTTCATATTAGATAATCTTCCTTTTTCAAATCCCGATTTATAGCATTGCCCGCCATATGTTCAAGCGACAAATCCGCGCTCTGGTATGACTGCTTTTGATGATAACGTACAATATCTTTCGCAAAAAGAAAATTTGTGCAAAAAGTAGACATGTCCCCGCACTTCTGGTAGAATGAA
>CANQXS010000005.1 GCA_947627875.1 uncultured Clostridia bacterium
TTACTGCCCAATTTCCATTCTCTCAAAATCTCCTTGGAAGGGTAGTCCAGCGGTTCGTAGCACTCGCAAAGGTCGATCGATTCATAGTCTTTCATTGTTATTCTCCTTAAATTTCTTGTGTTTGGTCTTTTGGCTTGTTTGATTCTTCGCGCAAAGTTCGGTTTATATTATCCGCAATCGTTTGCAGCCGTTTGACCTCATCACGTTTTTCGTGAAGTTCCTCATACAATTCGTTCTGCTGTGATGTCAGTCTTTCAATTTCCGACTGCAATGCCTTGTAGCTCGGAATTTTGCTTATGCCGTGTTCAGAAAAGTACCGTTTCGCCGAATCCATAATAATAAACTCACTTTCGTGCTGCTTGCGGAATTTCGCCCTCGCTCGGTCAGACTTCAACGTCCGATACTCGTCCCGAATCGACTTTGTATTTGCATACGCAAGCACTCGTTTTTGAAGTTCCTTTTTGTCACGAAGTTCCATTTCAACCGCTTTCAGATTCTCTCGGCACTCGCTTTCCTCCGTCTTTGCCATTTTAAGGGCGGTCTGCAAATCTTCAAACGACTGAAGTCCATACTTTTCAAGCTCAGCGACGCTCTTGGCAGACTGTTTCAAGTTGAACACTTTTGCCCAATGCTCAAACCCCGCGCCCTTTTCGGGCGTTACATCGACCATTCGCAAAATACTGTCGTGATATGTGTCGATTTTCGAGTTTTTTGCCCCTTGTAAACGTTTGAGGATACTCGGTCGAGATGATATGCCATGCTCACCGGTTTGCTCCAACTGTAGCGATTTCTGCTCAAAAACGGCACTTATTGCGGCAAGGTCAAAGGCGTTTCCCAAGCGGCGGGCGGTTATAGGCTTGGCACGTTCGGCTGTCAGATATGACAAATGCCCTCGACTTTGCTTTACGGTCACACCCTCGCGTAGAAGTAGTTCGGCAAACTTATCAAAATTTGTTGCGGCTTCAAGTGCTTTCCGAATAATCTGCCGCAACTTTTCCTTATCCGTTTCAAACTTTGTCGGTTTGCCGTCGGCAGATAGCTCGGTTTGTCCGCGACGCTTAGCCCAATACTCTCGCTCGGTCACTCGCTCCTTGCTGCCGTTGAGCAAATCAATTTGATATAGTCCCTCGCGTTGACACATTTCCATAACTTCGGCGCGAAAGAAATTCATAGCCGCCTCTGTGCAGCGGTGCTTACAACCTGCGCGCGTATCCGCAGGTCTGTCCATATACGGCAGGAGATGCACGTCCTCGATTCGTAAGCTGTTGATAACGATGTGGCAATGGATATTTCCGCTGTGATTGTGACCGTCGGCGTGTGTGCAAACAATAGCTTGATGTCCCGCGAAATGTTCCTTGCAAAACTGCTCGCCCAACGCTTGCGCACAGTCAACTGTCAAGCCGTTCTCAACAGCATCGCGCGGGTCAAAACTGATTATGTAGTGATGACTTTTAACGTCGCCACGGGAGCGATTCTTGTCATATTGAAGATTTGACTTCATACAGGCAATAGCGAAATCATATTCTCCGCAATTCAAGGTTGCAAAGCGGCAATTATCTCGCGGGATCAGTCTGCCCGATTCGTCAAGAACGGGTTTGTTTGTGAACTCGTCGTGTTCAAACAATAGATATTTTTCGGTCGCACCATAGTCGGCATTTTTAGAGCTTAAGTGTTTGAACGTCGCCAACCGCATCACCTACCTTTCGCATGATTTCGTACTTCAAATCGACGAGGTCGGAAATCGCAGATTGCACATCAACATAAAGTGTGTTATATGGCACCCCGTGTTCGTTGATATACCGTGCAATCTGGTTGAGATTCCCACCGATTTTTCCGAGTTGAGCAGTTAGCTGACCGACAGCAGCCAGAAGTTTTTCATTGACAGGCGAGACCGTGATGATGGGCATGATGACCGCGTTCTCGATTGCCTGACGGATAAATTCCGACTGGCTAATCCCACAGAATTTTGCTCGTTCAGTGAAATCGGCGTATTCTTCATCAGTCATACGAGTTTTGATGACGATGCTGCGTTTGGGCGTTTTGTATTTCTTTGGCATATATAGCCCCCTTTCATCTTTAACGGACATTTTTTGCATAAATGGTGATACCCTAAATGTAAATTTTATATGAACATAATTTACACTCCTCTCACAATACAACGTACATTTTTTCGACAGATGATCGGTATAAGAATTGTAAAATTTTCGTGAATACGATATTTTCTCATTACCCTCAACGCAAACGGTTTGATTATGCCAACTTTTCAATACCTTCCACACCGAAAAAAGATTTTTTGCCAAGTTTTTGGCAATCTCGTCAGAAAAATCTTTCTACTTTATAACGGACATCTCAGGGCGGGGTTGTCCACTAATGCTTTAAAAATTCCCTTTCACCTTTAACGGACAAATTTCTGAAAAAATATGGGGTGGCAGATGTAAATTTTCCGTAAATTCTTGCTGACGGATAAATCACAAAATTCAAGTTTTATACCCCTCTCACTTTACAACGGACATTTTTTAAGTAAATTTCTGGGTACTTTCTAAAAAAGTTTACCTAAACATCAAAATTTCTCTGTTTGGTACAAAATGCAAGGGGCTTTTGACTTATTCATTGTGCAGCTTTTAGTATATATTTTCAGTTCAGTAACATTTAAAATGGAGAAAAACCAAATGTGACGAAAATAATTTGAGCATAAAAAATACCAACGTAACAATTTGGTACGTTGGTATTAGTTTTATATAAAGCAGGGTTTGGGGAAGGCACTCCCCAACAAGATTCCGCGCAGCCAAATTTGAGCTTTTAGCCAAATTTGGTACCGCGGTAGAATCTTGCTCTTTTCATACATTGACACACCATATCAAAACCTTTAAAATTATTTACACCCCCTGTAACCTTTTCATTCTAAATGTCGTCTTAACTTTTATACCGCAGAAAGGAGGTTTTCGGGTGATCAGCGACGAAGAAATAATCGAGCGATATTTTTTGCGGGACGAGAGTGCGATAACGGCCACGGCCCAAAAATACGGCGACCGGTGCTACGGCGTGGCATATAACATTCTTCGGGCTCGGGAGGACGCCGAGGAGTGCGTCAGCGACTCATATTTGAAAGTATGGAACTCGGTCCCTCCGGACAGACCGCAAAGTTTAAAGTGCTATCTTTTAAAGATCGTCAGAAACCTTTCGCTCGACCGACTGAAATTCTTAAATCGAAAGAGGCGCTGCCGCGAGCTTGAAATATCCTTTTCGGAGCTTGAAAATGTTCTGCCGGACAGCAGCATTCCCGACGGAACCGAGGAATCGGAGCTTGCGGAGATTTTAAATCAGTTTCTCGAAACTCTCTCTCGGGACGCAAGGCTTATTATGGTGGCGAGATACTGGCACTTTCTTTCGATCTCCGAGATTTCGGCAAAATACGGATATTCGGCGGGCAAGGTTAAAACCAGCCTTTCACGCTCGCGCGAGAGGCTGAGAAAATATCTTGAGGAAAGAGGTTTTATGAATGAAAACAGCGAAAATAATTAGGGCGTTCGGGCTTATCGACGACAAATTCCTGATCGAGGCGGAAGACGCTGCCTCCCCGCAAAAACCGCGTTTTAAAATCAAGCTGGTTCTTATCGCGGCCGCGATAAGCGTTCTTGCGCTCGGCACTACCGCGTTCTCAATCAGCCGCATGAGCGCCCTCGAAAATATGAAATACGCCTTTGACCGTTATAGCGGCATCAAAAGCGAGACCGAGCAGACCGAAAGCCCTGCCGAAGAAGACCTCACCCCCGAGGTCGAGCATGACTACACATTTTTCAGCAGCTACACCGACAGCGAGCTCAAGGACCCGGCCGACTTTCCGTGGATCGAAAATCTCGCAGAATATGGGGACGAGTTTGAATATGACACCGAGCAGAAGCCGGACGAATTCCGGCTGACATCGGTGCTTTTAGACGACCACTGTTTTTATGCCACGGTGCAGTATGTAATTCCCGACGACGTTAAAAAGGAACTCGGCAAAAAGCTCCCCGAGGGCGCGGTTCCGTGGTTCAGAATCCACTTTCAAGACGGCGGAGGATATGAAGACACTTATCCGATATCTTTGGAAGGCAATCTTTATACCTTTGCCATCTACTCGCTTGGCTTCAGCAGCCTGCCCGACGAGATCACCGTTACATTCAGGGAACTCGGCTACCGCGAGATGGAAGACGGACAGATTATCAGCGATTTCCAAAATGCATTGGACTTTGAAAGGACTCTCACAGTTTCGACTTCGAAACTTAAAAAGACCGAGAGCAAAATATCGGGAGAGGAAGTTTATCACACCGAATCGGGCGACGTTTATATGACCGCAGAGCTTTCCCCGACCGGGATTTTCCTCAATTATCACAGCGAGGACGGCAAGGCCGCTTTGGAGCTTTATGACGACAAGTATTTCCTGCCGAACAAGCTGCAAATATGCCTCGACGACGGCAGAATTTACGGCGACGGCGAGACATTCTTCGAGCTGTTCTATATTCTGAACGGGCGAAGCGGAAATATCATGAACTATAACGACGGCGACCCCGAAAACGACCTTGTCTGTGAAAGCCTGACCTTTAAGAAGCCTGTCGACATTTCTCACATAGAAAAAATAATAATCGGCGGCTGCGAGTTTGTTTTTGATTAAATTAAAGAAAGAAGTGTTTATTTATGAAGCTATTAAAAATTATCGCCGCGCTGATGATTGCGGCTTCTCTATTCGGCTGCGTAGATACGCCGGAGTCACTCAAAAAGGCGCAGACCGAGCCTGCCGAAAGCGGCGAAATCATTCTCGGCGGCCAAAGCGTTGAAGAAAGCCCGGCATCGGTTAATACATCTGAGAAGCCCGAAAAGGTCGCCGAGCGCGGCAGCTTGGAAGCTATCAGAAATCAGCTTGAAACCGACCTGAAAAAGTCGTATAAAAATATATCAGTCACAAGTGCAAGAGTAAGCGACGCGGACGCTATGCCGATTCGCGATATAAAAATAGGCATGAATCCCGACTACGACTACACTCCGCTCCTTGAGCTTTTTTACAGCGACAGATACGATGTCGCCGACGAAAAGTATTATCGCCATACTAAAGCGGGGACCTCTATGTCTGAGGGCGAGCCGCTGAGAAACGAGCCGGAATACAGCGAAGAGCTCGGGCAGGTAATTTTGAGAAACCGCGCTGATATAGACATCGACGGCTTTGCGCCGATTTATGACGACGGCGATAAGACCCTGTCGGTATTCAAATATTCGACGGGCGGCGTCTGGGGGTCTCAGACAGGCGGCGGCTTGGAATCGGACGCTGTGTATTACTATAACAATTTCGAGGTCTGTAAAGAGTACGATCTGAGAGACGAAAAACCCTCGCCCGACGAAGAATACACAATGGCCGACGGCGAAAAATGGGGCGCTTCTGAGGCAATAGATTATGTTGAAAATTTCTGGAAAGAGTATATCTCGCCATCCGATACCGACGAATTTACATACACCGTGAAAAAGCTGTATATCATGGATCTCGGCGACGGAAAATACGGCTATCTCTTTGATATGCAGATGACGGACAAAAGCGGGAATTTCTATGACATCGACAATTCCGAGTTTTATTTTTCAAACGCAGCAATTTTGGCAGGCGAACCTTTTCCTTTTCCCGACGAGCTCAGTACCTACTGCGCCCAGAAAGAGAAGATCACCCGCTTCACAAAGGATTTCGGCTTTGAGCTTTGCGATGAGCCCGTCAGCGAAAGCCTTTTGAGCCTCGGGGAAGCGTCCCAAATTCTCTCGGAGACCCTCGCGCCGAATATCGGACTTGAACTTGAAGCCGAGCTTTGCTATTCTATTTTCTGCAAGGGCTATCATTGCGCCGACGGCTGGATCAAAAAGGACTTTTACGCCTTTCTCTGCCAGACCGAAAGCGACTTTGAAATCCGCCCGATATGGTGTTTCAAGCCCGCAGGGGAAAGCTATCTGCTCGACCCGTTCATGGGGAGATACTACGTTGATGCCGTTACGGGCGAGGTGAGCATGATAGTCAACTTGGTATATCAAAAGGCAGCCGACGAGAGCAGCGGCTGGTGACGAAATGAGTAAAAAAGATTATATTTATTCCTGCGGCTTTGCCACGGTTTCGGCACTTCTGACAGCAATCATTTTTCTTCTGAACGATTACGCTGTTATTCCGACAGATATACCCGTCAGGTCTGTGATAGGTCATATTTTCCTCGACGACAGCGCGCTGTTTTTACAGGAAAGCTCAAACTATGCCGCTCCGTTTGTTTGCCGCTCGACCCATATTTGGACAGCGGTTTTCCTGCCGCTTCTATGCTCTGCGCCGTTTCTTCTTGCATTTGCAAGCGAAATGAAGGGCAACTACCGTTTAAAATTATCCCGAATCGGCAGCTTTAACAGGTACTGGAACAGGGTCTTTTTCCGCTCGGGACTTTCTGGCGCATGCTGCGTTACGGCAGGATATACGCTGTTTTCAGAGGCGGTTTTCGCATATTTTCCACATATGTCGGAGTACCCCGCCGAGCCGAAAGTGATGAACGATGTCTTTTCAATGATGGCGGTGCGCAAACCGCTTGATGGGACGCTCAATAAGCTTTTCAAAAATACCGAAAGTGAGTTTTTATATTGGTTACCGACGGCGATAAACGTCTTTGCATACTCGTTTTTAGTCGCGATTATCTGCCTTGCACTGTACCTGCTGATAATGAATCGATACAAGGCAATCGGTATGCCGATGATAGTTTTTTATCTTGCTGAGCAGTTTTCGACACGGAGGTTATATGACAGCCTTGAACCGAAATGGCAGATTTTAAGCCCGCGCTCACTCTTGATAAATGCTGAATACACGTTTTCAACTTTCGATATAAACGACTTTGAATATCTGTTTTTCTTTACTTTAGCTAATGTTTTATTCTATTTCGCCGGTAAGGCATTATTCAGAAAGCGGGTGATGAATTGAAGCTGTTCTTAGGAATCATCAAATCAGAATACATAAAGTGGCTAAAGAGCGATAAGCAACTCATGACCGCCTTTTCGATGATTTTTCTCTATATGTACTCGCTTGAAATCATCAACAAATATTCCGTCGAAATGGGCGAACCGATAAACCTGTTCGAGCCGCTCACGATATTCATGTCAAACCTCTATATCATCCCGATACTCGTTCTGACATTCGCCGTCTTGATGATAGATTTTCCCGATATTTCGGCAAATGCCACGTTTATGCTAATCCGCTCGGGGAGGACGAAGTGGTACAGTGGACAGGTCGTGTTTGTCTATGCCGCCGCCGTTTCGTTTACCGTAATATTCTTCATCTACACCGCGATTTTCACCCAGAAAAATGCATTTGTCGCAAATCTTTGGTCAAACGCCGAGAGGCTGATAAACACTCTTGAATATCAAGAAATTCGCTCAAAAAATCCCCTTTCATATCTCGACCTCTCAATCATAAATAACTACACCGTCGCGCAGGCGACTGTTTTCGGCGTGATTTTAATGACGCTTCATCTCACGCTCTCGTCGCAGGTGCAGATGGTTTTATCGCTTAAGTTTAACAAGATGATCGGACTGCTCGCAAACGCTTCACTCCTCGCCCTCGGTATGATCGCATGGTGGGCGGACAGCCCCGCGAAGTGGCTTTTTCCGCTAGCGCACTCGACATTGGTTTACCACTACGATGAGCTTTTCAACAAGGTGAATTTCCCGATTTTAGGCTCGTTTGCATATCTCGCGGCTGCGAATGTGGCCATATATTTCCTTGGGCAAAGGGTGATAAAACGTAAAAATCTCTCGCTTATGGCTAAGGAGGATTAGAATGATAAAGGTTGAAAATGTCAGCTTGAAAATCAAGAAAGATATGATTTTGAGGAATATAAATGTCGAGTTCGAGCGCGGCAAAATCCACGGAATAATCGGCAGAAACGGCAGCGGAAAAACTATGCTGATGAAGTGCATTTGCGGGTTTATTAAGCCCACAGAGGGGGAAATCACAGTTGCGGGAAAGCGTATCGGCGTTGACTGCGACTTTCCCGAAAGCGTCGGAGTTATCATCGAAACGCCGGAGTTTATACCGTATTATTCAGGCTTCAAAAATCTCAAGCTCCTTGCAGATATCCGCCGCAAAATCACCGATGACGACATCAGAAGAAGCATTGAGCTCGTCGGACTTGACCCGATGCTCAAAAAGAGCGTAAAGAAATATTCCCTCGGTATGCGCCAGCGGCTCGGCTTGGCGCAGGCTATTATGGAAGATCCCGACCTGCTGATTTTGGACGAGCCTATGAACGGTCTCGACAAGGACGGTGTGGGAGAGATGAGGAAGTATCTGCTCGATTTAAAGGCGCAAGGCAAGACTATTCTCATTGCCTCGCACTCGGCGGAGGATATTGATGTGCTCTGCGACAGCGTGGTGGAGATGGATAAGGGGAGGATTGAGAAGATAAGATAAGGTAAAGATATACCACTCTCTATGCGAAAGCTCTGAGGGTGGCTGCTTTTTGCGTAACGTCAATGTAATTGCAAATAAAGGTAAAATACAATTTTGTAATGTAAGCGTGGGAATGGACGAGGGTCTTTAAGTGTGGGGAACACCCCGGCGAGGGTCTCCCCAAGAAAAACTGTCCACCGGACAGTTTTTCTTCCCCGTCCTGCGCTTTGTTTGAAAAAGATTTCGTGCTCTGCGGAGCGCGACCAGAGGCTTCTCGCCCGATGCACGCGGGGCTTTGTCCGAGAATACGAGTGGGCGGGCGTTTATGCCCGCAAAGTAAGAACGGATACAAAACCAGCTTGCATTTGACCCGTCGCAAGCCTTTTAAAAAAGGCTCGACCGAAAACTTTTATGCTTTATGTACCCGATTTTTAGAAAAAAAGCCATACCCGATTGCTCGGATATGGCTTTTTCGTCAGGCGGCTATGCCGCCGTTCTGCGGTCAGTTGCAGCCGCACCCGCAGTCGTTGTTCCCGCATCCGCAGCCGTTGCCGCAGCTGTTGTTTCCGCAGGTGTTGCAGCCGTTGAAGCCGAAGAGGATTATCAGGATAAGAATGATGATCCACCAGTAGCCGTTTCCGAAGCAATTCATAGAGTATATCTCCTTCATGTAGTTTTTTGAAGCACTTCAATACTTCATACTACAGTTTATGAAATCCCCGCAAATGTGTTACTGCTCCCTCAATCGTAAGCAAGCGGTCGGCGGCATACAATTTACCGTGCGTGATTATATCCGGCAAATCTGCCGATAATTTCTATCGGAATATTTTCGGAAAGGAAGGACGGATATGTTTGAATTCAACGAGATGTTCGGCAGCGACGGCTTCACCGATTCCGCTCTCAGAGCCGTGAGCCACGCCATTCGCCGCGCCTCACAGATGGGTCATACCTACGTCGGGACCGAGCACCTTCTCCTCGGGCTCCTCAGCGAGGAGGGCTCGGCGGCTGCATCTATCCTTGAGAGATTTTCGGTGAGCTATAAGGCGGTGGAGCGAAAAATTTACGAGCTTATCGGCACCGGCGAGCCCACCGATGTCACCGGCGCGCAGCTCACCCCAGCCGCGCGGCGCTGCGTGCGCTTCGCTAAGCGGACAGCAAGCGAGGTGTCGAACACCAAAACCGGCACCGAGCACCTTCTCTGCGCTATCTTAAATCAGCAGAACTCTACCGCAAGGAGCATTCTCTACGACCTCAACTGCAACATTTCGCGGCTCTGCACGAGCGCGGGCGAAGCGGTCGAAAAGAGCGCCGTTTTGGGCAGCCGAAAGGAGCAGCCGAGGCTTGCACAGCTCGAAAAATACGGCTTCGATATGGTCGAGCGGGCAAAAAAACAGGGCTACGACCCCTGCGTAGAGCGCGACGCCGAGCTCGAGCGTATGACTGAGATCTTAATGCGCCGCGGAAAGAACAACCCATGTCTCGTCGGCGAGGCGGGAGTCGGGAAAACGGCTATAGTAGAGGCTTTGGCGGTCAAAATCGCAAACGGTGCGGTCCCTCAGCCGCTTATCGGAAAGAGGATTTTCTCGCTCAGTCTTACCTCGCTCCTTGCGGGAGCAAAATACCGCGGCGACTTTGAGGAACGCCTCAAAGCCTGTATCGAGGACGCCGCCCGCACCGGCGACGTTATCCTCTTCATCGACGAGCTCCATACCCTCGTAGGGGCGGGAGCCGCCGAAGGAGCCATAGACGCCGCGAATATCTTAAAGCCTATGCTCGCGCGCGGGGAGCTCAGGCTCATCGGCGCAACCACCTTCGACGAATACCGCCGCACCGTCGAGGGTGACAAGGCACTCGAACGCCGCTTCTGCGTAATAAAGGTAGGCGAGCCGAACCGCGACGCCGCCGTAAAAATGCTCACCCGCCTAAAGCCGAAATACGAGCAGCACCACCGAGTTGTGATAGAAAAAGAGGCGGTCGAGGCAGCCGTCGACCTCTCGTCAAGGTATATAACCGACAGATACCTCCCCGACAAGGCGATAGACATCATCGACGAAGCCTGCGCATCGGTAAAGCTGAAAGACTTTACAGACGTCAGTTCAAGGGGTGATTTATCCTCGGCTTTCAACGACTATGTAGCGGGGAAAATCCCCAAAGAAAGGTACTTTGAGGAGCTTTTCAGGCGCACCGGCACCGACGCCGACCTCCCGAGGGTAAGAGCGGCAGACGTGGAAAGGATAATCACTTTACAGACCTCTATCCCGCAGGAAAGGCTCCTTGCCGACAGGTCCGACGAGGTCCGCAAAGAGCTCTCTGCCAAAATAATCGGTCAGGAGGGCGCGATAGCCTCTCTCGTGTCGGCGTTAAGGCGCTCCGGCTCGGGTCTGCGCTCGGGCGAAGGACCGATAGCCGCGCTGATGTTCTCCGGGCCGACCGGAGTCGGGAAAACCGAGCTTGCGCGGGCGCTGGCATTAAGCCTATTCGGCAGCGCCGAGTCGCTCGTGAGATTCGATATGTCCGAGTTTTCCGAGCGAAGCAGCGTTTCGCGGCTTATCGGCTCTCCGCCGGGATATGTCGGCTTCGGGCAGGGCGGTGAGCTGACCGAAAGGGTACGCCGCCGACCTTCGAGCGTATTGTTGTTCGATGAATTCGAGAAAGCCGACCGCGAGGTCGCGGCGCTGCTTTTACAGCTTCTCGACACCGGCTACCTTACCGATTCCAACGGCAGGCGGGTATCGTTCAAGAGCACCGTCGTCATTCTAACGACAAACGCCGTCGCCTCAAAGAGCGCCTCCTGCGGCTTTTCGGAGTCGGGCAGGCAGGAAAGCGGCGCGAGGGAGGGGCTCTCGAAGGTGTTTTCCTTCGAGCTGATGAACCGCCTCGACGCGGTATGCTCCTTCGGCAGGCTTAGCGCTGAGAGCTGCAAAAAAATCGCGGCGATGCGGCTTGAAGCGCTTGCCGAGAGGGCTTATTCCCAAGGCATCAGCCTCGAATTCGACGCTTCGGTCGCCGAAGCGATAGTCGCCTCCGCCGACTGCAAGACCTTCGGCGCTCGGGAGATCGCCCGAGTGATTGCCGAAAAAATAGAGGACCCGCTCGCGGATATTCTCCTTTCGGGAACACGCGGGACCGTCAAGGCGACAGCCGAGGGCGGAGCCGTGAGCCTCGAGCCCCAGCCCGTCCTGTCGGCATAATATAAGACCCATACCTTTTTCGGGTATGGGTCTTTCGCTATTTTATCGCTTCAAAAGCCTGCCTTAAGCTGTTCACGCCTACGACCTCGATGTCGTCAAACTGCCTTATATTCTTGAGCGAGTGCCGCGGGACGATGCACTTCGTAAATCCGAGCCTTCGCGCCTCCTGGATCCGCTGCTCGAGGTGCGAGACCGAGCGTATCTCCCCGCCGAGACCTATCTCTCCGAAAGCGATAACGTCGTCGCCGATGGGCTTGTCGGTCAGCGAGGAGTAGAGCGCCATCGCGACCGGAAGGTCGGCTGCGGGCTCGTTTATTCTTAAGCCTCCGATGATGTTCACATAAACGTCGAGCGCGCCGTAATAGAATCCGAGGCGCTTTTCGAGAACCGCGAGTATAAGCCATACTCGGTTGAAGTCGAAGCCCGCTGTGACCCGCCTCGGAGCGCTCGAGCCGCTCTTTGCGACGAGCGCCTGCACCTCGGCAAGTATCGGGCGCGTGCCTTCCATCGCGCAGACCACGCAGCAGCCCGAAACCCCCTTCGGACGCCCTGAGAGCAGCATCTGCGAGGGGTTCTCGACCTGTTCGAGACCGTTGTCGCGCATCTCGAAAACGCCTATTTCGTTGGTAGAGCCGAAGCGGTTCTTCGCCGCGCGAAGAATGCGGTAGGAGAGGTTGCGGTCTCCCTCAAAGTAGAGAACGGCGTCGACTATGTGCTCCATAACCTTCGGACCGGCTATAGCGCCGTCCTTGTTGACGTGTCCGACGATGAAAAACGGTATCTCCTCAGATTTTGCGAGCCTCATAAAGAGGTTTGCGCATTCCCTCACCTGAGTAACGCTCCCGGGGGCGGAGTTGATCTCCGCGACCGACATCGTCTGTATCGAGTCGATTATAACGATGCCCGGTTTGTTTGCAACAACCGTGTCGGCAACGGTCTGCGCGTCGGATTCGGTGAGGATATAGAGGTTCTCAGAGCTTACGCCGAGGCGCTCGGCTCTGAGCTTTATCTGCCGCGCGGATTCCTCGCCCGAAACGTAGAGGATAGTGTTTTCCTCGCCGAGATAGCGGCATATCTGCAAAAGCAGCGTTGACTTTCCGATTCCCGGCTCGCCGCCGAGGAGCACGAGCGAGCCTTTCACAAGCCCTCCTCCGAGAACTCTGTCGAGCTCGTTGAAGCCGGTTTTATATCTTACCTCCGACGAAGCAGAGAGGTCTATTTCGCTGAGGCTCATGATTTTTTGGGAGCCGCGGGCGGCAGACCTTGAGACCGACGCGCTCTTTGAGACGACGGGTTCGGTCTCTTCGAGGGTGTTCCATTCGCCGCAGGAGGGGCAGCGGCCGTTCCATTTCGGGCTTTCATAGCCGCAGGAGCGGCAGACGAAAACGCTTTTTGCTTTCGGCATTTTTTGACTTCCTTTCGTTATTTACGACGCGCTCGGTCCGTAGTTTTCAAAGATGTAATCGCAGAGGCTCTTGTAGAGCGTAAAGGCGACCTGAGTCTGATATCCGTCGCTCTCAAGCTTCGCGGCTTCGTCGGGGTTCGATAAAAACCCGCATTCCGCCATAACGGCGGGACATTCGGCGTTGTGAAGAAGATATATGTCGGTTCCTACGGGCTTTATCTCGCGGGAGTTATCGGGCTGGAGGAG
Source organism: uncultured Clostridia bacterium (assembly GCA_947627875.1). Lineage (GTDB taxonomy): Bacteria > Bacillota > Clostridia > Oscillospirales > Ruminococcaceae > Faeciplasma. The sequence continues at coordinate 13,271 of CANQXS010000005.1, forward strand.
TGAAACAAAGTTGCTCTGCATTATCGAGGCGAGGCGCTCGCTCTCTGAGCTCTGCTCGGGGAAAAACATCTGAGCGCCGCTGTATTTCGGGTCGGTGAACTGGTTCTGATGAATAGAGACGAAAACCGCATTGTCAAAGGAGTTGATTATGTTCAGTCGGTTTGACATATCCGATTTTTTCTGATTTCCGAGACCGGTGATACCGGTGTCGTGGATAGAGCGGTCGGTGTCGCGGGTGACTTCGACCTTAAAGCCGGTGATCCTGAGCATTTCCCTGAGCTTTAAAAGGATGTTAAGGTTTATGTCCTTTTCCTCGGCGCCGTTTACGCTTACGCAGCCGCTGTCTATCCCGCCGTGACCGGCGTCAAGGACGATAACCGGCAGCAGGCTGTCGGCTTCGGCGTCGACGGGGACCGCCTTTTCGGGCAGCGACGAGGTTTTTATGAATCCGAAGACCAAAAGATAGGTGCAGAGCAATACTATAAGCGCGCCTACTCGGTTGACCCAAAGTTTTTTTAACATATTCTTACCTCCGTAGTCTTTTTTACAAGACTATGAGGTTGTCTCGGAAATTATTACCTTCCTTTTCCGCCGTAGAGGATTTTTTCCTTGACATCAACGTGCTGATAGCCGATATAGAAGGCAGCCCAGCAGGTGAGGACGAATAAAAGCGGCAGCAGTGTCATAACGATCATTCCGCCCGCCGAGAGCTCGGCAGCGGGAACGCTTACCGACATAGAGCGCCCCGCCTCGTCGAATTCAAGGTGGTTCGGCGCAAAGATATAGGTTATGGGCATAAAGTAGAAAGTGAGGGTTTTATACCAGGGGAAGAAGTCGAAGCCCAAAACGCCGAATTTAGAGAGATAGAGCAGTATAACGAAGATATAGTTTATCCCCGCAGGAACGGCTCCGATAACGGCTCCGAAATGCTTTGTGTTCTCGGTCAGACCTTCGCGGCTGAACTTGGTGTTGGCTCTTGCGCCGGCTTTATGGCAGAAATCGGCGTAAATGCAGAGCGAAGCGCCGATAGAGCAGAACCCGAACAGCCAGCACATGACTGTGCCGAAGTTTTGGTAGCACATCGGGAAGAAGTAGTTTATAACAAAGCCCGCGAGCTCGCAGAGTATCAGGAAGAGCGCGGATTTTATTAGAAGCTTGGGTTTGTTCATCATATCATATCCTTTCGCGGTATCTTTTTTACAATTATACTACAAGTCTGCGGGAAAAACAAGGGTTTTTGAAAAGGAGAGGGGAAATTCCGAGAGCGCTGCGCTCCGCAGTTTGCGCCTCCGAGGGCGAAGCCCGCCGCGCTCCGCGCGGGACCCCCGCCGCGGCTTTGCCGCGGCGGGGGCAGCCGTCCCTGCGGGACGGCTCGGGCTTCGCCCGCAGTACCTGCAGTCCTTTTCAAAAATTTGCGCCCAAAAGGTTGCAAAAAATCTCCGACAGTGCTACAATATTCTATGTATATTCCGACACCTTATGGAGGTCAATATGAAGATAATTATTGCCGGCTGCGGAAAAATCGGCGTTTCGGTGCTTTCAAGCCTCGCGCAGGAGGGTCATGACGTAACCGCCATCGACGACAACAGCAGCGTTATATCCGAGCTGACCAACGTCTACGACGTAATGGGCGTCTGCGGAAACGCCGTCGACTGCGATACTCTTATGGAGGCGGGCGCCGCCGACTGCGGTATGTTCGTCGCGATGACCGATTCCGACGAGCTAAATATGCTCAGCTGCTTCCTCGCCAAGAAAATGGGCGCACAGAACACCATCGCCCGCATTCGCAATCCCGAATACAACGATTCGAGCCTCGGCTTTATGAGGCAGCACCTCGAGCTCTCGATGGCGATAAACCCCGAGCTCAGAGCCGCCAACGAGCTCTATAATATCCTTAAATTTCCGTCGGCTCTAAAGATCGAGACCTTCTCCCAGCGCAACTTGGAGATGATAGAGTTCCGGCTCGGCGAAGAGAGCGACCTCGCCGGCAAGACCATCATAGAAATAAGAAAGAAATACGACGCCAAGTTCCTGATATGCTGCGTTCAGCGCGGCGACGACGTATTTATCCCGAGCGGCAATTTCGTCCTCGCCTCGGGCGATAAGATAGGCTTGACCGCTTCTCAGGGAGAAATGCAAAAGCTCCTGAAAATGCTTAATTCCCTGCGCCGTCAGGCTAAGAACATCCTCATTCTCGGCGGCAGCAAGACCGCCTATTACCTCGCTAAGATGTGCGAGGCTTCGGGCAGCACCGTCAAGATAATCGAGCAGGACGAAGCCCGCTGTCTCGAGCTTACCTCTCTGCTCCCTTCGGCGACGATAATCCACGGCAACGGCGCCGAGCAGGAGCTCCTTATGGAGGAAGGTCTCGCGAGCTGCGACGCCTTCGTTGCGCTTACCGGTATGGACGAAGAAAATATCCTTCTCTCGGTATTCGCAAATATGCAGAACGTCCCCAAAACCGTAGTAAAAATAAACCGCGACGAGCTCGTCTGGCTCGCGCAGAAAATAGGTATCGAGAGCGTAGTCTCCCCGAAGGAGATAACCTCTAATATCCTCGTTCAGTATGCCCGCGCGCTCGAAAATTCCTCCGGCTCAGCCGCGGTCGAGACCCTTTACAAGCTCTTTGACGGCAAAGCCGAAGCTCTCGAATTCATCGTCAAGACCGAGTCGAGGCTCACAGGCGTTATGCTCAAGGATATAAGCCTGAAGCCGAATATCCTTATCGGCGGAATAATGAGGGGCAGAAAAACTATAATCCCCTCCGGCGTCGATATGATACTCCCGGGCGACAGGGTGATAGTAATCTCCTCGGGCAACCGCCTTAACGACATCTCCGACATTCTCAAATAAAAAGGAAACCGGTGTATATATGAATCGCAAAATGGTGTTTTACATATGCGGGCAGATGCTTCTTATCGAAGCCGCGCTGCTTGTCCTGCCGCTGATAGTTTCGCTTATCTACGGCGAGAGCTGCGCATTGGCAATTTTGGCTGCGATAGGAATAGCCATAGTCCTCGGAGCCGCGATAATGCTCATTTCCCGCCCCGACGACACCGTCATATATTCCCGCGAGGGCTTCGTTATAACCGCTCTGACTTGGTTCGAGTTTTCGGCTGTCGGAGCGCTTCCGTTCGTCTTTGCGGGTGAGATACCTTCTTACATCGACGCCTTTTTCGAGACGGTCAGCGGCTTCACCACTACGGGAGCCTCGATTTTGCGCGACGTCGAGGTTATGAGCAAGGGGCTCCTTTTCTGGCGCAGCTTTACCCACTGGGTCGGCGGAATGGGGATACTCGTCCTCGTTATGGCTGTTCTGCCGATGACCACCGACCGCTCTATCCATATAATGCGAGCCGAGATGCCCGGACCTATCGTCGGCAAGCTCGTTCCCCGCGTCCGCCAGACCGCGAAGATACTTTACGTTATATATATCGCGCTTACGCTCATCGAAATAATCCTTCTTTTATGCGGAGGAATGAACCTCTTTGAGGCTTCCGTCCACGCCTTCGGAACTGCCGGTACCGGCGGCTTCGGCGTAAAGTCAGACAGCATTACAAGCTACAACCCCTTCATTCAGTGGGTCATGACCGTGTTTATGATGATATTTGCGGTAAATTTCAACCTCTACTACCTGATTCTCATAAAGCGCTTCAAGGCAGCGTTTTCGAGCGACGAGCTCTGGGTCTATCTCGGAGTCGTGGCGGTGTCGGTGCTGCTCGTTTCGGTCAATATCGCCCCGCTCTATTCCTCGGTCGAAGAGACCGTCAGAAAAGCGGCGTTTCAGGTCCTCTCGATAATCTCGACCTCGGGCTTCGCGACCGCCGATTTCAACCTTTGGCCGCAGTTCTCAAAGGGGATACTCTTCGCGCTTATGCTCTTGGGAGGCTGCGCTGGCTCTACGGGCGGCGGCTTAAAGGTCTCCCGCGCGATAATGCTCTTCAAATCGGGGCGGCGCGAGCTCAAGAAGATGCTCCACCCGCGCTCGGTCTCGTCGGTAAGGCTCGAGGGCAGGACCGTCGACGACTCCACTATTTCGAGCGTAGGGGTATACTTCGCGTTTTACGTCGCTATTCAGCTTTTGGCGTTCATACTCATCAGCTTCGAGCCCTTCGACTTTGAAACAAGGATAACGAGCGTTGTAGCCTGCTTCAACAACGTAGGACCGGGTCTCGGGGCGGTAGGACCCGCGGGCAGCTATGCCGATTACTCGGCGTTTTCAAAGCTCGTTCTTTCCGTCTCGATGCTTTTCGGCAGGCTCGAAATATACCCCGTTATCTTCCTGCTCAGCCCGTCGGTGTGGTTTAAAAAGAGGTAATTAAGCTCAAAGGAGGACCCGAAATGGCAGTATTGTTTATCGTTTTCGCAGCGCTCGTTGCGCTCGGCTTTGTGTTTCTGAGCGGCAGGGGGGCTGTCGCTGACAGCGGGTTACAATACCTCTTCAAAGTCCGAAAAAGATAAGCTCGACCCCAAAAAGCTGAGCAGGTTTATGGCGGCGTTTATGTTCGTTCTGGCGGGCTGCCGGCTCGTCATACCCGTGGGATTCGCCGTCGGGATAAAGCAGATAGCCTGGCTCGGGATGCTTCTCTTTTTAGTAGCGGCTGTGGCGGGCGTTGTCATCGCGAATACCGGCAATCGCTTTGAAAAGAAGTAATGCACAAAATTAACGGTTAAATTTTAGTAATTATTCATATTGACTTTTTGGAATTTATTTGATAAACTACCATTAGCGGTAAGTACTACGCTATAATGCTCCGAAGCGCAAGGAGCAAGGGAAAGAATGTCATATATATTTTTAAAGGAGGATAAAAATGAAAAGGTTAGTTATTTCTGTTGTCGTAGCAATTATTCTGATCTCATCTATGACCGTTTCCACTTTTGCTCTGATATGTCCGAGCTGTGGAAATGGTGAGAATCTTTCTCCGGCTTGTAGTGGGGTTCAAGTAGGTCCGCCTGTAGGTGAAACCTGTCCGCTTCTGAACAGGACGTTTAACGGCGTCAAGCATTACGGTATGTGTACGCTCGTTAAATATTATTGCAGAACCGACGTATATTGCTCCCGCTGCAACGTGACATCTCCGGGCTTGGAAATGCATTATTGCCACTTCGAGCATACGGATACGAGTGAACCCGTAACCGGCAGTTTATGCAAATGGAATCTGACAATGCCGACTGGTGTTTATAGTCCTATGTCTATGTTGGAGCTGTCAAAAACTAATCGCGGCGAATGGGTACTCCTTCGCTTAGCCGGTCTAATTTAATCAAATTCGGGGGTGCAATATGAAAACCGTTTTTAAAAGATTTTTAGTTATATTACTTTCTGCAACGTTGATTTTTGGTTGCTCTGTTTTGACCTGCGCCGATGATTTTGACCCCGATGGAATTATTTGCACTCAATGCGGCTGCGCTGAACGGCTTTCATTTATCTGCACCGGTGAAAAAGCTCCCGTGCCGGCTTTGAAAGACGCTTCGGTCGATTCATCGAGCTGTGCTCAGAGTGCCTCCGTCGGCAATGCAATCGCTATTGAATATTATTGCCGCACATATTTGGTCTGCAATCGCTGCGGCTGGTATCAGCAGGTGCTTCAGTTCCACCTTTGCGGCGCCGACGGCTGCGACCTGATCCATTGCTCGCTTGAGGATATGCAGGAATACTGCAGAGAAGCCGAGAGCATCGGAATAGATGACCTTCGCCATAATATGTACACCAAAGACGGCAATGCCAGAGTCTCCCGCCTTTACGAAACCGGCGCTCTGCCGCTCGTAGAGTTTACCGATTGGCTCGAAAACAAAAAGTAATAAAATGAAAACAAAAAGCAGGTACGGCGTTCCCGCACCTGCTTTTAATATGCCTTTTTACACCATCAGCTCGCTTATAAGCCCGCTGAGCTCCTCGGCGTCCTCTATTTCGAGCCCCGAAAGAAGCCTTGCCTGAGCGTAGAGCAGCTTGCAGTATTTCGCGCATCTTTCCTTATCGCTGCCGTAAAGCTCCTTTATCTTCGCGGTAACGGCGTGCTCGCTGTTTATTTCGAGGACCAGCGACGCCTTAAGCCCTTCGCCCGCGTCGGGCATCTTCGAGAGGACCCTCGCCATCTCGATGGTCATTCCGCCCTCGCTCGAAAGAGCCGCGGGGTGTCCGCCGAGCGCGTTCGAGAATTTCACCGAATTAAGCCCGCCGACGCTTTCCTTTATGAAGTCCAAAAGCTCCTTGCCGCTCTCGTTCTCCTCGGCGAGCTTCTTGGTCTCCTCCTCGGTGTTGAGGTCGAGCTCGTCGGTCGAAACGTTCACGAACTTCTTGTCCTCAAAGCTCATAAGCGTCTGGAGCGTGAACTCGTCGACGTCCTCGGTGAGAAGGAGTATCTCATAGCCCTTCGCCTTTACAGCCGCCGCCTGTGGGAGCCTAAGCGCCTTTTCGGGGGTGTCTCCGCAGGCGTAGTAGATGCTCTTCTGCTCCTCGGGCATACGGGCGACGTATTCTTTGAGGGTGGTATATTTCATCTCGTTCGACGAGACGAACATGATCAGGTCCTGAAGGAGCTCCTTGTGGGTCCCGTAGTCGGAATACACCCCGAATTTGAGCTGCGAGCCGAACGCCTTAAAGAACGTCTCGTATTTTTCCCTGTCCGTTTCGAGGAGCTTTAAAAGCTCGTTCTTTATCTTCTTTTCGACCGCCTTTGCGATGGTCCTTAGCTGGTGGTCCTGCTGCAGCGTCTCGCGCGAGATGTTGAGCGAAATGTCCGAGCTGTCTATAAGCCCCTTAACGAAGCTGAAATAGTCGGGAAGCATCTCTGCGCAGCGGTCCATTATCATAACTCCGCTCGAATAGAGCTGCAAGCCCTTTTCGTAGTTCTTCGAGTAGTAGTCAAAAGGCGCATGAGAGGGGATATAGAGCAGTGCAGTATATTCGACCGCGCCCTCCTGACGGTAGTGCATAACCTTTATCGGGGGCTCGTAGTCCATAAACTTCGCGGTGTAGAAGTTGTTGTATTCCTCCTCGGTGACTTCCGCCGCGGGCTTTTTCCAGAGCGGGGTTATCGAGTTGAGGGTGCGGCGCTCGGTGACCTTTTCGGTCTCGTTCTCCTTGCCCTCGACGGGCTTGTTGACCTCAAAGTCCATTCTTATCGGGTAGTGGATATAATCGGAATACTTCTTTACAAGCCTCTGAATAGAGTAGGGCTCAAGGAACTCGCAGTAGTCCTCTTCCTCCGAGTCGGGCTTGATGTGAAGCGTTATCTCGGTGCCTACGCTCTCTTTTTCGCATTCCTCGAGAGTATAGCCGTCAACGCCCTCCGATTCCCATTTCCAGGCTTTTTCGGCTCCGTAGACCTTCGAGACAACCGTTACTTTGTCGGCGACCATAAACGCCGAGTAGAATCCGACTCCGAACTGCCCGATTATATCTACGTTTTCGGCGGCGTTTTCGCTCTTGAAGTCCAAAGAGCCGCTCTTCGCGATGGTGCCGAGGTTGTTTTCAAGCTCCTCGCGGGTCATTCCGCAGCCGTTGTCCGAAACTGTGAGAATCCTCGATTCCTCGTCGGCAGAGAGCGAAATTTCGTAATCCGAGCGGGGGAGCCCCGAATCGCTGTCGGTCAGCGACCGAAAATACCTCTTGTCGATAGCGTCGCTCGCGTTCGAGATAAGCTCTCTGAGGAATATCTCCTTGTGGGTATAGATGGAGTTTATCATCATGTCTAAAAGCTTTTTCGACTCCGTCTGAAACTGTTTCTTTTCCAAAGCATATTACTCCTTTATAAAAAATTAAGATTTCCAATAGATATTTTAGCACGTCCGCGGGAAAAATCAACCTTTTCTCTTTACTTTTTTTAAAAAACGTGGTATACTTTAAAGCCGAAAAAACCTGATTGAAAGGAAGTATCGGCATGTCTGTTCTTGTTTCCGGAGGAGCGGGCTATATCGGCTCGCATACCGTTCTTGCGCTTTTGGAGCGCGGCTATGAGGTAGTCGTCTTCGACAACCTCTCGAATTCCTGCGAGGAGTCGCTTAAAAGGGTGGAAAAAATCACCGGCAAAAAGGTGAAATTCTATGAGGCGGATATGTGCGACGCCGCTGCGATGGACCGCATCTTCGAAGAAAATCCCGAAATAACCTCGGTCATCCATTTCGCGGGGCTCAAGGCAGTCGCTGTCTCGGTCTCTCAGCCCATCGAATACTATAAAAACAACATCGGCGGAACTCTTACACTCGTCGAGGCTATGCGCGCCCACGGCGTAAAGAACATAATCTTCAGCTCCTCGGCGACGGTTTACGGCGAAGCTGCCGAGATCCCCACAACCGAGAACTGCCCGAAGGGCATCTGCACCAACCCTTACGGCTGGACAAAGTCAATGATAGAGCAGATACTCACCGACGTTCACACCGCCGACCCGAGCTGGAACGTAATTCTTCTTAGGTATTACAACCCCGTAGGAGCTCATAAGAGCGGGCTCATCGGCGAGGACCCGCAGGGCGTCCCGAATAACCTCACGCCATATATCGCTCAGGTCGCCGTCGGCAGAAGACCTCATCTCAATGTAAACGGCAACGACTACAACACCCCCGACGGCACCGGCGTCCGCGATTATATCCACGTCGTAGACCTCGCTGAGGGGCATATAAAAGCGCTCGAAAAGATAGCTTCCCTCGGCGGAGAGGTAAAGATCTACAACCTCGGTACCGGCAAGGGCTCGTCGGTGTTCGACGTTCTCCACGCCTACGAGCGCGCCTGCGGCAGAGAGCTGCCCTACGTCATCGCGCCCCGCCGCCCCGGAGACTGCGATATCAGCCTTGCCGACCCTTCGCGCGCAGAGCGCGAGCTCGGCTGGAAAGCTAAGCTCACCCTCGACGACATGTGCCGCGATTCCTGGAACTGGCAGAGCAAGAACCCGTATGGATATAAAAACGAGGAATGACCTTCCGAATTATTATCTCACAGACATTTTGCCCGTCTTTTTAAGTCGGGCAAAAATTTTTCTTGCATTATGCCCGAATATGCTGTATAATAGCTTTGTATACATCATCTTCCTACTGCTTTTGAAAGGAACATTATATGAAACACATCTTTACATTCAAGAGAATGCTCGCGGTCTTCCTTGCGGCTCTTATGACCTGCCTCAGCGTCAGCGTACCGGTAAGCGCCGATTCTCTCACCGAAAAGACCTTTACCGTCTTCAGCGGGCAGCAGGTCATCGAAGGCTGGTACCCGTCCTTTATTATGAAGCATGAGAACCCTACGCTTATGGACGGATTCCTGAGCGCCGTTCAGAACCCCGGCGCGGCGATTGAAATAACCTACACCGGAAGTGCAGATATAAGCCTTCTGCTTATGAGCTACCCGCAGGGCGGCGGCAACAGTTATCCTTGGGTCTCTTACGGGGATTGCTCGATAAAAACTTCGGGAAACAGAAATGTAGCCGTTTTCAGCGCTTCGGGGCTTATCAACACATATACCTCCAAAAAGCACGATGACGACGGTCAGAACCTAAGGCTCGACAATCTTATGAATTTCGCCATCGGCGGCGAGGGCAACACCGTCTATTCCGTCATCGTAAGATGGACTACCGACGGCGTTCCCTCCCTCAACGTCAACCTTGGTTCCGCCCATCAGACTATAGAGGGCTTCGGCGCCTCCTACACCTGGTACGGCGATTGGATAACGAGCAGCAACAAAAAGAATCAGGTCTTCGACTGGATATTCAACGACTGCGAATTCAATATCCTCCGCTTCCGCGACCTCAACCGCGTCCGCGGCTACGGCGGCGGCTTTGAAGATACCAACTACCGCGCCCGCGCCTATAAGGCTTATTACGACGCAGCCGTCAGCAGGGGAATAAAGCCCATCGTTTTGGTCACGAGCTGGGGCGAATATCGCGACGAGGACTGGGTGGAATTCGTCGACAGGGGAATGCATCAGACCTGGCAGGGCAACGTCCCTTGGACTTATTACACCTTAAAGAAGGACTCGAGCGGCAATTACCGCTACAACGACCTTGCCGATTTCTGCGTTAAATCCGTTCAGCTCTTCTTCGACGCAGGGATTCCCGTCGACTACTTCTCTATCTCCAACGAGGTCGAGCTTCAGGACGACCGCCTCGACGAAAAGGGCAACCCCCGCGACTACTCCGGCTTCTTCTTCGACACCGAGGAGACGCAGTATGCCTGCTCCTACGCAAAGGCATATATAGCCGTCTACGACGCTTTCCAAAAAGCCTTCGGCGATAAGGCACCGAAGCTTCTTGCGCCCGAGACTATGGCGGCGACCCCGAACCTCATTAAATCCTATGTCGACCCGATACTCCGCGAGCGCCCCGAGACCGTTACCACTATCGCTCACCATCTCTACGGCAGCGCCAACACCGCCTCGGAATTCTCGCAGATATCTAATATGTATTCGAGCCGGTATTCGATCTGGCAGACCGAGTGGTACACCAACAATCTCTACGACCTCGCCTCAGAGATCATCAGGGAGCTCACTTATGAAAACCTCAACGCCTATCTCTACTGGGACGGCGTCTGGGTGCCGGATGACGGCAACTGCCTCATTGAGCTTGCAGGCGATACCCCCTGGAACCCCAACGCCTATGCCGCCCGCCGCGGTCCTCATTATATAATGATGCACTTCTCGAAGTACATCAAGAACGGCTATGTCAGGGTCGACGCGAATTCAAGCGGCACCGGCTGTGAATACGTCGCCTTCAAATCTCCCGAGGACGACAGGCTCGTTATAGTCGCTCTCAATAAGACCGGCGTAAGCGACACCGTAAGGCTCAACATCGGCGCAACGGTCACCGGCTCCGAGATCTGGCGCTCAACCTTAAACACCACCGACCACACCAAAGAGCAGACCCAGAACAGCTATATGCAGAAGGTCGGTCAGACCGTCTCCGAGGGCGGAACCGTAACTCTGCCGGCGAACACTTTAACTACGATAGTCCTCGACATCAGCTCGGTCGTTAAGGGCGACGCCGACGGCAGCGGAAAGGTAGAGCTCGCCGACGCAGTGGCTATCCTCCGCAGTCTTGCGCATTTAGAAACCCCGAAATTCTATCCCGTAGCCGCCGACCTCGACGGCAGCGGAGCGGTCGAGCTTGCCGACGCAGTCGCCGTTCTTCGCCGGCTTGCTCATCTGGGATAAAGGCTTTGTCAAAGGAAAGCGTTAAAATTTCTTGTAAAATTAACACAAAATTTACATCTTCAATGCAATATTTTGGCGTTTTTTGCACAATAGCCGATTTTGTCAATAAATATTAAGAAAAGATTGTATAAATTGGCTATAGTAAAACTGCCCAATATATTGTATAATAATGACACAAAAGCGTTTTCGCTTAAAAATCAAGGAGGTTTTCAATTATGAAGAAATTACTTGCTATGCTTCTGGCTCTTGCAATGGTTCTCTCTATGCTCACTGTTGTTGCTTTCGCTGAAGGCACCGAGCAGGGCGGCGAAGGTGAAGGCGACTCTATGAACGCCGGCGATACCGATGAGAATCCCGCTGAGGGCGAGGGCGACGGCACTGCAGAGCCCGCTCCTTCCGAGCCCGCTCCTTCTGAGCCCGAGCAGAACCCGCCTACGGGTGTAGCTCTTGCCGTTGTTCCTATGATGGTTGCAGCTGCTGCCGCCGTAGTCGCCAAGAAGCACTAATCGTTTATTAAAGTAAACATTCAGAAGCGCTCCTTTGGGGCGCTTTTGTTTTGCCTTTTAACGTTTTTTCGCTTTAGCGCAAGTATTGACCTCGCCGTCAAATTCGGCGTTATTTTTTCAACCTTTATATCTAAATCGACAATCTTGACGGAATAATGTTGACAACGCGCCTGCGGAATGTTAAAATTTCGGTAGAAATTTGAGGGCGGCAGAGCCGCCTTGAAAAGGAGAAGGAGTTAATTATGGCGTATCTTAGCGACATTGAGATCGCGCAGAGCACACCGCTCAGGTCGATCACCGAAATCGCCGAAAAGGCGGGCATAAGCCTCGATCACATCGAGCAGTACGGCAGATATAAAGCAAAGCTCGACAACCGTCTGATCCTTAAGTCGGACCGTCCCGACGGAAAACTGATTTTGGTCACCGCCATCACTCCCACCCCTGCGGGCGAGGGCAAGACCACCACGACCATTGGTCTTGCCGACGGTCTGCGCAGGCTCGGAAAGAAGTCGGTAGTAGCTTTAAGAGAGCCCTCTCTTGGTCCGGTATTCGGGATCAAGGGCGGAGCCGCAGGCGGCGGCTATGCTCAGGTCGTCCCTATGGAGGATATCAACCTCCACTTCACCGGCGACTTCCACGCCATCGGCGCAGCCAACAACCTGCTCGCCGCTATGCTCGACAACCATATCTACCAGGGCAACGCGCTCAATATCGACCCGAGAAGGATAACCTGGAAGCGCTGCGTCGATATGAACGACCGCCAACTCCGCTTTGTCGTCGACGGTCTCGGCGGAAAAGCCAACGGCACCCCCCGCGAAGACGGCTACGACATTACCGTCGCGAGCGAGATAATGGCTGTTTTCTGCCTTGCGAGCGATATCGACGACTTAAAGGCAAGGCTTTCGCGCATCGTCGTCGGCTATACCTACGACGACAAGCCCGTGACCGCGGGCGAGCTCAAAGCCGTCGGCGCGATGACCGCCCTCCTCAAGGACGCCATCAAGCCCAACCTTGTCCAGACCCTCGAAGGGACCCCCGCTATCGTCCACGGCGGACCTTTTGCCAATATCGCACACGGCTGCAATTCCGTTATCGCGACCCGCACCGCCCTCAAGCTCGGCGACTACGCCGTTACCGAGGCGGGCTTCGGCGCCGACCTCGGAGCCGAAAAGTTCCTCGATATCAAGTGCCGTATGGCGGGGCTCACTCCCGACGCCGTCGTAGTTGTCGCAACGGTCAGAGCCCTCAAAATGCACGGCGGGCTGCCGAAAACCGAGCTCGGCAGCGAGGACCTCTCCGCTCTCGAAAAGGGCATTCCCAACCTTATGCGCCACGTCTCGAATATAAAGAACGTCTACGGTCTGCCCGCTGTGGTCGCAGTGAACCGCTTCCCGACCGATACCGACGCCGAGATCGAGCTCGTCATCAAAAAGTGCGCAGAGCTCGGCGTAAAGGCTGTTCTGAGCGACGTCTGGGCAAAGGGCGGCGAAGGCGGAAAAGAGCTCGCCGAAGAGGTCGTCCGCCTCTGCGAGGAGGAGAAGCCCGACTTCAGGTTCTCCTACGAGCTCGACCTGCCCATTGAAAAGAAGATAGAAGCGGTCGTAAAGCGCGTTTACGGCGGCGACGGTGTTATCTTCCAGCCGGCTGCCTCGAAGGAGATAGCGCGGCTCACCGCCCTCGGCTTCGGAAACTGCCCCGTTTGCATCGCGAAAACTCAGTACAGCTTCTCCGACGACCCGACCAAGCTCGGCGCGCCTACCGGCTTCAAGGTAACCGTAAAGAGCGTAAAGGTCTCTGCCGGCGCGGGCTTTATAGTCGCCCTGACCGGAGATATCTTAACGATGCCGGGTCTGCCGAAGGTCCCCGCCGCCGAGAAGATCGACGTTGATTCCGACGGAAAGATCAGCGGTCTGTTCTGATACAATATATAATAAGGGAGCCGCAGCAGGCTCCCTTTTCTTTTGCTGAATTTAGCACTCTTTCGTCTTAGCTGTTAGCACTTAACGCGTTTGACTGCTAATTTTTAACTAAACGTCACCGTTTCATCACAAAGCTATCATAAACAGGGTATATATTGATAACTGTCAAAGGGAAAAGAATCCCCGAGGCAAATAAAAAGTCCAAAACCGCATACAATATAGTATCCTAAAGGAGGAAACCACAATGTTAGTACCTTATGTAAGAAGAAATCTTTCAGCCTTTGACCCGTTCCGTGAGCTCGATGAAATTGAGCGCGCATTCTTCGGGAATAACGACAGCAAGGTCGCCGCTTTCTCGACCGATATCCGCGACAACGGCAGCGAGTTCGTCCTCGAGGCAGACCTCCCGGGCGTCAAGAAGGAAGACATCAAGCTCGACCTCTCCGACAACATTCTGACCATCTCCGCCGAGCGCCACTCGGAATACGAAGAGAAGGACAAGAAGGGCAACTACGTCCGCTGCGAGCGCTCGTTCGGCTCCTACCAGCGCAGCTTCGACACCACCGGTATCGACGTCGATAAGATCGACGCCGAGTTCAAGGACGGCGTCCTGAAGCTCACGATGCCGAAGCTCGTCGAGAAAAAGCCCGAGCCCAAGCGCCTCGAAATCAGATAAGGCAAAAAAATCCGGCGTCCTTTGCGGGCGCCGGTTTTTTGTATTCTTTTTTCTTGAGGAGCATTTAATTTCCGCCGTGGCGCATTCCGCCGGGGCGGAAATTTTTAAAAACCGACCGTGACGCATTCCGCCGAGGCGCATTTAAAATCCGCCGGGGCGGAAATTTTTAAAAACCGACCGTGACGCATTCCGCCGGGGCGCATTTTATAAAAAAATTCTCAGAATTTTTTTATAAAATCCGCCCTGCCGATATTTGCGGACATAAAACCCGCACGAAGCAGGGTGGGTAAAAACGCCCCAAGGATTTCTCGCTCCCTTCGTCCGACGGCTTGCCGTCGGGAGGTCTGCAGTCCGCCCTCGGAGGACGAATCCCTTAATTTATGTGTTGGATTTAAAAAACCGCAAATTGTCGCACAAGGCAGAAAAAAGTCTTATTTATCTGCGCTTATTCTGCGCAGCCGAAGCCGTAATATACGTTCAGGATTCCTCTCCGGCGTAATCGTTGCCGTCGAAGCCGTCGTCGTATTCTTCGCCGTCCTCATCGTCGCCGTCGTAATATCCGTCGAGCCTTTCTAAGAAGATGTTCCCGATGCGCTCGTATTCCTCGTCGTCGTCAACGGTGACGAGAATCTCGCCCTCGGGGTCTTCAAGCTTTAAAACTACGAGCTGGGCGTCGCCGGTTATCGAATCCTTCGGGTCGTCGTAAACGGGAACCATCGCGTAATAGGTGTTGCCGTTCTCCTCGTAGGTGTCGAGCAGCTCGAAGGTATGCTCCTCGCCGTTTTCGTCCGAAAGGGTATATATATCGGGGTTATAATCGAAGTCTTTCATAGCGATTTCCTTTACATTTTTATTCGCAACAAATTTATTATATCCGATATCGCATTCAAAGTCAAGAGGGTAATTGTAAACAAAATATTAAATAAAAATTTTAAAAAAATTTTAAAAAAAGTATTGACAATCTCTAAAAAGTATGCTATATTATAGACACAGAGAAGAGAGAAAGAAAAACGAAAGAAAAAATCCAAAAGGGAGAGGGTTCCAATGAAGAGGTAAACTCAATTCACAAGTCGCAGGTCAACCCCGACGATTTTATGAAAGCAGTGATTCCTATGAAACTCGCAAGATCCTGGATTTGAATCCGAAATAAATCCGAAAGAGGTGAGTCCGGCATACAGTTAAGTTTTGATTCAGATTCATACAACTAAAAGCTCACAGAATAATCTACGGAGATGATTCCGATGAATGTTAATAAACACAAAATTCTCTGAAATGCTTTGAAAGGCGTGAATCCAATGAACAGGTGTGTTACCGCTTAGCGGATAAAGTAAAAAATAAAATTTTATATATAGAAGAAGCGGTGCAAAAGCCGCTTCTTTTGTAAGGAGAGCTGTTTATGACAAAAAAGATTTTAGCCTGCGTCTGCGCTGCTGCGTTAATTCCCGCCGCGCTTCTGCCTGCGCAGCTCAAAGCCGCCGAGTCCGACGCCGACGCGGATCGAATGCATATAGTCGAAAGCTTCCCCTATGACCCCGCCGACCCCGACCACGATTACCACGCCGACGGCTATTATCTCCGAGAGGAGACCGAGAACTGGACCGAAGAGGACTGGGAAAAATTCTTTGAAAAATATCCCGACGAATACGATATTTACAGAGGTCCCTTCGTATGGGATTATAGTCCTGATCCGTATCCTTCCCGACCGACCGAAGGCACTGTGCAGATTTCGGAATTTGAGCATTGATTTGTCTAAACAGTATCTGCCGCCCCCCTCGGGCGGTTTTTTTATGCCCGAAATTTTTCAAATCGGTCATTACCGTGATACAAGCCGAATATATATGTCTTGAGAAATCAGAAGTCAGAAATGTACGGAAGACCGAGGTCGGAAGTCGCGCCGTTCTGACCTCTGACCTCTGACAATCTGACATTAAATAGGAGGAGCTATGGATTTTAAGCTTACAAGGGAGAATTTCACCGTTCAGAAGGCGCTTTTAGATACGGTGAGTGAGCAGTCGCTCGAGCTCGACTACGTCCTGCCCGATTACTGCCCCGAGATTTTTAAGGTTTTGAGCTGCCGTATCTATCCGTCGGCAGCCCGCAGGACCCTGAACGGGACAAAGCTCGGCTACGAGCTTACCGCGCTGGTGAGGGTCGTTTACGTTTCGGAGAGCGGCGAGATATCCGCCGTCGAGCAAAAGCTCTCATACGACAGGTCCGCCGAGCTGAGCTACAGCCCGAAGTCGCCGGTAATATTCATCGACCCCGCAGTCGAAACAAAGAGCTGCCGCGTTGTCAACAAGCGCAGGATAGACATAAGGGGAGTCATCTCGATAGCGGTAAAGGTTATGGCAGACGAGCCGCGCCAGGCGGTCACATCGGCGCAGGGCGGGGGGATACAGCTCAGAAAGACCCTCGTCACCTATCCTTCAAAGCGGCTTTTCATCACAAAAAGGGTAACCGTTATCGACGAGGTCGATATAATCCAAACCAAGCCGCCGGTGGGGGTAGTGCTTCGTGCCGACGCCGCCGTAAATTCCGCCGAGAAAAAGGTCCTTTCGGGGAAGCTCCTGACAAAGGGCGAGGCGGGGGTAACCGTCATCTACATTCCCGAGGGCGGGGGAGAGATCGAAAAGATAAGCTTTGAGCTGCCGTTTTCTCAGGTCTCCGACGTCGAGGGGCTCGACGAGCGCTGCGACGTTTTCGTCGACGCCTCCGTTTCGGGCTGCGAGATACGCCCTCTTTCAAAGGGCGAGCCCGCAAAGATAGAATGCGAGCTCGGTATCGACATAAGCTGCCTTGCGCTTAAATTCGAGAGCGCCCGCCTTGCCGACGACGTTTTCTCGACCGAATGCGAAGCAGTCGCCGACAGGACCGACTGCTCGATAGAATGTGTTCCCGTCCAGGTGAACGAGGCGCATAAGGTCAAAACAACGCTTACCTACAGCGAGGGCGAGATAAAGAGCGTGCTGTTCGCCTGCGCCGAAGCGGGAAAGCTCACCGCCGCCGCGAAAAAGGCGGGCGGAAAGCTTACCTTCACCGTTTTTGCAAAGAACGAATCGGGCAAGCCGATATGCCTCGAAGCCGATGTTCCTTACGAGCACGAGCTCGAAAACCCCGTCTGCGATTGCTCCTATTCCGATCTCAGGGCGGCGGTCGGCGCGGTCACCTACAACCTGACGAGCTCGAACGCAATCGAGATCTGCGCCGACGTAAAGATAAAGGGCTATATCTGCGAGGCGAAAACCGGCAGCTTTATCGGAGACATACGCCTCGACGAGACAAAGCCGGTAATGCGCGACCGCGACTGCTCCCTCAAGCTCTATTACGCCGAAAAGGGCGAGCAGCCCTGGGAGATAGCCAAGCGCTGCCGCGCGAGCCTCGGCGCGATACTCGAAGAAAACGAAATAGACAGCGAAGCGGTGGAAGAAGGCTGCATGCTGTTGATACCGATAGAATGAGCAGGTGAAGATATGACAAATACAAATATTTACAAGAGCATTTCGGAGCGCACCGGCGGCGACATCTATATCGGCGTTGTAGGACCCGTCAGAAGCGGAAAATCCACCTTTATCCGCCGCTTTATGGAGGAGCTCGTTATCCCCAACATCTCGGAGCAGTATATGCGAGAGCGCACCGTCGACGAGCTGCCGCAGGCGTCTGCGGGAAAGACGATAATGACTACCGAGCCGAAGTTTATCCCCGAGGAGGCAGTCGCCATCAACCTCGACGAAGCCGCGGCGGTCAACATAAGAATGATAGACTGCGTAGGCTATATCATTCCCTCGGCTGTAGGATATATCGAGAACGACGCCCCGCGAATGGTCCGCACCCCTTGGTTCGATACCGAAGTGCCGTTCAATATGGCTGCCGAGATCGGCACTCAGAAGGTTATAACCGAACATTCCACCGTCGGGATAGTCGTAACGACCGACGGCTCGGTCTCGGGTCTTGACCGCGACGAATACGAGGAATGCGAGCAGAGGGTAATAAGCGAGCTTTCAGAGCTCGGCAAGCCGTTCGTTGTGCTTATGAACACCGTCGACGAGACCTCGGAGCGCACCGAGGCGCTCTGCGAGAGCCTTCGCCAAAAATACGGCGTCGCCGTTCTGCCGGTAAACTGCCTGACGATGACCCGCGACGACATCACAAAGATAATAACCTCGCTTCTCTACGCCTTCCCCGTCAAGGAAATAGGCGTGTGCATGCCGCGCTGGGTCAATTCGCTTTCAAAGGGTCACTGGCTCAAAGAGGAGCTTTTCGGCGGGATACGCCGCTCGGCGGAAAAGGTGAAGTTCCTGCGCGACATAAAGCCTCTCTGCGACGAGATAACCTGCTGTGACGACGTTCTGAACTCCGGCGTCGCCGAAATAGACCTCGGGACGGGAGCTTGCAAGATAAAGGTCGAGCTCGACGGAACGCTCTTCTATAAGATCCTCAGCGAGGAATCGGGGCTCGACATCACCGGCGACGACGAGCTTATGCCGACGATCTTGGAGCTTGTGAGGTTCAAAAAGCGCTTCGAGAAGTTTTCTAAGGCGCTCGACCAGGTCGAAAAGACCGGCTACGGTATCGTTATGCCCGACGAGGGCGAGCTTTCGCTCGACGAGCCCGAAATCATCCGCCAGGGCGGAAAATACGGCGTAAGGCTAAAGGCGAACGCGCCGTCTATCCACCTTATCCGCGCAGACATATCGGCAGAGGTCGAGCCGATAGTCGGCTCCGAGAAGCAGAGCGAAGAGCTCATAAGCTACCTGATGAACGACTTCGACCGCGACCCCGAGAAAATCTGGGACACCAACATCTTCGGAAAATCGCTCTCTGAGCTTGTGAACGAAGGGCTGAGGCAAAAGCTCAGCCGCCTGCCCGAAGACGCCCGCGGAAAGCTCCGCGAGGCAGTCGAGCGCATCATCAACGAGGGCTGCTCGGGGCTTATCTGCTTACTTATATAGTAATAAATATCCCCCCGGCTACGCCGGGGGGATATTTAGTGTCATCTTACTCGCCCAAAGGGCTAATTTTTCAACCGCAAGTTGCTGAACCCGTCATTGAAATTCCGCAAAAAAGCCGCTATAATAATATCAGAACAGGCGCCCGTTCAATAAAATTTCGGAGGTAAATATGAACATTATCATCGACAAAAACCTGCGCGAATTAAGAAGGACCCGCGGCACGAGGCAGGAGGACCTTGCCGACCACCTCGGCGTGAGCGTTCAGACCGTCTCGAAGTGGGAGCGCGGCGAAAACTTCCCCGACCTCACGTTTATCCCCGCGATAGCGAGCTATTACAACGTCACCGTAGACGACCTTTTGGGCGTCGGCGAAATCAGAAAGCAGGAGCGCCTCGATTGGTATGAAGCCGAGAGTAAAAAGCTCCAGAATGTCGGCAAAATTCCCGAGGCGGTCGCACTCTGGCGCGAGGCTTTAAAGGAATTTCCGAACGAGCATAAGGTCATATCCAAGCTTGCCGACGCGATTTTCAACCAAAACAGCGACGATACCGAACGGTATAATGAGGTAATAGAGCTTGAGGAGCGCATACTCCGCGAATCGACCGATCAAAGTCTTCGCGACGGCGCCATACAGCTGCTTTGCTTATCATACGACAACCTCGGAGACAGCGAAAAAGCAACGGAATACGCCAATATGGGAGGGGATATGTATTGCTCACGGCAAAGCCTTTTGTCGCAAGTTCTGAAGGACGATGAGCGCGAGAAATACAACAAGCACCTGATTGTCGAATTTGCGGACGAAATCGGGCAGTGTTCTTGCGAACTGGAATCTATCCCCTGGGAAAAGCGCCACGAATTTTTCCTGAAAATCTTGGAGCTCATCTTCGACGACGGCTTCTACGGCTTCTATGCCTGCCGCGCCTCCCAGCGCCATCACTGGCTCGCGAGGATCTATGCCGGTTGGGAAAATCAGGAGGAAAAAGTCAGGTATCACATCGAGCAGCTCGTGCATTTTGCGAAGCAGTATGACAGCCTCGACGGCGAATATACCTACACCTCGACATTTATGAAGGGCGTCAAGGGCAACTCAAAGAGTTCCACCACAAACACCGAAGGCACGCAGTGCGAGAATTATCTCGAAGCCCTCACCGGCAGCGACAGCTGGATGTTTGACCGCTTCCGCGAGACCGATTGGTTCAAATCCGCGCTCGAATCGCTCAAGTCATAAGACATCTTCTCAATTCTTTTCATAAGGTTTTTACCGCAAAAGACCCTGCCTAAAAAGCAGGGCCTTTTGTATTCGTTCAGTATATCAGTATCATCGTTTCGTCGTAGCCGAGCCCGACAAGGACGGGTATCAGCGATTCGTCCGAAACGGCGGGTATCAGCGTTTTGCCGCTGTCTTTAAGCTCCTCCGCAACGCTTCGGAATACAACAGTCGCCTTGTCGCTCTCTCCGAGACCGGTATACGAGACCTCAGTCCCGTCGGCTCTGACGAGCCTTGTGCCTACCGCCGCCGAATCGTATCTGACGTAAACCGTGTTGCAGTTGAGCAGCGAAGTGTCGTTTAAAACCTCGTCGTTTCCGGCGATGATGTCCTGCGCGTCGACCTCTACCGCGTAGCTCTTTGCCGCTCCGAGAGTCTCCTGGAGCGCGTTCGAGAACTCCGCGAGGGCTTTATATCTGTCCGCGCTTTGGACTATCGCGCCGACATATCCGAGGTCGGAACGCCGAAACGGCGGGAATTCGAGCTCGCCCGCGATTATCCCCGCGAATCCGGCTTCGGATATTTCGGAGACGAATCCCGAGATATATCCGCGCGCGCTCTCCGAGAACGCCGATATCCAGGGCTTGCCGCCCGCCGCGCGGGAGTTGTCGAGCCAGGTAGAGGTCGAGTTTTCAAAGAGATAGCAGATGCTCTTGTCCACCCAGCTGAGAATATGGTCCGTAAGCGCCGAAATGCGGGCGTAGGGCAGAAGCCCCGCGTCGGTGATCTTCTTTGCGGCTGCCGAGAGGTCGCTTATCGCGAGGGGATACACCGCCGAAACGTTTACCGCGCGCTCGTCCTTGGTGTTGAAGCCGATAACGCCGCCGTCCCGGATCAGCTCGAGAGCTATTCCGCAGCAGCCCTTTTCGGTAGCTTCTTTTATCGCCGCGTCGAGGACAGCGTTATAGTCCTCCGAATTCGGCAGCGCCACAAAGAGTATGCCGTTTTTCGGCTCGGGTTCGGGCTCGGGCTCGGTGGTGACGGGCGTGGTCTCGGGCGCGGGAGTCGTCGCCGCGGTGGTGATCTCGTTCTTCGGAACGTCGGGCGCGGTGGTCGTCGAAGCCTGCCTGTCGGGGCGCTCGCGCATAAAGTCCATTATCGGCTTTCCTACGCTGTATCCGAGAAAAGCTATCCCCAGCAGCAGGAGCACGGTGAGAAAAACATTCAGAGCCGTGCGACCCGCAGAGCGCTTCTTTTTAAACATCGGCTTTGTTTTTTTGACCTTTCTTTTTCGCATACAAAACCACTTCCTTGTCAGATTTTCAGGCTGTAAATTATCATAGCGATTATCCCGATATAGAGCACCGAGGCGGGGAAGCCCCTGAATGCCGCCGGAACCTTTTCGTTTGAGAGCTTTTTATAGTTGATAGCAAGAAGATACGCCGCAAGGACGAATCCCAGCCCCAGCTCGGCGGCGTAAATCAGCCTTTCCGAGAGGGGAGCGCCGCTTATTCCGTTGTTGAAAAGGCAGCCGAGAACGGCGCAGTTGAATGCGGTGAGGTGGACGTATTTTCTCAGAGCCGCAAAGCGCTTCTTCGCGACTATTCTTATAAAGACAAGCGTGACGATATAAACCAGCCCGAGGCAGAGAACGTAAACAGTAGGCTTGAAGAGCTGAGCGGTCTCGCTCTTAAGAAGCCCTTCGGCATAGAACGCTATAAGGCTCGACAGCACCGAAAATTCCGTTATAAACGCTCCGAACGACAAAAGCTGCCTTGGCGATTTGGCACACTCTATAAGGGTCGAGGTGCCTATCGCCGAGGTGAATATAACGTTTTCAAGCGTTACGGCGGCGAGCGCCGAGAGGAGTATTTCCAAAAAAGCGGTCATAGCCTCAGCTTTCCTTTCAGAACATTATATTGCTTCTTTGATGAGTAAAATATCGAATCAGGGCTGTTCCTTATAAGCTCCCGAAATTATCTGCAAAAACCACCTGAAAGCCGCGCTCACTGCGGCAAGGAGTATGAACCCTCCGAAAAGGGTGGAAAAAATCGGTATCGAGAACGGCAGGACCTTTATCCCGAGGACCGTTCCCGTCGAGAGAAAGCCCCTTATCCCGCCGAAGGTAAGAAGCGCCAGGTCGTAGCCAATAACGTAAAAAGCCGCGAGCTTGAGCATATACGGGCGGGCAAGGCGGTAAAACTTCGTTTCGGTGCGAAGGGTTATCAGCGAATTTGTTATCAGCAGGGGAGCGTATATCCCCACGGCGAGGTACATCTGCGAGAGGACCTCTCCGCTCATAAAGAACAGATGGACCGGTACATACACCAACGAAGCAACTACGGTGTATAATATAATACGGAATGTATATACGATTTTTCGCGGAACAAAGCTGCAAAGGGCAATAGTAACGAATGTAACTGCGGTGAAAACCGCCGCGAGAATTGCGCCGCTGTAAAAGCTCGTGCAGGCGGCGGCTGCGGGCGCGATTATAACTCCGCTCGAATAAAGAGGGTTCTTTGTGAGTATCCCCTCGCGTTCGGCGTCTCTGAACATCAGCCGCTCATTCATTTTGCTCCGCCTCCTTTTCTGCGGGCTCTTCCTCGGTCTGAGCATCTTCGGGCGCGTCACCGTCGGGCTTTATTTCCTCCGTTTCGGAATTATCTGCGCTTTCCGACTTCTCGGCTTCGGCTGCCTTTTCCTTCTTTTCCTTTGCGCGGGCGTCGTGTTCCTTCATCTTTTTCACGATGAAGTCCGAGAGCCTGTCCAAAAGCTTCGATATAAGCCTTATAAGCGCCGCGCAGCCGATTTTAAGCTCCTTAAAGAGCCATCTCAGGAATCTTGCCGTATATTTCGCCGCGAATTTCGATATTATCTTTGTCCACTTCCGGAGGAACTTAAGCAGCCGTTCGAGCGCATCGGTAAGCCTGTCGAATTCGTCGCGGAAAACGCAGGCTATCGGCAGCATAAACACCGCGCCGTTTTCTATCGTCGTCAGCCTGCGCAGCAAAAACGCTCCCGCCGCGAACACAGCGCCGTAGACGATTTGCGAGAATTCCCGCTTCGGGACGTATCTCGGGTCGCACGCCATAAACACGAACACAAACAGGAACGACCCCGCAGTCAGCGAGTTGAGGACGGCATACCAGCCCGTTTCTCCGACGGGGAAGATAACGCTTATAAGTACGTTCGCCGCGAGCCCCGAGAAGAACGCGGCGGTCGGAATGTCGCGGAAGAAATAGAGCGCAATCGCGCAGATGAGTATTATCAGTATCGCCGAGCTCCCCATCGGTCCGGCTAACTTTCCCCAGACAATGTCGAGCAGGCTGAACGCCGAGCCGGTGCCGTCGTCGAGGTAATAGGTATAGGAATGCGTCAGTCCTTCGCTTACGGTATTCGTGAGCGGCACCGAGCCGAAAGGCTGAGGAACGGGGTATCTTACTATATAAGAGGGGAAGCAGAGCAGGGTAAAGATATAAGCGGTGCAGACGGGGCAGAAGATCAGGTTAGAGTTGCCTCCGAAGGCGTGCTTGCAGACAGCCGTCATAAAAGCCGCGGCAAAAGCCATAATCGTATAAGGCACCGACGCCGGCATAAGAAGCGCGAGCAGAAGCCCCGACATAAGCGGCGATTCGTCGGTCCAGTCGAACTTTTTGCGCATAGCCGCGCAGCAGATATAGTCGGTCAGAACGCTCGACAAAACCGACACCGCCGCGACGATCACGGCGCGCAGCCCGTAGTAATAATATGCCATAAAAACTATGGTGAACAAAAGCGCGGAGGTTTTTGCATACCTTAGCTTTTCGGATTTTTCGGTCAATCCGGTCTGAGCCGTAAAAATCACAGTCCTTTGTATCAGATAAAATGCTTTTTTGGGGGAAGAAAGGTTATGAATGCGTCAAAGCGCCGCAGGCTTCGCGCAGCGGCGGCATATACACAGGTAATATGCATATCCGAAAGCGAGAGCGGCCTGCGCGCTCTTGCCGATATTCTCAAAAAAACAGGAATCGCGGAGAGCTGCCTTATCTATGCCGACGGCTACTGCCTCGGCTTCAGGGCAAAGACCAAAGAGCTCGGCGGGCTTCTGCCGCTTATTTGCGAGCACAGCGAAAAGGTCTGCCTCGGGAGCGTATACCGCGAGATATTCTCTGAGCACGGCAGCGTTATAATAAAAAGCGGCGCGCTGAATATACTATCTTCTCATTGAGGCTACCGCCGAAGCCATATCCTCGGCTTTGAAGATATAAGAGCCCGAAACAAGGACGTTCGCACCCGCCGCTCTCACCTTCGGCGAGGTGTTATAGCCTATCCCGCCGTCGACCTCAATGTCGAGCGCGCAGCCCTGCCTTTCGGCTTCTTTTCTGAGTGCAGATATCTTTTCGAGCGTTTCGGGAATGAATCCCTGCCCGCCGAAGCCGGGCTCAACCGTCATAACGAGGACCATATCGAGCTTTTTTATCAGCGGGAACACAAGCTCGGCAGGGGTCTTCGGCTTTACCGATATCCCCGCGGTGAGCCCGCGCGAGCGAATTTTTTCGATGATCTTCTCGGGGTCGCCGTCGGCTTCGAGGTGGAAGGTAATGTTGTCCGCGCCGGCGTCGGCAAAGGCGTCGATAAATTTCATCGGGTCGGTTATCATAAGGTGGACGTCGAAGGGCAGACGGCAGTATTTTCTTATAGATTTCAGCACCGGTACGCCGTAGCTGAGGTTCGGCACGAAATGCCCGTCCATCACGTCGAAGTGTATCATATCGCAGCCCGACTCCTCGGCGCGCCTTAGTTCGCGCTCAAGGTTTCCGAAGTCGGCGCTGAGTATAGAAGCCGAAATTTTCGTTTCCATAACATCCCTCTTATATGTTTATTATAAATCGGAGCACAAAAATACAGATTAAGTATACTATAAACGCGCGGTTTTGTCAAATAAAAACCGAAATTGATACCGAATTTTAACTTTTGGAATTTATTCAAGCGCCGCCGTATCCCGAGAGACGCGGCGGCGGTATATAAAAACGGCTGCCGGCGCTGCCGCCGGTCCGTTAGTTCATACTATGCCGCTGGCGCGGAGGAAGACACATAAGAGGGGAGAGCGCTTGTAAGTGCTGAAAAATATAAAAGTTTTCGGTCAAGCCTTTTCCAAAAGGCTCGCGGGGACGTGGGGCGGAGCCCCCGCCGCGCCCGCAGGCGCGGAATCTATTTCAAACACAGCGCAGGACAGGGAATAAAAACTGTCCGGTGGACAGTTTTTATTGGGGAGACCCTCGCCGGGGGGTCCCCTGATTTGCCGAACGGCGAGTGAGGCAAATAAAAAACTTTGTTAGATAACAAAATACTCTTTTTGCTTCCATACCCCCCCTGCCCCCTCTCCCTCAAAGAGGGCGAGGGGGTTCCACCCTGTCACCCGGTCGTTCACCGTTCGGCGAACGACCGACCCCTCCCCTCGAGGGGAGGGGTATTTGGACTCCTCGAAAAGCGTTTCGCTTCTTACGCTTTCTTTGTCTTTTAACCCCTTGCATTTGTGGAAAAAACGTGGTATAATAACTACATATTGTGATAAGCGGCAGAGATTCTGAAAGGATTGATAAACAGTGCCACAGAAAAACGAATACGGCAACGAAGCGATTCGCTCCCTCAAAGGGGCCGACAGGGTCAGAAAGCGTCCGGCAGTAATCTTCGGCTCCGACGGGCTCGAGGGCTGCAAGCATTCCGTCTTCGAGATAATATCAAACTCGGTCGACGAGGCTCATCAGGGCTACGGAAAGAAGATATTCGTCACCTATTACAGCGATTTTTCGGTCGAGGTCGAAGACAACGGCAGAGGCTGTCCCGTAGACTTCAACAAGGTCGAGAACAGATATAACTGGGAGCTCGTCTATTGCGAGCTCTACGCCGGCGGAAAATACGACAACGTCGACGGCGGCAGCTACGAATATTCCCTCGGTCTCAACGGTCTCGGCGCCTGCGCCACCCAGTACGCCTCGAAATATATGGACGTCGAGGTTTTCCGCGACGGATATAAATACAACATCCACTTTGAAAAGGGCGAAAACATCGGCGGTCTCAAAAAAGAGGAGACCAAGAGCCGCAAGACCGGCACCCGCACCCGCTGGCTCCCCGACCTTGAGGTATTTACCGACATCGCCATCGAAAAGGAATACTTCCTCGACGTATTGAAGAAGCAGGCGATAGTCAACCCCGGGATAGAGTTTCATTTAAGATATCAGAACCCCGAGGGGGATTTTGAACAGTTTGAATTCCTCTATGAAAACGGCATTCTCGACTATGTGAACGAGATAATCGGCGACAGCGCATTGACGACTCCCCAGCTCTGGACCGCCGAGCGCAAGGGCAGAGACCGCGACGATATGAACGACTACAAGGTAAAATACAACTTCGCGTTCGCGTTCTCAAAGACCGTTAAGCTCGCCGAATACTTCCATAATTCGAGCTTTCTCGAATACGGCGGCTCGACCGAAAAGGCGGTGCGCCAGGCGTTTACCTCTTATATTGACAGCTATTTGAAGCAGAACAACAAATATCTGAAAAACGAGTCAAAGATAATTTACGGCGATATCGAGGACTGCCTCGTTATGGTCTCGAGCTCGCTTTCAACTCAGGCTTCTTACGAGAACCAGACCAAAAAGGCGATTAACAACCGCTTTATCTACGAGGCGGCGGTCGATTTTCTGAAGCATCAGCTCGAGGTATATTTCATCGAGAACCCCGACGACGCCAATAAGATATGCGACCAGGTCCTTATCAACAAGCGCTCCCGCGAATCGGCAGAAAAGACGAGGATAAACACCAAAAAGCTCTACGCCGAAAAGCTCGATATGGCGAATATGGTCAAGAAGTTCGTCGACTGCCGCTCTAAAGACGTCGGGCGCCGCGAGCTCTATATCGTCGAAGGCGACTCGGCTCTCGGCTCGGTAAAGCTTGCCCGCAACGCCGAGTTTCAGGCGGTAATTCCCGTCCGCGGAAAGATACTCAACTGCCTGAAGGCGAGCTACAACAAGATCTTTGAAAGCGAGATAATAACCGACCTTATGAAGGTCCTCGGCTGCGGGGTAGAGGTAAAATCGTCGAAGAACAAGGAGCTTTCGAGCTTCAACCTCAACGCGCTGAGGTGGTCTAAAATAGTCATCTGCACCGATGCCGACTACGACGGCTTCCAGATACGCACACTCATTCTGACGATGCTCTACACCCTCGCGCCTACTCTGATTGAAAAGGGCTTCGTTTATATCGCGGAGTCGCCGCTCTACGAGATAAACACCAGCGAGAGGACCTATTTTGCCTACGACGAGACCGAGCGGGCAGACATACTTAGGCAGATAGGCGGCAAAAAGTTCACGATCCAGCGCTCGAAGGGTCTCGGCGAAAACGAGCCCGATATGATGAGCCTTACGACTATGAACCCCGAAACGAGACGGCTTATAAAGGTGAGCCCCGACGATGCCGAGCACACAAGGTTTATGTTCGATATGCTCCTTGGGGACAACCTCTCGGCGCGAAAGGAATTCATCAACAATAACGGACACGACTATCTCGATATGGCGGACATAAGCTGAGCCGCCCCGACGCGCGCCACCGTCTCCGCCCAGTCCCGCACTCCGTTCGGGACGCGCTCCGCCGACGGCGCGCCGCTTCCCCTTAAAATCACTTACAGAACAGAGGTCAGAAAATGCCCAAGAAAAAAGACAAAGAACCTAAACAGCCGAAGCTTTCGCAGCGCCACGCCGACGCCTATATCAACGGCGCGGGAACGGTCGTCGACGAGCCGATAACCGTCACCCTCGAAAAAAACTATATGCCCTACGCGATGAGCGTAATAGTCTCGCGCGCCTTCCCCGAGATAGACGGCTTCAAGCCCTCCCACCGCAAGCTCCTATATACTATGTATAAAATGGGGCTTCTGACCGGCGCGAGAACGAAGTCGGCAAATATAGTCGGTCAGACTATGAAACTCAACCCCCACGGCGACCAGGCTATCTACGAGACAATGGTCCGCCTCGCGAGGGGAAACGAGGCGCTTTTGCACCCCTATATCGACTCTAAGGGCAACTTCGGAAAGGCGTATTCGAGCGATATGGCTTATGCCGCCTCGCGTTATACCGAGGCAAAGCTCGAACCTATCTGCAACGAGCTCTTTGCGGATATCGACAAAGATACCGTAAATTTCGTCCCGAATTACGACAATACAATGACCGAGCCGGAGCTTCTGCCGGTAACGTTCCCTTCGATACTCGTAAATTCCAACGTCGGAATAGGCGTTTCGATGGCGAGCGCGGTCTGCCCCTTCAATCTTCGGGAGCTCTGCGAGGCGACGATAGCCCTTATCCGCGACCCGGACTACGATGTTATGCAGACGATGAAGGGTCCCGACTTCCCGGGCGGCGGAGATATGCTCTACGACGAGGACAAGCTCAGGCAGATATTCTCGACGGGCAGGGGAGCAGTTAAGATACGCGCGCGGTACAGCTACGACAAAGAAGCCAACTGCATCGAGATAACCGAGATCCCCCCGACGACCACCGTTGAGGCGATAATCGAAAAGGTAATAGAGCTTGCGAAGAACGGTCTCAAAGAGGTAAGCTATATCCGCGACGAGACCGACCTTGACGGCTTGAAGATAGCAATAGATTTAAAGCGCGGAGTAGACCCCGACGAGCTCATGAAAAAGCTCTACCGCCTAACCCCGCTTCAGGACAGCTTTTCGGCAAACTTCAACATTCTCGTAAACGGCTACCCGAAGGTCCTCGGAGTTACCGATATAATCCGCGAGTGGCTTAAATTCCGCATCGGCTGCGTAAAGCGCCGCGTGAAGTTCGACCTCGGAAAGAAAAAAGAGCGCCTGCATCTCCTCGACGGTCTCGAAAAGATACTTTTAGACATCGACAAGGCTATAAAAATCGTCCGCGAGACCGAGGAGGAAGCCGACGTCGTTCCCAACCTTATGATAGGCTTCGGGATAGACGAAATCCAGGCGGAATATGTCGCCGAGATAAAACTGAGGCACTTAAACCGCGAGTATATCCTCAACCGCTTAAAGGACATAAACGACCTCACCGACGAGATCGCCGAGCTCGAAGACATTCTTGGCAGCGATAGGAAGATAAAGCTCATCATCATCGACGAGCTCAAAAAAGTTGCCGAGAAATACGGTCAGCCCCGCAGGACGGGCATAATCTACGCCGACGACGAGCCCGAGGTAAAGGAAGAACCGCTCGTCGCCGATTACCCCTGCCGCCTTATCCTCACCCGCGGCGGCTATTTCAAGAAGATAACCCCGCAGTCGCTCAGAATGTCGGGCGAGCAGAAGCTCAAGGAAAACGACGTTATTTCGACCGAGATCGACCTCAGCAACCGCGCCGAGCTGCTGTTCTTTACGGCTAACGCCAAGTGCTATAAATCCAAGGCGTCGGCCTTTGCGGATTCAAAGGCGAGCCTTCTCGGAGACTTTATCCCCGTCGCGCTGAAATTCGACGAGGGCGAAAGCGTCTTCGGAATGGCTGCAACGCTCGACTATTCCGGCTGCCTGCTGTTTGTCTATAAAAACGGCAAGGCGGCAAAGGTCCCGCTAAGCTCCTACGCAACTGTCACCAACCGCAAGGTCCTTTTAAAGGCTTATTCCGATAAATCCGAGCTCGTCGCCATTCTCGACGTAAAGGAGGGCTGCGACGTTATGCTCCGCTCGTCAAACGGCAGGGCGATAGTCTTCAACACGGGTATGATACTCCCGAAATCCACCCGCGACACCCAGGGCGTTCAGGTAATGACCTTAAAGGCAGGTTCGCACGTCGAATCGGCTCATATCTTAACGGAGGAGCAGGCTAAGGAGCTCTCGAAATACCGCACCAAGACCCTTCCCGCCGCAGGACCTTTCGCGAAAGACGTCCCCGACCTCGACCAAACTACGCTGATATAATAAAAAAATAAGACCCTGTGATAGGGTCTTATTTTTATGCTTTTAGTCGGATACTATTTCCGAGACGATCCCGTCGGTGAACCTAACCGTTACCGACCGTCCGCCTTCCTCCTCCGGGGCGACGAGCGTAATGACCGCGTCGGGCGTAAAGCCGTATTTTGTAAGGTAAAACGCCTTTATCGCGTCCTCCAGGCTGTCGCCAATGCTTATTCCGTTGACCTTCGGCAGTCCGTCCAATCCGGGCTCCGGCAATTCAAATACGAGCAGCCCCGTCGGAAATTGCGCTCTGAGGTTTGAATAAACCGTTTTCTCGGCTTCGGCTGTCACGGGCTCCTCCGTTTCGGGCGGAGCTTCGGTCTGAGCGGGCTGTGTTTCGGCGGGCTGAGAAGGCTCTGGCTCGGTCTCCGTGGGAACAGGGACCTCCTCGGATTCGTCCTCGGGTTCTTCACCCGAAACGTTCAGAAGGGTAGGCTCCATTCTCATAATATTCCTTCTCAGGTAATACGTCAGCTCCCTTACGGCTGCCTTCTGGGTGTAGCGCTCGGGGTTGTTGGCTGTATTTGTGATCGCTTCTGTCTCCTCGGGGAGTATGCCCATATTAGTGTTTCCCGGGTCAACCTCATAGCCGTCCTCGCAGTAAACGTGGTAGGCTATATCGAGCCCGTTCACGTTATGGACCGAATATACGAGCTGCGGTATAGGTTCGAGAACGCCGTCTGCGTTCTCATATACGAGCGCGATGTATTCGCCCTGCATCACCGGACGCCCATACAGCTGATAATCCGCCGTTCCGTAGTTTAAGAGCAGCCGGTCGGCGTCCTCGCTCTCGTTCGAGAGATATTCGCGGTTGATATTTATGCTGTAGAGGGTCTGGGTCGCAACGTCCATAGTCACTCCCGAGGTCGTGTTGACCGAGACTTCTGCATAGCCGGTATATGCGTCCTCAATGGTAAAGCGCACCAGCGCTATTTTGTCGAGCTTCGCGATAACACCGTCGCGAATATCGTAATACTCAAAGCTTGCGAGCGTGTTCTCAACGGCGCCGTCAGCGCTTTCGGCGATCATAAGCGTTTCAGGCTCGCCGTAGTCGCCCTCTTCCTCGGCTTCCTCCGAACCCTCTGAGGGGGCATCCGAGCCGTCAGCGGAAGCAGGAGCTTCAACATTATCGTTCGGCGCTTCGGCGGGAACATCGCCAGCAGGAGCGACAGGAGCAACGAACACCGGAGAGGAGTTGGCGAGCAGAGCCGCCGAGGTATCGTAAACGGTTGCCGAGCCGGCGTTTGTCACCGAGCGCTGCGAAAGAACATAGTCGTCGCCGTTATAGTCGCCGTCATAGCCTTCGCTCGCATACCGCGAATAGGGCGAGCCGTCCTGAAGAGCCGATCCCTCGGTCTCTTCATCTGCGGCATCTTCGGCAATATCTTCATCAACGTTTTCGACTTCATCGACCTCGGGCAAGTCGTCCTGATAGCCGTCCTCGGCTCCTTCGACCTGAGCGGGCTCGGGCAGGGGAATGCCGTCGTCGAATCCCTCGGCGAGCATATCGTCCGCTCCCTCCGCGCCTTCTGCTCCCTCTCCGAGGGGACCGTCGGGCATTTCCGGCGTGGCATAAGGCTCGGCTGTTACGTCCTGCGTCGCTTCGTTCATCGCCGCGTCGGGATTGGGAGCCGCCGATTTTGCCATCGGCAGTCCTCTAAGGGTGAGGACTCCCGCGGTCGCGGCGACGAGCACCAGACAGGCGGCAAGGGCGGCGTATTTGCCGTATTTTTTCGAGAACGAAGATACGGTTATCTTTTCTTCCTTCTTTTCGGAGGAGCGCTCTTCATAGACTTCGAGCATCTTTTTCTTCAGCTCAGCCTTGAATTCGTCGCTGAGTTTAAGCGAACCGACTTCGTTTTTATACTCTGTCGCTTTCATCGTCAAGCCCTCCCTCCAGAATGGTTTTAAGCTGTTTTCTCGCGCGCAGAAGCAGCGAGGAAACGGTGTTTTGGTTCTTGCCGAGCATCTCCGAAATTTCGGCTATCTTATAGCCCTCGAAATAGTGGAGATACACGACGGTGCGGTATTTTTCGGGCAGCTCCATTACCGCCTCCATTACCGGACCCTGACCGAACCTCTCGGTTTTGGTGATATTTTCGGTGAGTTCCTCCGTTGGGTGGGAATACACCTTTCTGTTATAGGTTTTACACATATTCAGCGTTACCTTTAAAAGCCACGCTTTTTCGTGCTCGTCCGATTCAAAATCGGGGAGCGCCCGCATAAGCTTTAAAAAGACCTCCTGAGCGATATCCTCTGCACAGCTTCGGTCGCACAGAGCGTGATACGCCGTGCGGTAAACCATGTCGGAATATTTATCGACAACAGAAGATATGTAAACACCGACGTCGTTAGCAGTTTGCATGATCCTCTATCATTCAGCCGCAAGCAGCCGAGAACTCCTTTCCGCCCGTTCCTTTATACGTTTCATAAGTAATACGCGAAAGAGGGGCAAAATATTGCACTCGGAAAAAATTTTTTAAAAATATTTTCCACGCTATTATTTTAACAGATTTCAGAAAAAAGTAAAGCATAACGGCAAAAAAATATAAAAATCCGTAAATTTAAGAATTTATTGCCCGCTTTCTATTGACAAAACCGAAAAAATATGTGAAAATTACAGTGAATAGGTTTGAATTTCGCCATTACGCCGAAACGGAAGTGAAAGTTTTGAAAAAAGTCCTCGTTGACGGGCATTACGGGACCGTCAATTTAAATCTCAATAAATTGCTCGCCGGTCGCGACGACCTCGAGATCATCGCCCTCGAAAGCCGCAGCAGAGTAAGCCCCGAGCAGCGCATATCCCTGCTCAACACCGCCGATATAGTCATACTCTGCCAGTCCGCCCAGACTGTCGTAGAAACCATCCCGCTCATCACCGAGCGCAGCGTAAAGGTCATCGACACCTCCAACGCCTACAGGCTCTCCCCGAGCTGGGTATACGGAATGCCCGAGCTCAGCCCCGAGCAGCGCTCAAAAATATCGTCCTCGAGGTTCGTCTCTATCCCCGCGCCTATGGCAGTCGGCACAATAGCGCTTATAAATCCTCTTTTAAAGGGAAAAATAATGCCGCCCTACCTGCCCGTTTACGTCAACTGCGTCGTCGGCTATTCGAGCGGCGGAGCGAATATGATAGCTCTTTATGAAGACCCCGGGCGCCCCCGCGCCTATTCTTCGGCGAGGCAATACGGTCTCGACCAGGCTATTTTGCAGCAGAAAGAGATAATGCACGCCGCAGGGCTTTCCTACCGCCCCTCCCTCAGCCCTATGATCGACGATTACCCCAACGGCATACTCGTCACCCTTCCGCTCCACCTCCGCACTCTGTCGAAGCGTCTCCATTCCCGCCAGATTTGGGAGGTCGTGAAGCGCTTTTACGAGCGCGAGCCGCTTATTGAGGTGGTTGACTTTGAATCCGCTTCGGAGCAGCTCGGCGGATATCTCGACGCCGGAGGAATGGCGGGCTCCAACAAAATGCAGCTCTTCGTTTTCGGAGACAACGATATATGCCTTCTTGCCGCGAGGTTCGACAATCTCGGCAAGGGCGGCGCCGGAGCCGTCGTTCAGTGTATGAACCTTATGCTCGGTCTCGACGAGCTCAGGGGAGTTATTTAGAGGTCCGTGCCGGCGGGGGCTCACCCCGCCTTTTCTTTTTGTCACCGCCGGGCAAGTCCCGTATGCATATTTCAAATACCTTAAAGGAGGCTCGGAAAAATGCGCATTCGCAGATAAAAAAGGCTTACCGACGGGCAGTCGTAAGTCTTTACCCAAAAAATCTTATTTTATACGGAGGACATTATGACTGATAATTTTGAAAATCTTTTTAACCGCGCCCCCGGGACGGAAAAGGTCCCCAAGGCGCTAACCGTCGCCATAGACACCGGCGACTACGACGTTGAGCGCTCGCTCGCCGAGCTTAAAGAGCTCATCAGGACCGCAGGGGGCGAGACTGCCGCCGAGGTGGTCCAGAAGCGCCCCGCGCCCGACAGCGCGACCTGCGTCGGCTCGGGCAGGCTCGAGGAAATGAAGACCCTCTGCGAAGAGATGGAGATAGACGTCGTCGTCTTCGACTTAGAGCTGACCGCTACCCAGATAAGAAACATAGAAAAGGCGCTCGACACCGAAACTATCGACCGCACGATGCTTATTCTCGACATCTTCGCTCAGCGCGCCACGACCCGCGAGGGCAAGCTCCAGGT
Source organism: uncultured Clostridia bacterium (assembly GCA_947627875.1). GTDB lineage: Bacteria > Bacillota > Clostridia > Oscillospirales > Ruminococcaceae > Faeciplasma. The sequence goes on from CANQXS010000005.1 coordinate 47,819, forward strand.
AGAGATAGCAAAGTATAAATACCTGCTCCCGAGGCTCTCGGGAATGGGCAGATCGCTTTCGAGAACGGGCGGCACCGTAGGTATGAGGGGAGGACCGGGCGAAACAAAGTTAGAGCTCGACCGCCGTTATATCCGCTCGCGGATCGACACCTTAAACTCGGAGCTTAAAAACATCGAATCGAGGAGAGAGCTCGCGCGAAAGCGCCGAAAGAAGGACGGCGTTCTGACCGCCGCGATAGTCGGCTATACCAACGTCGGGAAATCGACTCTTATGAACGCCCTTACCGAGGCGGGAGTGCTCGTTGAAAACAAGCTCTTCGCCACTCTCGAGACCACCTCGCGCTCGATAATCCTCCCCGACGGCAGAAGCGTCCTTTTGACCGACACCGTCGGGCTTATAAGCCGCCTGCCGCATCACTTGGTCGAGGCGTTCAAGTCCACCCTTGAAGAAGCCGCGGGAGCCGACGTTATCCTTCACGTCTGCGACAGCGCGAGCCCCGACATCGAGGAGCAGACGCGGGTGACCCGCGAGCTTCTTTCAGAGCTCGGCTGCGACGGCATACCGGTCGTAACGGTTCTGAATAAGAGCGACATCTCCGACTTCGACGGCTCTTCGCTCAAAGAGGGGACCGTCCTCATTTCCGCAAAGGACGGCACCGGTCTCGACAGGCTTCTTGAAGAGCTCGCAAAGGCTCTTCCCGATACAGCCCGAAGAATGAAGCTCAGGCTTCCGTTCTCCGAAGCGGGGCTTCTTGCAAAGATCAGAGCCGAGGGCGGTGTCTTTTCCGAGAAATACACCGCCGACGGTATCGAGGTCGACGCGCTCGTCGACGTAAAGCTTATAAGCGCCGCCGAGAAATACGGAATTTAATTTCAGACCCGCGCCCTTTTTCGGGGTGCGGGTCTTTGCTTCGACATTCTTGTGACATTCCGGCTGTTATACTTGTCCTATCACCGAAAAGGAGGACAAGTATGAAAGACTTTTTCAGAGGAATCGCCATAGTGACCGCGGCGCTTCTGCTTTTTCCGGCGGTCCCTTATATCGTCGGAGCTATATTCGAGCCCCGAGAGACCATAGAAGCCGTTTCCGACGCCGCCGTCATTCCCGAAGCGCCGAAATACGGGACGGTTACAGAGGTAAACGTCTACGACGTCGTTTCGGACCGCGTCCTTACGCTTACCGCCGAGGAATACATCGCCTCGGCGCTCGCAGCCTTGCTTTCGCCGGAATCAGACCCCGAGCTTTTAAAGGCTCAGGCGGTGCTTATGTATACCTATATCCTTCGCCGAAGGCTCGATGAGAGCGCCTCTCCGACTCCCGAGCTCTCGGGCTGTGACGTAAGCAGCGATTTCTCGAAATATCCGAGGCTTGTTTTGGGCGACGGTCTGAGCTACGATTTAGAGCCTTTCCGCGAGGCGGCGAGGGCAGCCGTCGGTACCTACTGCGCCTACGGCGGCGAGCCGATAACGGTTGCATACTGCTATTCTGCGGGAACCGCAACCGAGAGCGCCGAAACAGTCCTCGGGATAGACCTGCCCTATCTTAAATCGGTGCCGAGCGGCGAGCCCGACGCCTATCTCACTACCGTTACATATACCTCGGACGAGGTCTTCGCAAGGCTCACCACCACGCTCGACGGCTACGTCCTTTTGGGCGATGCCTCGGGCTGGATAACCGAAAAGGAGACCGCGCCCGACGGCTATGTAAAGTCGGTTTACCTCGATTCGCGGTTCATAGTCAGCGGCGCCGAGATAGCGCGGCTCCTCAACCTTCCTTCGGCAAAGTTCACCTACCGCTACAGCAGCGTTACCGACCGCTTTACCTTCACCGTTTCGGGGAGCGGCAGCCTTTGCGGAATGTCTCAGCGCGGGGCGGGGTTCCTCGCCGCCGAGGGATACAATTATAAAGAGATACTCCTTCATTATTTTTCCGGCGTCGAAATAGTATCGCCGGAATAAAGAAAAGCCCCCGTACAGGGGGCTCTTTTCTCTGTTATTCTGCCTCTTTGAGCTTCCAGTATATGCCGTACCTCGTGTTGTAGAGAGTGTAGTAGGGGACGAATTCGAGCTTTTCCGCCGAGGCGTCAAAGGTGAACGAAAGCCCCTTGTTCTTGGTGAAGTAAGACGCGGGGTCGTCCTTTACGGCGCGCGGAGCGATCCCGCCGTTCAAAACGAGGGTGTCGTTCGGGACGACGGTGTTCTCGGGTATCAGAACGCTCATACCGGTGTAGGTGGTCGTCATATTGTCGTCTGAGAGCTTCGCCGCCAAAAGCAGCGGACCGTATCTGAAGCAAACCGTGTTTATGCCGTCCTGGAGGTTATAGGCTTTGAGCCCGAGGGGTATTTTAACGCTCAGCTCGTCGCCGTTCTGCCATTCCCTGTCTACAACGGCATAGCCGCCCTCGTCGGTAAATGCGAGGGCTTCGCCGTTCAGAGTCAGCGTCATATCTCCCATTATCCAGTCGGGTATGCGGAGCCTCAGCGCGAATTTTTTGCTCTCGTCGAGCGCGAATTTAAACGCCGCCGTGTCCGTCTCCGGAATATCGGTCGTCTGGGTCAGGGTGAGCCCGAGGGCTTCGTCCTTTACCTCCGAGCCGAGATACATATTTACATAGATTCCGCCGTCGTTTTTGAAGTAGATGCTGTCGCCGAGCTTGGTGAAGTTCTCCATCCCGCTTCCCGTGCAGCACCAGAAGCTGTCGACCGCCGTGGAAAACGTCCTGAAATAGCCCGTAGCCATCGCCTGGAAGTAGGTCGTCATACCCGTCTCGGGGTTCTGCGACGCCAGAATGTGGTTCAAAAAAGCGTTTTCGTAGTAATCGGCATATTTTTTGTCGCCGGTTATTGTAAAGAGGTCTCTTGTGAGCTTGAGCATATTATATACGTTGCAGGTCTCGCAGTTGCAGTTGGTGCGCTCCTGATTAAGAACGTCGTCCTCGCCGAAGTGCTCCCATTCGCTGTTGCCGCCGGTATGGTAGGTGTGGTGATCGACGACCATCTGCCAGAATACCTCCGCGGTTTCGAGATATTCCGAGGCGTCGACCTTCGTAAGACCTATCATCTTTCCGTCGAGCATAAGATATCTCTTGAGCGCGCCGATTATTTTCGGGATAGTCGTGTTGGCATGGCGGTTGTTTAAGACGTTTTTGCCGTCGGATCTTATCTGCGCAAAGAGCTCGTCCTCGTCGAAGGCGTGCGCCGCTTCGGCGTATTTAGTGTCGCCGGTGTAGGCATAGAGGTCGTAGAGCGCGTCGTTCATTCCGCCGTACTCGATGCTCAAAACCGTCCGCCTCGTCTCCTCGCTCCAGCCGCTCACGCGCTTATAGGTCCAGTCGCCGAGCTTTTTTGCGATGTCGAGCGCGGGCTGATACCCAGTCTCGGCGTATACGCTTATAAGCCCCTCGAATATCTTATGCATCGTATACCACGGCACCCACGCCTCGTTGAAGAGGTCTGATTTTCCCTTTTCAACGTTGTCGAACTGTATCTCGTGATTGCCGTAGTTGATAATTTTTCCGCCCCAAAGGAAGCCGTTGTCGCTCTGGCAGAGGACAAGCCCGTCGATTATTTCGGTCATCTTGGCGTAGAGCGCCTTTTTGTCCGACTGCGAAGTCCCGCCGTTCTCATAAGCCTGCGCGAGCGCGGTAAGATAATGCCCTAAAGTATGCCCGCCTATAAGCGAATCCTCCCAGCCGCCGTAGGGCTTCACTCCGTTGGAAGCTATGCTCGCGTTCTGCCGAAATCCCGCAAGCAGCCTGTCGGTCTCGAGCGAGAGAAGATAATCTATCTCCTTGTCGAGAGCGTTTTCGCAGTAGTCATCGGTGAGCTTGAGCTCCGAAAGACCGTAGCCCGAAATATCTGCGTTGCGGGCGACGGCGGGTTCGCCGTTTTCCGTCGCGGGAGCCGCGGCGCAGCCCGCGAGCATCGAAGCCGCAATAAACATACATATACCTCTTTTCAGTTTTTTCATAGTTCACGCCTCTTTCAACCGGATTTTATATAAGTATACCATTGTCTCCGCGCTTTTGCAACAGTAATTTTTCCGGTTTTAAGAGCCGCACCTATTTCAGCAGCCTCGAAAGCGTCCTCTCCGGATTCCCGATGAATTCCGCCGTTATCTGCCAATGCAGAGTGTCTTTATACGATGCTCTTTTTATATCCCCGCCCGAGATATAAAAAAGCTCCGCGTCGGGCAAAGCCATAAGCATCGGCGAGTGCGTTGCGATGATAAACTGCGAGCCTTCGTCGGCGAGCCGCTTTATCTCGCATATCAGCGTTAAGGTGTTCATCGGCGAGAGCGCCGCTTCGGGCTCGTCTAAGATATAGAGCCCGTTTCCCGAAAAGCGCTTCTGCACAAGCCTTAAAAAGCTCTCCCCGTGCGACATCTTATGGAGCGATACCCCTCCGTAGGCTCCGAGAACCGGCGGGGCGCCGCAGGGGATCTCGTCGAGACTTTCGAGATAGCTTGCGGCGTTGTAAAAGCTCTCGGCTCTTAAAAAGAATCCGTCGCGGGGTCTTAATAGCTTTGATAGCAGAAGATGCCCGTAAAGCTCGGAATGAGTCGCCCTTGTCTCGAAGCTGTAATTGAGCGAGCCGCCTTCGGGGTTGAAGCCGAAAGCCGCTGCGATCCCTTCGAGCAGCGTCGACTTCCCCGAGCCGTTTTCTCCGGCAAAAATGCTGACCCGCTTTTTGAATTCGAGCGGCTGCCGCTCCAAAAACCTCACGACTGGCAGCTTTTTGAGGTAAGACCCCTCGGGCAGCGGGCTTTTCACTCTCACTTCCGTAATAAATCTGTCAAATTCCATAAAAAATCTCAGCTTGCGCGCTCAAATCTCTTGCAATATTCTTCGCTTTGCGGTATAATATCCGCAGAGGCGTTTTCAAGGCGGGCGGCGCGGGCGGCGTCGCGGCGGTTCTGCAAAACGAGCAGCCCGTCCCTGAGCGAATAGATAAAGGCGAGTCCGAGTGCGAGCACGATAAAATATACCGTCATTTTTATTACCTCCGTTTTTCCAAGGGCTTTTCCCTTTGTCTGATTCCATTATATTGCGCCATCTGTCCGTTGATACGGACTCATTTCGGAAATTTTTGAAAATAAGTCCGTTTTTCGGTACTTAAGAGGGGAGTTGGTCGATATTTCGGGCTTTGGGCTTATTGCCGGCGTGAGCATTCCCGATGTCTCCGCCGTCAAAAAGGAATACAGGCTTAAAAAATCAAAGCTCGTCTTCAGTCTCTCTGCCGAGGATTACCCCGCGTTTTTCTCAAGCGCCGTAAAGCTTATAAAAGAGCCCCTCTGCTTCTTTGCCGAAATCCCCTCTGACAACGACTCGGCAAGAACCTATTATCTCGACAACTGCACCGAGCCCGTCGTCCAAGCGATACTAAAGCGCTACGGCGGTATCCTTTACGCCGACGGCGTTATAAAATTCGGCTTCTGCTCCCATTCCGCCGACGACGAGATATATATGCAGGAATACCAGACTGCGGCGGTCTGCTCCGAGCGAATAGGGGAGTTTGAAAAGCTGCTTATCTCCCTCGGATATAAAAGGAACGACAAAGCGGTCCTCACCTGGGATGTTCTCAGCGAAAGCAACGCCGGAGAATGCGTAAACGTCGACGTCGAGGGCGAGGGCTATCCCGATATGATAAACAACCTCATCGACATCGGAATGTATCCCGCGGAATAGTATATTATCCGGTCAAGAGATCGGTAAGATAAAAAATCAAGAAAGCGAGTGACATTATTATGGCATATGTTATCGGAGTGGATATCGGCACGAGCGGCACAAAGACCGTTCTGTTCGACGAAAAGGGGAGCGTTATCGCTTCAAAAACCATCGAATACCCGATGTATCAACCAAAAAACGGCTACGCCGAGCAGGAGCCCGCAGACTGGGCTAACGCCGCTATCAACACAATTAAGGCGGTAGTCGCCGAGAGCGGAGTAAAGAAGGAAGACGTAAAGGGCATCGGTCTTTCTGGACAGATGCACGGTCTCGTCATGCTCGACAAAGACAACGAAGTCATCCGCCGCTCGATAATCTGGTGCGACCAGAGAACGGCGAAGGAAGTAGACGAGATGAACCAAAAGCTCGGAAGAGACAAGCTCATCGAAATAACCGCCAACCCCGCCCTTACCGGCTGGACCGCCGCCAAGATACTCTGGGTAAAGAACAACGAACCCGAGAACTACGAGCGCTGCCGCCATATCCTCCTCCCGAAGGACTACATACGCTTCGTTTTGACCCACGAATACGCCACCGAAGTTTCCGACGCCTCGGGAATGCAGCTTCTCAACGTCCCGAAGCGCGACTGGTCCGAAGAAATAATCGACGGGCTCGGTCTCGACGAATCGATGCTCGGAAAGGTTTATGAATCCTGCGAGATAACCGGACGCCTCACCAAGGATATCGCCGATACGGTAGGTCTCTGCGAGGGAACTCCCGTAGTAGGCGGAGCGGGAGACAATGCCGCGGCTGCCGTCGGAACGGGCGTAGTCGAAGACGGCAAGGCGTTCACCACGATAGGCACCTCCGGCGTCGTTTTCGCACACACCTCTAAAATATCGATAGATAAGCTCGGCAGAGTCCATACCTGCTGCGCCGCCGTCCCCGGAGCTTGGCACGTTATGGGCGTTACCCAGGGCGCGGGTCTCTCGCTTAAGTGGTTCCGCGACAATTTCTGCAACGCCGAAAAGGAGACCTCGGGTCTTATGGGAGTTGACCCCTACTATATTATGGATAAAGAGGCCGCTACCGTCCCGATTGGCTCGAACAGGCTGCTCTATCTGCCCTATCTTATGGGCGAGCGCACCCCTCACCTCGATCCCGACGCAAGAGGCGTGTTCTTCGGGCTCTCGGCTATGCACACCAAGAAGGACCTTCTCCGCGCGGTTATGGAGGGCGTTTCCTACAGCCTTCGCGACTGCGTTGAGGTATTCAAGCAGATGGATATAAGCGTGAGCGACATGATGGCCTGCGGCGGCGGCGGAAGCTCTCCGCTCTGGAGGCAGATGCTCGCCGACCTCTACGCCTGCCCCGTAAAGACCGCTTCCTCCAAAGAAGGTCCCGCGCTCGGCGTCGCGCTCTTGGCAGCCGTCGGAACAGGGCTCTATTCCAGCGTTCCCGAGGCCTGCCGCGAGGTCGTCAAGACCGATAAGGTCCAGGAGCCTATTGCGGAGAACGTCAAGCCCTACGAGGATTCCTACAGGCTCTACACCGAGATATACCCCGCCCTTAAGGAGAGCTTCAAGAAGCTCGCCGCCCTCTGATGATGGCAAGAAAAATCATAAGAATAGCTATACTCGGCGCCGGCGTTTTATCGCTGGCGCTGGGGCTTATGCAGGGCGGCTACGGCGATACCCTGCAAAAAGCCGTGAAGCTTTGTATGGAGTGTGTCGGAATTGGCTGATAAACTTAGTTTTAAGCGCAAGCTCATTCAGCTCGCTTCGGCGCTCATCTACAACGCAAATCTCCCCGGCTTCGTGAGCGGAAAGCTCTATAAAGGCGCGAACAAGGGAGTCTGCGTCCCGGGGCTCAACTGCTATTCCTGCCCCGGTGCGATAGGGAGCTGCCCCCTCGGCGCGCTCCAGAACGCCATATCGAATATGCCCCATAAGGCGCCGTTTTATATCGCGGGGTTCATAATGCTTGTCGGGCTGCTTTTAGGAAGAGCAGTCTGCGGGTTCTTATGCCCCTTTGGGCTGATTCAGGAGCTTCTGCATAAGATACCCACCCCGAAGATAAAAAAGAGCCGCGTAACGAGAGCTCTGAGTAAGCTCAAATACGCCGTTCTTGCGGTGTTCGTGATATTGCTTCCGCTCTGGTATGCCTTTGCGAAGGGGCTTCCCGTGCCGGCGTTCTGCAAGTATATCTGCCCCGCGGGAACGCTCGAAGGCGGCTTCCCGCTTGTGGCTCTGCGCGAGGAATACCGAGGAGTCATCGGCTTGCTGTTCGGCTGGAAAACGCTTTTATGCATAGCGATACTCGTCCTCTGCATATTCCTTTACAGGGCGTTCTGCCGATTTTTATGCCCTTTGGGAGCGATTTATTCGCTTTTCGCCAAGATTGCCCTTATAGCCGTCAGAGTGGATAAAACCGCCTGCACCGGCTGCGGCTTATGCGTAAAGCAGTGCAAGATGGACGTAAAGAATGTCGGCGACGGCGAGTGTATCCACTGCGGGCAGTGCATATCCTGCTGCCCTCAAAACTGCATCTATATAGGATTGGAGAAACGAAAATGCAAAGAATCAAAAGAGTCCTGATACTGTTCACCGTCGCGGCGCTCTGCCTGCTTGCGGTATCCTGCGGGAGCCTCTCCGCCGAGCCCGAGGAATACACCGCCGCCGAAGAGGGCGGCGAGATGAGAGATTTCACCGGCGAGACGGTCTCGGGCGAAAAGTTCACCCTTTCCGACCAAAAGGGGAAGGTAATTCTTCTCAACTTCTGGGCGACCTGGTGCGGACCCTGCGTCGGCGAGCTGCCCGCGTTCCCGAGGCTTATTGAGAAATACGGCGACGACCTCTGCCTTGTTACCGTCAACTGCGGAGAAGACAAGGAGACCGTCGAGAGCTTCCTCTCAGAGAACGGCTACGCCTTTACCGCGCTTCTCGACACCGATTACGCCATCAGTGATATCTACCCGACCGACGGCATTCCCTACACTCTGATATTTGACCGCGACGGAAAGATATCCCATATTCAGCTCGGCGCAGGCGACGCCGACGAGATGTTTGATATGTACTGCGAAGCGATAGACCCGCTCATTTAATCCGAATAAAAACCGGCAGGGAGGTTTCCCCGCCGGTATTTTTTATTGCAGCCCGAAGCTTATCGAAAGCGCGTTGTTTATCTTATCCATCGCGGTGCTGTCGAGGGTCCCCATTCGCTCCTTAAGGCGCTTTTTGTCTATCGTGCGGATCTGTTCGAGGAGCACGACGCTGTCCTTCGCGAGCCCGCAGGATTGCGAATCTATCTCTATATGAGTAGGGAGCCGAGTTTTCTCCTGACGGCTCGTAATCGCCGCCGCGATGACGGTCGGACTGTGCCGGTTGCCGACGTCGTTCTGAACGATAAGTACGGGTCTTATGCCGCCCTGCTCCGAGCCGACGACCGGGCTCAGGTCGGCGTAGTAAATTTCACCTCTGTAGACTGATGACATTGATTTCACTCTCCTTGCCAATTACTTAACAATAGTTTTGACGGCAAAATCGTTTTTATACAGCCTTGCTCCATTATATGTACGAGCCCGCCCGAGAGTGAAGGGCGCAAAAAAAGCGGCGCCGAAAGCTTCGGTACCGCTTTGATGATGTTTGATTTTACAGTGAGAGCGATTTCCCGTCCTCGCAGATAAGGGTCAGCCGCCCGTCTTTTATAGAATACGCCTCGCCGTAAACGGTCGTTTTTTCGCCGTCGATATAAATGTAGCTCCCGTCGTTGAGCGCGATTATCTCGCGCTCGGCGCTGTCGGCAAAGGCGATGTCTTCGAGGACCCGCAAACCGTCGAGGCTTTCGTTTCTGAAGTACTGAAAATGCGGGAGGATATTCACATCCGTTATCCCGAGACCTCTTATACGGTGCTCAAAATTCGGGTCAAGGGCTTCTCCCTCTAACTCGGGGCAGGCGTAAACCTCGTCGGCGCAGTTCATCGAGCCCGCGCTCAGCGCGAGAACAATCCCTCCGTAGCCCGATAAACGCTCCCTGAGCCGAAGCTTTTTAAGAAACCTGTTCTGAGTCGGGACATGACCGCCCAATAAGAACAGAACGTCGGTTTTATCGAGACTGTCGACCGCTTCGGGATTTCTGCCGTCGCAAATGCAGATCTGCGAAACGCTTAGCCCGCTCATCGGGAACGCCTTAGCGTAGCAGGCGCAGATATCGTCGTTTTTTGAATAGTCCGTCGGGTCGGAGCAGATAAGCGTCACCCTTGCGTTTTCGCGCCATATCGCCGCAATTCTGTCAAGAAGCCCGTTGGCTCTGAGCAGCGGCTCGGGCAGCCTAAAATCGTCTATCTTGGCGCAGCCTCCGATGCTGCTTGTCAATACCGCTTTCATACGCGATCAGCCGAGCTGTTCGGCTCTCTCGTAGCTGAACCCTCTGTCCGGCGTGAGGCGAGCGGGGCGGAGCTCGAAGTATTTGATTGCGAATTCGTCGAGCTCGAATTTAAGCTCCGCGCTGCCCTCGGCGGAAAGCCTCTGCGAGCTCACTGCGGGGTATGCCGCCGACTGCAAAAGCTCCTTCTGTTCCCGGCTGAGGCTTCTCGGCTCGCCGAGGTCGTGCCAGAGCTTGAGCGGGTTGCAGCATTTTTCGTCTACCGTCTTTGTGATAAGGCAGAGCTCGCCCTCCGCGGGGAGAGTGAAGCCGAGCGAAAGCTCTCTGCCCTCGCGCTTGCGGTCCGCGTTCCAAAGGACGCCCTTGTAAACATCTCCGTCTTTTACGATAACGGCGTCGTCGGAGCGGTGTACGCATTCGCCGCCGACGAGATTCTTGAAGAAAGCGAAGCTCCAGAACGTCGGCTTCGGGATACAGCCGTTTGCAACGAGCCCGAAGCCCCCGTGGAGCGGCGCGAAGGGAACTCCGTTCTCCTCAAATATGTCTCCGAAGGTCCAGTAGGAATAGCTCTCGTTAATGTCGCCGAGCCTCGAAAGCTGGTGGCAGAGGAAAGCCGCGTTGCGGTTGGTGTCGTGAATCGGGTTGTCGGGGCTGTAAGAGGTGTTGAACTCGGTAATGTGTATCGGCAGTCCCTTATAGCATTCGTGGCTGTCGATGATGTCGCGGGTGGTCTTAAGGTTTGCAAACCCCGCCTCGGGGTCCATAAGCTCCTGATAGACGTAATGCCCGTTTCGGTCGGGCTGTTCGGTGGTGTAGTGGTGGCGGGTAACGAAGTCTGGCTTTATGCCCTTTTCCTCGCAGTGCTCCATAAACTTCGAGATCCAGAGCTCGTCCGAGCCGCCGCAGACCGCAGGTCCGCCCACCTTAAACCTCGGGTCGACCTCCTTTACCGCCGCAAAGGTTTCGTCAAAGAGCTTGAAATACGCCTGCATATCGGCTTTTTCCCAGAACCCGGGGAGGTTCGGCTCGTTCCATACCTCTATCGGGTAGGTGACAGCTTCGTCGGCGCCGTAGCGCTCGATAAGGTGGCGGAGCGTAGCTTTTACAAGGTCGTTCCAGAGGGCGTAGTCCTTCGGCGGGCAGGTGTGTCCTCCCCAGACGAACACTCTGTTTTCGCTCGAAGCGAGCCGCCCGGGCATAAATCCCAGCTCGAGGAAGGGCTTTAACCCGACTTCGCGGTAAGAGTCCATAACGAGGTCGAGATAGGTAAAGCAGTAGTCGCGGTAGGTCACTTCTCCCGTGCGCCAGTTGAAGCCCTCGCGGTATATCGCCATATCGTCGTGGAAGAGCCCGTGACCGCGTATGTGCTTGAAGCCGATGTATTTCTGAACGAGCTTTAGCTGCTCAAAGTATTCCCTTTGGAGCGCAAGACCCATTCTGCCGGTGCCGACGCAGTAGTCGACGTTATTTTTGAAGTCGACTCTGTCCCCGGGGCTTATGACGTATGTTTTTTCGATTTTCATATAATGTCACCTCACAAATTCTTTTGTTAATTTTAACAGATTTCCGAGCGGTTGTCAACCCGAATCATAAGAAACATACAAATCCCGCAAAACCCGTAAAATCACGCTATTTTGCGCTTTAGCTGTTGACAAGGCGCAATTTATGGTGTATAATATATCAGTCTTATTACAGACAATATCAGACAATAACATTTTGGGAGGAACAACAACGTGAAAAAGAGGCTTTTAAGTGTTCTTATCGCGCTATGTCTGTCGTTCGCGCTTATCCCGAGCGGGCTTGTCACAAAGACCGCCGAAGCGATTTCGACCGACGTTTCAAGGTACTTCTACGATCAACTCGACTCCAACGCAAAACTCATCTACGACGGCATGGTCGAGATGTATGAACAAGACATCTTCAAGACCGGCACCGGCGTATACGAATTCACCGCTGCGGAATACCCCGCGCTTCAGCCGCTCATCACCGCTCATATGAACGGCTCGGCAAATATCCTCAACGATTACGCCGCCGCGCGCGACGCCTTCTATGCCGACTACCCCGATATCTTCTATGTCGACTTCTCGGCGCTCACGGTAAAGATAACTTCTCAAAGCGGCGAATACCACCTCTACCTCGGTCCCGGCAGATACGTCACCTATTACACCCCGGGCTTTGAGAGCGTTTCCGACGTTGAAGCCGCCCTCGCGGATTATAACGCCGCGCTCAATACCCTTGTAGCGGTCGGCAGCGCCGAGTCAACGCCCGAGAAGAAGGTCGAGGCTGTTCACGACTACATAACCAAGCACGTCACCTACCGCGACGAATTAAGCGTCGCCCCCGAGAATATGGGCTTTGTCCGCACCGCTTACGGCGCGCTCGTCAAGCACGAGGGCGTCTGCGAGTCCTACACCCGCGCCTTCAAAGCGGCTATGGATAAGCTCGGTATTCCCTGCGTCGTCGTTTACGGAATCTACCGCCACGACGACAACGTCGCCGAGTTCCACATCTGGAACGAGGTCGAGATAAACGGCGAGTGGTTCGCCGTCGACGTAACGATGGACGACCCCATCAACCCGAAAACCAAAGACACCAGCACCGGCGAGGACGGCTACGAGAACCACAAGTATATGCTCGTCGGGACCTCGGTCATGGCTCTCAATCATCAGGAGTCCTCTCAGATGTCGGACGGCGGCTTTAAGTTCGGCTACCCGATGGTCGGCGTCGACGCCCACGGCTTCACCGACATCAGCGACGAAAACAGCCCCCTCAGGATCAGATATAAGGTAAACGAGTTTGAAGATATCGAAGCCGGGACCTTCTATGTAAGCTACATGGGAATGAACGTCAACGATATGATCAAAAACGGCTACTACCTCATTATGCGCAACAAGGTCTTCGACGTCGAGCAGGGCTGGCAGAACACCGAGTGGTATTACTGCATACCCGAAATGTATAACAACGCCGGCTTCCCGACCGTCGGCAACGAGACTTTGTTCTATATGGGTCATGTTCAGTATCTCGAATTCGGCGTTACAACGATCCCTTATCCGCCGATCCCCGCCGACCACAGCCAGATACTCAGCTATGATTCCTACTTCCACGGCGACACTTCGCTCCTTCTTGCCGATTCCGGAATGATAGAAAACGAATACGGCGACTACCGTCCCGCCCCCGCGGTCATGAAGGCCGACCCGAAGATGACCGTCACCCTCGACATCGGTCCCACCTACCATGTCAAGGCATATTACAACGATATCCTCGTTACTCCCGAGGTTTACGCCCAATACTGCGCGCCCGGCGACGTTACCGCTCCCGGCTATCAGGAGGCTCTTCGCAGCGCCACCGTCGACGACATCACCGTAAGGGTCGACGTTATCGACAAGCTCACCGGCAAATACCAGTCCGACAGCTATTACAACAGCCTTATCGGCAACTTCGCGCTCTCGTTTGAGGGTCAGGAGACCGTCCTCGAATTCGACTTCAAGCCGAGCGAGCTCTGGGCGGACGACAACGTTCTCTACGACTTCACTCTTCAGGGTCTCGTCGGAGCCTACAGCGGCAAAGAGCCCTCGCCGTTCAACTACGGCGCCGCTCATCCCTGCGCGATATGCAGCTGGAGGAGCAGGGGATTCGATTACAACGTATTCGCAAAGCCCACCCTTGTCGACGACAGCGACCTCTCTATGGAGGGCTGGACCGACAGCGACGGCAACGTATGGGAAGGCACCAAGTGGGACGAGGACTATAAGTCGAGGCTTATGCTCGTCGTCTCCGACACCGGCAAGAAAGACGCCCACAATATGGAGGAAATGGTCGAAGGCGAGGGCGAAGACGTTCTCTCGGCTCTTACCTATAACATCAACCTCACTCTTTGCCGTAAGCAGTGGGCAGAGCTCGGCGACGGAATGTCGGTAAGGATCCAGCTCGGATTCCCCGAGGGCTACGGTCCCGAGGACGAGGGCATTATCTTCAAGGCATACCACTTTAATAAAGACAGCTCGGGCAACATCATCGGCATCGAAGAGATACCCTGCACCATAACAAAGTACGGGCTTCTCATCGAGGTCAGAAAGTTCTCGCCATTCGCGATAGTAGCGGTCCGCGGCGAGCCCGACCCCGAAAAGAGGATCGAGCTCATATCCGACGTCGGCGGCAGCGTAAGCGCGGTCGGCAGCGAGAACGGCTCCCTCGTTCTTAACCCCGGAGACACCGCTACCGTCACCGTAACTGCCGACAGCGGCTACGTCATCGACACGGTCATCGCCTCCGGTCTCACCAAGAACGTAAACTACTCCGAGAACGGCGAGACATATTCCTTCGAGGTCTCCTATGACGACATCGAGCTCGGCGCGACCATCGTCAGCGCGAAGTTCATAGCCGCCTCGGTCGCTTCTCAGCTCGAGGGCGAAAGCGTCATACCCGAGGTCACCGCTCCCGCGCCCTTCAGCATCGGCACCACTACCGTCAGCGTTGAAAACGGCGGCAGCCTCGTTTTAAGAGTATCCGACCCCAACAACGCCTACGCCTATCAGTGGTATCAGGTAAACGGCAACGGCGAAGGTCACGACAGAATGGTCGGCACCGGCGATGAGCTCATCATCAGTGAAGCCGACAGCAAATACGCCGGCACTTACTACGTTACGGCTGTAGCCTTTGCCGGCGGCAGCACCGCCTCCACAAAGTCGAACGACTTTGTTACCGTCAACGTGACCCACGCCCACGAGTACGGCAAGCAGGGCTATGCATCGGGCGACAGCGGTCACTACTTCATCTGCAATGTCTGCGGAGAGCATTCCGATATACAGCCTCACGTTTACAACGCCCAGGGCGTATGCGGCTACTGCGGTCATACCAATGACGGCACCCACGAGCACGACTACGGCAGCGTTTACTACTCCGCCGGAGACGCGGGTCACTATCAGTCCTGTAACCATATAAATGCCGACGGCACCGTCTGCGGCTCCGTTACCCCGACCGTTCCCCACGAATACGGACCCGACGGAAAGTGCAAGCTCTGCGGTCATTATAATGACGCTATGCACACTCACACTTACGGCGACGAGCTCCTCTACGACGACGCCTCGGGTCACTACACTCAGTGCACTCATATCAATCCCGAGACCGGCGAGCGCTGCGCTTCGCGCACGGCACTTCTGCCTCACGACACCCAGAACGCCGACCATAAATGCGCCTGCGGCTATGCCGACGTAACTGTTGAGCATACCTACGGCGGCTATGTTGCCGACGGCGAGCGCGGTCATTACAAGGTCTGCGAGGTCTGCGGAACTCATTCTCCCGTCGAGGAGCATATCTACGGCGACGACGGAGTCTGCACTGCCTGCGGATTTGTCAACGACGCCGCTCATAAGCACATCTACGACGACGAATGGGAATATGACTCCCAAGGTCACTATCAGGTCTGCGAGCGCCTTATGCAGGACGGCAGCGCCTGCCCCGTCAGAAAGGATTACGCCGAGCACCGCTACGACGCCGAAGGAAGATGTATCTGCGGATATGTCAACGACGCGGTACACGTTCACAATACCCTCGGCAGCTATACCGCCGACGGCGATAACGGTCACTACAGATACTGCACTCATCTTAACGCAGACGGCACCGTCTGCGGTCAGCGCACCGACATCGAGCCTCACCAATACGGCGCCGACGGTGTCTGCGCCCTCTGCAAATACGTCAGCAGCGATACTCACGTTCACACCTTCGGGACCGAGCTCTTCTACGACGACGCCTCGGGGCATTACACCCGCTGCACCCATGTAAATCCCGTCACGGGCTTGCAGTGTACCGTTCGCTCCCAAATCGTCCCGCATGATACGAATAACGCCGCCCACAAATGCGTCTGCGGCTACACCGCTCCCGCAACGCATGTTCATTCCTACCTTCTGAACTTCAACAGCTACAACCACTGGTATCAGTGCGCAGGCTGCGGTGAGATCGCGGGAATGTCGCAGCATACGTTCGTCAACGGCGTCTGCACGGTATGCAGGGTTCCCGACCCGAACGCCGGCGCTGAAGTTCAGCCTCCCGAGACCGCTCCCGACGACAGCGGAGTCGAAATCGAAGCTCCTACCGAGGGCAAGGCTCAGCTCACTTTCGCCGAGTAAACAAAAACAAAGCCCGCAGGATAAATCCTGCGGGCTTTTTCTATGCTGTTTTATTCCTTTTCGAGCTCCTTGAGGGCGTTTATCTCCTCGCGGCTCAGCCTCATAACCGAGTCCTTCACGAGCTTTACCTGATCGCGGGTAAAAACTGCGTCGCCGCCCGTGCCGTCGAGCTTAACGTGCATCTTCCCCGAAATAAGGTTTACGTCGGTGACCGTTCCGCGCCCCGAGGGCGTATCGACCACCGCGCCGAATTTCGGCGTGATTTTCAGAAGCTCCTCATAGCCGTCCTGCTCGTATTTCAAGCAGCACATCAGCCTGCCGCAGGTGCCGGATATCTTAGTCGGGTTGAGCGAAAGGCTCTGCTCCTTCGCCATTTTTATCGAGACTGGCTGGAAATCTCCCAAGAAGCTCGAGCAGCAGAACGGTCTGCCGCAGATTCCGAGACCGCCGAGCATCTTCGCCTCGTCTCTTACTCCTATCTGCCTCAGCTCTATTCTCGTGCGGAATACCGAGGCGAGCTCCTTTACAAGCTCGCGGAAGTCGACCCTGTTCTCGGCGGTGAAATAAAAGAGCAGCTTCGAGTTGTCAAAGGTGCATTCAACGTCGACAAGGCTCATCTTAAGCCCCAGCTTCGCGATTTTTTCCTCGCAAATCCCGAAGGCTTCGTCCTCTTTGAGCCTGTTTTTTTCTATCTGCTTCATATCGTCCTCGGTGGCAATCCTTATAACCGCCTTGAGCGGCGCGACTATCTCGCTTTCGTCGACCTGCTTGTTCCCGAACACGACAAGTCCGCATTCCACGCCCCTTGCAGTCTCGACGATAACGCTTTCGCCGCTCTTTATCACGAGCCCGCCGGGGGCAAAGTAATAGATCTTTCCGACGTTCTTAAAGCGAACGCCTATTATTTCGGTCATAAAAAATATCCTTTCCTTAACGGTTTACCGCAAGCCTGCCGCAGAGGTCGCTCAGGCAGAGCAGGGCAGAGGCGTTGCCGTTTATTTTGGCTTCGGCGGCTGTTATCTCGTCATACATCTGCCGCAGCGAGCTTCGGCGGACTGTCTCCGAGAGCTTTTTAGCCCTCTCGCGGCAGACCGAATAAAGCTCTCCGCCGAGCTTTTGAGCTATGGCGTCGCGGATAACGCTTTTTAACGCCGCAAGAACGTCGAGACAGAGCTCGCGGTCGCCTTCGAGCGAGGTCAGGCTTCTGAGAAGCGCGTATTCGTCGCCGCTTATTATGCAGTCGGTTATCTCGC
This sequence comes from uncultured Clostridia bacterium, assembly GCA_947627875.1. GTDB lineage: Bacteria > Bacillota > Clostridia > Oscillospirales > Ruminococcaceae > Faeciplasma. The sequence goes on from CANQXS010000005.1 coordinate 65,246, forward strand.
CTACGGTCTGAGGGAGCTTTTTCGCGCCGTCGTCGCCGAGGTATTCGAGGCATCTTCCTATGTTCCCGCCGAAGACCGCTATAGCCGATTCCGCGCTCTCGGAAGGTATTCCCGCCTCTAAGAGCGCCTCGCGGCATTCATCTTCGCTCGGCTCGGGAACGTTCAGAATTATTGCCCTCGAAAGAACCGTCGGCAAAATCTTTTCCTTCGTCTCAGCGGTCATAATGAAGCAGACGTGCTCCGGCGGCTCCTCGACGATTTTCAGAAGAACGTTCTGTGCCGCGGGCAGCGCCTTGTCTATCCTCGGGAGGAAGTAGATTTTTTTCTGCCCCTCGTTCGGCGCAACGCTCGAGTCGGATATAACGGCTCTGAGGTCGTCGGCGAGGTAGTTGCCGGTCTTTCCCCTCGGCGTTACCGTGATAAAATCGGGGTGAGCCCCGTTTTTAATCATCCTGCAGGATTTGCATTTCCCGCAGGGGAGCCCCGTCCCGCGCTCGCAGAGAATCTGCGCCGCCATATATTTCGCGAGGGTCTTTTTACCGACTCCCTTTTCGCCGCAGAGAATGAACGCGTGGCAAAGCCTGTCTTTGGCGACCATTCTGCGAATAACGGTCACCGCCGTATCCTTTGAATAGAGCATCAGAACTTTTCAAATCTCTCGACGTCGGTCACGAATACAGTAGCTCCGCCCACGGTGATCTCGATAGGGTAGGTCGAGAAAGCGCCGCTGACGGCATGGGAAGGCAGGAGCTGCTTGCGCTTGCGGCAGTGAGAGCGGATAACTTCAATGGCGGTATCCACCTTGTCGTCGTCGATGCAGATAAGTATCGTGGTGTTGCCCGATTTAAGGAAGCTTCCCGTCGAGCTGAGCCGCGTCGCCTGTATCTCCTTCTGGATAAGCGCGTCCGATACGAACCTTACGTCGTCGTCGTTGATGATTGCAAAAATCAGTTTCATATGTCCTGCTCCTTTCGGCGTCAGAATTTACGGACAGAACGGCAAAATATCTCCGTCCGAATATATGATACCACGTTTTTCACAAAAAAGCAATAAGTTTTAGCTCCTCACGCAATATTTTAAAGCCTCGAATATCCTTTTTCTTGCCCGCGAGAGCGTCCGCGACACCGTCGAGACCGCAACTCCGCGCTCCTCCGCGATTTTATACATATTCCTGCCCTCGAAATAATAGGCATAGACATATGCCCGCTGTTTCGGCGTAAGGCAGCCGTCGATCACCCGCATAAGCTGCCTGTTCCCGATTTTTTCCGAAGCAGCCCCGAGGCTCCGCCGCCAAAGCACGATATCGGCGCCGTCGGAAGAAACAAGCTCTCTCATTCCTCCTTCCCCGATACATAGAGCATCATCGCGCGCATATCCGCCAAAATCTCGTATCTCTCAGCTTCAAGAGTGTTTATTCTCAGCTCGTAGTCCTTCCGCTTATCCACGTCGGTCTCGAGCCGCATTTTTTCCTCAAGAGCCTTTTTGTATTTCGCGAGCCTCGAAGCCTCGCGCCCGTATTCCTTTATCATTTCCTTAAAATTCTTCAATTCAAATATCTCCTTATGATTTGGTGTTCCGCACGAAAAGAACAAATGTTCTTTATTCCTTGATTACTATGATAGCGATTTTTTTAAAAAAGTCAACATCAAATCAAAAAAGAGTCTGATTTTTCGGACTTTACCTATTGCATTTAACATAAAGTCATGATATAATAAACAAAAAGACTTTAAGACTCGGAGGGCGCTATGGAACTTGACAAGATACACAGAATCAACTTTTTGGCAAAAAAGGCGAAGACCTCCGGTCTGACCGCCGAGGAGAGGCGCGAGCAGAAAAAGCTCCGCGACGAATACCGCGAAGAGGTCCGCCGCAGCCTTGAAGACGAGCTCAGCCGCGTCGAATTCACCGACGCTCCGCTAAACGGCGGAAGGAAGGGGAGAGGATAATGCCCGAAGCAAGACCGAAGCAGAAGCAGAAGCTTTTATATCTGCAAAAAATTCTGCTTGAGCAGACCGACGAGAACCATAAGCTCTCGGGTCCCGAGCTCATAGAAAAGCTCGAGCAGTACGGCATATCTGCCGAGCGCAAAACCATTTACGACGATATCTCGGTGCTCATAGAGTCTGGGCTCGACATTGAAATAGACCGCCAGGGTCATTCCAACGTCTACTATGTCGCGTCGCGCCTGTTTCAGGAGGAGGAGCTCTATGTCCTTGCCGACGCCGTAGCCTCCTCAAAATTCCTGACTCAAAAGAAGTCCAACGAGCTGATTAAAAAGCTCCAGCAGCTCACGAGCAGATACGCCGCCCAGCATCTGCGCCGCACCGTTTACGTCGGCAACCGCGCCAAGAGCTACAACGAAACCGTCTATTACTCTACCAACGCTATCCACGAGGCCATCAACACAAACAGGCAGATATCATTTAAATACACCGAATACGACCTTACAAAGCAGAAGCGCTTCCGCCACGGCGGCGCGGTATATACCGTCTCGCCCTACTACCTCATTTGGGAGAACGAATGCTATTACCTCGTCTGCTACTGCAACAAGCACGAAAAGATCTGCCGCTACCGCGTCGACAGAATGGCTGAGGTCTCGGTCACCGACCAAAAGCGCCGCGAGCTCACCCTCGATGAAGAGGGGCTCGCCAAAACCCTCCGCGCCACATATAATATGTACGGCGGGACTGAGGCGTCGGTCGTCCTCGAGCTGCCCGAAAAGCTCGTAGACGTCATCATCGACCGCTACGGCGAATCGGTCCGTATAAATCCCGTCGGCGGAGGAAGGTTCACCGTAAGGCTCGACGTTCAAATCAGCCCGACGTTCTGGGGCTGGCTCTTCCAATTCGGACCCGAAGCAAAGGTAATATCGCCGGATTGGGTCGTCGGCGAGGCAAAAAAACTCCTCTCGGATATGCAGCGGGTCTACCGCGAGCCGAGAGAGGAATACTGAATAAAAAATCCCTCCCCCGAGCGATCGGGAGAGGGTATATTTTTGATTATTTTACCGCGGCGAAGCCCTGTTCGAGGTCGGCGATTATGTCGTCGATGTGCTCCGTTCCGATAGAGAGGCGAATCGTGTTCTGCCTGATTCCCTGCTCTTCGAGCTCCTCGTCGGTGAGCTGAGCGTGGGTGGTGGTCGCGGGATGGATAACGAGGCTCTTTACGTCGGCTACGTTCGCCAGAAGCGAGAATATCTTAAGGCTGTCGATGAATTTATGCGCCTCGGCTCTGCCGCCCTTTATCTCGAAGGTGAATATCGAAGCCCCGCCGTTCGGGAAGTATTTTTCGTAGAGCGCGTGGTCGGGGTGATCGGGGAGCGAGGGGTGGTTCACCTTTACCACCTGCGGGTGGTGAGCGAGGTATTCGACTACCTTCTTGGTGTTCTCGGCGTGGCGTTCGAGCCTGAGCGAGAGGGTCTCAACGCCCTGAAGAAGCAGGAAAGCGTTGAAGGGCGAGATGCAGGCGCCGGTGTCTCTTAAGAGTACCGCGCGTATGTAGGTCACGAACGCCGCAGGACCCGCAGCGTCGGCGAAGCAAACGCCGTGGTAGCTCGGATTGGGCTCGGCGAGCGCCGGGAACTTGCCCGAGGCTTTCCAGTCGAACTTTCCTGAGTCTACGATAATTCCGCCGAGCGTCGTTCCGTGACCGCCGATAAACTTTGTTGCGGAGTGGATAACGATGTCGGCTCCGTGCTCTATCGGACGGATAAGGTAGGGCGTTCCGAAGGTGTTGTCTATAACGAGCGGGATATTGTGCCTGTGGGCTATTTCGGCGACGGCGTCGATGTCGGGAATGTCGCTGTTGGGGTTGCCGAGGGTCTCAAGGTAAACGGCACGGGTGTTCCAGCGGATAGCCTTCTCTACCTCTTCGAGATCGTGGGCGTTCACAAAGGTTGTCTGAATTCCGAAGTGCGCGAAGGTCTGACCGAGAAGGTTATAGCTCCCGCCGTAAATGGTCTTCTGCGCGACGATATGCCCGCCGTCCTGTGCGAGAGCCGCCGCAGCGTAGGTTACCGCTGCCGCTCCCGAAGCGACCGCAAGAGCCGCCGAGCCGCCCTCGAGCGCGGCTATTCTTTTTTCTAAAATCTCCTGAGTAGGGTTGGTGAGTCTGCCGTATATGTTGCCCGATTTAGAGAGACCAAACCTCGCCGCGGCGTCCGCGGAACTGTCGAACACATAAGAAGTCGTCTGATAGATAGGGACCGCCCTCGAATCGGTAGCGGGATCGGGCTGCTCCTGCCCTACGTGAAGCTGAAGAGTCTCAAATTTGTAATTGCTCATAAAATATCCTCTTTTCATTAAATTAAATTCAGATTGATGCCGAATTTGAGCGAAAAAAATCCGGAAAGCTTACAAAGCTCCCGGGCAAACGGCAGATTATCACAAAATCATCGGAGTGATTTCAGGCGCGCGAAAACAATGCCGAACGCCCCGCCGCATAAGCTGCCCGGGAGATAAACATTCGACGCATACAACCGACAGTATTGAAACCGAAGATGCCGATCGCCATTTTCACTGCCTCCTGATTGCTTTCGCTCAAATTATGAGGCAAGAATATCACATTTTTTCGGATATGTCAATAGCAAATTACGAAATTTTAACTTCCTTCTATGAGAAAATGATGAAAATAAAATGAAATCCTGAAAATATGTTTGCATTTCGCAGAAAATGTGCTATACTTATCTTGGAATAAAATTCAGCGATTTTTCGGAGGTTTTTTCTATGCCTAAATATATCGGTCAATCCTGCACCTCCTGCCGCGTTCCCTTCAACGAGAACGACGAGATAGTGGTATGCCCCGAGTGCGGCTCGCCGTATCATAAGGCGTGCTACAAAGCCGAGGGCAGATGCATAAATACAGTTCTCCACGAATCGGGGAAGGAATGGCAGCCCGAGCCCGTAGAGCCGCTTCACGTTTCTCAGAGCGCGGCTGTAGACAAGGTCTGCCCCAACTGCGGTTTTCATAACGACCCGTCGGCAAGCTTCTGCACCGAATGCGGGACCTCTCTTTCTGCCGGCGCCGAGGCCGATCCCCGCGCCTTCGGTCAGAACTACGGCGGAGGCTTTCAGGGTCAGTACGGTCCTTACGGTCAGCAGGGAGGTTTTCCCGGCGGCGATCTTCCGCCGTTCATAAACGTTCAGGCTGTCTCGCCCGATACCGACATCGACGGAATTACCGTCGGGGAATACGCGGAATACGTCAGGAGCAACACATTTTCCTATATCCCCAAGTTTGTCCGCTTTGCGAAATACCATAAGAAGCTCTCCTTCAATTTCGCCGCGTTCTTCCTCTCTCCGTTCTGGTTTGCCTACAGAAAGATGCCGCTCTTCAGCGCGATAACAGCGCTCGTCTCGCTAATAAGCTCCATTCCCTACGCGATGGAGGCAATGACCGAGATAGGCATAGCCCAGTTCTCGGCTATCAACAGCCGCGCTTTCGCCGTAGTTTCGACGGTATGCTATATCCTCAGCTACGCAGTCTCGATTTTCAGCGGTCTCTTCGGCGACTATATCTATTACAGACACGCCAAGAACGACATAACCGCGATAAAATCCGAGGCGGCAGGGGATCTGTCGAAAAAGGCTGCTATGTATAAAGCCGGCGGAACTTCGATAGGCTATGTTTTCGCCCTGATAGCGATAACCTACGGCGCCGCCGCGATAATAACCGCACTTTTACTCTAACCGGCGAAAAATTTCCGTTTATCGCTTGACTTTTTAAGTCGGGTTTGATATAATTCTGATGTTATCCTTGTCCGTGACCAACGCGGACTGAATCCAGAAGGAGGTGCGACTATGGCAAAGATCAAAGGAAGCTACGAATCTATGGTAGTTTTCTCGGTGAAGGACGGCGAAGAGGCTGCGCAGGCGCTCGTCGCCAAGTTCAAGGACATGATCGAAGCTAACGCCGAGCTGACAAATGTTGACGAGTGGGGCAAGAGAAAGCTTGCATACGACATCAACTATGAGTCCGAGGGCTACTACGTTGTTTACAACTTCGAGTCCAAGCCCGATTTCCCGGCTGAGCTTAACCGTGTTCTTAACATCACTGACGGCGTTCTTCGCTTCATCGTCATATCGAAGGACTAAGCGCGCGCTGTCGAAAGGGGAATTTCAATGCTTAACAGAGTTATATTGATGGGCAGGATCACACAGGACCTTGACCTAAGGACCACAGCCGGAGGGCAGAGCGTTCTGACCTTTAACATCGCCGTTGACCGCAATTTTGTCAAGCAGGGCGAGGAGCGTCAGGCTGATTTCATCACCTGCGTCGCTTGGCGCCAGCAGGCAGAGTTCATCAACCGCTACTTCTCAAAGGGCAGACTGATAGCCATCGAGGGCAACCTGCGCTCAAGGACTTATGAAGACAAAAACGGTACAAAGCATTATGTTACCGAGGTTTACGTCGATCAGGTGTCATTCACCGGCGAGCGTGCCAACCAGGGCAGCGGAGACAGCTATCAGAGCGGTTACCGCAGCGACGGTCAGCCCTCATACCGCAACGAAACTCCCAAACAGGAGCAGCCCGCATACCGCGAGCCCGACAATAAGCCTATCTCGATAGGCGGTCTTGACGATTTCGAAGAGATTCTCAGCGACGACGGAGTACCGTTCTGATCTGATAAGAAAGGAGAATTACTATGGAGAGAACCAACGACAGACCCGCAAAGCGTTCCCGCAAAAAGGTCTGCATGTTCTGCGTTGACAGAGCAGAAACTATTGATTATAAAGATACAGCGAAGCTCAGAAAGTGCATGACCGAGCGTGCGAAGATACTTCCCCGCCGTGTCACCGGCACCTGCGCCTATCATCAGCGCGAGCTGACCAAGGCAATCAAAAGAGCCCGCTTCTGTGCTCTTCTGCCCTATTCCGCAGACTGATATTCAAAAAAGAGACCTCGCTTCAAAGCGGGGTCTTTTTTATCCGTCAACCGTCATATTTAAGGCAAAAACTCTGAATATAAGAAAGGAGACATTATGGAAAAGCCGCTTTTTGATTTAATAAAGGACCTTCCGAGCGATATTTGGCAGTCCGAGACAGTCGGCATCAGAAGAATCGAAAACGATGAAGACCTTTGGTACGCCGTTGCGGAGTGCAGAATCCTTCCGGAGCAGGAGGAGTTTGTCAATCCTGCGGGCTTTTCGGTAGGCAGAGCGTATCTTGCTCCCAACGACAATGTCCCGTGCGTTATTTGCAAAGCCGACGGCGAACGCATCGGTTTTATTGTTTTAAGAAAATGGAGCGGCTCCGATAGGGGATTTAATTGGAGCTATTTTATAGACCGAAAATTTCAGGGCTTAGGCTACGGGAAAGCCGCCGCAGAGCTCGCGGTAAAAATTCTTAGAGCCGCCGACCCCGAAATGCCTATCAAGCTTTCTGCCGAAGCCGGCAATATCAAGGCTCAAAAGCTGTATCGCTCCCTCGGATTCACAGAATCGGATGAGCTTGATGGCGACGACTTGGTTTTTATACTTCGCTGAGAAAAAGTGTCAATTTTTACCCTTTTTCCTGCCGTAGTCATATAAGACCGTCAGCGCCGCGAGCGAAACCGCAGGTATCACCGCGCCTTCCGCCCTGATTATCCAGCTTATTCTCGCGAGCCGTTCTCCCGTCGTCAGGCTTTCCGACGATACCGCCGCGAATATTATCAGCGTAAATACCGCCGCAGCGCAGAGCATTACCCCGAGCGCCGGCAGCAGGACCTTAAGCTTTCTGTCAAAGCCCTTTGCGCGCGTGAGTATCAGATAAAAAATAAGGTAGACCGCGCAGCTCAGCGCCGGAGCCGCAAGGTAATACGAAAACACACTTGAACTTTGTGCAAACAGCCCCGTGACAATGAGATTCAGGGTCGAAATAAGCCAGAGCAGAATTACGCAGGGCAGGCGCTTCGGGTATCCGCGCCCGAGGCTCAGCAGGCAGGCGCCGTCCCTGAATACCGCCGTCATAAAATAGTACAGCGGAAAGCTGAACACAAAGTTCATTGCCGCGACGAGAAACGGCTGTACCTTCGTGTAGCCGATAAGCGCTTCGAGGGAAGCATTCCCCGCAAACTGCGTAAGAAGGAACTGTATCCCGTTCACCGTAAAAAACGCAAACAGCTGCGCCGCGATGAGCAGAACCGCGTTGAATAGCGTTTTTATCGGCGGGAGGAGCTCCTTCGCCCGAATGACAGTATTGACTTTCTCGGACCTAAAGCCGTTTGAACTTCCGTCAGCCGCGCCTGATATCGGCGGCGGGGGAGTCGTAGAGTCGCTTGCCCGAGCGTTTTCCTCGGGGTCGGGCGAATCCTTAACAAGGCTGTCTATCGTAACGCCGAAGAAGTCGCTTATGGCTTTGAGGTTTTCGAGCGACGGAACGCCGGTGCCCATCTCCCACTTCGAGACCGCCTGCCGCGAGACTCCGAGCGCCTCTGCGAGCTCCTCCTGCTTCAAATTCCGTTGAGTGCGCAGCTCATAGAGCCGCTTCGGCAGACTGTTCATTTTCATTTTCCTCCTTTACAAAAGCAGAACGCGTGTGGCATATGGCAACGGCCATTAGAATAAATGCCGCATACATAATGCCGAAAATATCGTTTATTCGCGGATAGGTTATGTCCACCGCTGTATAATCAGCGGGCTGCACTCTCATTCTGTTGTACGAGCCGAGTATTTCCAAGGTAATAAGAAGCCCCGACAGAACTATCGCTGCCAAGAGGTTGAATTTGCTTTTAAACATCGATGGGCGGCCCAGCGCAAGTATCGCGTATATAATAAACGTTTCGAGCGTCACCGAAACGGCTCCCAGTGCTGATGAGGAAGCCCACATCGTCCTGAAACCTGCCTGCCACAGCGCTATTTCGAGGACATTCGTCGCCGCCGGCATAACAAGGTATACCGCAAATGCCGCAGCGACCTTTTTTATTATGATCCTGCGCTTTTCGGGAGACTGCCTTGAATAAAGCTCTTTTGAAAACACCGTCATATTTTTATCTATCATCACCGCCGCCAGATAAAGGAACGGCAGGGCATAGAGCGACGAAATAACGTAATGTATGACCGACGCCGCAGGCATCGCACGATACATCGCCGCGTCCGTGGTTATGATCATATTCATGATCGTTGTTATCAGCACGGCAGTTACATATCTTAAAACAATTACCTCAATAAAACCCAGAGCGACAGCCGCCGCGTTTGCCACACGCTTGAGAAAAGGGTCTTTCTCGACGGGGCTTATGCGTTTATTCGGAGAGGCTTCGTTTTCTGCCTTGGAGGTCTGTGCGCTTTCGGGCGGGGCGGGCGAATCCTTCACAAGGCTGTCTATCGTAACGCCGAAGAAGTCGCTTATGGCTTTGAGGTTATCGAGCGACGGCACGCCCGTACCCATCTCCCATTTCGAGACCGCCTGCCGCGAGACTCCGAGAGCCTCGGCGAGCTCCTCCTGCTTCAAATTCCGTTGAGTGCGCAGCTCATAGAGCCGACGGGCGAGCAAATTCATATATTAAAACACTCCTTTCAACGCGATCATTATATCAGAATCGAGCCTTATTGTAAAGCGACAGAGGTTTACAATTTGCGCAACGCGCCGTTGCGCGGCAAAAACGCTGCTGTTTATGAGGTTTTCGCAAAATGATAACCTCTTTACCGCGCGTTTTTCGGGAAACATCGGCGATGCGCTTTTTATTTAAACGAGCGGCGCCGCATTCCGAAGCAACAAATAAACCCTTCCTTCCCCCTTTTCACACTTGACATCTTCGGAATAATTGGTTATAATTGTAACATTGCACTACCGAAAATTCTTACAAAGGAGAGTTTACTTTGGCTAAGATTCATTATACCGAAAGGGAGCTCAAGGAAGAGCTCGCCAACGTTCTTATGGACAAGTTCGGCGTTAAGCCCGATTCCGCCTCCGATTCTCAGTTTTACGAGGCTTTAGCCGCAATAGTCGTCCCTATCCTCGTTGAAAAGCGCCGCCACTATACCAACCACGTTCACAGCGTAGGTCAGAAACAGGTCTATTACATCTCTATGGAGTTCCTTATGGGGCGCTCCTTAAAAACCAACCTCTTTAACCTCGGTCTGACCGATAAGGTCGAAAAAGTCCTCAAGGAATACGGCGTTTCGCTCAATGCCGTATACGAGCGCGAGCCCGACGCAGGTCTCGGAAACGGCGGTCTCGGAAGGCTTGCCGCCTGCTATCTCGACGGTCTCGCGACCGACGGCTACCCCGCAACAGGCTATTCCATTCTCTACGAATACGGCATCTTCCGCCAGAAGATCGAAGACGGCTGGCAGGTCGAGCTGCCCGACAACTGGCTCCCCGGCGGTTCCTGCTGGCTGGTCCCGCGCCCCGAGCAGCAGATCGAGATCCATTTCGACGGCAATCTCCACGAATACTGGGACCAGCAGTATCACCACATCACCCTCGATAACTACACCACCGTTCTCGCCGTTCCCTACGATATGTTCGTCTCGGGGTACGACAGCGACGCCGTCTCTAAGCTCAGGCTCTGGAAGGCGGTCAGCCCCGCGTTCGATATGAATATGTTCAATTCGGGCAACTACGAAAAGGCGCTCGGTCAGAATATCGTCGCTCAGGCTATTTCGAAGGTCCTTTACCCCAACGACAACCACCTCGAGGGTCAGTCCTTAAGGCTCAGGCAGCAATACTTTATGTGCGCCGCCTCGATAGGCGATATAGTCAACCACCATATGGCAACCTACGGAACTCTCGACAACCTCGCCGATAAAGTCGCTATACAGATCAACGACACCCACCCGACCCTCGCCATTCCCGAGCTTATGCGCGTTCTGCTCGACGACTGCGGCTACAGCTGGGACCGCGCCTGGGATATAGTTTCAAAGTGCTTCTCTTATACCAACCACACCGTTATGGCTGAGGCGCTCGAAAAGTGGAGCGTAAATCTCCTCGAGAGCATCGTCCCGAGAATTTACTCCATCATCGTCGAGATAAACAACCGCTACTGCGCAGGGCTTTGGGATAAATACCGCGACCACGACAGGGTATCCCGCATGTCCATAATCCGCAACGGTCAGGTCCATATGGCGAAGCTCTGCGTCGCCGCCTCTCACCACGTCAACGGCGTATCGGTCATTCATTCCGACATCATCAAGGATTCCGTCTTTAAATACGAATACGAGAACACCCCCGAGAAATTCACCAACGTCACCAACGGCATCGCCTACCGCCGCTGGCTCTGCCAGTCGAACAAGCCGCTCTGCAAGCTTTTGGACAGCACCATCGGCAGCGGCTACCGCAAAGACGCCCGCGAGCTCAAGAAATTCGAGGCTTATAAAGACGACGCCGACGTTCTCGAATCCCTGAGAAAGATAAAGCTTACCAACAAGACCACGTTCGCGAAGTTCGTAAAGTCTCAGTGGGGGACCGTCATCGACCCCGATACTCTCTTCGACGTTCAGGTCAAGCGCCTCCACGAATACAAGCGCCAGCATCTCAACGTTCTGAACATAGTTTCGGAATATAACTACCTTCTCGAGAATCCCGACGCCGATTTCCAGCCCAAGACCTATATCTTCGCGGCTAAGGCAGCCCCGGGCTATTACCTCGCGAAGCAGATAATCAAGCTTATCTGCGCCCTCAGCGACGAAATTAAGAAGAACCCCGCTATCCGCAGCAAGCTCAACGTGGTCTTCCTCGAAAACTACAACGTTTCGCTCTCCGAGCTCCTTATGCCGGCGTCCGAAATTTCCGAGCAGATTTCCCTCGCCGGAACCGAGGCTTCGGGTACGGGCAATATGAAGCTTATGCTCAACGGCGCCGTTACCCTCGGCACCCGCGACGGTGCCAACATCGAGATAGGCAACGTTGTCGGCAGCGAGAACATCATCAACTTCGGTATGACCGCCGACGAGGTCGAGCAGAAAAAGCACGGCTACAATCCCGCTCATATCTACGGAGCCGACCCGATCATCAAGGCGGCTATCGACATGATAGGCTCGGGAATAAACGGCAGCAGCTTCGACGACGTAGTGAATTCCCTGAAGTTCAGCGACCCTTATATGGTCCTTGCCGACTTCGAGTCATATAGGCAGGCTCAGGCTTATGCCTCCGAGATATACCGCGACGTTAATAAGTGGCAGTCGATGTCGCTTATGAACATCGCCAACGCCGGAGTCTTCTCGGCAGACAGAGCGGTCAGGGAATACGCCAAGAATATCTGGAAGCTCTGAAAATAATTCAAAAAAGTTTGCTTCGGGTATTGCAATTTCATTTCTTTTGTGATACAATATCAAGGATTAAAGACTTTATGGAGGATTTTTAAATGACAGCAGTAAATATTATAAGCGGGATCGTCCTCGTTATCGCGAGCGTAGCCATCGTTCTGGCGGTTTTGTTCACCGATACCCATAACTCCGGGCTCAACTCGGCGATAGGCGGTTCTCAGGATTCGTTCTTCGGGCGCAACGGCGGCAACACCCGCGAGGCTAAGATCAACAAAGCCACCACAGTAATCACTATCGTGTTCTTTGTTGTCGCGGTCGTCGTCAATATCGTAACGAAGATCGTCGCGAATCTCGGATAACAGAACGGACAGCCGCCCGATTTTCGGGCGGCATTTTGCTTTTCGGAGAGATAATATGAAAAAATCCCTTATTTTAAGGATACTTATTCTTGCGCTCGCAGCGCTTATGGTCTTGGGAATAGTAGCGACCTCGCTCTATTCCGTTCTGGTCTGAACTATGGTAACGATAGGAAACGACTGGGACGGCGTTATAGGCGAAGAATTTGAAAAGGAATATTACCTTAAGCTTCGCGAGTTTTTAAAAGCCGAGTATTCCTCCTTTAAAATCTACCCCGGAATGTACGACATCTTCAACGCCCTGAAGCTCACGCCTTATTCAAAGGTAAAAGCGGTCATTCTCGGGCAGGACCCTTACCACGAGCCCGGGCAAGCTCACGGTTTAAGCTTTTCGGTAAAAGAGGGGACTCAGCTCCCGCCCTCGCTCCGCAACATCTATAAAGAGCTTTACGACGATATCGGCATCCCTCCCGCATCTAAAGGCGACCTTACCCCTTGGGCAGAGCAGGGCGTTCTTCTGATGAACACGGTGCTGACGGTCCGCAGGGGGCAGGCGAATTCTCACAAGGGTATGGGCTGGGAAATCTTCACCGACGAGGTGATAAAAAAGCTCAACGAACGCGAAACGCCGATAGCCTTTATCCTCTGGGGAGCCAACGCAAGGAGCAAAAAAGCCCTCATAACCAACCCTATCCACGGTATCTTTGAGTCGGCTCACCCGAGCCCGCTCTCGGCGAGCAGCGGCTTCTTCGGTTCGCGGGTGTTCTCTCGGGTCAACAGATTTTTGGTCGAAAACGAGATCCCGCCGATAGACTGGCGCGTAGAAAAACAGAATTAACAATAAATATCCCTCGGCGCACTGCCGAGGGATATTTATGTATGAGAGCTTTACGCTTTATTTGCGGCTGCCTGGCGGCGCTTGACTTCCTCGAAGCTCACGCCGAACTTTTCATAGATAGTCCTCGCGTAGCCGAATTCCTGAGGAGCCGCGCGCTCTATTCTGTAGAGCCTGCGGTTGTCGTCCGAGGTGTCTACCGTCGTGATGAGGCTTACGAGCTTTGTGTCGCCCTCGACCTCTTCGTTGAGCCTGTCAAGGCTGCGGGCGAGCTCTAAAAGGTGGGTGGCGTAAACGCCCCTTACCCCAACGCAGCGGAATATCTTAGTGAGCTCAGTCGCGATGTAAACGCATTCGGTAGGCGTGGTCGACTGTATCGACTCGTTGAGCAAAAGCATGCTGTAGCGGGTCGCGGTGTCGACTGTCTCCTTGAACTGCTTGCATTCCTGAGTGAAGCGCGAGGTGTTGAGACCGACCTCTTCCTCCTTCGGAAAGTGTGTATAGATGAAGTCGACAGGGGAGATCTCGCATTCGGTGCAGGGGACGTAAATTCCCGCCTGAGCGAACACCTGAATAATCCCGATGGCGCGGGTATAGGTGGTTTTACCGCCGTTGTTCGCGCCGGTGAGGACGAAGAACCGCCCGTCGTCGTCAAAGCGGCAGTCGTTGGTGATTATCTTTCCCTTTAGGCTGCCCATCGGGTCGGAGCCGACCATCTGAATGTAGAACGACAGGTCGAAAACGCCCTTGGCGTTCATTCTGCGCTCCTCCATAGGCAGATATTTCGGGCGGCACATCTCGAGCCCTCTCGCGCGGACGGCTTCTACCAGCCTCTTTGCGCCGATATAGAAGCTCATCTGATTCTCAAAGGTGAGGATATCCTCGGTAGATTTCTTGAAGTAGGCGCGGATGGCGGTGTCGAGATGGCTTATATACTCCGAGTTGACCTCTTTGAGCTCTCTGAACAGCGGCGCTTCGAGGTCGTTGGTGCCGCCGTTTTCGTTGTAGAGCGAGTGGGTCCGCCCTATTGCTCTGTCGCCGTTGTCGAGGTGCTTGAATATCCAGTCGAAGCGGCCTTTTTTCTTTATCGGATCGGTTGCGACCGAGAGGAGCATCGCCTCGACGGGGCGCATCATATCGTCGAAGTTGATTCCGACGGTAACGCTCTTTACGCCCTTAGCAAGAAGCCGCAGGCATTCGTCGGTCTCGCGCTTTACCTCGTCGAAATACTCGGAATTATATACCGAGGCGAAGTATTCTGCAAGACCCTTGAGCGCCTCCGAGTTGAACTTCTGCTTGTTCTTGTCGCAGAATTCGTGGCACTTCGTGATGCACTCGATAAAGGTCTTGAGCGATTCAAGGCGCTGGTTGAGGGCGAAAAAGCTGTCGGCAAGCCCGAGCTTCTGGACGTTTACATGCTCGTTGATATAGAGCTTGTGGACGTTTTCGTAGAGTACCGCTTCGAGCGCGGGGACGTTCAAGAAGTCCTCCAAAATATCGAGGCGGTAGTTGAGCGTTTCGGGGTCGGTCGAGAGCTGAGTGAATACGCGCTGAGCGTTCAGAGCGTATTCGGGACATATAAGCCTCGAAAGCTGCTCGAGCTCAAGGTTGGTGATGTAGTCCTGCGGGAGCTTTGAAATCGCGGCGCCGCGCTCTAAGTGCTGGCGCTTTTTCTCTTCGCTCGGATACATAAGGTCTACAAGATGAATTTCGTCGGGCATATAATGTTTCTCCTTTATTCGGCAGTTTTTGCCTGTATTTCTGTCCAGACCGGCTTAAAACCGGCCCGTAATGCGTTTTTGAACGACGGGGTATTGTTCCAAAGGCAGCTGTAAAACGGCGTCTGTCCGGCCTTGATTATCTTCTGCGCGAGGACCGAAGTGAGAGCCGAGGCGATACCATTTTTGCGGTATTCCGGCAAAACGTCTATCCCTATCTGAAGCATATTTTCCGCGTCCTGCGAGGCTCCCGCCAGACCTATAAGCTTATCTCCGTCGTATGCGCCAACGGCGATTTTGTCGAGCTGCGGCCTTTTTGAACAAAGCGCGTTCGACCATTCGGGAAGATACAGGTTTTTAAATTCATCGGGCAGGAGCAGGCGGATATCATAGCGGCAGGGCAGCGGGGCGATGTCATCGCCCGCGGGAAGAAAGCAGATGTTTTCAAAGGTCGGAATAAAGCCGAGCGAAATCAGATCACCTGCAAATATTATATCCGTGTCCTTAAGCGCGCCCGAAACCGCTTCAAATTTGTCTTCTCTGACCGAAACGGCATTTCCGAAGCCGTAATTCACCGCAAGAAAATCTGCCTTTTCGGGGTAAAAAGCCTTTGCGCCATTTCGCCGCGACGACAAAGTGAACGTGTTTTCGGGGCGGAGAAGGTCCTCGGGGCTGCAGCCGACGTCCCGCGCGGACTGCATCAGAGCTTCTTGCAGAAATCTGTTCGCAATTAAAGTGCTCTCGGGCATACGGGTTTTCTCCTTGGTGGGTATTTTCAGGTCACGCTGCGCGCAGCTTTACGGCTAAAAATATTGCCGCTGCGATATGAATAGCGAGCGCCGCATAGTTTACCGCCCAAAAATAGCGGTGCTTCGTTTTATGGCGGAAAAGCTTCATTCCCAGAAGCCCGCCAAAGGCTCCGCCTAAAATTCCCAAGCTTAGAAGGGTCTTTTCGCTTATCCGCCAGGCGCCCTTTTTCGCCCTGAGCTTGTCGATGCCGTAGGCGAAAAAGGTTATTGCGGAAATGATTGCGAAATATGCAAGCGCCGCTTGAAAAGGCTTCATTACCTGTTTTCGGCGATTACGGCGAGGGTGTCGCGCGCTATCAAAAGCTCCTCGTTTGTCGGGACGACCCAGACCTCTACCTTCGAGTCGGGAGTGGAGATCTTGGTGAGCTTGCCGCGGATCGTCTTGTTATAAGCCTTGTCGATCTTTATTCCGAAGTATTCCATATCTACGCAGACCGCCTCGCGGACCTCCCAGGAGTTTTCTCCGATGCCGCCGGTAAAGAGGACCGCGTCGAGACCGTTCATAGCCGCGGCATAAGCGCCGATGTACTTCTTTATCTGATACTGGAGCATATCCGAGGTAATGATCGCCCTTTCGTTGCCCTCGAGGCAGGCGTTCTGAATGTCGCGGTTGTCAGAGCTTACGCCCGAGAGACCGAGGAAGCCGGATTTCTTGTTCATATATTCGCTCATCTCGTGGGGGTCAAAGCCGTGCTTCTGCATAACGAAGGTCACGGCTGAGGGGTCGACCGCGCCGCAGCGGGTGCCCATAAGGATGCCGTCGAGAGGTGTGAAGCCCATAGAGGTGTCGACCGACTTTCCGCCGTCGACAGCGGTTATCGAGGAGCCGTTTCCGAGGTGGCAGGAGACTATCTTGAGGTCCTTGATGTCGCGCCCCATAGCCTCTGCGAGAGCGGCTGAGACGAAGCGGTGAGAGGTGCCGTGGAAGCCGTATTTGCGGACGTGATATTTTTTGTAGTCGTCGTAAGGCAGACCGAAGAGGTAAGCCTTCGGGGGCATAGTCTGGTGGAACGCGGTGTCGAACACGACTACCTGCGGGGTCTCCTTGGGGAGGACCTTCGAGCAGGCCCTGAGCGCGAGGGCGTGGGGGTGGTTGTGAACGGGCGCGAGCTCCGAAAGACCGTCTATCTGCTCGATAACCTCTTCGGTAACGAGGCAGGCGCGGTCGAATATCTCTGCGCCCTGAACTATTCTGTGACCTACCGCCGAGATCTCGCTCATAGAGTCGATCACCTTGCCTTCGCCCGAGGTCAGAAGCTCGACGAGCTTTTCAAAAGCCTCGGTATGGGTCGGGAAGGGGCAGTCCTCCTCGTGGGCGTAGCCCTTAGAGGGGATTTTGTAGGAGACGTGACCGTCGATGCCGATTCTGTCGCAGTTGCCCTTGGCGATGACCGACTCGTCCTCCATATTGAGAAGCTGGTATTTTAAAGACGAGCTTCCCGCGTTTACTACCAAAACAAGATTCATAGTGTAACTTCCTTTCAAAGAAAAATCATACAAAAACATTATATACCATTTCCGAGGAAAAAGCAAGAGGAGAAGGCGCATAAGATGGCGGCAATTATATTATTTTATTTGCTCCCGTTCTCGAAATGTTATTCGAGGAGCCCAAATACCCCTCCCCTCGAGGGGAGGGGTCGTGTCGTTCACCGAACGGTGAACGACCGGGTGACGGGGTGAAGCCCCTGCCCCCTCCTTGAGGGGGTAGGGGTTTGGGGCGGGGAAGAAAAAGAGTATTTTGTCATCTAACAGAGTTTTTTATTTGCCTCACTCGCCGTTCGGCAAATGGGGAACCCCCGGCGAGGGTTCCCCAGACGGAAACAGTCCACAGGACTGTTTCCGTCTCCCTTCCTGCGCTTTGTTTATATAAGATTCCGCGCTCCGCGGAGCGCGACCAAGGGCGCTGCCCTTGGAACCTGCCACCCTTTTGAAAAAGGGTGGACCTAAAACTTTTAGTCTTATGATTGATTTCCGCATCGATAATACAAAAGGCAGCGGTCTTTGCAACTGCTGCCCAAAGTTTATTTCCCGCTCTCCGAAAAGATCCCGTCTATGCTCGTCCCGAACAGCTCCGCGATCTCGGGGAGCTTCGTCGGCTCCGGCATCGACAGCCCGTTCTCCCATTTCGAGACCGCCTGCGCCGTTACCCCGAGCGCCTCTGCGAGCCCCGCCTGACTCAGCCCCATTTCAAGCCTCCGCGCCTTTATGTTCTCCCCGACGCGCCCTGCAACGCCGCTCTTTTTCATTTTCAAACCTCCCGCGTTTTTGCACCATTATACCGCTTTTATGCCAAAATGTCAAGCATAAACGTCGATATTGATATTAAAAAATCAATGCGGATATTGAAAATGATTTTCGGATATTATAAAGTAATATAAAGAGCCATTGCGGGGGAGGAGATTCTATGGTTTACGATACGATAAAGCTGCTCAGGGAGCGCGCGGATATGTCGCAGGCTGAGCTTGCGCGCAGGCTTGATATATCGCGCTCAAGCGTGAACGCCTGGGAAATGGGGATTTCGGTGCCGTCGACTCAATACGTCGTCGAGCTCGCGCAGATATTCAACGTCCCTACCGATACCATTCTCGGCGTAAGCTCGTCGGACCTGCTCGATATTTCCGACCTGACGCCGGAGCAGCAAAAGATAGTTTCGCTTCTCGTCCGCCATTTTCAAAGCGAAAACGGCAAAAAATAGCCAAAAAAAGCACAGTTTCCCGTGCTTTTTCTTATGCTCACTTATAAAGCTTTATCAGCGCCATCGTTTCGCCGAGGTCGCGGGATTTTATCGCTATGTTATAGCTGTCGTCGGTCTCGCCGTAAAGGCATTTCACCGTTTCTCCGCGCGGTATCGCCTTGCGGTAGGTTATTTCAAACCTGTCCGCCTCGCCCTTGGCGTAAGCCTCGTCGGGGAGAATCTCTGCGGCGATGTCGAGGTATTTCACGTTGTTGACGTGTCCGTTCGGGTCAACGAGCATCCGCCCCGCGGTAATTTCGCGCTCGATGCTGTATTCGCCGATGTCGCGGAGCTTTGTGAGCCAGGCTTCGTCGAAGTTATGGCGCTCGGGCTCGCTCTCGTATTTTGCGAACGCCTCGGGAGTCATTCTCTCCAACTTCCCGAGGGCGGTGTTCATTCTCGCCCAGTTTGAAAGCGCTATCGCCAGAAGGCTGCCGTCGGCGCTTCTGAGCTCGAACTCGCGCGAAGCCGAAACGCCCTTGAGCTCGCGGCTCCAGGTGTTCACGGTTACAAAGTCGTTGTATTCCGGACGCTTTAAGACCTTTACGCTGTAGGCGGTCAGAAACCATCTCCCGAAGGAGTCGCGGAAGCCGTCGCCGACTGCCTCGCCCTGAAGGCAGCAGTCGTCCTCAAACAGCCGAAGCATAGCGGCGTTGGTGATTTTCAGGTCGGGTCCGACGTCGGAAAACCCGACATAGAATTTTTCAGAGTAAACCAAGAATATCCCCCGATTTCGTTTAAAGCAGCGGTATGCCCGCTTTTTCGCAGCCCTCGCGGGTCTCCTTATCCCAGACCGAGACCTGCACCTCGCCTATATGAGCCTTCCCGAGCAGCAGCATGCAAAGCCTCGACTGCCCTATGCCTCCGCCTATCGTCAGCGGAAGCTCGCCCGCAAGCAGTTTTTTATGGAATTCCAGCCCCGAGCGCCATTCGCACTCGGCTTTTTTTAGCTGCGAGCGCAGCGACTCGGCATTTACCCTTATTCCCATCGAGCTGAGCTCAAAGGCGCACCCGAGCGTGTCGTTCCACATCAGCAGATCGCCGTTGAGCGACCAGTCGTCATAGTCGGGGGCGCGTCCGTCGTGCTTTTCGCCCGATTTCAGCTTGTCGCCGATGCCGATAATAAACGCGGTCCTGTGTTCGTTGAGCCAGGCATTTTCGCGCTCCTTCGGCGAAAGGTCGGGATAAAGGTCTTCGAGCTCCTGTGCGGTAATAAAGCTCACCTCGCGTTCGAGCCGGCAGGGGATATTCGGGTAAATTCTCGTCACCACTTCGGAGGTGTCGCATACGGCGTCGGCGATTTTTTGGACGACGTTCTTAAGAAATTCGAGATTTCTCTCCTCGGGTGTGATTATCCGCTCCCAGTCCCATTGGTCGACATATATCGAATGGAGGTTGTCGAGCTCCTCGTCGCGGCGGATAGCGTTCATATCGGTATAAATACCTTCGCCGGGGTGGAAGCCGTATTCCTTGAGCGCCATTCTCTTCCACTTCGCGAGGGAATGAACTACCTCGGCTCTCGCGCCGGTCTCCTTTACGTCGAATACGACCGGTCGCTCTATTCCGTTGAGGTCGTCGTTTAAGCCCCTTCCGCCGTCAACAAAGAGGGGAGCCGAGGCTCTTTTAAGGTTGAGGGCGCGGCAAAGCCCGATCTCGAATGTGTGTTTTATCAGACCGATGGCGGTCTGGGTCTCATAAGGTCCGAGCCTGGGGGAATACCCCTCTGGGACGATTAGCTTGCTCATAATGTCACTCTCCGTTTATTATTGCTTTAATGCAGTAGATTTTTATATTATACCCCCGCCGCACGAAAATGTCAAGAAGAAAGGGGAGCGAATGTCCGAGGCGGCTGTGCCCCTTGAAGCTTCGCCGCACTTTACCTCCCGAACAGCCCTTTTTTCCGGTGTTCCTCGCTCGTCACCGACAGCACTCTGTAGCCTGCCGCTTCAACGGCTTCGCGCAGCTCCGCCTCGCCGACGGGTTTCTCGGACAGTATCACCGTCTCGCCCTTGGAGTGAGAAGAAGTTACCTTTTTTACCCTGAATTTTCCGCGAATCGCGTCGTTTATATGCGCTTCGCACATACCGCACATCATGCCGTCGATTTTTACAGTTGTTTTATTCATTGTTCCTCCGTCCTTTCGTTTTTGGTTTCAAGAGAATTATCTCTGCGGCAATTCATCCTGCCAAACCTCTTTCCAGAACGCCAGCGTTTTTTCAAAGGCGTCAGAGTCGCTTTTTCGGCACTCGTCGGGGTGCTCGCGCTCGACGCGAAACATCTTCTTTGAGCGCGACGTTATCGGCACGAGCATATGGCTTGCGAATTTGTAGCGGACGCATTCGCAGGGGTGGGCGAAGCCCTTCTCTTTCAGACGCGCCTCGATTTTATCCGCAGAAATCTCCGAGCACCACATAGCGTCGTGCTCGGGCAGGAGCATCAGCAGCGGTCCTCCGAGATTTTCGACCTTTATTTGCGCCTCCTCCGGCGCGTTTTGCACCGCGTCCTCATAGCAGGAGCGCAGGCAGACGCTCCGTTCCCGCAGGCTGTCGCGGAGAATAGCGAACTTGGAAGCTTTCAGTCTTGCCCAAGGGAGTTCTTCCCCACGCCAGCTGAAGGCAGAGCACTCCAGCTGTTGGACGCCTTTTTTCTTCACAAACCCCTGCCCGCAGATGTTCGTCGGACAAACTGCCGTCACGCAGGAGATCAGCTCCGGCATCAGGCTGCCGGCAATCAGCGCCAGCTCCGCGCCCATCGAGATCCCCCAAAGACCGATTTTTTCAAAGCCTTGACCGCGAAGCCGCAGCGCCGCCTTTTCCACCGATTCCGCCGGGACCTTTTCAAATGCGTACGGCAGACCGGGCTCGTTCCAATACGCCAGCGCAAGGATCGTCATTCCCCGAGCGACATACTGCTCGGCTAAAAGCCTTGTGAGCGGGTAGATGCCGTCGCTTCCGCCGAACATTATGACAGCTTTTCCGGGATATTCATCGACCTCAGGGCGATACAGCGCGCCGGTAAAGCCGTCGGACCCGAGCGCAAACTCCCGCTCGGGAACAAGTGTGAGCCGAGAAAGCGCCGTTTTATAGCTGCTTTTCATAGTCTTTTCCTCCTTCATATAAATAGCTTCTCGCCCGTGATTCCGAGTTAGCCAAAGCTAACCAAGCTTCAAAATAAAAGCCGATTGTCCCACCGAGGTTAGCAGCGGCTAACCGCAGACCATAAATAAAACCGTCGGCAACGGCAAGGAATCTCGGGCGGCTCGCTTAAGAGCGCAAATATATTTTAGCACGGCGGGAGCGGTTTGTCAAGAAAAAGTGCGGATTTTCCAGGGAGTGTCTCTTCCGCCCACATTATAAAAATCTTTTGCCGGACGATTCGCCGTTGCTAAACACTTTTCACATTTCAATTAAATGTGGTCGTTTTGTACACTCCCCCATGCGCACCCCGCTGTTGCAATTTTCGACATAATGCGCTATAATATTTATATATACGCATTTCCGTCGGAAGGGGGAACCGAAATGAAAAAATCCGTGACGCCCGTCGGCATCGTCCTCTGCGTCCTCATCAGCCTGCTTCTTGCGTGGTTCTGCGCCGCCGAGCCCGAGTTTTTGGCGAAGCTGCCGATCCTCTGCGCATTCGTCGAGCTGCTGCCGTTCGCGCTCGCGGTCTTTATCGCCCGAAACGCTCTTTCGAGCGGGATTTTCTGCTGCGCGGCGTCCGCCGCTGCCGCCGTTTTCTCGGTTTATGACAGAATTTTCGCGGGCGGGACGCGTTCGCTCCTTGCCCCCGCAGCGGCAGTGCTTGCTGCGCTTATGGTCGGAAAATATTTCCGCGACAAAGCCGCCCCCGAGCCTCTTTCAAAAGATGATTTTTCCGATGTTCTCCCGCTTTCCGCGACTGTTCTTCGCGACGGCTCGCAGCGCGAAATCCCCGCCGCAGAGATAGCCGAGGGCGACATCGTCTCCGTCCGCCCGGGCGAGACAGTTCCTTGCGACGGCGAAATCATCGCAGGGCGCTCCGAGCTCGACGAAAAGCCATTAACGGGTGAGCTTGCCGCCGTTCTGCGCTCCGAAGGGGAGCGCGTTATGGCGGGGAGTCGCAACATAAGCGGCTTTCTTACCGTTCGCGCCGACGGCGAAAGACTGCTCGAAAAAACGGTTTCGCTCTGTTGCGAGCGCTCTGAATCGAAAAAGAACCCCGCCGACAAAAAGGCGGCAGCACTGCGCTGCCTCGGCTGCGCGGCTGTTTCCGCAGTTGTTTTCGCGACGGTTTTCTTTGCCCTCGGGCTTGACAGCGCGCTGTTTGCGCTCGCTCTTTCTCTTACGGCGCTCTCGCCCTGCGCTTTCGGAGCCACGAGGTCGTTCGCTCTTCTGTTCGCCTCCTCAAAAGCCGCCTCCGAGGGCGTGCGCTTCCGCGACCCCTCCGCGCTCGAAAAGCTCTCAACAATCAACTCGGCAGTCGTCGACCTCACGGGTACCGCGACCGTCGGAAAGCTGTCGGTCTTTAAAACCGTCTCTCTCGGGAAAATGCCCGAAAAGGGCGTTATCAGGCTCGCAGCGGCTCTCTGCGACGGTGCCGAGGGCGGCGAATTTTCCGCAATAAAAGACCGCTGCACCGAAAACGGCGTCGCGGTTCCGCCCTGCATCGCCTGCGAGAGGCTCGTCGGAAAAATCTCCGGCACAGTCGACGGTCAGAGGGCAGAGCTCAGCTCATTAAAGGAAGACTCCGCACCCTTTGCCGAAGGCGACCCCGAGCTCGAAGGAAAGCTTCTTAAAACGCTCTTTTTCGGCGGCGAGGCGGTCGGAATCATCGCTCTCGAAGACAGCGTTAAGCCCAACGCCGTCGCGGCGGTAAGGGCGCTTAACGAAAGGGGAGTGAATACCCTTCTTGTTTCGGGCGGAAGCGTTCATAACCCCGAGGCTGTCCTCTCGAAGCTCGGCGCGGGGAGCCTTGCCGACGGGCTCGACGCTCTCGGAAAGGCTGAGGCAGTCGAAAATATGAAGAACGATGGCTCCGTCGCCGTCATTGCCGACGGCGTGAGCGACTGCGCGGCGCTGTCCGCCGCCGACTGCGGCTTTGCTCTCGCTTCTGGAGCGGGAGTCGCTAAGCGCTGCGCCTCCGCTGTCCTTTTGAGAAACGACCTTCGCGATATCCTGCCGCTTTTCGGGTTGGCAGGTTCGGCTGAGGTCTGCGAAAAGCGGGCGTTTATCGCCTCCGAGGCTGTGAGAGCCGCCGCATTTGCCGCTTCGGGCGTTCTGGCTCTCTTCGGAGCCTTTGCCGCGGCTTCCGCGGTCTGCGCAGCGGGAATACTTGCCGCTCCCGCCGCCGCAGCGGTTTTCGCCTCGCGGGTGAAGATAAAATCAAACGGCTGATTTATATAAAAAACCGCACCGCATGTTCCCGAAAGGTTCATGCGGTGCTTTTAATTTTGTATTTAATTTTCCGCCGTCCAGTAGTGATAGGCGCTCGGGCAGTAGTTCTTTTTTGCCGCCGCCCTCAGCTCTACGAAGCAGCCGCACTCGCGGCAAATTCCGTTTTCGAGACATTCGCAGCTCCGGCAGATATCAAGCCTGCGCTTATATTCTTCAGCGCCGGCTTTTACGTCCTCCGGAAGAGCCTCTATCAGCTCGCTGACCTTTTTATAGAGCCCCTCGGGGTCAATCTCAAGGAGCAGGCAGCGCTTGCAGACCGGTTTTCCTTCTATCAGCACAGCTCAATCGAGAGCACGGAGCATCTCGGAAGCTTTACCGTGAGCTTTTCGCCCTCGAGCTTAACTCCGCTGTAGTCGGCAGGGGAGACCGCCTCGGGGTCGTCGAAGGTGTTCTTTGCGTCGTAGGCGGCGGTGAGTATCTTCGCGCTGACGGATTTATATTCGCTCCTCGGAATCGCGCAGTCGATGTCGAAGTCCTCCTCGAGCGAGGCGTTAGAGATAGTTATATGCATCTTTCCGGCTTCGTCGACGGATACCGACTGAGATATAGCGGGCAGGTGGTCTACATGCATACCCGGGTGCCAGTGCTCGGGCTGGGGCATAAGCTCTACGTTTTCGCAGTTCGAGTAAACGAGGGTCGCCTCCATATGGTCCTTGAACATATCGAATACATGATACGTCGGGGTCTTTATCATCTTCTCGCCCTCGGTGAGGAGTATGGACTGCAAAACGTTTATCATCTGTGCGATGTTCGCCATCTTCACGCGGTCAGAGTTGAGGTTGAAGAGGTTGAGGTTGATAGAGGCGAGAATAGCGTCGCGCATGGTGTTCTGCTGGTAGAGGAAGCCGGGGTTAGTGCCGTCGATAACGTCGGTCCAGATTCCCCATTCGTCCACTATCAGCCCGACGAACTTGTTGTCGTCAAAGCGCTGCATAATTCCCTTCTGGTCCTTAAGTATGCGCTCCATATTCCAGGTGTGGGCGAGGGTCTCGTAATATTCCTTTTCGCTGAAGGCGATGGAAGAACCCTTATGACCCCAGTTGTTGGTGGGAATGGTGTAGTTATGGAGCGAGATCCCGCGCATCTGGTGCGGGCGGATATTCTTCATAAGGGTCTCGGTCCAGTTGCAGTCGTTCCCGTTCGGACCGCAGGCTATCTGCTGCTCGGCGCCCCTAATAAAGGTGTGGAACTGCTTGTAAAGGCTCGAATAGTATTCAGCGTTCATCTCTCCGCCGCAGCCCCAGTTTTCGTTGCCTATTCCGACGTATTTTACCTTCCAGGGCTTCTCGCGTCCGTTTTTCTTTCTGAGCTCGGTCATCGGGCTTTCGTTTGCCGAGGTCATATATTCGACCCACTCCGAAGCCTCCTGAACGGTGCCGCTGCCCACGTTGAGCGAAACGTAAGCCTCGCAGCCTACGAGCTCGCAGAAGTCGAGAAATTCGTGGGTGCCGAAGCTGTTGTCCTCGGTCACTCCGCCCCAGTTTACGTTTACTATCTTGCGGCGGTTCTCGCGCGGACCAATTCCGTCGCGCCAGTGATATGTGTCGGCAAAGCAGCCGCCCGGCCAGCGCACGACGGGCAGCTTAATGGCTTTGAGCGCCTCTATGACGTCGTTGCGGATACCGCGGGTGCTGGGAATGGGGGAATCTTCCCCTACGAATATGCCGCCGTAGATGCAGCGCCCGAGATGCTCTGCGAAATGCCCGTAGATCTCCTTGTTGATTTTGGATATTCTGTTTGTTTTGTCGATTGTCATTTTCAACTCTGCCATAAATTTACCTCCGATACAGCTTGTTGCATTTATTTTACAAGGTTTGCGTCTCTGTGTCAACACCTTTTTGATAAGAAATTATTGATTTTTTATGCCTTGAATGATTTGAATTTTTCTATTGCGTTTACGCATATGTTTCGGTATGATACGTCAGCAAAATCTACGAAAACGCAAGCCGCTGTTTTTCCCGAAAATTCCGGCAATATCTATCTTCGGGGATTTCTATAAAATGCGCCGCATAAAACGGCGGCTCCGACTAAAAAATTTATTAAAATCGCCGATTGACATAGTTTTAAAGCGGTGATATAATATCGGAAAATAAAAGCTGTGACGGAGACGGAAGGCTTTGAAAGCGCCTTACAGAGAGCCGGGCAAGGTGGAAGCCGGCGGGCGGAAGGTCCTTCATATCACTCCCGAGCCGGATACCCCGAGTCTTAGCGAGGTAGGGGCGTCCCGCGGCTGCGCGTTATAGCAGAGGGCTTGTCTGAGCCTCGGAGCGGCGCGGTTTTTCGCGCAATTTGAGTGGTACCGCGGGTACATATATTAACTACTGTTAATTATGGCTCGTCTCAAAGAAATTTGAGACGGGTCATTTTGCTCTTTAAAATGCACATATTAAGAAAGGAATGATTATCAGTGAGCACAAACACGGCTTCAACACAGCTTTTGGAGGTGGCGGCGCGAATCCGTGAAATGCGCGAAATTATGGGCTGGACTCCGGCGGAAATGGCGGAAAAGCTCAACATCGGCGAGCAGGAATACCTCGTTTACGAAAACGCCGAGGCAGACCTTCCGTTTACGTTCATCCACAACTGCGCTATGGCGTTCGACATCGACCTCACCGACCTTTTGGAGGGGCGCAGCGCGGCGCGTCTTTCGAGCTACACTCTGACCCGCAAGGGACAGGGTCAGGTAACGGCAAGGGAGCAGGGGATAGATATAGCAAACCTCGCCCCGAAGTTCCGCGATAAAATTGCCGAGCCCTACTGGGTAAAATACGAATACAGCGAGGCTCAGCAGAACGTGCCTATCCACCTTACCCAGCACAGCGGTCAGGAATTCGACGTTATCATCTCGGGCAGCTTGAAGGTCCAGGTCGGAAACCACGTCGAGGTCCTCCACGAGGGCGACAGCATCTACTACAACTCTTCCACCCCTCACGGAATGATAGCCGTAGAGGGCGGCGACTGCGTTTTCGTAGCGGTCGTTCTTCCGGGCGAGGATACCGCCGAGGAGACCGTCCGCACCAGCCTCATTCAGGCCAACCGCCCCGAAAAGCACACTCTTCTCTGCGAGAAGTTCGTCGACACCGTTGAGGACGAGAGCGGCAAGCTCAAGAGTCTCAAGTTCAAGAACACCGAGAGCTTCAACTTCGGCTTCGACTGCGTCGACGCCATAGCCGACAAATATCCCGAAAAGCTCGCGATGCTTCATCTCGACAAGCACAAGGTCGAGCGCAGGTTCACCTTTAAAGACATCAAGCGCGCCTCGAATCAGACCGCGAATTACTTCCGCTCCCTCGGTATCAAGCGCGGCGACAAGGTAATGCTCGTTTTAAAGAGGCATTATCAGTTCTGGTTCGCGATGGTAGCCCTCCATAAGCTCGGAGCGGTAGCTATCCCCGCGACCAACCAGCTCAAGGAGCACGACTTTGAATACCGCTTCAACAGCGCGAGCGTTACGGCTATTCTCTGCACCGCCGACGGCGACGTAGCCGAGATAGCCGAGCGCGCAGCCGAAAAATGCCCGACCGTAAAGACAAAGATACTCGTTGGCGGCGCAAGAGAGGGCTGGCACGACTTCGACAACGAATACCCGCTCTTTACCGGAAAGTTCGAGCGCCCCGAGGACTGCTCTGCGGGCAGCGAAATGGCGCTTATGTTCTTCACCTCCGGCACTACCGGCAACCCGAAGATGGCAGCCCACGCACATACCTACGCCCTCGGTCACTTCGTCACCGCTAAATACTGGCACTGCTGCGAGCGCGACGGTCTCCATCTCACCATCTCCGACACCGGCTGGGGCAAGTCGCTCTGGGGCAAGCTCTACGGTCAGTGGCTCTGCGAAGGCGCAGTGTTCGTCTACGACTTCGATAAGTTCGACGCCGCCGACATCCTGCCGCTCTTCGCAAAATACAACATCACCACCTTCTGCGCGCCTCCGACTATGCTCAGAATGATGATAAAAGAGGACCTCTCGGTTTATGACCTTTCCTCCATTCACCATATGACCACCGCGGGCGAGGCGCTCAACCCCGAAGTCGCGAAGCAGTTCAAGCAGGCTACCGGTCTCGAGATAATGGAGGGCTTCGGTCAGACCGAGACCACCCTCGTTATCGGCAATCTCTTCGGCGACGTCCCGAAATACGGCTCTATGGGCAAGGCTTCGCCTCAGTACGACATCGATATCCTCGACCCCGACGGCAAGCCCTGCGCCAACGGCGAGGTCGGCGAGATAGTTATAAAAACCTCCGACGAAGTCCCCGTAGGTCTCTATAAGGAGTATTACCTCAACGAGCAGCTAACCCTCGAGGCCTGGCACGACGGCTACTACCACACCGGCGACACCGCCTGGCGCGATGAAGACGGCTACTTCTGGTATGTCTCCCGCGTCGACGACGTTATCAAGTCCTCGGGCTACCGCATCGGTCCCTTCGAGATCGAGAGCGTTATCATGGAGCTTCCCTACGTTTTGGAGTGCGGCGTTTCCGCCGTTCCCGACGAGGTAAGAGGTCAGATAGTAAAGGCGAGCATCGTCTTAACTAAAGGCACCGTCGGCACCGACGAGCTCAAGAAGGAGATTCAGAACTACGTCAAGAGCCACACCGCGCCCTATAAATATCCGAGAGTTATCGCTTTCCGCGACGAGCTCCCGAAGACTATAAGCGGAAAGATCCAGAGAAACAAGCTCTGATGAGCTCAAAAAGGAAAAGGAGGAACGGCTGTGTCAATGCATAAGCGAGTAACGCTTTTCGCCGGTCATTACGGCAGCGGAAAGACCAATCTTGCGGTAAACTGGGCTCTCGGGCTCAAAAAGCAGGGCGGGCGCGTGGTTATCGCCGACCTCGACATAGTCAACCCCTATTTCCGAACGAAGGATTCCGCCGCGCTCCTCGAAGAAAACGGAATAGAGGTCGTTTCGCCCGAGTTCGCCAACTCAAACGTCGACCTTCCCGCGCTTCCCGCCGAGCTCTACGGCGTGGTCCAGAACAGACAGCGCTATGCGGTTATGGACATCGGCGGCGACGACAGGGGAGCAGTGGCTCTCGGGCGGTATGCGCCCTATATCTTGGAGGAAAACGACTTCGAGATGATTTTCGTCGCAAACTTTATGCGCCCGCTCACTCTTACCCCCGCCGACGCGCTCGAAGTCATGCGCGAGATAGAGCAGGCGGGGGGCATCCCGTTTACCTCGATAGTAAACAACACCAACCTCGGTCCGCTCACCGAGCCCGAAACGGTGCTTTCGGGGCTCGAAAAATGCCGCGAGCTTTCAGCGCTCTGCGGTCTGCCGATACTGTTCACCTCGGCAAGAAGGGATATAGCTTCAAAGCTGAATATATCGCCACTCCTGCCGATAGACATACAGCGAAAGTATTACGAGATTTTATAACGATTGGAGAAGGATTATGGCAAAGCTGACTTTTGCAACTGATATCTGCAAGGGCTGCGGGCTGTGCGTAAACGCCTGTCCGCGAAAGCTCATAGTGATCGCCAAGGATAAGATCAACAAAAAAGGTCATTCTCCCGCGGAGATCACCGACATTTCAAAGTGCATCGGGTGCGCCTGCTGTGCGGTCATGTGTCCCGACTGCGTTATCACGGTTGAAAAGGAGTGAGAATATGTCAAAGGTATTGATGAAAGGCAACGAAGCTATCGCCGAGGCAGCGATAAGGGCGGGCTGCCGGCATTATTTCGGCTACCCGATAACCCCTCAGACCGAGATAGCGGCTTATATGGCAAAGAGAATGCCCAAGATAGGCGGAACGTTCCTTCAGGCCGAGAGCGAAATTTCCGCGATAAATATGGTCTACGGCGTGTCGTCGGCGGGCTACCGCGTTATGACCTCTTCTTCGAGCCCCGGAGTTTCGCTCAAGCAGGAGGGGATATCATACCTCGCGGGCTCCGATCTTCCCGCGCTCGTAGTAAACGTTCAGCGCGGCGGTCCCGGTCTCGGAGGAATACAGCCCTCTCAGTCCGACTATTTTCAGGCTACCAAGGGCGGCGGACACGGCGACTACCACCTCATCGTCCTCGCTCCCGCCTCGGTCCAGGAGATGGCGGACCTCACCGTAAAGGCTTTCGAGCTTTCCGATAAATACCGTATGCCCGCTATGCTCCTTGCCGACGGAACTATGGGTCAGATGATGGAGCCGGTAGAGCTCCCCGCCGAGAATTCCGGCAAGACCTACGAAAAGCCCTGGGCAGTAAGAGGCACCGAAAACAAGCGCGAGCATAATATCATAAATTCGCTGTATCTCGTCCCCGAGCAGCTCGAGGTCAAGAACCTCGAAAGATACGAGCGCTATAAAGAGGTCGAGAAAAACGAGACCCTCGTTGAGGAATACCTGACCGACGACGCCGATATCTGCGTGGTTGCGTTCGGAATAGCGGCAAGAGTCTCGAAAAACGCGATAAACGCCGCCCGTGAAAAGGGGATAAAGGTCGGCTTGATAAGACCTATAACCCTCTGGCCCTTCCCGTCCGAGGCTATTGCGAAGGCAGCCGAGAAG
This sequence comes from uncultured Clostridia bacterium, assembly GCA_947627875.1. Classification (GTDB taxonomy): domain Bacteria; phylum Bacillota; class Clostridia; order Oscillospirales; family Ruminococcaceae; genus Faeciplasma. The sequence goes on from CANQXS010000005.1 coordinate 95,818, forward strand.
GTAAAGGGCTTTATCTCCGTCGAGCTTTCTATGGGTCAGATGATAGACGACATAAGGCTCGCCGAAAGCTGCAAAAAGCCGGTCGTGCTTTGCAGCAGGGTGGGCGGAATGATCCCCTCGCCCGAACAGGTACTTAAAGCTATTGAAGATATGGAAGGAGGAGAGCGCTGATGGCAGTTGTATTTCAGAAGCCCAAGGCTCTTACCGACGCGCCGCTGCACTACTGCCCCGGCTGCACCCACGGAATAATCCACCGCCTTGTAGCGGAGGCTATCGACGACCTCGGTATCCTCGGCAAAACCGTCGGAATCGCCCCCGTCGGCTGCGCGGTCATGGCTTACGACTACTTCGCATGCGACATGGTCGAGGCTGCCCACGGCAGAGCGCCGGCAGTTGCTACCGGTCTTAAAAGAGCTATGCCCGACAGGATAATCTTCACCTATCAGGGCGACGGCGACCTCGCCTCTATCGGCATGGCGGAGACGGTCCACGCCGCAACGAGAAACGAAAACATAACCGTTATTTTCGTCAACAACGCGATTTACGGAATGACCGGCGGGCAGATGGCTCCTACCTCGCTCCCGGGTCAGGTCACCCAGACCTCTCCCTACGGCAGAGACGTTAAAACCGTCGGCTACCCGATAAAGGTCTGCGAGCTGCTCTCGGCTTTAGACGCCCCCGAATATATCGAGCGCGTCGCCGTCAACAACGTCAAAAACGTCCTCAACGCCAAGAGAGCTATCAAAAAGGCGTTTCAGAACCAGATCGACGGCAAGGGCTTCTCGCTCATAGAAGTCGTTTCGAGCTGCCCGACCAACTGGGGAATGACCCCCCAGAAGGCTCTCGACTGGGTCGAAAGCGATATGATACCCTATTATCCTCTCGGCGTTTACCGCGACAAGTCCGCGAAGGAGGCGAAGTGAACATGGCTTACACTCAGATACTCATAGCGGGCTTCGGAGGTCAGGGCGTTCTCTTCGCCGGAAAGGTCCTCGCCTATAAAGGGCTCGAGGAGGAGAAGCAGATAAGCTGGCTGCCCTCCTACGGTCCCGAGATGCGCGGCGGCACCGCCAACTGCTCGGTAATAATCAGCGACACCCCCGTAGGCTCGCCGATAGTCTCGGAGCCCGACATTCTCGTAGTTATGAATCTTCCCTCGCTCGATAAATACGAAAACGCCGTAAAAGCGGGCGGCAGCGCCTTTATCGATTCAACGCTCATCGAGCGCAGGGTCGAAAGGACCGACATAAGCGCCTATTACATCCCCGCGACGAAGATGGCGCGCGACCTCGGTCTCCCCACTCTTGCGAATATGATAATCGTCGGAAAGGTCATACGCGAGACCGGCGTGATAGATATGGACGGCCTGCGCGACGCCCTCGCAAAAACGGTCTCGGCAAAGCATCAGGATCTTATTGAAGCTAACCTCAAGGCTATTGAGGCAGGATATAACTATATTTAAAGGAGAGATATTCAATGCTTGACATCAAAATAACAAAAACGGCTTCGCCGAAGAAAAAGCCCGCCAAGGGCGAGCCTCTCGGCTTCGGTCACATCTTTACCGACCACATGTTCGTTATGAATTACACCGAGGGCAAGGGCTGGCACGGCCCGAGGATAGTCCCATTCGGCGATATTTCGCTCAGCCCCGCGGCTATGGTCTTCCATTACGGTCAGACTATGTTCGAGGGCTTAAAGGCCTATAGGGGAGACAGCGGCGATATCTATCTCTTCCGCCCCGATATGAACGCCAAGCGCGCCAACACCTCGAACGACAGGCTCTGCATACCCCATATTCCCGAGGAGGATTTCGTTCAGGCGGTAAAAGCCGTTGTAGATGTCGACCGCGACTGGGTACCCTCCGAGGAAGGCACCTCGCTCTATATCCGCCCGTTCATCATCTCTACCGACGCTCATCTCGGCGTCGCCCCTTCTAAAACCTATCTCTTTATGGTCATTCTCTCTCCTTCGGGAGCATATTACGAGAGCGGTCTCGAGCCCGTAGGAATATGGATCGAGGACGAATATGTAAGAGCGGTCCGCGGCGGTATGGGCTTTGCCAAGACCGGCGGCAACTACGCCGCTTCGCTCGCGGCACAGGTAAAGGCACACGACGGCGGCTATTCCCAGGCTCTCTGGCTCGACGGCGTAGAGCGCAAATATATCGAAGAAGTCGGCTCGATGAACATCGCCTTCAAGATAAGCGGCAAGGTCGTTACCCCGATGCTCAACGGCTCTATCCTCCCCGGAATCACCCGCAATTCTATACTTCATCTCTGCCGCGAGTGGGGATATGAGGTCGAGGAGCGCAGGATTTCCGTCGACGAGCTCATCGAGGCTGCGCATTCCGGCGCTCTCGAAGAGGTATTCGGAACCGGCACCGCGGCTGTAGTTTCTCCCGTCGGAAAGCTCAGATATAAAGACGAAGTTATAGATATCGGCGGCGGAAAAATAGGCGAGCTTACCCAGCGCCTCTACGACGAACTCACGGGTATTCAGTGGGGCAAGAAGCCCGATCCCTACGGCTGGAGGGTCACCGTTTGAGCTTGCGCGAAGTCCGAAAAACTCGCTCGAAAGAAATTTGATTAAAATTTACAAAAATTACTTGACATTTGCCGCGAAATATGGCACTATAATAGATGTAGATTCTCAAAATCTTGAGGTCTTAAATGAAAATAGGAGGTCATTTACAATGACAAAGAAGATTCTTGCAATCGCCTTAGCCGCTGTTATGGTTATGGCTCTTAGCGTAGCTGCTTTTGCAGATTACGAAGCTGTTGACGAGCTCGGCGGTCCTCTCACCGGTAACAAGACCATTCCGCTCCCCTCTACTCTCGATATTTCCAACGGTGCGACTGTTACTCTTAAGGTAAAGGGAACCTCTGCCGATTCCGCCATCAGATTCTACCTCACCGGTCCCACCGATAACGAGCGCGTTACCGATGCTATCTCCGTCCCTGTTGTTGACGGCGCTTTCGAAGCCGAAGTCGTTATGACTATCGACTCCACCGGTGCTATCCAGGGCAGTGCCGATCCTACCGTTCTTATGATCAAGGGTCCTCAGGCCGGCGTTGACATCACCGACACCACCTTCGAGTCCCTCGTTTTCGTAGGAATCGATGCTCCCGCTGCTGAGCCCGCTGCCGAGGAAACTCCCGCCGCTGACGAAGCTCCCGCTGCCGATGCTGCTCCTGCCGACACCACTCCCGCTCCCGACACCGGTCTTGCCCTCGCGGTTATCCCCGCTGTTATGGCTCTTGCGGCTGTCGCTGTCTCCAAGAAGCACTGATTTGAGCTTATTCCCGATACCGGAAATATAACATGCTCCAAAACCGTATCCGCTTTGCGGGTGCGGTTTTTGCTTGACAGCCCTTTGCGTTTATGTTAAACTAATCAAAAAACGACGGGAGACAGATTATGGACTGGCTTGAACTCAGGATACACACGGAGCATAAATTTATGGACGACCTCGCTGCGGCGCTGATTTCTGCGGGGATAACGGGGCTCGTTATCAACGACCCCGAGGACGTGAGGGAGTTTGCCGCCGAAAAGAATTCGAGCTGGGATTATATCGACGACGAGCTTCTTAAGTCGGCGACCTCGGGCGACGCCTACGTTACCGTCTATCTTTCGGGCGACGCCGAGGGGGCTGCTATGGCGGAATCGGTCCGCTGCGCGCTTGACAGGCTCACCTCGCTCGGAATCTCCTACCGGACCGAGAGCGGGAATATCCGCGAAGAGGACTGGGCTAACGAATGGAAGAAATTCTTCAAGCCCCAGCCGATAGGCGAGAGGCTAATAATAAAGCCCTCCTGGGAGGAGGTCCCCGACCCGAAAGGGCGGGCGATAGTCGAGCTCGACCCCGAAAACAGCTTCGGAACGGGCCGCCACCACACCACTCAGCTCTGCCTCGAGCTCCTCGAAAAATATGTCCGCGAAGGGGACAGCGTCATCGACCTCGGCTGCGGCAGCGGTATAATCTTCATCTCGGCGCTGCTCCTCGGCGCGAAGAACGCCGTCGGAGTTGATATTTCCCCCGACGCTGCGAAAATCTCCCGCCGCAACGCCCGCAAGAACGGCATAGCCGACGAAAGAGCCGAGATCTACTGCGGCGACGCAGTCGCAGACCCCGAGCTCCGCGCAAAGGTCAGCCGAAAATACGACATAGTCGCGGCGAATATCGTCGCCGACGTGCTCCTCAATATGAAAGAGCTCTTTGCCGAGACCGCAAGGCAGGGCGGAACGCTTATCCTCTCGGGCATAATCGACGGCAGGACCGACGAAGTGTTTTCCGCGATGGAAAGCCTCGGATTTGAACTTACCGAGCAGCACCACCGCGACATCTGGAACGCCGCGGCATTCAAAAAGATATAAAAAAACCGCCGGAGCCCAAAGCTTCGGCGGCAGTTTTTTACATCAGCGGCGAGAACAGCTTTAAAACCGCCTGGAGCAGCGCGTAGAGCGCGCCCTTCTTTTTTATTTCCTCAAGGGTTATTTCCTGCGATTTCTCCTGAGTCTCCAAAAAGTCGCGCTCGACGTCGGCTACGCAGCCCGATTTATAGAACAGCACGCAGTTTTCAAAGTGGAGGTAAAGGCTCCTGAAATCAAAGTTTGCCGTCCCGACTATGCAAACCTTCCCGTCCATGCTGACGCTCTTTGCATGGATAAATCCCGGCGTATACTCGAATATCCTTACCCCGCTCATAAGGAGCGTTCTGTAATTCGAGCGCGTCACCGCCATAACCGTCTTTTTGTCGGGAATATGAGGCGTGATTATCCTTACATCGACACCGCTCTTTGCTGCGTGGCAGAGGGCGGTCGTCATTTCGTTGTCGAGAATAAGATAGGGGGTCGTAACATAAAAATGGTCGGTAGCGGTGTTTATCAGGCCCATATAGCAGAGCTCGCAGGTGCGGTCGTCGGTCGAAGGACCGTCGGCAAAGGGTTGGATATATCCGTCGCCCTCGCAGGAGAGTGTGCTCGCGTATTCCCTGTAGTCGATTTTGGTCTCCCCGCGCGAGAAGTGCCAGAGCTGCAAAAAGATCTCGGTGAGCTTCGTCACGGCCTGCCCTTTAAGCATAACGCCGGTGTCCTTCCAATGCCCGAAGCGCTCGACCTCGTTTATATATTCGTCGGCGAGGTTTATTCCTCCGGTAAAGCCGACGTTTCCGTCAACGACGAGTATCTTTCTGTGGTCGCGGTAGTTGAGGAACGCGTCGAGCGAGGGCTTCATTCTGTTGAACACCGATACCCTAAAGCCCATTTCCTCCAAGGAGCGGTAGTATTTTCGCGGAAGCTTGTTTATCGTCCCGATGTCGTCATACATTATCCTTACTTCAACGCCCTCGTCGACCTTTTTCCTGAGCAGTTCGAGCACGCTTCCGAGCATTTTTCCGTCCTCGATGATGAAGTATTCGAGGAAAACGAACCTCTTCGCCGCCGCTATCTCCCTCATTATCGCTGCGAAGTATTCTTCGCCCGAGGGGAAATAAACCGCCTCGGTGTTGCCGTAAACGGGGGCGTAAGCAGTCTTTTCAACGAATCTGAGCTGCTTTGCGACCTCGGGGTCGTCTTTCTCTATATCCGAGATAGGGTCTTCGGGGTTGGGGAGGGTGTTCCGCATAAGGGTGCGGTAATTCTTGAAGCGCTTCGAGATACGCCTGCTCTGCTTCGACTTTGCAAACAGAAGATAGAGCGGCGCGCCGATGACCGGCACCGCCATAACGAGTATTACCCAAGGCAGCTTGAATGAGGGGTTCATATTCTGGTTCGAGATATCGAGCACGATAAGCACCGAAACCGCAAGGGTGAAGAAGTAATATACCGAGAATCTCGCCGCGAGGACCCCGATGAACACGAACAGGATTATTACCTGAATGAGCATAAGGAGAACGGTTATAAACATTCTGCTCTGTATAATTTTCAGGAACTTTTTCATTTTTTTCTTCTCCTTCCCGTTTTTTTCTCTCAATTATATTATAACGCGCCTGTCAAGCCCGTAAAAAGTTACAAGTTGGTTACAACTAAGTTACGATTTGGGTTTTTATGTTGACAATCGGGGCTTTCGGGGCTAAAATATATTGAAGATATTCTTAAACGAATAGTTTGTGCATTCATCTGAAAGGAAGACTGTTTTAATGAGTGAACACACCACGCTTTGTATGGGCTGTATGGAGCCGCTTGAAGAAGCGGGGATATGCCCCTACTGCGGATACGACGACAATTCTCCCTCGCAGCCGAGCTATCTTATGCCTAAAACCGTGCTCGACGGAAGGTATATAGTCGGCAGGCTTTTATCTGCCAACGGGGAATCGGCGCTGTATATAGGATACGACAAAACGACCGACCAAAAGGTAACGGTCAGGGAATATATGCCCGACGCGCTCTGCTCCCGCAGCCGCGAAGCCCCCGATATAAAGGTGAATCAGGGCGCAGTTGTGCAATATAAGAATTACATGTCGGAATTCGTCGAGCTCAACCGCAACCTTATGAGGCTCAGAAGCGCGACCTCCCATATCCTTGCTCCGCTCGATATGTTTTCCCAGAACAACACCGCTTATGTGATAATGCAATATGCCGAAGCGATAACCCTTCGGCAGTACCTTGCCGACAATGCCGGAGAGCTCACCTGGGACCAGGTCAGAAAGCTCTTCCCGCCCCTTTTGACCACCCTGAGCTGCATACATAATGCAGGAATTCTTCACAGGGGAATAAGTCTCGACAATATCCTCGTCACCGAGCGCGGCGAGCTCTTGCTCACCGGCTTCTCGATACCCGAGATAAGGACCGTCAACACCGACCTCGCGCCCGAGCTTTATACGGGCTGTTCCGCGCCAGAGCAGTATGCCTCGAGCGAGTGGATAGGCACCTGGACCGACGTTTATGGGGTCGCGGCGGTTATGTACCGCCTCCTCACCGGTTGTATGCCTACCGAGCCTATGGCGCGAGTCGGCAGCGACGACCTCTTGGAGCCCGCAAAGATAAACCCCAACGTCCCCGCTAACGTCTCGAAGGTCATAATGCAGGCTATGCGCCTGAAATGCGATTCGAGGATCCAGACCGTAACGGAATTCGTCACAAAGCTCTTCGAGCAGCCGAGCTATATGCAGAAGCTCCCCAACGGCTCTACCCAGACTATACCGATCCAGGTCCCTCGGCAGCAGGACAGAGAAGCGCGCCGCAGAAGAAAGAAGCGCACCGCCGTTATCGCGAACGTGTTTATGGTGCTTTTGGGAATAGCCCTCGTTGCGGCTTTGGTAGCCGGCTTCGTCCTCCTTGCGAGAATGATACTGCCCGACAGCTCCGGTCCCGACCGCGGCGAAGCTTCGCAGTCCTCCAACTCCGTTGTTCAGCCCGTCCCGACGACCGCCTCAGAGCCGGTTACCGAGCCCCCTATAACCGAGCCCGCCGTCCCGACCACTCAGGCGACAACCGTTCAGCAGGGCAATATGTTCGTAATGCCCAACTTCCTCGGTCAGCGCTACGATTCCGTAAGCGCGAGCGAGACCTGGAAGGAGCGCCTTGTGTTTGAAGTGACCTACGATTACTCCGAGGAATATGACGACGGTCTCATCTGCGAGCAGGACATCGAGGAGGGGACCACCCTCTACCCGATCCAGACCGTTAAGATAATCGTCAGCAAGGGTCTTTCAACGGTAGATATTCCCGATTTCTTTGACGAGAACGGCTTCAGAATGACCGCGGAGCAGTATACCGCCATTCTCGACAGCCTCAACATCAAATACGAATACCGCAAGGTCGAAACTCCTTACGAGGCAACGGGCTACGTTATGGGCGTCTTCTGCCCCGAGACGGGCGGAGAAGTCGGCGGAAAGATAAACGTCGCCGAAGGAAACACCCTTTATGTCGACGTTTCCGAGTTTACGCCTACCGTAGGACCCGTCGGATAATCGCGCTCGTAATTATACACAGATATTTCAAAAAAGACGTGTCGATTTTCGGCACGTCTTTATTGCAGAAATTTCTTGACTTTGTAAATTTACTGTGATATTCTAATGGTATCTACGGGGGTTATCCTGCGGAAGATCGGTAATCCTGTCTGCAATATTAAAGTTTTGGAGGCATTACTTTTATGGCAATGACAATAGGTATTCTTACCAGCGGCGGCGATGCTCCGGGTATGAACGCGGCGATACGCGCGGCTACCAGAGCGGCAATAGCAAAGGGTCATAAAGTGATCGGTATACGCAGAGGATATCAGGGGCTTATCGAGGGCGATATGTATGAGCTCACCGCCCGCGACGTTTCGGATATTCTTCACCGCGGCGGAACGATGCTCTGCACCGCCCGCAGCAAGGATTTCACCACTCAGGCAGGGCTTGACAAAGCCATGCAGAACTGTAAAAACGCCGGCATCGAGGCTCTTATAGTCATCGGAGGCGACGGAACATACCGCGGTGCGCTCGATTTCTCGCGCCTCGGAATGCCCTGCGTCGGTATCCCCGGGACTATCGACAACGATATCGTCTGCACCGAATACACCATCGGCTTCGATACCGCTCAGAACACCGCTCTCGAGATGCTCGACAAGCTCAAAGACACCGAAATGTCTCATCACCGCTGCTCGGTCGTTGAGGTAATGGGCAGAAACGCAGGTCATATCGGCGTAAACGTCGCAGCGGCGACGGGCGCTATCGACTGCCTTACGGTAGAAATTCCCTACGATTTAGACGATATCTGCCGCAAGATAATCGAGCAGAAGAACGCCGGAAAGACTCACTTCGAGCTTATAGTCTGCGAAGGCGTCGTCCACGGCGATTTTACCTCAGACCATATCGCCAAGTATATCGAGCAAAAAACCGGAGTTACCTCCCGCGCGACCGTTTTGGGTCACGTTCAGCGCGGCGGCGCGCCCACCTGCTTCGACCGCGTTATGGCGCTCAAAATGGGCTACTACGCCGTTGAGCTCCTTGCAAACGGTCAGCATAACAGGATCGTCGCGGTAAAGAACAACAAGATCGTAGACTACGATATCGAAGAAGCCCTCAGAATGCAGAAGGGCTACGACGAAAAGCTCCATTCGGTCCTGCGCGTGCTTTCCATCTAAGCCGCAAAATATATAAAAATCATTTAAGAGTAGAGATACGAGCGTGAAATAGTGTCGGGCAGACGGGGAGTTGCTGCCCGAACAAAACGCCGCAAAAGCGGCTGCGGTTCGTATTTCGCATCCCGCTTAACGTGCCAATAACAAGCCTTTTTTCGGCGTCCGCATATTAAGCAGGTCAAGCCATGTTTAATTTTAAGGAGGAATTGCCGATGAAAGGCTTTTTCAATCTGTTCAAGCGCTCGGCTCTCGAGCTCAAAAGCATTCGCTGCCTGACGTTTACCGCTATGCTTATAGCATTAGACCTCGCCATCAAGCTCACGACGACTGTCACCACGAGCGACACGCTTCATATTTCCTTCGCGTTTGTTGCGCTCGCGTCGGTCTCAATGCTCTACGGACCTACGGTAGGCTTCGCCGCCGGCGTAATAACCGACCTTCTGGGCTTTCTGATAAAGCCCTCCGGCGCGTTCGATATCCGCTTCACTCTTATCGAGGGTCTCGGGGCGCTGATTTACGGAATATTCCTCTATAACGCCCAGAACGACCGCTGGCTGATTCCCCGCGTAATTGCCGCAAAAACGACGGTAGTAATCGTCTGCAACCTCTGGCTCACGACCTGGGCTGTGGCGTCGCTTGCGGGCAAGGGCTTTTTGGCGATGTTCCCCGCAAGGGCGATAAAAAACATAGTCCAGCTCCCGATCGATATAATACTCCTTGCGCTTATTCTGCCGCTTGTTCTCAAGGCGTGGCAGATGATCCCGGGCAACAAGCGGGTAATAGACGAAAAGCTCCTATTCTGCGACCAGAGCGTCGGTAAGGCGATGATAGCGCTCACCGTACTGATAATGATAATCGTATTCAGCCTCGGTTACGGCGCGCAGAACCTCAGCGACAAGCTTTCAGAGCTCAAGAGCACCGTCAAATCTCAGGGCGAGCAGATAGAGAAGATGGACGGCGAAATATCCGAGCTTTATTCGCGCCTCGGCATAGAGCGCCCCGCGCCGGAAGAGAAGCAGACCGCCGAATAAATTAAAAATTTTCGGTCAAGCCTTTTTTAAAAGGCTTGCGACGAGTCAAATGCAAGCTGGTTTTGTAACCGTTCATACTTCGCGGGCATAAACGCGCGCCCGCTCGTATTCTCGTACAAAACCCGCGTGCATCGGGCGAGAAGCCTTTGGTCGCGCTCCGCAGAGCGCGAAATCTTTTTACAAACAAAAATCAGGAGGGTAGTCAAAACAGTCCGGTGGACTGTTTTGACGTAGGGGACCCTATTAAGGGGTCCCCTAAATCAGCTCCTTCAAAATTTCCTCAGGGTCTTGCAACATTTCAAAAACAGTAGTATAATAAAAGGCGGGGAGAAAATCTCCGCCTTTTCGCTCTCATATCGCCTGTCCCGAGAGAATATATTTTATCGGAGGTCGATGATATGAACGAAGAAACCCTGCGCCCGAGGGCGGTAAATTTAGATATAGCTCTGGCGGTCTCGGCGGCTGTCGGCGTTACCGCGGGAGTAATTCTAAGCATAAATATGGACGAGTCCGCACTCGTTTCTCTGAGCGGAGTGCCCCAAAAGCTCGCGCTCGCGGCTTCGGGCGGCTGGCTCAGGATCTTTATAAGCTCGTTTGCCGGAGCCGGTCTTCTGCTTTTGGCAGCGTTTCTGATGGGCTTTTGCGCTCTGGCTCAGCCTGCCGAGCTCCTTTTAACGGCTTTTCGCGGGCTCGGTCTCGGGGTATGCGTAAGGGGAGTATATCTCGGCGACGGCGTATTTAAGTCGCTCGCGGCTTTTCTGCCCTATGCTGTTTTATCGACCGGAGTTCTTGTTTTGGGCGCAAAAGAGGCTTTTCGGCTCTCAATGAGATATCTTTCTCTCTCGGTCACCGCCGAAAACCGCCTCGGAATAAAAAACGAAATACGGGATTACGCCGTTAAATTTTTGATACTCGCCGTTCTGCTTGCCGTTTTCGCTATGGGCGACGCTTTGCTGGCAAAGCTTCTCTGCGGCGCGTGACGTTTATTACTGAAAGGAAGTCGGAATTATGGGACTGTTTTCAAATTACGAAAGAGTGGGAAAGGGCGTCTCGAAGGACCCCGATAAAAAAATCGCGCTGTTTCGGTTTATCGACATTTATTTTTCTCACTTCTCAAAGCTTATAATTCTGAATTTCATCTTTATAATCGCGCTTCTGCCCTTCGCGGGGCTTATGCTCCTCGAATACTACGGCATCGGGAATATGGTGTTTTACACCGTATTCGTCGCTCTCGGAATATTCGTCGGTCCTGCGGTCTGCGGCTTTATGAAGGTTTTAAGAAACATCTCCTGCCGCCGCCCCGTGTTTCTCTGGTCGGATTTCTGGCGCGCATTCGGCAGCAATTTCAAGCAGGGCGCTGTAATGGGCGTTATAGATATGCTCTTTATCGTCGCGATGTCCTTTGCCTTCCCGATGTATTTCAACCTCGCTCAGGGCAATTCCGTATTTAACATTCCGTTTGTAATATGCCTTGTCACCTCATTTTTGTTCCTGATGATGCATTTTTACATCTACCTGCTCATCGTTTCAACAACGCTCAACCTATGGCAGATACTCAAAAACTCCCTCTATCTCACCGCTATCGAAATAAAGTCGAGCATCGTGAACCTTCTGACGACCGTCATAGTCGTGCTCGCGGTAATAGTTCTGTTCCCGTGGTCGGCTTTTGCAATAGTTGTTCTGCCGTCGTTTTTGGGGCTTCTCTACGCTTTCAACTGCTTCCCCGCGATACGCAAGCACGTCATCCAGCCCTATTATGAGGAGCGCGGCGAGCAGATGCCCGAGCTGAGCTACACCCAGCCCTCGGAGGGCGAGGCGGTGTTTGTCGATACCCCCGAGACCGAGATACCCCAGGAGCCTCCGAAAAAGCAGAAGAACAAAAAAATCAGATAAACGTAAAAAACACGTCTGTACATACAGGCGTGTCTTTTTAGACGGCTCTCCTATGTTCGGGCGATGCGGGGGCTTTGCGGGGAACCCTTTCGGGGCTCCCCGTAAGAGCAATGCTCACATAAACATAGCGCCCAAAATGTCCATCATATTGCCGACGGAGTGCATCGCCTTCATTGTGTTTGACTTGAAGCGGCGCTTTTCGTTCTTTGTGGCGTTGGTCAGGGCGTAGGTCACGACTCCCGCAGCCATTCCCACAGCCACTCCCTTGCAGACAGATGATACGTTTACCATTGAGAATACTTCCTTTCGGATGATTGTGAAGATATTCTTTGCCGATTTTCCGAAAATAAACATAAAAAAGCGGTTGTTTTTGCCGTAAAGAAATGGTAGAATAATATGCAGACACAGGCTTTTATTCTGCCTGAATTTTCCTATGAAGGTGATTTTATGCCGGAACTCAAGCGCGTAGCCGCTATTCACGATATATCGGGGGTCGGGCGGTGCTCGCTCTCGGTCATTCTTCCCTCGCTCTCGGTAATGGGAATACAGGTCTGCCCCGTGCCGACCGCTCTTTTGTCGACCCATACCAACGGCTTCGGTGAGGTAGTTTTAAAGGATATGACCGAATATATCCCCGAGGCGCTCTCTCATTATGTCTCCGCAGGCATCGGCTTCGACTGTATCTATTCCGGATTTTTGGCTTCTCAGGCTCAGGTCAGCCACTGTCTCGAATTTATGGACAGCTATAAGTCGGCTCTGAGGGTGGTCGACCCGGTCATGGGCGACGGCGGCAAGCGCTACCGCACCTATGACGACGCCCTCTGCGAGCGAATGGGGGAGCTCGTCGCCGCCGCGGATATTATTACTCCCAATCTTACCGAAGCCGCGATACTCCTCGGTGCTCAGTACCCGAGCGCTCCTCTGACCGTGAGCGAGCTTAAGCAGATGCTTGTCAAGCTCTCGGCGAAAGGACCTAAGACCGTTGTCATCACAAGCGTTATGACCGCCGACGGCGAGACCTGCAACGTAGGCTACGACAGCGAACACAGCGCCTTCTGGCGCGTTCCCTACGAGATGATACCCAAGAGCTACCCCGGGACGGGCGACCTCTTCGCGAGTATCCTCACCGGCGGTCTGCTTTTGGGCGACAGCCTGCCGATAGCCATGTGCCGCGCGACAGCATTCTGCGAATACGCAATAAAAACCACCTTCGGCTACGGCGCGCCGGTCCGCGAGGGGGTAATGCTCGAAAAGTGCCTGCCGATGCTCGTCGAGCAGCGCAGCTATACCCAATACCGCAGGCTCTGAGAGGTGATAAAATGACTCTTAACATTGTTTTGGTCGAGCCGCAGATTCCTCAGAATACGGGCAACATCTCCCGAACCTGCGCGGTCACGGGAGCAAGGCTCCACCTTGTAAAGCCCCTCGGCTTCGAGGTCACCGATAAAAACCTAAAGCGCGCGGGTCTCGATTACTGGGACAAGCTCGACGTCACCTATTACGATTCCCTCGCCGATTTCTTTGAAAAAACCGCCGGCGGAAAGTATTATTACTTTACAACCAAGGGCAGGAACGTCTACACCGAAATAAGCTACCCCGACGGCTGTTATATCCTCTTCGGCAGGGAGGACGCAGGGCTCCCCGAGGAGCTTTTGCACGCCAACCCCGCCGATTGCGTCCGACTTCCTATGCGTCCGACACTTCGCAGCCTCAACCTCTCGAACACCGTTGCGATAGCCGCCTACGAGATACTGCGGCAGTGGGATTTTCCCGACCTTGAGCGCGAGGGCAGGCTCACCAAATTTGAATGGGAGTGAAGCTATGGCAAGAATAATAATCACCTGCGGAAAGCTCTGCTCCGGCAAGACCACCTATTCAAAGCGCCTTGCCAAGGAGATAGGCGCGGTCCGCCTCTCGGCCGACGAGATAACCCTTTTGCTACTCGGTCCCTTCGCGGGGGATATTTTAGACGAATACTTCCAAAAGCTCGAAAAATACCTTATGGAAAAGTCTCTCGAAGCCGCCGAAGCTGGCGTGAGCTCGGTTATCGACCTCGGGCTCTGGACCAAAGCCGAGCGCGAAAAGGTAAGAAAGTTCTACCGCGAAAGGGGAGCGGAATGCGAAATCCATTACCTTAAAGTCCCCGACGGCGTTTGGCGCGAAAGAATAGAAAAGCGCAACCGCGAGATAGAGGCGGGGCTCACCGAAGCCTACCCCGTCGATGAAAACCTTTTGAAGAAGTTCGAGAGCTTCTTTGAGGAGCCTTCGCCCGGCGAGGTCGACGCTATTATAGACTGAAAGGAGATACAGCGATGATTTTATGGATAGACGGACCTTACGGAGTCGGAAAGAGCACTCTTGCCGAAGCGCTCCACGGGCTGAGACCAGAAAGCTTTGTCTTTGACGCCGAAGAGGTCGGCAACGCGGTCAGAGACAACCTTCCGACTAATACATACAGCGAAGTTTTCGAGGGCTATCCGCTCTGGTTTAAGTTCTGCTCCGAGCTTCTGCTCGAAATTTCCAAGAGCTTTTTGGGCGACATTTTCATTCCTATGACCCTTATATACCCCGATTCCTTTGAAAAAGCAGCCGCGCCCCTGCGCGAATACGGCATAGATATCAGGCATATCCTTCTGGAATCGGATTATGAGACCGTCCGCGGCAGGATCTTGGAAAGAGGCGAGGACGAAGACTGCTGGTGTATTGAAAACATCGGGCTCTGCCTTGAGAATCAGGCGAAATTCAAAGACGTTATAAGGATAAAGTCGGTCGGCGCGGCTGCAAAAGAGCTCGCAGAAGAAGTTTTGCACCTGATTTGACGAAAATTTTTCTCAAACTATTGCTATTTCGCGGGAAATTTAGTATAATATAACCGGCACGTTTTACCGACGTATTTTTTTTGAAAAGGAGATATAATTATGGCAGGTTTAAACAAAGTTTCAGTCGATGATCTTTCGGTCAGAGGCAAAAAAGTTCTCGTGAGGGTCGATTTCAACGTACCCCTCAAGGACGGCAAGATCACCAACGACAACAGGATCACCGCCGCTTTGCCGACGATCAATAAGCTTGTAGCCGACGGGGCAAAGGTGGTCCTTTGCTCGCATCTCGGCAAGCCGAAGAACGGTCCCGAGGATAAGTTCTCGCTTGCTCCCGCAGCCGAAAGGCTTGCCCAGCTCGTGAACACCAACGTTATATTCGCCAAGGACGACGCCGTTGTCGGCGATAACGCAAAGAAGGCAGTCGCCGAAATGAAGGAGGGCGAGATAGTCGTCCTCGAAAACACCCGCTTCAGGGGCAACGACGAGACCAAGAACGGCGAGGGCTTCTCTAAAGAGCTCGCAGACCTCGTCGACGGTCAGGTATTCGTTATGGACGCCTTCGGCTCTGCCCACCGCGCCCACGCTTCCACAGTCGGCGTGACCAAGTTCGTAAAAGAGACCGCCGTCGGCTATCTTATGCAGAAGGAAATCGCCTACCTCGGCAACGCCGTCGAGAACCCCGTCAGACCGTTCGTAGCCGTTCTGGGCGGCGCGAAAGTCGCCGATAAGCTTAACGTCATCTCTAACCTTTTGGAGAAGTGCGACACTCTCATCATCGGCGGCGGCATGGCATATACCTTCCTCAAGGCAAAGGGCTGCGAGATAGGCAAGTCGCTCGTTGACGACGAAAAGCTCGACTACTGCCGCGAGATGCTCAAAAAGGCCGACGACCTCGGCAAGAAGCTCCTTCTTCCCGTCGACACCGTCGTAGCCGATTCCTTCCCTGACCCGATCGACGCTCCTATCGCTGTCGAGACCGTTTCTGCCGAAGCCATTCCCGCCGACAAGATGGGTCTTGACATCGGCGAAGAGACCGACAAGCTCTTCTGCGAAGCCGTTTCCGGCGCTAAAACTGTCGTATGGAACGGTCCTATGGGCGTGTTCGAGAACCCCGTTCTCGCCAAGGGAACTCTTGCAGTAGCCAAGGCTATGGCAGAGACCGACGCCACCACCGTTATCGGCGGCGGAGATTCCGCTGCGGCAGTCATCAACCTCGGCTTTGCCGATAAGATGACTCACATCTCCACCGGCGGCGGAGCCTCCCTTGAATACCTCGAGGGCAAGGGTCTTCCCGGCGTTGACGCCATTGCAGACAGGTAATTTATTGCTGAGCAGGCAGGGCGGCAGGCTCTGTCTGCTCTTAATTTGAAAGAGGTCTGATATTATGTTGAAAAAGCTTGAAGCGGTCAGACGGAGCGCCGACGGCAAAATCCTGTTTTATTTACTTTTGGGGGCGATTGTCGGAATGACCGTGGGGCTTCTGTTTTCGCCTAAGTATATGGGATGCTTTAACGGATGCGGCAATACCGTATCCGGTGAAAATAACTGATATAGGAGATTTATATGAACAAAAACGTTAGAAAAGCCGTTATAGCAGGCAACTGGAAGATGAACAAGACCCGCCCCGAGGCGAAGGAGCTCATCGAAGCTATAAAGCCGCTCGCCGAGAACGCAGGCTGCGAAGTGGTCGTATGCGTTCCGTTTACCAACCTCGAGACCGCCGTGAACGCCGTCAAGGGAACGAATATCCGCGTCGGCGCGCAGAACTGCCACTTTGAAAAGTCCGGAGCCTTTACAGGCGAGATCTCTGCCGATATGCTCGTTGAGCTCGGCGTCGAATACGTCATTTTGGGTCACAGCGAGCGCAGGCAGTATTTCGGCGAGACCGACGAGACCGTCAATAAGCGCCTCAAAACTGCCCTTGCCGCAGGCTTAAAGCCGATAGTATGCGTCGGCGAGCTTCTCTGGGAGCGCGAGTGCGGCATAACCGAGGAGGTCCTCGGCAAGCAGTGCAAGCTCGACTTCTTCGGAATTTCGCCTGAAGATATGCGCAAGACCGTTATCGCCTACGAGCCCGTCTGGGCGATCGGCACCGGCAGGACCGCCACCGCCGAGCAGGCGCAGGAAGCCTGCAAATACATCCGCGGCGTTATCGCCTCGATTTTCGGAGCCGAAGTTGCCGAAGCCGTCACCGTTCAGTACGGCGGCTCGATGAACGCCAAAAACGCTGCCGAGCTCCTCTCTAAGGTCGACGTCGACGGCGGACTTATCGGCGGAGCCTCCCTCAAAGCCCCCGATTTCGGCGAAATAATAAAGGCTGCAAGCGTCTGACGCAGTAAAGCATATTGGCTTTACAACGTGTGAAAAGTAACCTAAGACGCGGCTTTTCACAATATGATACATTTAAAATCTGTAAAGCTTTTAAGCTTTACAGATACATTAGCGCGATTTAAATTTGAAAGGAAGATTTTCATATGAAACCCTTGGTTTTAATCGTTATGGACGGCGTGGGATTTTCAAAAACCGGTCTCGGAGACGCCGTAACGCTTGCCAACACCCCTGTGCTTGACAGGCTTTTAAAGGAGCGCCCCAACACCCGCTTAAAGGCTCACGGCAGCGCCGTAGGTCTTCCGACCGACGACGATATGGGCAATTCCGAAGTCGGGCATAACGCCCTCGGCTGCGGGCAGATTTATTCTCAGGGCGCAAAGCTCGTCAACGAGTCGATAGAGAGCGGCAAGATGTTCGCCTCGGAGACCTGGAACAAGCTCGTTGGCAACTGCAAGGCTAATTCCTCGACGCTCCACTTCATCGGACTTCTCTCCGACGGCAACGTCCATTCCAACATCAGCCACCTCAAGCAGATGATAATTAAGGCGAAGGAGGTCGGCGTTTCGCGCGTCAGATGCCATATTCTCCTCGACGGGCGCGACGTCCCCGCAACCTCGGCTCTTATTTACGTCAACGACCTCGAAGAGCTCCTTGCCAAGCTCAGCGACTCCTCGTTCGACGCCAAGATCGCCTCGGGCGGCGGCAGAATGAAGGTCACGATGGACCGCTATCAGGCGGACTGGAATATGGTAAAGACCGGCTGGGACACCCACGTTCACGGCATAGGCAGGCAGTTTGAGACCGCCGCCGACGCCATCAACACCTACCGCGCCGAGCTCGACGTCATCGACCAGGACCTTCCCGCATTCGTCATCGCGAAGAGCGGCAAGCCCGTCGGTACGATAAACGACGGCGACAGCGTTATTCTCTACAACTTCCGCGGTGACAGAGCGATAGAACTCTCTATGGCGTTCGACCAGGAGAACTTCACGGCGTTCGACAGGGGAGAGGTCCCGAAGGTGATCTATGCCGGAATGCTCCAGTATGACGGCGACCTCAAGCTCCCGAAGAACTACCTCGTCGCCCCGCCGGAAATTAAAAACACCCTCTCTGAGCTTCTCGTCTCCCACGGCTTGCGGCAGTACGCCGTTTCGGAGACCCAGAAATACGGCCACGTCACCTACTTCTGGAACGGCAACCGCTCCGGCAAATTCTCCGAGGAGCTCGAGACCTATAAAGAGATACCCTCAGACAACGTCAGCTTCGACGAGCGCCCATGGATGAAGTCCGCCGAAATAACCGACGACGTTATCGCCGCGCTCGAGAGCGGAAAATACGATTTTATCCGCTGCAATTTCCCGAACGGCGATATGGTGGGTCACACCGGCAACCTCGACGCCACCATCACCGGCGTTGAAGCCGTCGACCTCGGTCTCGCGAGGATACTCAAGGCTGCCGACGCCGTAGGCGCGACCGTTCTTATTACCGCCGACCACGGCAACGCCGACGAGATGCTCGAAAAGAACAAAAAGGGCGTTATCCAGGTCAGAACCGCTCATTCGCTCAACCCCGTGCCGTTCATCATCTACGACAACGACACCGAGTATGTCATAAAGCCGGGCGAATACGGTCTTGCCAACGTCGCGCCGACCGTCGCGAAGATTCTCGGTCTCAAAGCTCCCGACTGCTGGGAGCCCGCGATGATCTGACCGCAAGCCCGCAATATTAGAATTTGTCAATATTCAATGCATTTACATCATTGAAAATTGACGCAAAAAAGGGTACAATATCATTAGGTAAAAATTTACCGAATCATTTAAGTTTGGAGGAACACACAATGAAGAAAATTCTTGCTATCGTATTGGCAGCGGTTATGATGATGTCCGCTATGGCGGTTACCGTCTCCGCAGCCGATACCAAGGTTATGCTTGAGATCGGTCCCGATGTTTTCACACTTTATCAGTCGCCGCAGGTCGATGTCAATGCAAGCGGCACTTATACTTTCACCGCTACCGCTCCTACTTCTATCAGAGGCAGCAGCACCGGCACTTTTATCGGCATTAAGGTCGTAACCGGTAATAATCCTCAGCCTACCGCTATTCCCGACGGCACCACATTCACCGTAAAATCCGTCAAGTGCGACGATGCCGAGGTGTCTTTCAACGCCGATAAGGCTACCTACACCATTGCCAACGGCAATCTTGATTTCATTCTTAAGCTGCTTGAATACGGCTACAGCGAAAACATCTTCGACGGTGAAGTCCCTGCTTTCACCACTATTGAGGTCGTTGTAGACGTAGTTTATCCCGGCGACGAAGCTCCCGCTGCTGACGAGACCCCTGCCGCCGACGAAGCTCCCGCCGCAGACGAGGCTCCCGCTGCCGACGAGACCCCTGCTGCCGACGAGACTCCCGCAGCTGACGAAACTCCCGCCGCAGACGAGGCTCCCGCAGAGACCGCTCCCGCTCCGAACACCGGTCTTGCCCTCGCGGTAATTCCCGCTGTTATGGCTCTTGCGGCTGTAGTCGTTTCCAAGAAACATTAAAATGCAAGCGGGTTTTGTACCCGCTCGCACTTCGCGTTCGTTGCGGATTTGAACACTCGTGCTTGCGGACAAAACCCCGTGCATATGCAATCGGTTTTGTTCCCGCTCGCAGTAGAATCTGCAAATTCAGTCACAAAAAGCTCTCCTCAAAAAGGAGAGCTTTTTTCTATGCGTTTGCGAGCTTTCGCGACTTTTCCTCGCAGGCTTTCGCTGCGTCGCGGATAATTTCCTCGAAGCCCCGTTCGTCTAAGACCTTTACCGCCTCTATCGTCGTCCCGCCGGGGGAGCATACGTTTTCCTTGAGCTTCTGAGGGCTTTCCTCGCTCATCAGCGCGAGCTTTGCCGAGCCCAAAACGGTCTGCGCGGAGAAGATTTTAGCCTGCTCGGGGGTCATTCCGCTCTCTACGGCGTATTTCATCAGCCCGTCGATAAAGGCGTATACATACGCAGGACCCGAACCGCTCACCGCCGTAACGGTGTCGAAAAGCTCCTCTTTGAGGATTTCTGCCTTTCCGAAGCTGCGGAATATCCCGAGGACGTATTCCATCTCATCGTCGCATACGTTTTCGCTCCGGCAGAGCGCCGCCATTCCCTCGCCGGCGAGAGCGGGGGTGTTGGGCATAACGCGGATAATTTTCGCGCCTTCGCCGAACAGCTCTTTGAGCGTTTCGATGCGCTTTCCCGCGCAAATCGAGACTATAACGGCGCCCTTAACGCATTCGCGTATCTCTGCGGCAAGCTCGGAAAGGTTGTTCGGCTTTACGGCTATAATGACCGTCTCCGCGCCTTTTACCGCTTCGCGGTTGTCCGAGACGGCTTTTACTCCGAGAGCCTTCGCGCGCCCGAGATTCTCCGCCGAAGCGTCGGCGACGGCGACGTCCGCGGGTTTTACGACTCCCGCGCCGAGGGCTCCCTCGATTATCGCCGAGCCCATATGCCCGAAGCCTATGATAGCAAGTTTGTTCATATCATCATTCCTGTTCTTTTTGAATTGTGTCTGTTTTAATATAGTAGCACATCTCTGCGCCAAAATCAACCGCCTTCGTGGATTTTGCGCAAATTTTTATGTAAAAATCTTCTTTCGGTGATTGACTTTGCCCGAAGTTTTTAGTACATTATAAGTGTAAGAAAAACAACAACGACAAACGGAGGTAATTATGGACATTTACAAGGACAGAACCAAAACATTTGAGGAGCGTGCGCACGATCTCGTTATGAGAATGACAGTCGAGGAGCGCTGCGAGCAGCTCAAATTTGCGGCTCCCGCCATCGAGCGCCTCAGCGTCGAGGCATATAACTGGTGGAACGAAGGGCTCCACGGCGTTGCGCGCGCCGGAGTCGCGACTATGTTCCCGCAGGCTATCGGTCTTGCGGCTTCCTTTGACGACGAGCTTTTAAAGACCGTCGCGGAGGTCATCTCGATCGAAACAAGGGCAAAATACAACGAATACACAAAGCACGGCGACCGCGACATCTATAAGGGTCTTACCCTCTGGTCCCCGAATATCAACATCTTCCGCGACCCGCGCTGGGGCAGAGGACACGAGACCTACGGCGAAGACCCTTATCTTACCGCCCGCCTCGGCTGCGCCTTCGTAAAGGGGATACAGGGCGATGGGAAGAACCTTCGCGCCGCCGCCTGCGCCAAGCATTTCGCCGTCCATTCCGGACCGGAAGCGCTCAGGCACGAATTCGACGCCGTCGCCTCTCCTAAGGACCTCGAAGAGACCTATCTTCCCGCGTTTGAAGCGCTCGTAAAAGAAGCTAAGGTCGAGGGCGTTATGGGCGCCTACAACCGCACCAACGGCGAGCCCTGCTGCGGCAGCGAATATCTCAGCTCAAAGCTCAAGGAATGGGGCTTCGAGGGCTATTTCGTCTCAGACTGCTGGGCTATAAAGGACTTCCACGAGAACCACCACGTTACCGCCACTGCCGAGGAGTCCGCGGCGCTCGCCCTTAAGAACGGCTGCGACGTAAACTGCGGCAGCACCTACATACTCGTATACAAGGCTTATAAAGACGGTCTCATCAGCGAGGAGGAGATAACCTCAGCCTGCGAGCATCTTATGCGCACGAGAATGCGCCTCGGAATGTTCGACGAGACCGAATACGACAGCCTCGATTACACTTCCGTCGAATCCCCCGAGCACCTCGCCGTAAGCCTCGAAGCCGCAAGGAACGCCTGCGTCCTTCTTAAAAACGACGGCATACTCCCGCTCGAACCTTCAAAGATAAAGACTATAGGCGTGGTCGGACCGAACGCCCAGAGCCGGAGAGCTCTTATGGGCAACTACCACGGCACCGCTTCGAGATACGTCACCGTTCTTGAAGGAATCCAGGACGCCTTCGACGGCAGAGTTATGTTCTCCGAGGGCTGCCATCTCTTCCGCAATAAGGTAGAAGGGCTCGCGCTCCCGGGCGACAGGATCGAAGAAGCCGTTATAGTCGCCGAGCATTCCGACGTCGTTATTCTCTGCGTAGGTCTCGACGAGACCCTCGAGGGCGAGCAGGGCGACGCCTCCAACACCGACGCTTCGGGCGACAAGCTCACTCTCCACCTTCCCGACCCTCAGAGGCTCCTCGTAAAGAAGGTCCTCGAAGTCGGAAAGCCCACCGTAGTCGTTCTTCTCAGCGGCTCGTCGCTCAACATCGAGACCGATAAGGAAAACGCGCTGTTGCAGGCGTTTTACCCCGGCTCCGAGGGCGGCAAGGCTATCGCAGAAATTCTCTTCGGCAAGACTTCACCGAGCGGAAAGCTCCCCGTGACCTTCTATAAAGACGTCGAGAAGCTCCGCGATTTCACCGACTACTCTATGTCAGACCGCACCTACCGCAACGAAAAGCCTGAGGACGACAACGTTCTCTTCCCGTTCGGCTACGGTCTCAGCTACGGCTGCGTAAAGGTAACCGAGGCTGCCGCCGACGTCGAGGGCGACGTTGTAAAGGCTTCCGTAACGCTTAATAACAGCGGAAAAGCCACTAAAGACGTCCTTCAGGCATATTTCAAGTCGGAATCGAAGGACGCCGTCAGGAACCACGCTCTCTGCGGCTTCAAAAAGGTGACACTCGGCGCGGGCGAGCAGAAGACCGTTGAGATGAATATCCCGCTTTCTGCGCTTACCGTCGTCTCCGACGATGGCGTAAGGTATCTCGATAAATCCGCAAAGACCGTAATTTACTTCGGAACCTCTCAGCCCGACGCTCAGAGCGAAGCCCTTACCGGCAAGAAGTGCATCGGCGTTGAGATAAAGCTTTGAGCTGTTCGGAGGTAAACAAAATGACCGTAAAAGGAACAAATCCGCTCACAAGGCTTGACTATCCCGACCCCGACGTGATAAGGGTGGGGGACACCTACTATATGTGCTCGACTACGATGTATTTTATGCCGGGCTGCGTTATCCTCCGCTCCTACGACCTCATCAACTGGGAATTCTGCACCCACGTTTACGATAAGTTGGAAGACACCCCGCGCGAAAACCTCGACGGCGCCCACGCCTACGGCAACGGAATGTGGGCTCCGACCATAAGATATCACAACGGCGTTTTTCACGTTGTATTCGTCGCGAACGACACCCATAAAACCTACCATTTCACCGCGACCGATATTCAAGGACCTTGGAAAAAGAGCTATATAGAGGGCTTCTTCCACGATTCCTCGCTGCTCTTTGACGACGACGGCAGGGTATACATAATGTACGGCAACCGCGAGATAAGGGTCACCGAGCTCGAAAGCGACCTCTCAAAGCCTAAGGCGGGCGGAATTGACAAAGTAGTTATAAGAGACGTCCCGAAAACGCCGCTCGGCTACGAGGGCTGCCATCTCTACAAAATCAACGGCAAATACTACGCCTTCTTCATTCGCAGCCTGCCCGACAGGTGGCTGAGAGTCGAGGCTTGCTTTATGTCCGACAGCATTGACGGCGAATGGCACGGCGGCGACGTTATCGTGAACCCGTTCGAGGGGACCTCCGGCGTCGCTCAGGGCGGCATCGTCGATACTCCGAGCGGAAAGTGGTACGGCGTCATCTTTGCCGACAGGGGAGCCGTAGGGCGTATCCCCAACCTCGTCCCGATGCGCTTCGGCGACGACCTCTACCCCGTTTTCGATGAGGTCACGAAGGAGGTCGAGTGCGAGACCACCCGCGAGGGCTATGTTTATGCGCCGCTCTACCGCAGCGACGATTTCTCGGGCAATACCCTCGACGGCGCCTGGGAATTCAACCATAACCCCGTTGACTCCCACTGGAGGCTCTCCGACGGGCTTGTAATCGACGCTCTGCCCGCACCTGCGTTCGATATGGCTAAGAATACGCTCACCCAGCGCGCTCTTTGGGACGCCTGCGAAGCCGAGGTGACGGTCGACGCAGGCAGCCTTCCCGTCGGCGGATTTGCGGGTCTTGCGGCTTTGCAGTATCGCTACGGCGCTCTCGGAATCGAACGCCTCGAAAACGGCTTGAGGATTGCCCTCAAGCTCAGGGACGACGGCGAGGAATACCTTGCCGATTCCGTCGATACAGCCTCCGAAAAGGCAAGGCTAAAGGTGAAGTATGAATTCGGTCACGGCAAGGACTTCGCCGAGTTTTACGCACTTGTAAACGGCGAGTGGAAGCAACTCGGCGGGCGCCATAAGATGATCTTTGACCTTAAGCACTTCACCGGCTGCCGCTTCGGTCTGTTCTGCTATACTGCGGGCGAGGAGGGCGGCTCGGCGAAGTTCAACGACTTCGTTTACAACGACTATGGTAACCGTTGAACGGCGGCTCCGCGAGCTTGCCGACCCGAAATACCGCAGCTTTCAGGCAAAGCTTGTCCCGACCGTCGACGAGAGATCGGTATTGGGCGTAAGGATTCCCGATATCCGCAGGCTCGCAAAAGAGCTTGACCATAGCGAGCGCTCGGAATTTCTCTCCGAGCTGCCGCACCGCTTCTACGACGAGAATATCCTTCACTCGGCTATCCTCTGCAATATTCGGGATTTTCCCGAGGCGCTCGCCGAAACCGAGCGCTTCCTCCCGTTTATCGACAACTGGGCGGTCTGCGATACGCTTTCGCCGAAATGCTTTTCAAAGCACAAAGCCGAGCTCCTGCCGAATATCCGCCGCTGGATGAAGTCGGGAAGGACCTACACAGTTCGCTTCGGCACCGGAATGCTTATGAGGCACTTTTTAGACGCCGATTTTAAGCCGGAATACCTCAGCTGGGCTGCCGAAATAAAGTCGGAGGAATATTATGTAAACATGATGACCGCGTGGTTTTTCGCAACTGCGCTTGCAAAGCAGTACGATTGCGCTGTGGGGTATATCGATGAGCGCAGGCTCGGTGAAATTCCCCATAAAATGGCGATACAAAAGGCTTTAGAGAGCTTCAGAGTATCCGACGAGCATAAAGAACACCTGCGCGCGCAAAGACAGTATTAAATTATGGAGGTATATAAAATGAAGAAACTCGGATTCGGACTTATGAGACTTCCGCTTAAAAGCGGCGACGGAAAAGACATTGACCTCGAAAAGGTCAAGGAAATGGTCGACCTCTTTATGGCGCATGGGTATACATATTACGATACCGCCTATGTATATCACGGGGGCTTCAGCGAGGTCGCGTTCAGAGAGTGCGTCGTAAAGCGCTATCCCCGCGACAGCTTTACCGTTACGACTAAGCTCCCGCTTTTCGGCAAGCCCGACAGAGCGGGTATGGAGAAGATATTCAACGAGTCGATGACCCGCCTCGGCGTTGATTACATCGACTACTACTGGCTCCACGCGATGGGTAAGGATACCTATCAGCACGCCACCGAGGTAAAGGCGTTTGAATACCTCAAGGAGCTCAAGGAAGCCGGAAAGATAAAGCATATCGGCTTCTCCTTCCACGACAGCCCCGAAATGCTCGAAAAGATCCTCACCGAGCACCCCGAGGCGGAGTTCGTTCAGCTCCAGATCAACTACCTCGACTGGGAGGACGGTTGGGTCAGGGCTCACAGGTGCTACGACGTTGCCACAAAGTTCGGCAAGCCGGTCATCGTTATGGAGCCCGTAAAGGGCGGCAGCCTTGCAAATCCCCCCAAGAAAGCCGAGAAGATACTCAAGGATTACAACCCCGACGCCTCCTGCGCGAGCTGGGCGATAAGATTCGCGGCTTCGCTCCCGAACGTTATGGTCGTTCTCAGCGGTATGAGCGCGCTCTGGCAGGTCGAAGACAACGTCAAGGTCATGGACGACTTCAAGCCGCTCACCGACGAAGAGCGCAAGGTTTTGGACGAGGCTACCGAAAACATCAAGTTTGCGATTCCCTGCACCGCCTGCCGCTACTGCACCGACGGCTGCCCGATGAAGATTAGCATTCCCGACGTTTTCGCGCTCTATAACAGCTTAAAGCGCGACCTCCGCAAGAGGCAGGAATCCAAAGACAAATACGCCGAGCTGATAAAGACCACCGGCTCAGCCGACAGCTGCATCGGGTGCGAGCAGTGCGTAAACGTCTGCCCGCAGCACCTCGATGTGCCGAAGCTCCTTGCCGAGTGCCTGCTCGAATTGGGGTGATATAATGAAAAGCACCGTCTGGCTTGCCTCTCCCGCTCCGACGGGGGAGGACAAGGCGTTTAAATTCGGCTGGAACGAAGCCTTCCCGATAGGAAACGGCAGCGTCGGGGCTATGGTCTACGGCGACCCGTTAAAAGACATTCTCCAGCTCAACGAAGACACCGTCTGGTACGGCTGCGGCGGCAGAAACAGGGTCAACCCGCTTTGCAAGGACAACTGGCAGAAGGTCAGGCAGCTCCTTTTGGAGGGCAGGATAGGCGAGGCGGAAAAGCTCTGCGAAGAGACTATGTACCCCCACCCCGACCAGCAGCGCCATTACGACACCTGCGGGCATATCGCCCTTGATTTCGGGCACGGCGGCTATTCCGATTACCGCCGCGAGCTCGACCTTGAAAACGCCGTCTGCCGAGTTGAATTCTCTGAAAACGGCAAAAAATTCGAGCGCGAATATTTCGTCAGCTTCCCCGATAAGGTCATAGCCGTGCGCCAGCGCTCCCTCGACGGCGAAAAATTCTCCGCAAAAATAAGCATCGTCCCCGCGAGAGAGGAATACGTCGGCGACGTCTGCGAAACCGGCAGCTACATCGAGGTCCGGCAGCCCGAGGGCGGCTGCCGCTACTGCGTTATGACCGCTGCCGATTGGGACGGCTTCGGCTGGACCGACGGCGCAGTCACCAACGTTACCGACTCCACCGAGGTTACGCTGTTTATCGCGATAAGGAGCGACTTTTTCGGCGACGACATTAAGGCGTGGTGCGAGGAAAAGCTCAAAGCCGCGCTCGCCCTCGGCTACGACGCCGTTAAGGCGAGGCATATTGAGGACTACCGCGGTCTCTTTGACCGCGTCAGCTTAAATCTCGGCGGCGAGGATAAAAGCTCAGTCCCGACCAACGAGCGCTTAAAGGGCGCCTCGGGCGACCCTCAGCTCGCAAAGCTTTATTTCGACTTCGGCAGATATCTTTTGATATCCTCCTCCCGCCCCGGGACCCGTCCCGCGAATCTTCAGGGAATTTGGAACAAAGACCGCTATCCCGCTTGGGGCTCGAAGTATACCATCAACATCAACGCCGAGATGAACTACTGGGCTGCCGGCGTTTCCAACCTCTCGGAATGCGAAATGCCGCTTTTGGAGCATTTAAAGACCATGCTGCCCTACGGTCGGAAGGTCGCAAGGGATATGTACGGACTCGACGGCTTCTGCGCACACCACAACACCGACATCTTCGGCGACTGCGCCCCGCAGGACCTCTGCATGTCCGCGACTATCTGGCCTATGGGCGCGGCGTGGCTCTGCACCCACATAAAGACCCACTACGAGTTTACCGGCGACAGGGAGTTCCTGCGCGAATACCTCGGCATTTTAAAGGAGGCGTGCCGCTTCTTTACCGGCTACCTCTTCGAGTATAACGGCAAACTCCTTACCGGTCCCTCGATTTCTCCCGAAAACACCTATATCCACCCTTCCGGCGAGAGGGGCTGTCTCTGCGTCGGACCGACTATGGACTCGATGATAGTCCGCGAGATATTCGAGAGCTGCATCGAGTTTTCCGAGCTTTTGGGTGAAGACGACGCTCTCTGCGATAAGCTCCGCGAGATGCTCCCTAAGCTCCCGAAGCCTACTGTCGGCAAATACGGTCAGATAATGGAATGGTCCGAGGACTACGACGAGGTCGAGCCTGGGCATCGCCATATTTCCCATCTCTGGGGGCTTTACCCCTCGGATCAGCTCAGCTTTGAAAAGACCCCCGAGCTTATGAGCGCCGCGAGAGTCACCCTCGAACGCAGGCTCCAGAACGGCGGAGGTCATACCGGCTGGTCGAGAGCCTGGATAATCAATATGTGGGCGCGTCTCCGCGACGGCGAGAAGGCGGGGGAGAACGTCGCCGCGCTTTTGGAGCGCTCGACCTACCCCAACTTCTTCGATATGCACCCTCCGTTCCAGATCGACGGCAACTTCGGCGGCTCGGCAGGTATAGCGGAAATGCTTTTGCAGAGCCAAGGCGGAGTTATAACTCTCCTTCCTGCGCTCCCGAGCAGTTGGAAGAGCGGTAGCGTAAACGGCTTCAGGGCAAGAGGCTGCGTTACCGTGAGCTTTATCTGGAACGATGGCAAGCTCTTAAGCGCGAAGTTTGTTTCGGAGCTCGGAAACAGCTTTAAAACCGCCGTCCCCGACGGCTTTGAGCCGAAAACCTCCGCCTCGGTTAAACCCGCGGAAAACGGTCTTACCGAATTCGGCGGCGAAAAGGGCTTCGAGGTCGAATTGGTCGCAAAATAAAAATCGCCCGCCGTGCGGAATCTCCGTGCGGCGGGTTTTTGCGCTTATATCAGCCCTTGCAGGCGTTCAAAATCAAATCCGATGTCCTCGGGGCGGTGCGCGTCGCTCGAAAGGAGCAGCCTGCCGCCCTGCGACTTTATATATTCGGCTATCTCGGGCGAGGGGTAGGGCTCGTCAAGATACCCTCTTGCGATGCCGCCGCTGTTGATTTCAAACGGCAGACCGCTCTTTATAAGCCTGTCGGCAGCAGCCCTCCAAGCCGAAACATACCTCGGCTCGCCGCTGTCGAACGGGATAAAACTGCGGAATTTTTTTATCAAATCGAAGTGTCCGACGAAGGTCGGGCGCTTTTTTTCGAGCTCCCCGACCAGCGCGAAATAATCCTCGGCGCAGGCGTAAAAATCCCCGCCGTAAAAACCGTCTATCAGGTTTTTCAGGATATCGGGCGTTTCGTCGACCGAAAAATACCTGCCGCCCCGCTTTATATAGTGTACCGACCCGATAACGTAGTCGAACCCTTCGCGGCTTTGCTCCGAAAAAATATCCTCCTCAAGACCGCAAAAGACCTCGATTTCTCCGCGATACTTCTCCTTAAGCCGCCTTACCTCGCCCTGAAATTCCGCGATTTTCTCAGGCTTTATGCAGGATTCCTCATCGAACGGCACATAAGAATGAGCAACGAGCCCTATCTGCCCGAATCCCTTTTCGAGAGCCGCTTTAACGGCTTCCTCCGGCGTTGATTTTCCGTCGCAGTAGCAGGTGTGGACGTGAAGGTCGCGCCTTGTCATACCATTTTCTCCTGCTTGACCTTTTTGTCGATAACGTGGCGCGAGGCGAGCTCGGCTTTTATCTCATCGGGAGTTATCCCCATTTCCGCCATCATCACCATAACGTGATAGCAGAGGTCGGCTGTCTCGTAAATAGCCTCGCGGCGGTCCCCGCCCTTTGCGGCTATGACGACCTCGGTGCATTCCTCACCGACCTTTTTGAGTATCTTGTCGATTCCCTTTTCAAAGAGATAAGTAGTATAAGAGCCCTCCTTCGGCGAGGTCTTTCTCCCGCAGATCAGCTCATAGAGCGCGTTCAGCGTGAACGGCTCTGGGGCGCCTTCGGCTTCAAAAATTTCGTTTGCAAAGCAGGAGTCGTTTCCGAGGTGGCAGGCGGGACCGTCCTTTTTCACCTTTATCAGCAGCGCGTCGCCGTCGCAGTCGGCTGTCACCGACTGAATGTGCTGATAATTTCCGCTCGTTTCGCCCTTTAGCCAGAGCTCTTGGCGCGAACGGCTCCAAAAGCAGGTGAGCCGCTTTTCGAGAGAAATTTCGAGGCTTTCGCGGTTCATATAGGCGAGGGTCAGAACGTCGCCGCTCTCGCAGTCTGTAACAATGGCGGGGATAAGCCCGTCCTTATCGAATTTAAGGTCATTCAAAGTCATAGTTGATCTCCTTTACAGTCTTACGGGTATGCCGTTTTCGGCAAGAGCCGCTTTAAGCTCTGGAATCGAAATCTCTTTATAGTGGAAGACCGAGGCTGCGAGCCCCGCGTCGACCCAAGGGAGCTTTTTAAACAGCTCGATGAAATCCTCGGTTTTGCCTGCCCCGCCCGAAGCGATAACCGGCACGGGAACGCTTTTGCAGAGCGCCTCTAACATTTCAATGTCGAAGCCGCCCTTAACTCCGTCGGTGTCTATTGAGTTCAGAACTACTTCGCCCGCGCCTTCCGATACGCAGAATTTTATCCATTCCTCGGCGTCGATTCCCGTATCGTCTCTTCCTCCGCGCCCGAAAACTCGGTAGCCGCCGTCCTTGCGGGCAACGTCGGCGGATATGACCACGCATTGGCTGCCGTAGCGCTCCGCTGCGCGCCGAATAAGCGTTTTGTCGGCAATGGCGCCCGAATTCACGCTTACCTTATCGGCTCCGCATTTTAAAACTCTGTCGAAGTCGTCGAGCGTTCTTATCCCTCCGCCTACGGTAAGCGGAATGAAAACCGTCGAGGCAACGCGTTTCAGAACGTCGGTAAAGAGCGCCCGCCCCTCCGCCGAGGCGGTTATGTCGTAAAACACGAGCTCGTCCGCGCCGCATTTGCTGTAAAAATCGGCGAGTTCGACGGGGTCCGCGATATCTCTGTTTCCGAGGAAATTTACACCCTTCGTTACCTTTCCGTCGCGGACGTCGAGGCAGGGGATTATGCGTTTTCTGAGCATTTTAACACCTCATTCCGCGGCGGCGATAGCATCCGAGAGGGATATAAGCCCCTCGTAATACGCCTTGCCGATTATCGCCCCGCCGACTCCGCAGCCGCGAAGCGTTTTTATCTCGTCTATTCCCGTAACGCCGCCCGAAGCGACGATTTCCATCTTAAATCCCTCGGCAAGCTCGCGGTAGAGCTCAAGATTCGCGCCTTTCATCTCTCCGTCGCGGCTTATGTCGGTGCAGATAACGGTTTTAACGCCGATGTCCTGGAGCCGTTTTGCAAAATCCGTAAGCGGCAGCGCCGAGCTTTCGAGCCAGCCCTTTATCGCAACGAAGCCGTCCTTAATGTCCGCTCCGACTGCTATTTTTTCTCCGAAGAGCTTCACTGCTTCTCTCAGAAAAGCCTCGTTTTCGACTGCGGCTGTCCCTAAAATCACCCTCGAAGCCCCGATGCCGAGGTATTTTTCGACGGTCTCAAGGCTCCTTATCCCGCCTCCGACCTCAGAGAAAAACCCGCCGAGCGAAAGGAGCCGCTTAACGGTCTCGAAGTTGGGAGTGCCGCCGCTCTTTGCGCCCTCGAGGTCAACGAGGTGAATGCAGCTTGCGCCGCTTGCCTTAAAATCCTCGGCGACCGAAACGGGATCGTCGCTGTAAACGGTCATTTCGGAGTAGTTGCCCTTTCTGAGGCGGACTGCTTTTCCGCCGACAAGGTCTATCGCGGGGAAGATCTTCATTTTGTCCTCCTAAATTTCACAGAATGATTTAAGGATAGCGAGCCCTACCGCGCCGCTCTTTTCGGGGTGGAACTGGCAGCCGATGACGTTGCCCTCGGCCACTGCGGCCGCAAGCTCGGCGCCGTATTCGGCAGTCGCAATTACCGACGGGCAGTTTTGCGCGCTGAATGAATGCACGAAATAAACGCAGTCGCCCTGCTTTATGTCCTTAAAAACGGGGTGCGGCTTGAATTTCAGCCCGTTCCAGCCTATATGCGGAATTTTCAGCCCCTCCGGTATTACCTCGGAAATAGGTCTTACTTCGCCCTTTATCAGCCCGAGACCCTCGTAAACGCCGAATTCAAGGCTCTTTTCGAGCAGAAGCTGCATTCCGAGGCATATCCCGAGTATCGGCTTTCCCGCCCCGGCTTCCTCTTTAAGCGCGTCGAACATTTTTGTTTCGCGGAGCTTTTTTACCGCGTCGCCGAACGCTCCCACTCCCGGCAGGATTATTCTGTCGGAGTCTTTGAGCTCCTCCGGGTTTGAGACGAGCTTTGCCTCAACGCCGAGAGACTTCAGCGAGCTTCGCAGCGAAAAGAGGTTCCCGACGCCGTAGTCGGCAATCGCGAGCATCTTAAAGCACTCCCTTCGTAGAGGGCAGAGCTTCCGCAAAACGCGGGTCGGGCTCCGCTGCCGCTCTTAAAGCTCTTGCAACCGATTTGAACGCCCCCTCGATTATGTGGTGCGAGTTTCTTCCGGCGAGCTGCCTTATGTGGAGCGTAAGCTCGGCGGAGCGTGCAAACGCCGCGAAAAATTCCTCGGCGAGCTCGCAGTCGAAGCTCCCGACCTTTTCCGTCGGCAGCTCGAGCCCGCAGGAGAGATAGCTCCTCCCCGAAAGGTCTATAGCGGTCTGAATCAGCGCCTCGTCCATCGGAATGAGCGCGTCGCCGTAGCGCCTTATGCCAGCCTTGTTCCCGAGCGCCTCTTTAAGCGCCAAGCCGAGAGCGATCCCTATGTCCTCGACGGAGTGGTGGTCGTCAACAAAGGTGTCGCCCTTGCAGCGAAGCTTAATGTCAAAGCCTGAGTGCTTTGCGAAGAGCGTGAGCATATGGTCCAAGAACCCTACGCCCGAGCTGATTTCGCTCTGCCCCTTTCCGTCGCAGTCGATAAAAAGGGTTATGTCGGTTTCGTTTGTTTTGCGGTTGATTTCGGAAGTTCTCATAGTAAATTCTCCGTTATAAGTCTGAGTTTTTCGGCGAGTGTGTTCATATCCTTCCGCGAACCTATCGTTATTCTGAGCCAATCGCTTATCCGCGGCGAATCGAATCTTCTTACAAGTATCCCTTCCGCCCGAAGCCTGTCATAGAGCATACGCCCCGAAGCGCCTTCTTTTTTCGCAAATACGAAGTTTGCCAGCGACGGCAGGACTTCAAATCCGAAACTCTTAAGCTTTCGGGAGAAATCCTCGCGCGTTTTTGCTATCTCGGCGCAGTTGCGGCGGGTATAGTCCGAGTCTTCAACGGCGGCAAGACCGGCAGCCATATTAAGCCTGCTGAGGTTATAGGGGTTTGTCGAGTAAATCAGCCTGTAGAGGTCGTTTATCAGCTCGGGACAGGCTATACCGAAGCCGAGCCGCGCGCCCGCCATCGAGCGCGACTTTGAAAAAGTCTGCGTTACGACGAGGTTTTTGTACTTTTTCACGAGCGGAACGCAGCTCTCGCCCCCGAAGTCGATATACGCCTCGTCTACGACAACGACGTTGTCGGGATTGCTCTTAACGATCTCTTCTATCTCGCTCACCGGCAGGAAAATGCCCGTCGGCGCGTTGGGGTTGGCGATAAAAACCGTCTTATTTATGCCGATGTAGTCGCGCGAGTCGAGCGTGAAGTCCTCTTTCAGCGGAACAATTTCATACGGCACGCAGTTGTAGCCCGCAAATACCGGATAGAAGCCGTAGGTTATGTCTGCGAACGCGGCGGGGGATTCAGGCGAGCAGAACGCCCTGAAGCAGAGGTTGAGGACCTCGTCCGAGCCGTTCGTCACGATAACCTCGTCATAAGATACCCCGAGCGACTCGGCAATCGCGCCCCTGAGCTTTCCGCCGTCGAGAGCGGGGTAGAGCTGGAGGTTTTCCGCAGCCTCCGCGACTGCTCTAAGAGCCTTTTCGGTCGGCGGGAACGGCGACTCGTTGGTGTTGAGCTTTATATACTTTCTATCGCTCGGCTGTTCGCCCGGCGTGTAGGGTGCGAGCGCCTGCATCCGGCTGCACAGAAAGCGTGACATTTCATTTTCATCTCCGTTTATATGTAAAGCATAGCAGCTTTACACGTTATAATCAGCTTAGCCGAAAGCGCATAAATACGCGCTTTGCATCATTTTTGTGCCGAAGTTTCAAGAATGATTGCGTAAAGTGAATCGGCTTTACAGCTTTATTCTCTTAAGAGCGCTGCGGGCGTGAGCTCCGAGGCCTTCCTTCTCGGCAAAAGCCGCGACCTTCTCCGCGACGCCCGAAAAAGCTTCCTCTGTGAAATAGGTGAACTGCATTTTTTTCACGAAGTCGTCGACCGAAAGCGGGCTCGAGAATCGCGCCGTTCCGCCGGTCGGGAGGGTGTGGTTCGGTCCCGCGAAGTAGTCGCCGAGGGGCTCGGGGCAGTTATGCCCTAAGAATACCGACCCCGCGTTCTTAATTTCGGGCAGCAGCGCAAACGGGTCCTCGGTGCAGAGCTCCAAGTGCTCCGGAGCTATCTCGTTCGAGATTTCTACTGCCTCGGCTATGCTTTCTGCGACGATTATCTTTCCGTTGCTTTCTATCGAGGCGCGGGCGATTTCCTGCCTCGGAAGCTCTTTTAGCTGCCTTTCTGTCTCCTCGGCGACGCTCTTTGCAAGCTCTGCGCAGTCGGTGATTAAAACCGCAGTTGCGAGCCTGTCGTGCTCAGCCTGAGAGAGGAGGTCTGCCGCCAAAAACTCCGGCTTAGCCGATTTATCGGCAATTATCAGTATTTCGCTCGGTCCGGCAATCATATCTATTGCCACTCGCCCGAAGACCTGCCGCTTCGCCTCCGCGACGTATTGGTTCCCGGGACCTACGATTTTATCTACCTTCGGAACGCTCTCGGTGCCGTAGGCGAGCGCCGCGACGACCTGCGCGCCGCCGATTTTGAATATCCTCGTAACGCCCGCGATTTTCGCTGCGGCGAGTATCTCGGGCATAACCGTTCCGTCCGGGCGGCAGGGGGTTGTCATAATTATCTCGCTGCAGCCCGCTATCCTTGCAGGGATAGCGTTCATAAGCACAGTCGACGGATAAGCCGCAGTCCCGCCCGGGACGTAAATCGCGACCTTTTCGATCGGCAGGACCTTCTGACCCATAACTTCTCCGGGCTTGTCGGCGATAACAAATCCGCTCCTGAGCTGATTTCGGTGGAACTTTTCGATATTCCCCGCCGCCTCTTTGATGATTCCGAGCAGCTTCGGCTCCACCTTTTCAAAAGCTTCTTTGAGCTCGTCCTCTCCGACCTCAAGGTTCGAAAGCTTCGCCCTGTCGAACTTCTCGGTGTAGGCAAAAAGCGCCTTATCGCCGTTGGCTTTAACGTCGTCTATAATCTTTCCGACCACCTCCGAAACGTCTTTGGACTGTATCGTCCGCGAAAACAGCTCCGAAGCCGAGGTCTCGGAAGTCTTTAATATCTTAATCATTTTCTGCTCCTTTCACAGCTCCGAGGCTGTCCCGTATCCGCTTGATTTCATCGCCCTTGAAGCGGTAGGAAGACTTGTTCGCGATGAGCCTTGCGCTTATCTCGAACAGCGTTTCGCATACTTCAAGGTTGTTCTGCCGAAGCGTCGCGCCGGTCTCGACGATGTCCACGATAACGTCGGAGAGACCCAAAATCGGCGCGAGCTCGATCGAACCGTTGAGCTTGATTATCTCTATGTCACGCCCAAACGAGGAATAATGCGCCTTTGCTACGTTCGGGAACTTAGTTGCAACTCTTAGGGTCCTGCGGAGGTCGTCCCTGAAGCTTTTCGGAGCCGCGACCGCCATTCTGCACTTGCCGAGACCAATGTCGAGCAGCTCGTAAACGTCGGGGCGGTATTCTAAGAGTATGTCCTTTCCGGCGACGCCTATATCCGCCGCTCCCTTTTCGACGTAAATCGCGACGTCCGAGGGCTTCACCCAAAAGAACCTTATCCCGACCTCGGGGTTTTCAAATACAAGCTTTCTGCCGGGATTTTCGAGCTCGGGGCAGCGATAGCCCGCCTTCGAGAACATCTCGTAAACGTTGTCTCCGAGCCTGCCCTTCGGCAGCGCCACGTTTATGATCTCATTCTTCACGGACGGCTTCACCTCCCGAAGCAACGCGGTAAACCTCGCGGAATTTCATATTTTTCGGGCGCTCTTTCATCACGCATACGCTCGCTCCGCCCTCCGAAAGCCTTTTTGCCGCGCCGTAGATTTCGGCAGGGGAGGCGTTTTTGTAAAGAAGCAGTATATCCGAATCAAAGCCGCCGCCCGCCTCAAAGAGCGGCTCTAAAAGGTCGAGGTAGAGCGCGAAGCCTATCGCGCGGGAGCTCTTTTTAAGCTTGCGCATAAGCCCGTTATACTGCCCGCCGCTCAGGATTCCCGATGCGACGCCTCTGACGTAGCCCTTGAAGAAGATGCCGCTGTAGTAATTCAGGTCGCCTACCGTCGAAAAATCCACCTTAACGGTTTCGGGGAATTCCCCGTGCAAAAAATCGCAGGTGTCGCAGAAAAGCGCCAGCGATTCCCCGGAAACGATTCCGCCTAAAAGCTCTTTAAGCTTTTCCGAAGCCTCTTTCGCCTCGCAGTCGAGCTGAGCGACGCCGATTATCCTTCGGCGCATATCCTCGCCGACGCCCTCGCTTTTCAGCAGCTTTTCGAGCTCTCCGATATTCTTTCCGCCCATAAGCTCTATTGCCGACACCTTTGCGGGCTCCGAGAGCTTTGCGCAGTCCAAAAGCTCGCAGAGGAGTCCGAGATGAGAAACGTCGAGCTCCGAGTTCGAACTTATTTCGAGCAGGCTCTTGGCGGCAAGGCTCAAAACCTCGCATACGCAGTATTCGTCGACGTCGCCGATGCATTCCAGCCCCGCCTGGGCTATCTCGCGGAAGCCCAATGTCCCGCCCGAAGCGCGGTAGACGTTTTCGTGGTAATAAACCTTTTCGATACCCGAGGCTTCGCGGCTGTTCTTGATTATCGAAAGTGTTACGTCGGGCTTGAGCGCCATAAGTCTGCCGTCGAGGTCGGTGAAGGTCAATACGTTCTCCGAGACCAAAAAGTCCTTGTTCCGCGCATATAGGTCGTATTCCTCGAATTTGCTCATCTTATAGCGTCGGTAGCCAGAGCGCTCGTAAAGCGCGCAGAGGCTGCCGGTGAGCCCGTCCTGTGAAAGTGTCTTCATATTATCTTCGCTTTCTCTTTTAGAATGAGACTATTTTATCATAGTAATATGCTAAAGTCAAGCATTATTTTCGTTTTGAAAAAATTTTGTAGAAATAAACAAAACAAGGTGTGCTCGGTTGAGCCGAGCGCACCTTTTTGTCATAAGCCGTCAGCGGAAGTATTCAACGGCAGCGCGGAACATACCGATGTCGTAGTTGCCCGGGACGTTTTTATAGAGCCCGTTTCCCACTCTTTCCGAATGTCCCATCTTTCCGAAGACTCTGCCGTCGGGCGAGGTGATGCCCTCAATCGCATACATCGAATCGTTGGGGTTAAAGCGGATATCCGAAGTCGCTTTGCCCTCGAGGTCGACATACTGAGTCGCGACCTGACCGTTTTCTATCAGCTTTTTAATGAGCTCCTCGCTCGCAAGGAACCTGCCCTCGCCGTGAGAGATCGGAACGTTGATGATGTCGCCTACGTTTACGTTCCTGAGCCAAGGCGACTTGTTCGAGGCTATCCTCGTGCGGACTATCCTCGACTGATGTCGCGAGATGGTGTTATAGGTGAGCGTCGGGAAGCTCGCGTCGGAATCCAAAATCTCGCCGTAGGGAACGAGTCCGAGCTTTATAAGCGCCTGGAAGCCGTTGCATATTCCGCAGATAAGACCGTCGCGGTTATTAAGAAGGTCGGTAACTCCGTCGCGGATCGCTTTGTTCCTGAAGAACGCGCATATAAACTTGCCCGAGCCGTCGGGCTCGTCGCCGCCCGAGAAGCCGCCGGGAATGAATATCATCTGCGAGCGCTTAAGCTCCTCGGCGAATTTCTCTGCGCTCTCGCGTATTCCCGCCGAGCTGAGGTTGTTTATAACGATTATCTCGGGCTCGGCGCCTGCGTCGCGCATCGCTTTCGCGCTGTCATATTCGCAGTTGGTGCCGGGAAACGCGGGTATCAGAACGCGCGGCTTCGCGGTCTTTATCGCGGGGGAGGCGGTATTTCTGCCGTCGAAGGAGAGCGTCGGAATCTCCTTTCCGCCCTGAGCGATGTTGCAGCTGTAAACGCCTTCGAGCCTGTCCTCGTAGGTCTTAAGGAGCGAGCCGAGCGGGACGCTCTCGCCGCAGCCGCAGACAGTCTGCTCTGTAACAGTCCTGCCGACGGTTCTGCCGATATCCTCCTCGCCCGAAAGCTCGAGGATAAAGCTCCCGCACCTGAGCTTAAAGATGTCGTTAAGCGAAAAATCCGGCGCAAATTCAAAGCCTATGCCGTTGCCTATCGCCATTTTTAGGACCGCCTCGGCTATTCCGCCGATGCCGGGGGTGTAGCAGGCGACAGCCTTTTTGCTCCTTAAGAGCGATGTCACTTCGTTAAACAGCGAGATGAGCGAATCCGCCTTCGGCAGACCGTTTTCGTCGTATTCTGGGGTAAGAAGAACAATCTTATGTCCCGCCGACTTGAATTCGGGCGAAACAACATCGCCGACCTTTCCGGTCGTAACGGCGAAGGAAACGAGCGTCGGCGGAACG
Source organism: uncultured Clostridia bacterium (assembly GCA_947627875.1). GTDB lineage: Bacteria > Bacillota > Clostridia > Oscillospirales > Ruminococcaceae > Faeciplasma. The sequence continues at coordinate 134,141 of CANQXS010000005.1, forward strand.
TCGAGGTCCTCAAAGCTTCCGCTCATCGAGTCCTTGCCGCCGATAGAGCCTATCCCGAGGTCGAGCTGAGCTCTGAAAGCGCCCAAGAGCGCGGCGAGGGGCTTGCCCCAGCGCTTGCCGTCCCGCCCGGGATGCTCAAAGTATTCCTGGAATGTAAGGTAAACGTCTTCAAAGCTTGCGCCCGTCGCGATAAGCCTCGAGACCGACTCCACTACCGCGCTGTATGCGCCGTGATATGGGCTCTGCTCGGTGAGATAGGGGTTATAGCCCCAAGCCATAAACGAGCAGTCGTCGGTGTGTTTTTTCTCGACGGAAATCTTCTGGACCATCGCCTGGATCGGGGTGAGCTGGTTCTTTCCGCCGAACGGCATAAGAACGGTACCCGCGCCGATGGTGGAGTCAAAGCGCTCCGAAAGTCCGCGCTTCGAGCAGATATTGAGGTCCGAAGCCATCGAGGAAAGGTTTTCCGAAAAGCTTCCGGTAACCTCTCTTTCCGCAAGGGCGGGGGTGTCGGGGGTCACGGTTATATGCTTTTCTGCGCCGTTTGAGTTGAGGAATTCTCTGCTCAGATCGACTATCTTTTTGCCGTTCCAGTTCATAACGAGCCTCGGCTCGGACTTTACCTTTGCAACCGGGCAGGCCTGGAGATTTTCGGTGTGAGCGAGCTCAAGGAACCTTTCAACGTCCTCGGGAGCAACTACTACCGCCATTCTCTCCTGGGATTCGCTTATCGCGAGCTCGGTGCCGTCGAGACCTTCGTATTTCTTCGGAACAGCGTTGAGGTCTATTTCAAGACCGTCGGCGAGCTCTCCTATAGCGACTGAAACGCCGCCCGCGCCGAAGTCGTTGCATCTCTTTATGAGCCTGCTCGCCTCGGGGTTGCGGAAGAGCCTCTGAAGCTTTCTTTCCTCGGGGGCGTTGCCCTTCTGGACCTCTGCGCCGCAGGTCTCGACCGAGTGGGAGTCGTGCGCCTTAGAAGAGCCGGTTGCGCCGCCTATTCCGTCGCGCCCCGTCGAGCCGCCTAAGAGTATAACAACGTCGTCGGGCGAGGGGACCTCGCGCCTGACGTTTTCCGCGGGAGCCGCCGCGATGACCGCGCCTATCTCCATTCTCTTTGCAGCGTAGCCGGGGTGATATATTTCGTCGACTATGCCCGTCGCAAGACCTATCTGGTTGCCGTAAGAAGAGTAGCCCGCCGCCGCGGTGGTGACTATTTTTCTCTGCGGGAGCTTGCCGGGGATAGTCTCCGAAACGGGGACCGTCGGGTCTGCGGCTCCGGTAACTCTCATCGCGCCGTAAACGTATGCGCGCCCCGAGAGCGGATCGCGGATAGCCCCGCCGATGCAGGTCGCCGCGCCGCCGAAGGGCTCGATCTCGGTCGGGTGGTTGTGGGTCTCGTTCTTAAAGAGGAGCAGCCAGGGCTCCTTTTTGCCGTCGGCTTCTATCTCGATTTTTACGGTGCAGGCGTTTATCTCCTCCGACTCGTCGAGCTTCGGGAGCTTGCCCATCTTCTTGAGATATTTCGCAGCAACGGTCGCGAGGTCCATAAGGCATATCGGCTTTTTGTCGCCTATTCTGTGCCTTACCTCGATGTATTCGTCGTAAGCCTTCTGCAAAAGCTCGTCCTCGAACTTCACGCCGTCGATAACGGTCAGGAAGGTCGTATGGCGGCAGTGGTCTGACCAATAGGTGTCGATCATTCTTATTTCGGTGACGGTCGGGTCGCGGTGCTCCGACCTGAAGTAGCTCTGGCAGAACTCGATGTCGTCGGCGTCCATCGCGAGCCTGTAGTCGTCCACGAATTTCTCGAGACCCGCCCTGTCGAGCGAGGTGAAGCCCTCGAGGGTCTTTACTTCGGTCGGAATATCGTATTTAACTACGAGCGTTTCCGGCTTTTCAAGAGCCGCCTCTCTCGCCTCAACGGGGTTGATGACGTATTTTTTTATCTCCTTTATCTCGTCTTCCGAGAGCTTTCCGTAAAGGCAGTAGACCTTTGCCGAGCGGATGAGCGGGCGCTCGCCCTGAGAGATTATCTGAATGCACTGTGCCGCCGAATCCGCGCGCTGGTCGAACTGCCCGGGAAGGTATTCGACCGCGAATACTGTTGCTCCGTCGGTGTTTATCTCCTCCGTCGCGATGTCGAGCTGCGGCTCCGAGAATACGTTTTTGACAGAGTAGTCGAAGAGCTCCTTGGTGATATTTTCCGCATCGTAGCGGTTGATAACCCTTACGTCCTCAAGACCGTTTATCATCAAAAGTCCGCGCAGGTCGTTCTTAAGCGCCTTGGCTTCGTTTGCAAGCTCGGGCTTCTTTTCAACGTAAATTCTGTATACCATTACTTCACCTCATTTTTAAGAAAATCAAGGGCTTTTTTGCCGATATCGCGGCGGTAATAGGCGTTGCCGAAGTGAATTTTTTCGCAGTATGAATAAGTCTCGGCGACTGCGTTCTCGAGGCAGTCAGCGACTGCTACCGCTCCCAGAACGCGTCCGCCGCTCGTAACGAGCTTCCCCGAATCGAGCTTCGCTCCCGCGATGTAAACGTGCTCTTTGAGCTCCTCGGGAACGGTTATCTCATAACCTTTTTCGTATTTCTCGGGATAGCCGCTTGAAGCCATAATAACGCAGCAGGCTGCTCCGTCGGAGAACTCCACGGGGACCTTATCGAGCCCGCCATTTGTGGTCGCGAGCATGATTTCGAGCAGATCGGACTTAAGAAGCGGCAGAACCACCTGTGTTTCGGGGTCGCCGAAGCGGCAGTTGTATTCAACTACCTTCGGACCTTCGGGGGTTATCATCAGCCCGAAATAGAGGCAGCCTTTAAATGGTCTTCCCTCGGCTTTCATCGCCTTTACCGTCGGCAGGATTATCGTTTCCATCGCCTTTTTAGCGACGTCGGGGGTGTAATAAGGGCTCGGCGCAACCGTTCCCATCCCGCCGGTGTTGAGTCCTTGGTCGCCGTCGTGGGCGCGCTTGTGGTCTGTCGAAGGTACCATAGGTATGACCGTCTCGCCGTCGGTGAAGGAGAGAACGGTCACCTCCGGACCGGTCATAAACTCCTCTATGACGATTTTGTCTCCGCTCGCGCCGAACTTTTTGTCCTCCATAATCTCGCGGACGGCGTTAAAAGCCTCCTCGCGGGTGAGGGCAACTATTGCGCCTTTTCCGAGCGCAGGACCGTCAGCCTTGACGACGGTCGGGATCTTCGCGGTCTCAAGGTATTTAAGAGCCTCTGCGGCGTCGGTAAAGACCTCGTAGTCGGCGGTGGGAATGCCGTATTTTTTCATAAAGTTTTTCGAGAATACCTTGCTGCCCTCGATTATCGCCGCCTTTGCGTCGGGACCGAAGCAGGGGACGCCGATTTTATTGAGCTCGTCGACGCAGCCGAGAACGAGCGGGTCGTCCTGTGCGACGACGGCGTAGTCGATGCCTGTTTTTGCGGCAAAATCGACTATCGCGGGAATATCCGTCGAGCCGATGGGAACGCATTCCGCGTCGGCGGCTATGCCTCCGTTTCCGGGCAGGCAGTAGATTTTTTCGACGGTTTTGTTTTCGAGCAGCTTCTTTATAATCGCGTGTTCGCGGCCTCCGCCGCCTACGACCATTATTTTCATAGCTTTTTCCTTTCGGGCGGAGCGCACGCTCTCGCGCGGCGTTCCGACATAAAAATGAGTTGAACCAAAGACTTAAAAGTTTTCGGTCAAGCCTTTTCCAAAAGGCTTGCGAGAGTCCAGAGGCGAGAAGCCTCTGGTCGCAGCCCGCAGGCTGCGAAATCTTTTTCCTAACAGAAATCAGGAAGGGAAGCAGAAACCAGTCCGGTGGACTGTTTCTGCGCGGGGAACCCTATTAAGGGGTTCCCCGTTGCCGAGCGATGAGCGAGGCAAATAAAACTACTTTACTCTGCTTCTAAAATACAACCTCTCAATAGCAATCCTCATAAATCGGGAAGCTCTCGCAGAGCGCCTGTACCTCGGCGGAAACGCGTTCCTTGCTGCCCTCGAAGTCGGTCACAACGTCGTATATCCAACCGGCGATCTTTTCCATCTCGGGCTCCTTGAAGCCGCGCGAGGTCACGGCGGGCGTGCCGACCCTAATGCCGCTCGTGATGAACGGGCTCTGCGGGTCGTTCGGGACGGCGTTTTTGTTGACGGTTATATGTACCTCGTCGAGGTTGTGCTCAAGCTGCTTGCCGGTGATGCCGAAGTTCTGAAGGTCGATGAGCATCAGGTGGTTGTCGGTCCCGCCGGAGACGAGGTTGAAGCCGCGCTTTTTAAGCTCTTCGGCGAGCTTCGCGGCGTTTTTGACGATCTGCTGCTGATATACCTTGAATTCGGGCTCCAAAGCCTCTTTGAGCGCAACAGCCTTTGCCGCGATGATATGCATAAGCGGGCCGCCCTGTATTCCCGGGAAGATAGCCTTGTCTATCGCCTTGGCGTATTCCTCCTTGCAGAGTATCATTCCTCCGCGCGGACCTCTTAAGGTCTTGTGGGTGGTGGTGGTGACGACGTCGGCGTAGGGTACGGGGTTCTGGTGGAGCCCTGCGGCTACGAGCCCCGCGATATGCGCCATATCGACCATAAGGTAGGCTCCGACCTTCTTTGCAATCTCGCCGAAGCGCTTAAAATCTATCTCTCTCGGATAAGCCGACGCTCCCGCAAGGATAAGCTTGGGCTTGCATTCGAGAGCGAGCCTCTCGACCTCGTCGTAATCAATTCTGCCGTCGGCGTCGCAAACGCCGTAGGGGACGATGTTGAAGTATTTTCCCGAAATGTTTACAGGCGAGCCGTGAGAGAGGTGTCCGCCGTGGGCAAGGCTCATCGAAAGGACGGTGTCGCCGGGCTGGAGGAGCGCGAAGAACACCGCGAGGTTAGCCGACGCGCCGCTGTGGGGCTGGACGTTCGCGTGCTCCGCCCCGAAGAGCCTGCAGGCGCGCTCGCGGGCGATCTCCTCAACCTCGTCGACATACTGGCAGCCGCCGTAATAGCGGTGCGCGGGGTAGCCTTCGGCATATTTATTGGTGAGAACAGTCCCCGCCGCAAGGAGAACTCCCTTTGAAACTATGTTTTCCGAGGCGATAAGCTCGATGTTGTGCTGCTGACGGTGAAGCTCCCGCTCGGTCGCGGCATAAATTTCCTCGTCATACTGCCTTAATTCCTTGAAATCCATTTCGTTTCTCCTCGTATAATAAGATTTGCAGAAAGTTTTAAGTGCATCTGCATAGCACACTTGGATTTAGGTCAACAGGT
>CANQXS010000006.1 GCA_947627875.1 uncultured Clostridia bacterium
ATATCTCATCAGGCAGGTACTTGTGGCTTACATATCCACGTCAATCGCGATTCATTCGGAGACACAAACGAAGATCAAGAGGCAAGCATCGGACGCTTGCTTTTCTTCTTTGAGAAACACTGGGACGAGCTACTCAAGTTCAGCCGCAGAACTCAACGCCAGTTGGATAGCTGGGCGGCCCGCTATGGGTATAAGGACAACCCGAAAGCTATGCTGGAACACGCTAAGAAAGGTTCAAACAGGGGCAGATATGCCTGCATAAACCTTCTCAACTTCACTACGGTTGAGTTCAGAATCTTCCGAGGAACGCTCAAACTCAACACCCTGCTTGCCACGCTTCAACTCGTGAACAAGATTTGCGACCTCGCGACCTGCCTGTCTGACGATGAGATACAGAACGTCTCTTGGACGACTTTTGCCAAGTCCTGCACGTCGCCTGAGCTTGTTCAATATCTCAAGGAGCGGCAAATATACGTCAACGAACCCGTCGCTATTGAAGAGGAGGTTTAATTATGTGCTGTCTGTTTGGAGTTTTGGATTATAACCGCAGTTTGAACAAAAGACAGATGAACCGTGTTCTCAATGTACTCTCAACTGCCTGCGAGGTGCGAGGCACTGACGCCACCGGAATTGCTTACAATCACAGCGGAAAACTTCGCATTTACAAGCGACCTATCCCTGCTCACCTCATGAGGTTCAATGTTCCCGATGGGGTCAACGCGGTCATGGGACATACCCGAATGACTACTCAGGGCAGCGAGAAGCTGAACTTTAACAACCACCCGTTCTACGGCAAGGTTGATGTGCCATTTGCCTTGGCTCACAACGGCGTAATTTATAATGATGAGAGGGTCAGGGAGGTTGAACGGCTTCCGGGTACTCATATCAAGACCGACAGTTATGTTGCCGTGCAGCTCATCGAGAATAAGAAAAAGCTTGATTTTGTAAGCCTGAAATATATGGCGGAGCAGCTTCAAGGTAGTATGACCATCACAGTTATGGATAGCTCCGATAACCTTTATATAGTCAAAGGCGACAATCCCTTGTGCCTTTACTACTATCCCGAGCGAGGCTTGTATATCTACGCCTCTACCGAGGAGATTTTGAAGGCTGGTCTGAAGAAGTTATATCTCAACTTTGGCAAATGCGAAAAGATTTCAATCGAGAGCGGTGAGATTCTGAGAATTGACAGCTCGGGATATAGAAAGAGGTCAGAGTTCAATGATTCTGGGCTGTACTATAATTATTGCTTCCCCTACCGTCATGGTTGGGACGATGACTGGTGGACATCATCATCGAAAACAATTTCGGACAAAATGGATCCCGCCGAGAAGCAATACTTCGAGGATCTCAAAGGCGTAGCCTGCCATTGTGGGTATATGCCGGAAGATATCGAGGAGCTTTACGAGGACGGATATACCCTCGATGAGATTGAGGAGTTTCTATTCGCCATATAGTCCCGTTTGGGTACACTTAAACGGGACGCCGAAAAAGCGTTCCAAATAAGTCGGTTTTGCCCTTTTGGAACGTTCCAAATTTTTCAGCGACCCTATCGGGAAAGGAGTAACGATGAAAGTAGGATACATACGAATCAGTTCCGCTGACCAGAATACTGCCCGTCAAGAGGTTCTGATGAGGGAGCTCGGCGTTGAGCAAGTTTACATCGACAAAATGAGTGGCAAAAATACGGATCGACCTGAGCTGAAAAAGATGATGTCTTTTGTCCGCGAAGGTGACACAGTGATTGTGGAATCAATCTCAAGGTTCGCAAGGAACACGAGAGACCTCTTGGACTTGGTGGAACAACTCACAAAGAAAAAGGTCGAGTTTGTGTCTAAAAAAGAATCCATCGACACGACCACCCCGACCAGCAAGTTTATGCTTACGATTTTCGGCGCCGTTGCAGAATTGGAGCGGGAATACATTTTACAGCGCCAGCGTGAGGGAATAGCAATCGCAAAAGAGAACGGAATTTACAAGGGCAGGGTTGCAAAGCCCTGCCCCGAGTTTGATGCAGTGATATCCCAGTGGAAAAGCGGCAGGATTTCCGCAGTCGAATCAATGAAGCAGCTCGGCATGACCAAGACAACTTTCTACCGAAGAGTGAAAGAGAAAAGTTAGTGGCAGGATGGAGATCGCTCCATCCTGCCATTCTTAGACGGTATAAGCGCCACTACGCTTGAAATGTCAACCAGGAGGTAACAATTTTTTTTAAAATTTTTCAGTGCCCTCAGGAGCGTTAATCCGAGTTGTTTCTAAATTGTATCTTCAGTGCGTTAGATATCGGAGATGTAAAAAACGAGTTGCCTATATCTGGGATTGTGCAGAGCGCTGCAACCGCCTTAATTATTGATGCTACTTCACTGTATTGAATCTTGCCCGTATTCAATATTCTTTCAAGTGAGCTGAGAAGCTCAATATCATCGATGCCTTCTATGAGGGTTTTGAGTTTCTCCTGGATAATTTCATAATTAGACTCAAAAAATCTGCTTGAATCTACGGGGTTATCTTCAATATAAAACCTGACAAAAAAAATTATCTTGTCCCACATTTTGAAGAATTTTTCCGCATCATACGCAGACTCAAAATCTAATGCGTCCGGGTGTTCCCAAAAGAAACATTCAATTCGGGTCGGCATATAATTATCCTCAGCTAATCCGAGGAGATATGCAGGTGAAACTCCAATTGCTTTGGCGATAGTTGGTATTTTTTCTACCGGGAGCGTTTTTATCTTATCCTGTTCTATTTTCATTACGTTTTGTCTTGTACACCCCAAAATTTTGCCCATTTCTTCTAAGGACTTTCCTCTTTTGAGTCTGATTTCCCTGATTGCTTTGCTGTAGCTCTGGATTTTCTTATCCATATCCCACTCCATTATTATTATTTTAGTTTTTTTGCTGTCTTTGTCCGTTTCATTGTCGCCGTCCTCGTTCGAAATCTCATCGCCCCCGCTCGAAATCTCACCGTCCTCGTTCGGGATCTCATCTTTCCCGTTCGGAACCTCTTCGCCCCCGTTCGGAACTTCTTCGTCCCCGTTCGGAATCTCATCTTCCTCGTTCGGAATTTCATCAGGCAGCAGCTGTGTTGTCTTCGCAATATTTGCCCAGTTCGGGACGTATCCTCTGAAGTTATTTTCAAGCAGTTCGAGAATGGCATCGATTTCATATTCAGAAAAACCTTTGAAGAAATCTATATAAGCTCGGTACTTATTGCGCAGGTTCACTTTCTGCTTAGCATGTTCAGCTTTTTTGCTTGTATAAAAGTCGTAAGCTGCCTTTTTAATGTCGTCATCGGTCTTATCCAATGGATTATCAGCCTCGCTTGCTTCTTTGTCTTTAAAGCGATTGTAAAGCGCTGCAAGCTTATCGAGGTATTCATTACGAAGTTTGTTTGCCTTTTCGTGATATTCTACATCAAGCCGAATAAATGCCCGTGCAGACTTTTCTGTAAGTTTCAATGGTCTGTATTCCTTTATTATATCATCATCCATTTTTCATTTCTCCTTTGCTAATATAATAATTACGGACAAGATGCGGAGCTTTCCGTGTCTTGCTTCACGTCTATTATGGCGTTTTGTAAACTGAATGTCAACTCGTTGACGATAGCTCATGAGGGGGGTTGACATTTTTTTGGGGGGAGGATACAATGAACCTGCGATCGCAAAGCAGCCTGGTGACGTCAGGCAATAAATAAAAAAGGAGTCTGTAAAGCCGTGACAACATCAGGCTGCTATCCTCCTCCTCAAAAGATCTCGGAGCTTTCCGATCTTCTGACCATCGACGAAATGTGTAAATTTCTGGAAATTAGTCCCAAGACCGGCTATCGGTTGATCAAGCGAGGTGAAATCAAAGCCGTAAAAGTTGGCAGGTCATATCGCATCCCGAAGCAACATCTTCTGGAATATTTTGGAATCTATACGGTTCAAAACAACGGCTGAGACACCGCAATATGCTGTGGACATTTGTTTAGTCTTATGGTATAATAGCGGTGGCATGGCAGGTGTTCTGCAAAGAAAAGGAGGTTAACAATGTATATCGCGGGACATCTAACTATTAAAAAGGGTCGCTATTACGCGGTTCTAAGCTATAATGACTCGCTTGGGAAGAGGCACGAAAAATGGGTTGCGACAGGGCTGCCTGTGAAAGGAAACAAGAAGCGGGCAGAGGAGTTTCTTATGAATCTTCGGAGGGATTTCATCCCGCCAGAGCCCCAAACGCCGGAGGAAGATATGACTTTCGCGGAGTTTTGCAGCGTGTTCCTCGATCTGGTCAAAGACACCATCGCCACTCCTACCTATTCTTCCTACGAGGGCATGCTGCGGCGGGCAATTATCCCATATTTCAAAAGCACAGGGGTATTGCTCAAAAATCTCGGAGCAAAGGATATCCAGCTATTTTACGCAAGCGAGATGAAGCGGGTCAGTGCCACGACCGTCATTCATTATCACGCGCTGATCCACAAGGCGCTCAAGTATGCGGTTAAAATTGACCTCATCGACGTCAATCCCGCCGACAATGTCGAACGTCCGAAACGGGAACATTTCGAGGCAGGTTTCTACAGCACCGAGGAAATGGGCAGGCTGTTTGAAGTTTCAAAGGGAACCAAGCTGGAGATACCGATTCTGCTCGGAGCTTTCTATGGGTTGCGAAGGAGCGAGGTAATCGGACTGAAGTGGAACGCGATCGACTTCGAGCAGAACACTATCACAATCAAGCACACCGTCACGAGCTGCAATATCAACGGCAGGATTGAGATTGTCGAGTCTGACACCACCAAGACCAAATCAAGTCTGAGGACTCTGCCGCTTGTCCCGTTTGTCAAGGAAAGGCTGCTCGCGCTGAAGGAGGAGCAGGAGAAAAACCGCCAACTGTGCGGACGAAGTTACAACAAAAAATACGCTGACTACGTCTGCGTCAACGAGGTCGGAAATCTCATCAAGCCCAACTATGTTTCTGAGTTTTTCCCGAAGCTTCTTGAAAAAAACGGTCTGAGGAGAATAAGGTTTCACGATCTTAGACACAGTTGCGCATCTCTGATGCTTGCCAACGGAGTCCCGATGAAACAGATTCAGGAGTGGCTCGGACACTCAGATTTCAGTACAACAGCAAACATTTATGCCCACTTGGACAGTTCTTCAAAATTAAATTCTGCAAATGCTCTGATGGACTGTCTCGGCAAAGGCTCTGTTTAAAGAGCCTTGCCGGCACACAAAAAATTCTCGCTGCAGTTCTCTCCTAAAGCAGCGGCAAATCTGATAATATATCTGAAAAAAGATATGCACCGGCTCGTAAAAAAATTGGCATGGTGTCTAAATTTAAAGCCCGACAAGACCAAATTATTGACACCATGCACAAATTTTGGCGGAGGGGATGGGATTTGAACCCATGTGAGGTTGCCCTCTAACGGTTTTCAAGACCGCCCCGTTATGACCACTTCGGTACCCCTCCGTAACAGCCTAATTTTCCCGGATTTTCAGCTCTTTGATTATGGCGAGAACTTTAAGCGAGAATTCAGAAAAAACAAAATTACAAAAACGCACAAATCCCCAATAATAAAGGGTTTACAGGGATAAGGCACCGTTTTTTGCGGAACACTTTTCAAGACCGCCTCGTTATGACCGCTTCGATACCTCTCCTTATGGGCGGACAAATGCCCGCCCTGATATAATACCACAACGGCGCGGCGGTGTCAAGCAAAATTTACTCCGCCTCTATTCTTTTCAGCTCCTTTATAAGATAGCTGTAGCGCGCCCTCAGCGACGAGCGCTCATAGATCATCGCCTCTATAAGATCTTCGTCCGAGACCTCGTTAAAGCCCGCGTCCGAGGCTTCGAGAGCAGCGGTTATCCCGCGGAGCTCCTCCGAAACGGCGCGTATTTTATCGTCGCGGCGGCTTTTTCTCTTTCTTTCGGTAAAAATCATCTTTCCCGCTCCTTATATGTGTATTCATACAAAAATATGCGGGACAACGCTTAGAAATTACCAAACTGCATATAATCTTTATATCAGATTTATAAGAAGGGAGAAGTCGGCGTGAGAGAACGAAAATGCGCAAGCGTGCGCTACTGCCCTCACCTCGGGCATAACGTTATAATGGAGGAGCGCCTCGGCGACGGAGGCTGCCCAAAGTGGGAATGCCTTAATAAGGAGGACTGCGGCTACCGCGAAATGGGCTGCCGAAATATGCTGCTTGAAGGCGCGAGCCTTGGTCAGACCGAAGCCGGATAAACCTTCCGTCTCCCTTTCGGGAGGCGGATGCTTTGATTTTGCCGTTTTTTAAAGCATTTTTCCGCTTATACATCTTGACACTGAGCCGAAACGCGGCTATAATGATTTTGTATATCATTATAAATCGGAGGTAATTTTTATGGCAATAAAATCCACGAATATGTCCCGCGAGGGCTTCAACAGGCTCCAGGAGGAGCTCGAAAATCTTGTTACAGTCCGCAGAAAAGAAGTCGCCGAAAAGCTCAAAGAGGCGCGCTCCTACGGCGACCTTTCGGAAAACGCCGAATACGACGAGGCCAAAAACGAGCAGGGAATGCTCGAAGCCCAGATAGCCGACCTCGAAATGATAATCGCCAACGCCGTTATAGTCGATTACGACAGCTTAAGCCTCGACGAAGTCGGCGTGGGCTCGATGGTGAAGCTCAAGGACTTCGACCTCGACGAAATAGTCGAATACCAGATAGTCGGCTCGACCGAAGCCGACCCCGACAGCGGAAAGATTTCGGACGAGTCCCCCATCGGCAAAGCCTGCCTTAAAAAGCGCGTGGGCGACATATTTGAGGTCGACGCGCCCATCGGCACCCTTAAATTCGAGGTATTGGACATAAACAGATAAGGAGAAAATATGACAGAGGAACTGATAAACCAAAGCCCTGCCGAGGAGCTTTCGGGCGAGGAGATAAACGAGCTGAAGAGAATAAGAATGGATAAGCTCGAAGCCCTCAAAGCCGACGGCAAGAACCCGTTTTTGATAACCAGCTTCGATTGGAACATAACGAACTCCGAGCTAAAGGCGTATTACGTTAAGGAAGAAGAAAAGGCGAAGGAAGCCGCCGCGGGCGACGAAGAAGCCTTTGCCGCCGCTCTTGAAAAGATAAAGGAGACAAAATGGCGCGTTGCGGGAAGAATCCTCTCCCGCCGCGATATGGGAAAAGCCAACTTTATCGATATGCAGGACTCCACCGAGAGAATGCAGGTTTATATCCGCTCGAACGACGTTGGCGACGAGACCTTTGCCGACTTCAAGAAGTGGGATATAGGCGACATCGTAGGAATAGAGGGCTTCGTTTTCCGCACCCGCAGGGGCGAAATATCGCTCCACGCCACCGCAATAACCCTGCTCTCGAAGTCGCTGCTGCCGCTCCCCGAAAAGTGGCACGGCTTAAAAGACCGCGACACCCGCTACCGCCAGCGCTACGTTGACCTTATAGTCAACCCCGACGTAAGAAAGACCTTCATCACCCGCTCGAAGATAATAAGCTCTATCCGCCGCTGGCTCGATTCTCAGGGCTTTATCGAGGTCGAGACCCCGATGCTCGTTCACAACGCGGGCGGAGCCGCCGCAAGACCCTTCGAGACCCATTTCAATGCCCTTAACGAGGACCTGAGGCTCAGAATTTCGCTCGAGCTCTACCTTAAAAGGCTTATAGTCGGCGGGATCGACAGGGTTTATGAAATAGGGCGCGTATTCCGCAACGAAGGGCTCGACACCCGCCATAACCCCGAATTCACCCTTATGGAGCTCTATCAGGCTTATACCGACTACCACGGAATGATGGACCTGACTGAAAACCTTTACAGGCACGTCGCCGAAGAGGTTTTAGGCACAACGCAGGTCCCTTGGGGCGACGTTGTCATCGACCTCGGCAAGCCGTTCGAGAGGATTACTATGGTCGACGCTGTGAAAAAGTATGCCGGCATCGATTGGAATGAGGTAAAATCCGACGAGGAAGCCTTTAAGATAGCCGACGAAAAGCATCTTGAATACGACAGAAAGCGCCATAAAAAGGGCGATATCCTCAACCTTCTGTTTGAAGAATACGTTGAGGAGCACCTCGTTCAGCCCACGTTCATAACGGATCACCCCGTTGAGATAAGCCCGCTGACCAAGCGCAAGCCCGACAACCCCGACTATGTCGAGCGGTTCGAGATGTATATAAACTGCGGCGAGATGTGTAACGCCTACAGTGAGCTCAACGACCCGATAGACCAGCGCGAGCGGTTTATGAGGCAGGAGGAGCTTTTAAAGCTCGGCGATGAGGAGGCAAATTCGATAGACGAGGACTTTATGCGCGCCCTCGAAATAGGTATGCCCCCCACGGGCGGCATCGGCTTCGGCATCGACAGAATGATAATGCTCTTAACGAATTCCAGCGCGATAAGAGACGTTTTGCTCTTCCCAACGATGAAGTCCTTGAACTGACACATATACAACATATAGTGCTGTCAGACGTAAATAAGCCAATATAAAGCGCTTTTTCAAAATGAGCTTATAGCATTTATATCAATTTTATATCAAATGCCCTCAAAACCGGCATTAACGGCGTCCCGTTCTTATGAGCGGGGCGCTTTTTTGCGTTCAGAGGTGACTGAAATGGCTGTTAATCGCGGAGGCAGACCGGCACTCTACTCAGAGCCGTCGAAAATGCAACAGGCAGTTGAGGCTTATTTTGAATTTTGCGCAGGAAAAACGGTATTTGATAAAAACGGCAGACCTATAACCGTGGACGCACACCCGCCTACAATAACAGGTCTTGCTTTGGCGCTCGGCTTTTCCTCACGCAAAGGTTTGTTTGATTATCAGCGCAAGCCGATGTTTCGCGACATTGTAGATACCGCTAAGCTTCGTGTGGAGCAGTACGCAGAAGAAAGCTTGTTTGATAGTGAGCGGGTCAATGGGGCAAAGACCTATCTCTTGAGTTGTTTTCACTGGGGCGGCGAAGCTAAAAAAGAAAAAAGCAAGGTCACAGCTACACAGGTCAGAATTATTTATAAATCAACAGACACGGAGGCATTACCATGAAAGCGCACATTTCAGCAAGCAGCAGTAAAATAGCGGTTCCGATTAAAGATAAAACCGGAAAAGCGGTCTGCACAGTGTTTCTTGATCCGTCAGGCGCAGAATTTAAGAAGAAATATCGGAAAGCGATCGGCAAAATCAAGAAAATAGGTGAGCGGCTTATTAACATAAGTATCAATGCTGACGGCAGTCCTGCCGATCCGCAATATGCCAAAGCTCTGAACAAAGCGGAACGTGAAACAAAGCAGATCATAAAAGAGCTTTACCCGATGGACAACGACTATTTGTTTGAAATCCGTAGACCGTTTGCGTCTGTTAAAGGTGATTTTTACTGTACGCACGTTCTGACTTTACTGCAAAACGCAGTGCAGAATATATTAAATACCAATTCGGCAAGTGGGGTGATTTAATGTTTATTCCTGAGTTTGTGTGCGGGCTTATCGTTGGCGCTGTCGGCGCGACAGCGGCTATTTTCACTGCTGCGATCCTGTACCAGAAGAAGAAAAAGTAAAACAGCAAACACATCATAGGCGAAAGGTGGTGAAAAAATATGGCAGATGTAAATGACGGCTCGCTGATATTCGATACTGAATTAGACGAAAGCGGTTTTGAAAAAGGTACAAATAAGCTGCTTTCAATGATTAAGTCGCTGACCGATGAGGTTCACATGATGGGCGACAATATGATGTCCTCATTCAACAAGGTAATACCCCTCTTACAATCTGTGGCTAATTCTGCGGCAACAATCAGTGAAAATCTGACGGGGACAGCTACACAGACGACGGCGGCGAATGAACAGATCATTGACACCGAACAGCGGGTCAGCGATTCCGTTAAGCACGCCGCCGACGACATAACTCACCAGACCGAAGTCACCGAGAATTACGGCGGTGCGGCTCGCAGTGTGCAGGGTTCGGTTTCCTCACTGGAAAAGGAAATCAATTCTCTTAGTTCGGGATTACAGTCAGTTTCCAGTAGTGCAGAGACAGGTTTTGCAAACGGCAACGCCGTACTGGCTTTTGACAGTAAAATCCGGGCGCTTGAGCAGAGGCTTGAGGAAGCCCGTACAAAGCTCGCTGAGTTTGGCAATACAAGCTTACCAACCGAGGCGTACACGACGCTCTCAGCGCAAATCTCAAAGGCTGAGCAAGCATTATTCCGTCTGTACGATAGACGCGACACGATGGAAGAAATGGGCGTCAAGGAAAGCTCTAAGCAGTGGGAACGTCTCGCTATTCAGATTGAGAACGCCGAAGCGCTTGTAGCTCAATATGAGCGGGAGCGTGACAATCTGGCGTCAAACGGCGGTGCGTTTATCAAGGGATCTGAGACGGACGAATATTCACGTATGCAGGCGTCACTTGACGCGGCAAACGATACGCTTGTCCGAAACAAGAGCCTGATAGATCAGGAAGCCCTCGCACAGGCGCGCCTGAACGTCCTCACGGCGCAGGAAGCCGTCGCGTCGGCTAATACCACACAGGCACGTGAAGCGGCGTTAGAGCGCCTAAGAGCCGCACAGGCGGAGCTTAACAACTTGGCTAACTCTATGTCGAACAAAACCGACACCGGCGAAATGGCACCCACAGAAGCGAAAATAAGCGCATGGACGCGTTTCGGTGCGGCTTTACGTTCCTCCGGGAGCGCGGCGCTCAGCGTGACAGCTACACTGGCGAAGATACCGTTTCAGGTGACAGCAAAAGGAATACAAAAACTATCTTCCGGTATCAAAACCTTTATCAACAATGCGAAAAAAGCACACAAAGAATCTAACTTCCTTGTAAAATCGCTCACCAGTCTGAAACGTATGCTTATTACCAGAATTAAGCGTATGTTTATCAGCGCGATTTTCAACGAGGTCAAAGAATCCTTAAAAACACTCGCTCAATTCTCCGACGCGTTTAATGACGCTATGTCAAATGTTAAGAACGGGTCGAAAGAGCTGTCCGGCAATCTCGCAGTCAGCCTCGGAAACGTCCTACAGAGCTTTGAGCCTATCATTACCGGCTTGCTTGATAAGCTGTCAACTGTATTCACCTACATAAATGCTTTATTCGCGGTATTGAGTGGAAAATCCACTATGACTGTAGCAAAAAAGCAGACCGAATCATACCGCGACAGTTTAGATGACGCGGCGGACTCGGCAAAAGATCTGAAAAATCAGGTTTACGGATTTGACGAGCTGAACAAGCGCAGCGGCGATAACGGTTCCGGGTCTAAAGATGGGTCGGATCTTTACGAGGAAGTCCCGATAGAATCCGTCATACCGGAAAAGCTCAAAGAGACGTTTGACGAGCTTAAAGACCTTTGGGACAACGGCGAATACTTCAATTTCGGAAAGAAATTTGCAGAGCTGTTAAACTCGGCTATTCAGTCGGTAGACGATTGGATAAACGGCACATTCCGTCCAAAAGGCGTGGAGTGGACTAAGAACATTTCCGAAGTCTTAAACGGTGTCGTCGCCGGTTTTGATTGGAGCTTGTTAGGAAAAACTATCGCCGACGGAATGAACGCGATAGCAGACATTTTTAATACGTTCTTTACAACATTCAATTTTGAAGCGCTCGGAAAGGGCATAGGCGAAAGCGTAAACAGTTGGTTCAGTAATATCGACTGGCAGCTACACGCAACGACGATAGCGAACGGATTAAACGCTATAATCAGTCTGATTCACGGTTTTGTCACTGAACTTAACTGGGCGGCAGCCGGTGATTCAATCGCGACTTTCGTTCAGACGTTCTTTGAAGCGGTCGATTGGAATAAAGCCGCTGATACGATCTCGACGGCAATAAACGGAATTGTGGACACATTCCAACACTTTATCGACGGCGTAGACTGGCACGGTATAGGCTCAGATCTGACGTCAAGTCTGTCTGACGCGCTAATCGGTATTGACTGGAAAGCGACGTTTCAAGCAGTTGTAGACGGTGTTAATTCTCTTGAAGAACTGATTTTAGGCGCGATTCACGGTATTGACTGGGGCGGCGTTGCTACCGCGCTTGGCGAGGGCATAAACGGTCTCGATATTCAGGAATTGCTTACAAACGCGTTTCAGATTATTACCGACTTTATTTCCGGCGCGCTGACATTTGCAACAGAGTTTATTGAAACGGTAGACTGGTCTGAACTCGCTCAAAAGCTGTGGGATAGTTTTGTTAAGATCCTCACCGACACGGATTGGCTCGGTTTGGTGCGTCAGGCGTTTGAGCTGTTAGGCGCAGCTATCGGTGGCGCAGGTGCTTTTATCGTAACTTTAGGTGAAAACATCTGGGACGCTCTTAAATCCGCTTGGGAAGACGTCAAGACCTATTTCAGCGAATATATAGACGCCTTTGGTGGAGATATTGTAGACGGTCTGTGGGCGGGTATCAAAAACGCTTTTGCTAATGTCGGCACTTGGATTTATGATAACCTGCTGTTGCCGTTCTGGAATGCCCTTTGTGACGCGTTCGGTATTGCCTCACCGTCAACGGTTATGATGGAAGCAGGAAAATATATCGTTGAGGGATTCCTCAACGGCATTACAAGCGCTTGGCACACGATCACCGATTTCTTTGGTGACGCGTGGGACGGTATCAAAACCACTGCTTCTACAGCTTGGGACGCTGTTAAAACTAAAGCTTCTACCGCATGGGAGGGTATAAAGTCAAGCGCTATCGGTGAAAAAGTTTCCGGCATTATCTCAAATGCTAAAGACATGGGATCGGAAATCAAAACTAACCTCTCGACCGCGTGGGATAATGTCAAAACTAAAGCCTCTAACGCTTGGAGCAATATCAAAACTACTATCGCGGATAAAGTGTCGCAGACGAAAGATAAAGTCAGCGAAACAAGCGATAAAATCAAAACCGGGCTGTCTGACGCATGGTCTGATACCAAATCCGACGCAACGGAGCTGTGGAGCGAGATTAAAACATCGGTTTCGGATAAATTCAACACTCTGAAAACCGCTCTTGACGCCACTTCAAACAACATCAAAACAGCAATTCAGAAATCTTGGACGTCGGTCAACACTGAGGCAAAAACCTCTTGGCAGACTATCAAGACGACTGTTTCCAACCTGTGGACGAGCTTGAAATCCGAGCTTGGAAAAACGGATTGGCGCTCTTTGGGGTCTAACCTTGTAAACGGTATCAAATCCGGTATTTCAAGTGCTTGGGCTTCCTTAAAATCCACTGTAAGCAGCTTAGCGTCCGGTCTTACAAGTACATTGAGAAGCGTGTTCGCGATTCATTCCCCGTCTAAAGTATGGGCCGAGATAGGCGAATACTTAGACTTAGGTCTGAAAAAGGGCATGAAAGACGAGGAACATTCCGTGCTGTCTACCGTCGCCGATATGGCGAAAAACATTAACAGCGAATTAGGCACAGAACAAGCTACACTACAGATTGGCGCTGAAAGCGACGCGCTGTTAAGCCGACTGAACGGAATAGCTGAACGTCTGGCATATATCGTGAACGCGTTCAGGGGCATAAACGACGCGCTCAACCGTATGACCGTGTTCAACATTCCGGCGATAGCGTCAGGCGCGGAAGTGCCTTATAAGACACGTCTCAGCGCAGACACGCCCGGTACTCAGACGGTCGGTATCTCAGACGATCTGGACGAGCTGTTATCCGATCACTCTTACCTGCTCAGACAGATTCTTGCATTACTTGAGCGCTCTAAGCTCGGCATTAACTCAGATGAGCTTGCACAGGCTATCGCCTACGCTTTACGCGGCGCTACAAGAGGATACGGAAGCGTTTAGGGCAGTGGTAAGGGCCCTTACAAAAAGATCAGGAGCGGGCAATATAACCCGCTCCTGTCAAACGCTCTTACAGGTAGATAATAAATCATACTGCAAATGGCTGTCTACAGAAATGTCTACAAATTTGACTACAGTTTTATAATTTGTAGTCAAATTTTACTACAAAATCTACAATGCTACTACAATATTGTAGACGCTTCAAATCCTTTATTTACGCTGTTTTTAATACTTTGTCTACACTTCTACAATATAGTCTAAATAGACTTAAAAAATGGCGTATAGGGGATATAAATACCGCCTAACACGCCTGAACGCACACGTCTATAACGCGTGCGTGAGACTGTAGTTTGCGTCGTAACACCCGCTCATGTTAAGGATAAACTTACAGCAACAAGAAAGCACCATTTTGATAATCGCCCGTGGTGCAGTAAAGTAACGCTCATACGCGCGCGGGTAAGAAGCTGACCGCAGTGGGCGGAATGTAACATCGGAGTTGAAAGCTAAATGACCAACGAGGAATTAGTTACTCTCATCAAAGCCGGAGACAGAAGCAAAATGTTTGACTTGTGGCAGCAGAATCAAGGCTTTATCTGCAAAAAAGCTCAGAAAATACTAACGGCGCTGACCGACGCCGGACGTTGCGGTGCGGATTTTGATGATCTCGTACAGACAGCATACATAGGACTTGACAAAGCGGTAAAAGCTTATGATCCTGACAAAGGTTTTGCATTTATTACCTACTTTGGCAAGGTGCTTAACTCTGTCTTATGGAACAGCGTCGGCTTTCACGACGGCGCTATGTCTGACGCGTTGGATAACTCGGTCAGTCTTGAAACGCCGCTCGGAAACGAACCCGGTTGCGAAACGCTTGAAGATGTCATAGCCGATTCCGCTGATGAAGCAGGCGAGGTCATAGACGATATATGTATGCAACAGCTACACGGGATTATTGAGGAGGTACTGTCTGAATCTGAAAAGACCCGTGCAGACGTTATAAAAATGCACTTCTTCTTGGATATGACTAATGATGAAATAGCAGAAAAAACCGCTGTACCGGTCTGCTTAGTAAAACAGTGGCTGACAATTCCTGCTTTGCGCCGGGAGTTAAAAGGCTTGAAAGCCGATAAGTACAGGTCGGCAATAGATCAGGTGCTCGACCTGAGAACAGACTTTTATAAAACCGGAAGTGCCAAAAATCAATCGAATCCTGTAGAACCCATTGTTGAGTGGCGGGAACAGCAAAGAGAGAAATATACAAAACGGCTGTTTCAATAGCGTACAATGAAATCAATAACGGCGCAGAAAGCGCATAAATAAAAGCTTTGTCGGACACCTCAAGAGAAGAAATCGACAAAATTATATCAATATTATATCAAAAAAATTATAAAGCCCTCTTTCCTTGACATTAAAGAGGGCTTGCTTGACTTACAGCAGCATTATTTTAAATGGGGATTGTTTTTGTCGAGATCATCTTTTAGTGACTGCAACCTTTTTTCTAACAGAGCTTCCAAATCGTCTTGAGAAATAACTTCTCTTGCTCCATCAAGTTTTTTCAAGCCTGAAATAAAGCGCTCATTCAGGTAGTTATTTTTATAATCGAAATCGCTGTCGCGATAAACCGGGAAAATAACAGCAGGATATTTGATTTCTCGATTTGTATACTCATACGGTTCAGGCTCAGGTCCGTCATCATAATTCGGCGGTGCAAGTTCAGCAATAGCTACTTCTTCAATCGATATACGTCCAACTGAAAGCCAATCTGCGAGGATCTGAGCTATACCGTAAGTAGAAATATCTGTTTTCCCCTTTTTCCCACGTCCTAATAACTCATCAACAGAAACATCAAAATAGTTTGCAAGCGCTATAAGTTCAGCCGAGTTTGGTAGGGCTTTGGAATTTACCATATTTGACACTTTGCTCTGATAGATTCCCGTTCCCTCTGCAACATCTGTCTGATTACAATCTTTTGCTGTCATAAGATCCGTGAGTTTTTTGCCAAGAACACGTTTTATATCTGCTTTATCTGGTTGCAGATTTTCAATCTTATTCAATGATATAACCTCCAATATTTTATATAAAATCCAGATAATAAAATCTAAAAACTCATATAATATCTGAATTGCATATATTATATCATTGTGATACAATAATGTCAAGACGAAACGTCTTGAAAAGTTATAAATTTTTAAGGAGGAGTATCTCATGCAGATGAGAAACAAAACGCACTTCCCTGAGCAGGAAGTGAAAACGGGCGGCATAGATGAAGCTTGCACCCGTTATTGTTTGGGAAAAGCGACAATGAGAAAAGTGGCTGAATCGGCGAACGCGGTAATTAGAATAGGGAAACGCTATCTTGTAAATTTTGAAAAAGTGGACAGGTACTTAAACAGCATTTCAGATGACGGGAGGCCCTAACGCATGAGTGAGACCAAAAGCCTTAAAAGCTCAGCGCTGCATTACGCGTCAATGGGTTGGAAAGTTTTCCCGCTCAGACCGGGCGCTAAAACTCCCGCAACGCGAAACGGATTTAAAGACGCCACTACAGATTACGCAAAGATAGAATCGTGGTGGACAAGCAATCCGGATTATAATATAGGCTTTGCGACCGGAGATAATCTGTTTGTGATCGATGTTGATAAGGGCGAGGGAAAAGACGGGGATATAGCCTTGAGATTCTGGCAGACTATTAACGGGCAGTTCCCGGTTACATCAAGCACAGAGACGCCCAGAGGCGGCAGACACTATTTTTTCAGATCTTCCGAAGCAGTAAAAAGCCGTGTCGGGGTATTTGAGGGGGTAGATGTACGCGGACTGGGCGGATATGTTGTTTTACCGCCGAGTACAGTCAAAGGAAAGGTTTACATGTGGATTGATCACCCGAGTATTGTCGGAATTTCAGAAGCCAATGAAAACGTGCTTGCATTTGTACAGCACGGAAGCAAAAAGCCGACAAATGCAGACGCAGAGGCGGGAAAGCGCTCCGATGATGAGCCCGAAGCTTTACCTGCAATTCTTACCACATCTGACGACGGCAAATCTCTTGGTGAAATTTTGGCGGCATTTGCAGAGCGGGGAATTACGCTTCCACCGTGGGCAGCGACAGAGGTCCCGGAGGGAAAGCGAACAGATACATTAGTACGCCTGCTTGGATTTTTTCAAGGAATAGGCTTGGCGGATTCTGACCTGTACGCAGTTATCAGAGCATTTAATGCTGAGTGCTGTAATCCTCCGCTTGAGGATTCAGAGCTTGTCAGAGAGGTATTTCCCGCTTTGGCTCGATGGGTAAAAGGATCATCACCTCAAGCAAAAATGCTTGCCCTGCTTTGCGAACTGCGCGAAATCAGACCAGAACAGCGTTTTAAGTGGTCCGACGCGGGGAATGCCGAATTATTTGCAGAACTTTCTGCTGACAGGTTTAAATATGTTCACCAACGGCGGGCATGGTATGTATATCGCGGAAAAGTATGGGAAAAGGACACTACTAACCAGAGTTATACCGCCGATCAAGCAAGAAGTATCGGCAACGCGCTAAGCAGCTACACGGCTGACTTGTCAGATGAAAAAATCCGCGCGGAATATAAGAAGTTTGTAGGCAAATGGCAGACACTTAAAACGCGTGAGACGATTTTAAGGGATTCCGCAACATTGCCGAGGCTGTGCTTGGGAGTTGAAGCTTTCGACCAAAACCCTTATCTGCTGAACTGTTTAAACGGAACTCTCGACTTGCGCGCCGCGGATTTTTGGGAGCATGATCCCGGGGACTTGTTAAGCCGTATCTCCGGTGTAAGCTTTGACCCCACCGCAAAATGTGACCGGTGGATCCAATTTATTGACGAAATCACTGAGGGCGACGTGGAACTTGCAAGATACATTCAAAAGATTCTGGGGTATTGTCTTTCAGGCGACACGTCACGAGAGTGCTTTTTCATTGCATACGGACCCATGTCCCGAAACGGCAAGGGTGTTTTAATTGATGTTTTTAGTCGGCTTCTTGGCGACTATGCTTCGGCGGCGTCACCTGAGACGTTAGCACTCCGTAAAAACTCCGATTCGCGGCTTGCGTCAGGCGACATAGCCCGATTGCAGGGATCACGCTTTGTTGCTGTTTCAGAACCCGGTAAGGATCTGACGCTCAACGCAGCGCTCGTAAAACAATTAAGCGGCGGGGACACCGTTACCGCAAGGGCGCTTTATGAAAGCGAGATTGAATTTAAGCCGCAGTTTAAGCTGTTTATTGCAACTAACCATTTACCGTATGTATCAGATTCGACGCTTTTCACATCTGACCGGTTGAAAGTCATTCCGTTCAATCGTCATTTTTCGGAAAGAGAACGGGATCCCGAGCTCAAAAGAAAGTTGACAACTCCCGAGGCCCTGAGCGGCGTTTTGAACTGGGCGCTTGAGGGGTGGAAGATGTTACAGTCTGAGGACCTGACGGATCCGCCTGCTGTTAAGCAGGCGATAAACGACTATCAGTCAATCGCAGATAAAGTTGGTTGCTTTGTTGCCGATCAGCTTCAATCCGCAGAAAATAAAAAGACCCCGCTCAAGCAGGTTTATACTGCATATCAATACTGGTGCGGCGAAGCAGGCTTGCGCCCGGAGGGTATCAGTGAATTTCTAAAATCTCTTGCTTCCGCAGGGATTATAACCAAACGGGCGCGGCCTGACGGCGCAGAAAGAACAGCGGCAGCGGCTCAAATGATAATTGGCTACAAGCTGAAAAATAGTTAAATGTGCTTAATGTGTGCTTCGTGTGCTTTCTTTTCTGTAAACCCCTATATATACTATAATTCTTATATATATACTTTACAGAAACAGAGGCACACGAAGCACACACCTAAAATTTTCCAAAAGGAGAAAAAGAACTATGTTAGTATCGTATTTCAGTGCTTCACTTAACCGGTTTATAGAGTGTGACGAAGCAAAAAAGCTTTCGCCGGGCGATCTTAAAAAACTGTTGGCTGAGTTGGCAGAGAGAAACGGTCACAAAATAGTGTGGCGCAATGATCGGGTTTGTGACTTGCTTCCGGTAATACGCGGCGTTTTTCCGTGGTATGACGCGCCGATCAACGATGTAGTTGATTACTATTTTGTAAAATATGATTTTGCCGATGATGTGTCCTTTAAAATCAATGAAAATATTGACTTCGACAGTTACAGCATAGCAGGAATTTTCGATGATTCGCACGGTTATATTTTACTGCTTCACAAGAACGCAGGCGGACCGTTTTCTTGGTGTGTGCAGTATGCCGGTGGTGGGAAATACTTCAACGACTTTCACAGTGCGGCGGTTTATGTAATATACCGTTTCAACGGAAAGCTTACGTCCGATGAATACAATAAGCTGATGACGGCTGTTGAGGAACACAGTCGAACCGGTGAACCGCTCAAATACCCGCTTTCAAATTCAGCAAGTCAACGCCTCCCTGCGTAAGTCAGACAGCGTGAGCTACACCGCGTCAGTTACATATTCAAGAATATCTCCCGGCTGACAGTTAAGCAGTCGGCAAAGTGCTTCGATGTTTTCCCAAGATACCGGTTCTGAATTTCTTAGCTTTTGCACGGTAGATTCGCTGAGCAGCTTTTCTTTTCTGATCTTGTATGTAGTTATCCCTACAGATTTAAGCGCGTCAAGCACATTCATTTTGTATGTCATTGGCATTATATACGCCCCCATAATATTTATTTGAAATATTGTAACATATTTTATGCACGAAATCAAGTGTATAAAATAGACAAATACGTGCGCTAATTTTCGTGTATATTGCCTATTGATTATGAACGAGAAATAGTGTATATTATAATTACAGTCAAGGAGAAAACAACCTCCACCCACCACCAAAAAATTTATTGAAAAGGGGATCATTACAATGACAAACAGACAGCTTGACAACCGCGTTAAGAAGCTCCAAGAACTTGAGGCACAGATCAGCGACTTTGAAGCTCAGGCAGACGCCCTCCGGGGCGAACTCAAAGCCGACCTCACCGAAAAGGGAGAGGACGAACACAACACCGGCAGCTTCATCATCCGTTGGAAAGAGATCATAAGCAAGAGGCTTGACAGCAAAGCTCTCAAAGCCGCTCTTCCGGACGTGTTCAACACCTACAGCAAGGAAAGCAGCAGCAAGCGCTTCACAGTTACAGCCGCTTGACGCAAGAAAAAGTCCCCGGAGGCTTGCACAGAGCCCACCGGGGACGACCCCACCACCATGGGATCAGCTATATTATAGCAGATCGACTAATAAAAATCAAGATATGAAAGGAAATACAATATGGACACTATTAAAACTCTATTCTTAGAATACTTGGAAAGTAACAGTAAGGATCCAAAAGAAGCGGAAGTATCTAAAATCAGCGGTCTGCTTGACACAGCGATAGAAGCCGGGAGAAAAAATGAAGCGATAGAAAAAGCCGCTGACTATGAGCTCGCAGCGCGTGAAGCGGGATTTTACGCCGGATTTAAGGCGGCGCAGTCAATTCTTAATAAAACGGAGGCGAGTAATTGAAATGGCGAAAACTTTACATCTCGATCTGTCGCAAATCGGAGAGGCGGACAAGCGTAATCTATGCAGTACGTTCTTAGACGCGATAGAAAGATTCTACGATGATCCGGAAAACGTAAAAAAGTTTAACGCTTGGAAGAAAGCACAGCACCCGGACGCTTCATCTCAGGAGAAATATTAAACTACAGACGCAGGGGCGGGCAACTGTCCCGCTCCGCTCAGACTATGGAGGCTTATAATGGCAAAACAGGAAGTAAAAAAGAGAAAAGACACAAAGGGGCGCAACCTTAAAGACGGCGAAATGCAACTACCCGATGGGCGATATAAATATCAGTACATAGACGCAAAGGGCGCGCGCAAAGCTGTTTACAGTTGGAAACTTTTGCCGACTGATCGGATCCCCGCAGGAAAGCGCGACAGTTTAAGCTTGCGTGAAAAGGAAGAAGAGATAGCCGCTGACAACCGGGACGGGATAGATGGCAAGGCAGCAGGTAAAATCACACTTAACCAGATGTTTGAAATCTATATGTCCGGCAAGGTTAATTTAAAGCAGTCTACCCGCACAAATTACCTCTATATGTACCAAAATTACATATATGACACCATAGGCACGAGAGCTCTGAAAAGCATTAAATACAGCGATATAATCCAGTTTTATAACGCGCTGATACAGGAAAAAGGATTCAAGCCGAACAGCATGGAGATAATTCATACAATTCTGCACCCGACATTTACTTTAGCTGTACGCGACGGATATATCAGAACGAACCCGACCGAGGGCGTTATGGCTGATATAAAGAAAAGTCATAACTGGGAAAAGCCGAAGCGGCACGCGCTGACCGTTGTCGAACAAAGCCTGCTGATATGTTTTCTCTCTCAGTCTGAGATGTACGGTCACTGGCTCCCGATGATTACAACCTTTTTAGGAACCGGTTGCCGCGTCGGTGAGCTGATCGGTCTGAGATGGCAGGACATAGACTTTAAAAACGGCACTATAAGCATAAATCACAATCTGATATATCGACAGCAGGATAACGGTCACATGGAGTTGCACGTTACCACTCCGAAAACAAGCGCAGGTTGTAGAACTATACCGCTGTTAAAAGAAGTACGCGAAGCCTTACAGCAGGAGCGTATCAAGCAGTTACAGACCGGAGGGAAAAGCGTGACGGTGGACGGCTATACAGGTTTTATATTTACCAACCGCTTCGGAGATGTGTATACACCGATGTCAATCAACAGGGCGATTGACAGAATAATTCTCGCGGCTAACGCTTGGGAAGCAGAGCGGGCGGCTGAGGAGCTGAGAACGCCGGTTGTTATTCGGCATTTTTCCGTTCATAATTTGCGACATACGTTCTGCACCCGCTTTTGTGAAAACGAAACCAACATAAAAGTTATTCAAGAGATAATGGGTCACAGCGATATAACGACCACTATGAACATATACGCCGAGGCAACGGAACAAAAGAAAAAAGAAGCGTTCATAAACCTTGAGGGCAAGATAAAAATTTCATAGACAGGGCGCTGCGGTTGATAAAACCGTGGCGCTTTTTTAATTTGTGAATCTATTGACTTGCGTACTGAAAAGAGGTATAATATATATGAATTTGAATATAAAATCGACGACGATTTTATATCAGAATTTATATCAATTACAACTATCAAGACGGAACGTGATAAACCGAAAAATTGTATAAATGCCCGTAAAACATAGGCTTTAAAACAAAGACAGATTAAGACGGAATGTGACAAAACAACACCCGTTCAATTCCCGACGATGAAGAGCTTGGAGAAGTAAAAGTGCGATTCCCATTTGATGATACATAGTATCATCAGGCTAATATATAAGGACGGTTTGCTATGATACCAATACCACTTGATTTACAAGAAAAATTTGAATTTCAGAATTACGGTCATGCTTTAGAGATATTGACTGATGCCTTTTTTCCGGAATGGATTGAGATTCAAGATTGTTTGCGGAAGCTAAGGATTACAGTTGACGATTTGAAAAGAGCCGGAGGAAATGAAAGCCCTATACCAAAAAAATTCGATGATGTTCTGTATCCTTATGGATGGCGTGAGATTAGAATTACAGGTGATATGGTTGTAAAGATGTATCCGCGTCAAACGGCACAACGTAGAGGCAGGTTTTCAAACGAACCTTCTGATGAAAAGTTAATAACTGGTTATATAGACGGACATAATATTGATTTCTTGAAGAATCGTGTTGCCTTTGACCTTGAATGGAACAGCAAGGATCAAACCTTTGACCGCGACTTGCTTGCTATGAGAACCTATTTTGAATGTGGTCTTGTCGATGTAGGTGTTATCGTTACTCGCGCAGAAGAACTGAACGATATTTTCAATGAAATAGGTATAATGTCAAAATATGGGGCTTCAACAACTTGGATGGGCAAACTGGAATACCGCTTGAAATCGCGTAGAAATGGTGGCTGTCCTATTTTGGCTGTCGGTATCAAAAAGGCGTGCGTGGAAGGATACTGATATGACTACTCTTGAAGAAACCATTAAGGATTTAATGGATTTTACAAACGGAAAAAAATACAAAACAATTTATGCTGATCCACCATGGCAATTTAAAAACAGAACAGGAAAGGTCGCTCCTGAGCACAAACGTTTAAGTCGCTATTCTACAATGACGCTTGAGGATATTAAATCATTGCCCGTCGAAAAGATTGCAGACGAAAAAAGTCATTTATATCTTTGGGTGCCCAATGCTCTTCTTCCTGAAGGACTTGAAGTCATGAGAGCGTGGGGTTTTGAATATAAAACCAATTTGATTTGGGAAAAAGTCAGAAAAGACGGTCAGCCGGACGGCAGGGGAGTAGGATTTTATTTTCGTAATGTGACCGAAATTCTTTTGTTTGGGATAAAAGGTGACAAAAATCGAAC
Source organism: uncultured Clostridia bacterium (assembly GCA_947627875.1). Taxonomy (GTDB): domain Bacteria; phylum Bacillota; class Clostridia; order Oscillospirales; family Ruminococcaceae; genus Faeciplasma. Next base: position 23,200 of record CANQXS010000006.1, read on the forward strand.
TCTTGATGTTGGCAGATCGCAAGTCAATTTACTTCGGACAATGAAACGTGAGCATAGCCGTAAGCCTGATGAATTCGTTTCGTTAATAGAATCTTGTTCCAGCGGTCCGCGTATCGAATTATTTGCTCGCGGGAATCGTGATGAATGGGATATGTGGGGCAACCAAGCTGTTGACGAATACGAGCCGGATTGGAGCACTTATGCAAATCACACGAAAGCATCAAATATGCGAAAATGTGAACAGTTACGAGGAGATAAGCATGATTGAAGTCGAACAGAAATAATAATACATCATAAATAACGCCCCCGATTCTCAAGAGTCGGGGGCAGATTTATTGACAAAATCCCCTCAGCACGAAGCCGAGGGGGATCGTTTATGCCTATTTATTTTACCCTTTTCGCCACTACTACGAAGCGCTGGGTGCTGTCTTTGCCGCAGGTGGAGAGAGTTAAAAGCTCGTCTCCGAATTCTGCGGTTATACCTGTGTCGTAAAGCTTTGCGGCTTCAACGCCGGCTATATATTCGTTGAATACCGCTTCGTCGGTGAGGTCGGTGTAGTTATACCAGCGGAAAACATCGGTGTCGGTGGTGAGATATATTTTTGCGTAAAACGCCGCCATTATCTCGTATTCGCCGCGCTCTTCAAGAGTATCGAATATTACCGTTTTGTGCTCTTTCCAGAAATCCTCCTTGCGGTAATCCATAAGCGCCGCGAACATCGTGCCGTTTTTCATATGATGCCCGAACAGGAGATAATTTCCGCAGCCGGCATAGCACTTCGCGTCCATAAAAGGAACTCCGCTTGCGGAATACTTCTTTTGGAACGAGCGGTGGAGATAATACTCGGGATTATCGGGCGTGTGCATAACGGGGTAGTCGATTTTTGTACCCTCTATCGTTATCCAGCCGAAAAGGTCGGGATTTTCGGCGTAGAGCTCGTCGTATCTGCCGGTTATATCTTCATCCTCGGGAGCCTCTTCCGCGGCTTCGGTGACGGCTCCCTCGGGGGGTTCCGCTTCGCCTGAGTCTTCTTCGCCGTCGCCTATGTATATCTCGGTTGCGGAATCGCTCGGCTTGCGGCTCGATTCGGAGGCGCCGATCCTCTTTTTGAGGTCGTCGAAAGCCTGATCCTCCTTCGCGTTTCTAACGGTCTGAAAGATCACTATGGCGCCCGAGGTTATAAACACTGCGATAAGCAGCACCATAGCCGTTATCAGCAGCGGTTTTTTAATGCTTTTGCCGCTCTTGCCCATAGATATTCCTCCCGTCAGATCATTCTGCGCTTGAGCTGCTCCGCGTTTACGGCATAGCCCAGCGCCGTCTCCCTGTCGATAAGCCCCTCTTTATAGAGATTAAGGATAGACTGGTCCATAGTTATCATTCCCTCGGCGCTGCCCGAGGTTATCGCATTGTCGATTTGGTGGCTCTTGCTGTCGCGGATAAGGCTCTTTATGGCGCTGTTCATATGCATAATTTCATACGCCGGAACCATTCCGCCGTCCTTAGCGGGAATGAGCTGCTGCGACACAACGGTATGGAGCACCGAGCTGAGCTGAATTCTAATCTGAGCCTGCTGTGCAGATGGGAACGAGTCGATAATTCTGTCGATCGTATTCACCGCGCCGCTCGTATGCAAAGTCGCGATTATAAGGTGGCCGGTTTCTGCGGCGGTCATCGCAGTGCGGATAGTCTCGTGGTCGCGCATTTCGCCCAACAGAATTACGTCGGGCGCCTGCCTGAGGCAAGCGCGCAGGGCGGTTAGATAGTTTTCGGTGTCGATAGCTATTTCGCGCTGGCTTATAATGCTCTTTCGGTCGCGGTGAAGGTATTCGATAGGGTCTTCAAGGGTGATTATATGGCAGCTACGCGTTGAGTTCACGCGGTCGATTATGCAGGCCTGAGTGGTGGATTTGCCGCTGCCCGCAGTACCCGTTACGAGCACCATTCCGTGGTCGACCTCGGCAAGGTTAATAACCTGCTCGGGGATATGCATCTTTTGATAATCGGGGATATTGAACGCCACTACCCTTACGACCGCAGCCATCGAGCCGCGCTGACGGTAGGCGTTTATTCTGAACCTCGCCAAGCCCCCTATGGCAAACGAAAAGTCGTCGTCGCCGCATTCGAGGTAGCGGCTCATATCGCGCCCTGCCTGAGCGTAAAGGTCCGTTATCAGGCGCTCGGTCTCCTGGGGGAACACCTTTTCGTCGCCGATGCTGCGTATGCTGCCTTTGATTTTGCAGCTCACGGTTCCGCCCGCTACTATAAACAGGTCGGACGCGCCCTCCTCGACCGCCGTTCTGAGATAATCAACTATTTCCATTATTTACTCCTTGTGCTTTATTCGCCCGTCCAGATATTAAGCCCGTAATCCGGCTCCCAATCGGCTGTATATGCCGCCTGCCAGCGAAGAATTATATAGTCGTCGCCAAGACCGTTTTCAAACATAACCTCGACGAAAAGCTCCTGAGTGTCTGAAATAGGGCAGCTGTAGCTCGCGGTTACTGTCATTCCGTCGGGGGTATCCGACGAAAGCTCGACCCCCTCGGGGACTTCGCGGTTTCTGAGCTGAGCAAGTATCCTTTCGGCTTCCGCGTCGGCTCCGTAATAATCCGAAACGGCTTCTATCGAGGAATCGCGCAGCCTGTTTTCGGCAAGGACAGTCGACATCGAGAGCATCGCGAAGACCGTAAGGCAGAGGACCGCGAAAATTACGAGCAGCGAGCTTCCGCCGACTGCCGGCGGAGAAAAGCGCTTTCTTTCTTCGTTCATATCAGTCCGCTCCCTTCTGCCAGGCGACGGTTATTTCAAAGAGCGCCTCGCCGTCGGTGCCGTAAACTCCGACCGTAGCCTCTGCAAGACCTTTGGTCTCCGAGTTTTTCGGAGAAGCCTTGAGGACATATTCGGCGTCGCCCTCCGCGGCGTTCCAATCCGAGCCGTAGCCGACGGTGAAGCCTTCGCCATCGGTATAGCTTCCGCCGAGAAGGCTGCTTACCGCTTTGAGCGCCTCAGCTTCGCCGCAGCCCGACTTTCCTTCGCTTTTAATAAGCTCTGCGGCGGACTGAACGCGCAATACCGCCATATCGCGGTCGGCGCCGCGCTCGGAAGCGGTATCCGACCAAACGAACATCCTCAGGCAGAGGACAGCCGCGAGCGCGAACACCAATATCATAACTGCCTGCTCCATAAGAGCAAGAGGGGCTTTGCTTCTCACCGCTCACTCCCCCTTCCTTCGCGAAGCGAAAGCATAAGCTTTTCACCGTCGGAGAGCTCGGCGGTCAGAAGACCGTCGCTGAGCTTCAGGCTCAGGGAATCCGCCTTGATTATCTTTTCGCCGTCGTCGGCAGAGCTTTCGGTATCAGCCGATGCAAATATCTCTCTGAGCCAGCCGTCGAAGCAATAAACGCGGGTTATATATTCCCTGCCGCCGATGTTTTCGGAGATGCAGAGGGAATCTACGCCGTCGAACTTCTCAACGTAAATGCTGTTGCCGAGGGGCGCCTGCCGCACCTTTGTCGATACATACTGCAAGCAGGTCCGCGCGGCAAATGTCTCGCGGTCGCGCGCGGTAAGGCGGCTGTAAGCCTCTGAGCCCGTAAGAAGAACGGAAAGTATGCACGCGGCAAAAACTCCGAAGAGAACGAGGGCTATCAGGCTGTCTATACGGTGATTTTCACTTTTATGACTCATTCCCGTTACCTCTCTGCTTCGCCTTCAGTCTCTGTTATCTCAAGCACCGTGAAATCGGGCATAAGATTCGAGGCAAAAGCCCTGTAGTCTACATAATACCTGCTGTCGTCGATCTGCAGCCCGTATTTTTCCTTCATATAGTCGATAGTAGGAGGATAAACCCCCTCCGAAGCGTAGCAAGCAGCGGCGGTCCTTCTTATCGACTCCTCGAGCTGGCGCTTGCCCTCATCGCTGCTGCTGTTTTCGATGTTCGAGATCCCCGTGAAGAAGCAGAGGATCACCGCCGCGATTATGAGCGGCATCACAAGACCCCGAAGGGCGCCGAGCAGACGCAATTTTGAACTCTTACCCATTTCGCGTCACCCGATAGAAGTCATTATGTTCATAAGCGGGAGCATTACCGCCAAAAGGATTATTCCGACAAGGGCGGAGGTCACCATTACGAGCGCGGGCTCTACCCTTGCGACTGATTCCTCGAGGGCGGTCTCGCTCTCCTCCGAGAGCCTGCGGGCTATCTGCTCCATAGCCGCGTCGCCGGTTCCGCTTCTGAGACCTATCTCCAAAAGCCTGCATTCGGCGTTGGGCAGCGCGCCCGAAGCCTTCATAGCCGCCGAGAGGGATTCGCCGTTTTCAAGGCGCTTTTTGCAGTCTTCACATCTTGCCTTCGCCGAGGGAACGCTGTCGAGAAGCGAGCCGGCGAGCGTAAGAGCCTCTTCGAGAGGCAGACCGCTCGAAAGACCCATCGAGAGCGACTGCGCGAAGCAGGCGGTGTTTATCTTTCTTGAAACGCCGCGGTCTCCCATACGGCTCCTCCAGGCACCCGTGAGCTTTTCGCGGAAGGAAGGTATTGCCGCAAAGAGGATCAGGAAGAGAACCACGATACCGAGAATAACGCAGAGCACCGGCATAGCGGCGTCGAGCGCCCTGCCGAGCGAAAGGAGCCCTCCGGCGATACCCGTGAGGCTCGCGCCGAGATAGGCATAGACCTCGTTGAATACCGGCAGGACTTTTATCAGAAGCACGCCTATTACCGCGAGCATTATTATCAGAAGAATTGCGGGGTAAAGCAGCGCCGACCTGACCTGATGGTCGAGCCTCGCCCTGTCCTCGTAGTAGCGCGCAAGCGCGGAAAGCGCCTCTTCGGTCCTGCCCGACCTTTCGCCGACCTCTAAAAGACCGCAGACGTAATCGGGAAATCTCCCGCACTGCTTCACCGCGTCGGCAAGCGACACGCCGTTATCGGCGCTGTTTGCAAGCTCCGTGAGCATTTCGCGGTATTGCCCGTCGGTCTCTTCGTCAGCCAAAAGCGCAAGACCGTCCCCCACGCCTACTCCGGAATGGATCAGCAGGGACAGCCCCAGGCAGAATGCGCTTATTTCGCCGTTTGACAGCATTTTCTTTTTCATAGGTATTCCCCCAAATTATGTAATAAAGCCTATGCAGGAGGACCCGAAGACCCTCCTGCCGTGGTTTTTAGTCAATAGAAGAACTTGGCAACGTAATTTTTGCCGTTGCCTATGTATTTCATAGTGGTTTCGCTCTTTTTGCCTGTTGAAGCAAATGTGGGATCCATTCGCTGCCAGGACTCTCCGTCGAAGTAGATGGCGTTATCGATCCAGCCGTCTTCCTCGGTCCATACGCTTATCCAGGCGTGGTAGTTGGTTCCGGTGTATCCGACCACAAGCTTGCAGGGAATGCACTGGCTTCGCAGCATTCCCGACATAAGCCCCGCGTAGTCGAGACAGATGCCCTTTTTGTTTTCAAGCACGCTGTCGAGGTCCGGAACATAGCTCGTTATGCTTCCGCCCTTTACCCTGTCGGCAAAATCGTAGTCATAGCTCAGCCCGCCGACGACTTCGTCGTAAATTGCCGCGACCTTTTCGAGGGTGTCGTCAAGGTCTTCGCAGACCTCGGCTGCCTTTGAAACGGTATCGGGCGCAGCCTCGAAATTGACGTATTGGTTCGAGCGGAGGAAGGGCGCAAACTCGTCGTCTAACTTTACTTTTATGCTCTTTACAAGTATCTGAGCATAAGAAGTGCCCTTGACGTTTTCGTAAATGCCTATCTGATAGGTTCCGTCGCCGTCGGAAAGCGGGAAAGCGGACCATTCGCCGGGCTCGAGATTATATTGATATTGCGTAGTAGGTCCGACGACCAGGGCTTTTAACCGGTTTGACGTTGACGACGTAAACTTAGCCATCACATAGCCCTCGCCGGTGTTCGAGTAGTCGATAACGGCGTCGCTGTTGCGCTCTTCGAGCGTTCCCGGGGCGCTCACCTCGGGATAGGAAGGAGGCTCGGGCTCGGAAGCCGACGTTGCTATCTTCGTGTCCTCAATGGTGATTAGGCCGGCGGTCGGGTCGGTAGTCTCCGAGGACTTTTCCGTCTCCGCCGCTTTAGTCGCCCCCTCTGTTTCGGAGGTCTCCTTGGGCTTCTCGGTATCCGTCGTCCCCGCGGTTTCGGTAGATTCCGAAGACTTTGCCGGCTCGGTCGGCTCCGTAGGCTCGGTGGGTTTTTCGCTTTCTGTGCTTACCACCGGCGGCTCGGGCTCCTCCGTCTGCTCTTCGATGACCTGCTCGGCGGTAGTTACCGCCACTGCCGACGAAGTCTGGAACACGGTCGGCTCCGAGACGGCGGGCTCTTCCGATATCGGAGAGCTCTGCGTCGACTTTTCGCTTTCCGAGACCGTTTCGACCTTGGGCTCGGTCTTAAGCTCGGTCGCCTGCGTTTTTTCCGACGCGGGCGATGTTGTTTTTTCCTGCCTGACGGCCGCCTGCGAACAGGCGGTCGTCAGAAGAAGGATAGTTAATGTTGTCAGGATCAGTACATTTTTCAATATTTTCTGCACTGAACACACTCCTTTTGAATGTTTGAACACTTATGTTCAGTCTTCATTTGCCTTTGACTTTTTTCTTTCCGCAAGAAGTGCTGCGAGTATTGCGCTGATTCCGAGTCCGGAAGCGATCATCAGGCTGATCCAGAGAGCGAGTTTGCTGTCGTCGCCGGTCTCGGGAACCATATCGAACAGCGGGATATCAATGTCAGGAATATCGACGAGAGGAGTTTCGGTGTTCGGGATCTCGGTGGTAGGAATATCCTCATCGGGGATATCGGTGAGCGGGATATCGGGCTCAGGAATATCGGGCTCAGGTCTATCGATCTCGGGCTCGGGCTCGTCGGGCTGATCTTCATCGGGCTGATCGGGTGTGGTGGTAGTGGTGCTGTTGGTGATTACGAATCCTGCTTCGGCATTGCCGCTTGTTGTAGAGATCCAGTTTTCGAAGCTGTCTTCAACAACGAAGTAGGAGATCATATGTCCGTCTTCCGCGTAGACCGGCAGGTCGTTGAAGCTGCCGAACCAGTTGGTCGCCGCGCTGATCGTAATGGCTGAGCCTTCGGGGACTCCGTCGGCGTAGAGCCTTACGGTGATGACAGCGTTGTCGGGAGCAGCGGTGCGGATTCCGTTGACATACCATTCCTTAACAACGGGAATGTTGCGGAGCTCGGTGTAGATATTGGTAACGGTGATGTGGCTCTCGGTGTCGGCTATTACGACTACGCTGCCCTGTCCGTTTACTTCATATCTGTAGCCGGGGATGGATGCGTTCTCTTCGGTTACGGTGTAGGTGCCGGGAACGAGGTTTTCAAGAGTTGCGCTGCCGTTGCCGGTGATGCGTACGGTTTCGGAATATCCGTCGGGTCCGGTGACGTAGAAGGTGTATTCCTTATTCGCTGCGCCTGCGTTCTCGCCGCCGACTACGTTCTTAGTGATGGTCAGCGAACCGACTATCTGATCGTAGGTGTTGGTGATCTCTACGGGAATGATGTCATCCATCGTAACGGTTACGGTGCCTTCGCCGGTGACGTTGAGCCTGTAGCCTTCAACGTTGGCGTCGCGCTCGGTAACGGTGTAGCTGCCGATAGCGAGGTTATCTACTCTTGCAGTGCCTTCGCCGGTAATGCTTACCGAAACGGTGTTGCCGGTTTTGTCATTGGTGATGTCGAAGGTGTAGGTCTTATTGGCAGTTATCGCGTTGCCGCCGACTACCTTCTTGGTGATCTCGATAGAGCCAACCTGCTGGTCGTAGGTGTTGGTAACGGTGACCTCGGCTTCGCCGCCTTCGGGAACGGTCGCGTTGCCGTCCGCGGTAACGGTAAGGCTGTAGCCGCTTACCTGAGCCTCAGCAGTTCTCTCGGTCACGGTGTATACGCCGGGAACGAGTTTATCGAGAGTCTTTACGGTATTTGCGGTGAGTTCAAGGGTGGTGCTGTATCCGTTAGGTCCGGTGATGTCGAAGTAGAAGACCTTATCAGCGGGAATCGAGCCGCCGTTGACTACAACGCTCTTTCTGATGGTAAGGGAACCGAGTTCCTTATAGGTGTTGGTGATCTGAACATCGGTCTCGCTCTGTCCGACTTCTACGGTTGCGACTCCGTTGCCGGTAACTTCGAGGTTGTAACCTTCGATATCGCCGTTTACTTCCTTAACGGTGTAAGTGCCGGGCTTGAGGTTGTCAATGGTTACGCTCTTATTAGCCTCAACGGTTACCTTATTGGTGTAGTCGTCGGGACCGGCAATCTCAAACTCGTATTCCTTGCCTGCGATTGCATCACCGCCTCCAACTACTATCTTTTCGATCTTGAGAGAACCGAGCTTAGAATATTCGTTGGTAATGGTAACTTTTTCTGCGACGTTGTTGGCAATCGATACGGTTACGTTGTCGCCGCTGACGTTGATGAGCTCATAGCCGTTGACCTTGGTAGACTCTTCTACTTCGCTTACGGTGTATTCGCCGGGCTGAAGCTTTGTGAGGGTTACGGTCCAGTTGTTCTCAGCGTTGAGGATAACGGTGTTGCTGTAAGTCTCATCGGAATTGGTAACTTTGAAGGTGAAGGAAAGGTTGCTCTTTTCCTTATCGGTGAGTTCGTTAAGACCGAGATAGTTCTTGGTGAGAGTGAGCTTGCCAAGTTCTTCATACTTGTTGGTGATGTCGATGTTGGCTACGAGCTGCTCGGCGGAGAGGGTTGCAGCGCCTTCGCCGGTGACTTTTACGAGTACGAATCCGTCGACGTCGGCGCCCATTTCCTTAACGGTGTAGGTACCCCAAGTGAGGTTATCAACTTCGGTGGTGCCGTTGCCGACTACGGAAACGATTCTCTTAAGACCGTAAGGATCGGTGATCTCGAAGTAGTAGGTCTTGGATGCCGCTTCATCGCCGCCGCCTTCAACGGTCTTGGTGATGATAAGCTTGCCGCGCTTCTCGGTGTACTTGTTAGTTACGTTGTAGACGGTGTTGCTGCCAAGATCAACTTCAGCGACCTCGTTGGCAATAACCTCGAGGGTGTAGCCGGGGATGTCGGCGTTTCTCTCGGTTACGATATACTGACCGGGAACGAGGTTGTAAAGGGTCTTGGTCCAACCGTTAGCTGCATTCAACTCTACGGTATCTATAACAGCTTTACTCGGACCGGTTAAGGGATTGGAGACAATTCCTTCGATATCGAAGAAGTAGGTTGCGTTTGCAGCTGCCTCGCCGCCGCCGATGACCGTCTTATTGATGGTCAGTGAGCCGAACATCGGAAGGGTCTTGGAGTAGCGGTTTACAATAGCTGCGGTATTGTTGCTGCCGCTGTTGACTGTGATCTTGCCATCGCCGGTGGTGGTAAGGATCCAACCGGTCTCATTGCCGTCAAGCTCTTCAATATTGTATTCGCCGGGGATAAGATCCTTGAGGGTTATTTCGCTGTTGCCTTTTATGGTTACAGTTTTGCTGTATCCGTTCGGACCGGTAATCACAAAGGTGAACTCTCTGTTGATGAGATATTCCTTAACCGGTACGCTCTCGCCGGTGGCAGGGTCGGTAACGAAGTCTGCCTCGGATTCGGAAGCGGTGGTTACATCGGCTTCGGCTTCGGCTGAAGTGGTTACCTCAGCTTCGGTCTCAGCGGAGGTGGTTACCTCGGCTTCGCTCTCGGAAGCGGTGGTGATTTCGGGCTCATTCTCAGAAGCAGTGGTTGCTTCGGGAACCTCAGCGGGAGCAGCAGGGGCATCGACGCTGTCGCTGTCCATAGCGGGCTGAGCTTCGGTCTCGGGAGCGGTAGTAACTGCGGGCTCGGGAGTAGTGGTGGCTTCAGGCTCATTCTCGGGAGCGGTGGTTACTTCGGACTCGCCTTCGTCGCCGGTTTCGTTGCCGGCAGCCGGAGCGGCTTCGTCAACCTCAACTATCTTCTTGATAGTGAGGGAAGCAAGTTCTTCTTCGTAGATGTTGGTGACAGTTGCAACTTTGATTGTCGCATTCTCGCCGACGGTTACGGTTACTACGGCTGAGTGATTGCCTTCTTTGTCAATAGTCCAGTTCCTGATGACGCCGTCTGTACCGGTAGCGGTGATGGTCTCGGGAGTCTGGCTGCTTTCACCGAAGAGCTCGGTCACGGTGTAGGTGCCAGGCTTGAGGTCATTAACGGTGGTTTCACCCTCGCCGATTACGGTGGCGTAAACAACTTCCTTAGTTTCGTTGTTCTTGATCTCGAAGTCGAAGGAATACTTATTGAGTTCTTCGGCGGTAGGTCTTTCGCTGCTGTTGAAGTCAATGTCCTTCTTAATGGTCAGGCTGCCGAGTTCTTCGCTGTAGGTGTTGGTGATAGTGGGTATTGCGATCTCGGTCTTTTCGCCTTCGGCGACTACTTCAACGGTTATAGCGTGAGACTCGGTCTCATCGAGGCGCCATACCTTTGCGCCTTCGGTGACGGTCAGTACGTCGCCGGTAAGTTCTTCAACGATGTAGGTGCCGACAGGAAGGTGGGCAAGAGTACCCTTGAAATCGTTGGAGCTGTCGAGTGTGATATACTCGGTGGTTTCGCCGTCGGGATAGGTTACCTTGAACTGGAATGCCTTGCCTTCGAGGCTGAACTCGTCGGAGCCTGCGGCGAATGCAACTTTCTTTGCAAACTCGAGGTCGCCGTACTGCTTGTCGTAGGTGTTTGTGACATTCGCAGTTGTTTCTTTGCCTTTTTCGACCGTTACGGTGACATTGTCGGAAGCGGTGAGTTTCCAACCGGGTATCTCGATGCCGGTGATGTCCTCAACAACGGTGTATTCGCCGGGGACGAGTCCGGAGAGGGTGTCGCTTCTCTTGGAATCGGATACCGTGAGAGTTCCGACTTTTTCGCCGTTCGCGTCGCCCTTGTGGACGGTGAAGGTGTAGACCTGCTTGAAGTGCTCGGCGGGAGCTTCGGTCTCTTCGCCGTTGTCGGTAAAGACGAAGTCCTTCTCAACGGTGAGCTTGCCGCGCTCATCGGTGTAGGTGTTGGTGATGGTGGCGGTTGCAAGCGCGAGGTTTACGCCTTCCTCAGTGATATCATCGGGTCTAACGGTGACTATCACAGTGTGGTCGCTGTTATCGCCAGCAAGAGTCCATTCGCCATTAGCGCCGTCGGCGTCGGTGAACTTGATGGTCTTTACTTTATCGGTAAGTTCGGTGATGGTGTATTCGCCGGGGATAAGACCGTTGATCTCGAAGGCGCTTGCGCCCTTGACGGTCGTCTGCATATCGAAGCCTTCGGGGCCGGTGATTCTGAAGGTGAACTCGGTGTAAGCTATAGCCTCGTTCGGGATATCGGCAACGTTCTTGAATATCTTCAGGCTGCCGGAGTCTCTGTTGTTAGTAACGGTGACGGTTGCGGTGACGTCGGAGGTTATAGTGCCGCTCGCGTTAGTGTAAACAGGGGCGTCATATCCGTCGATGTGGTTTGTTTCGGTAACGGTGTATTCCGCTCCGTAGGGCAGACCGTTTACGGTTATGGTCTCGCCCGCCTTGAGGGATACGGTAGCCTTGCCGTTGGCGAAGGTTACGGTGGTGTTTACGGGAGATACGGTTACGAATTTGTTACCGTCGATCTCGTCCGTAATTCTGGCGTTCTTAACAGCATCATACTTGCCTTCAGCGCCGGTAACGGTGATATCGAAGCTGAATTCTTCGGAATCGGGGTCGTATTTGGGGTTAGTCTTATATGTGCCGGTTACTTCCTTCGTAACGCTGAGGCTGCCGGGACGGGCTTCGTAGCGGTTGATAAGTTTTGCGCTCTCAACTGTTTCGAGGCTGGCGGCGTCGACCTTAACGGTGGCGGAAGTAGTGCTGTTCTCGGGCTTGAAGTCGTAGTGCTCGATCTTAACATCGTTGGCAGCAGCGGTATTTTCAACAACGCTGTAATCGCCGTAAGGAAGTCCGTCGATCTGAACGGTCTCGTCTGCGCTGATCGTGAACTCTGCAACGCCGTTGACGAACACTGCCTTTTCGCCGGAAGCTGCTCCGGCTCCGAAGGTCTTCTCGCCGTCGGTTGCCGTTGTTGTAATCCTTGCGAGATTGAACTCGCCATTAAGAGTAGAGTTCTTGCCCAAACCGGTGACGGTTACGGTGAAGGTTCTGTTGAGGTCGCCGGGTCTGATGCCTTCAACGGTCTTGGTGACCGCGATGCTGCCGGTAGGAGCATAGACGTTAGTGAAGGTTACGGCTGCGCCCTTGCCGATGTAAGAATCGGTACCGTTGGTGTAAGCGCATCTTACTTCTAACTTATCGTCGCCGTCGCTGTTCTCTACGAATACCTGAACATTCCATGTCGACTTGTCGTAGGTGAAGAACGGGTCGTTGTTGTTGTCAACTTCCTTGATGGTGTAGTTGTGAACGCCGATCTCGGAGTAATCAATAACAACTAAATTGCCTTCAGGAGAATAGAACGGTACGTTCTGCTGGAAGCCTTCGCTGCCCTTGTCGGTTACGGTGGCGGTTCCGAGAAGGTCACCCTTCTCGTCACGAAGCTCGAAGGTGTAGGTCTTTATCTCTTTGTCTACTCTCGCGGGTCCTTCCACTATCTTAGTGACGGTCGGGAAGAACTGGGCCTTGCGGGTGTAGCGGTTGGTGATTTCGACGGAGGCGACAACGGTCTGAGCTTCGCCGTCAGCGGTTACTTCAACCTTGCCCTCTCCGGTGACGCCGGCGAAGGTCCATTCTTCGTTGACGATTTCTTTCTTGCCCGCAACTTCCGTTTCAACCTTATAGACTATCGGATCTTTCTCATCCTTATCGTCTTCGGTCACGTTGTAGGTGCCGGTGGGAAGTCCCGTGATTTCGACGGTCTTGCCGGGAGCAACCTCGACCTTAGCGGTGCCGTTTTCAAACTTTGCTACTCCGACGGCGACAGGGGGATTTTCATCATTCTGCAAAGTGAAGGTGCCGTTGAGTGTTGTATCGGTCAGCGAAGTAATGATGAAGGTGTAGGTCTTGCCGCTGAGCTTAAGCTTATCCTTGTCGATTTCGTCGTTGATGGTCTTGGTAAGCTTGAGGGAGCCGGTCTTTCTGGTGTTGACTGCCTCGACGGTAGCGGTGCCGTTAGTAGGAATCACGCCGGTCTCGCCGGTCCAAGAAGTTACATAATTGCCGTTTTCAGTCTCGGTAACGGTGTAGGTTACGCCCGCAGGGAGACCGTTGATTGTAATGCTCTCGCCGTCCGAAAGCTTAACTTCTTTTGTAATGCCGTTAGTGAAGGTAACAGTCTCCTCGGTTTTGGTACCGTCAGCCTTAATTCTAACGGCGGTGTAATCGCCGGTAACAGGCTTGCCGTCATATCCGAGCCCGAGTTCAACCGTGAAGGTGAATTCTTCATTGCTGAGACCGTTTGCGGATACGGCGTTCTTGGTTCCGCCGAGCTTGACGGTCTTGGTGACAGTCAGGCTGCCGTCTTTCTTCTTGTTGGTGGCGGTAACGGTAACGCCGGTCTCGCCTTCGAGGATAGTGCCTGTTTTGGGTTCAATGCCGACTTGCTCATACTCGGGTCTTGTCGAGAGAACCTCGACGACATTGTAGGTAGCGCCAACGGGGAGGTTTTCGGCGGTAACGGTCTTGCCGGCTGTTAAAGTGACGTGGGCTGTGCCGTTTTCGAAGTACATACCGCCATACTGACCTGTGATAGTTTCGCTCAGAGTAACGGTAAAGGTGAACTCGTCGTTCTTCGACTTGTCGTCCTGAATGCTGTTAACCTTCTTGGTGAGCGAGAGCTTGCCAACCTTTCTGGTGTTGGTGGCAGTAACTTTAGCATCAGCGCCCGCGGTTATAGTGCCGGTGGTGGTATTGCCTTCCCAAGAGGTATCATAATTCGCATGGGATTCGGTAACGGTGTAGGTTACGTTTGCGGGGAGACCTTCGATTGTAACGTTCTCACCGGCTTTAAGCTCAACTTCTGCACTGCCGTTCGTGAACACGACAGGTTCGGTTGCGGAAGTGCCGTCAGTCTTAACTCTGGTAGCGCTGTAGGTGCCGTTGAGCTTGGTCTCTTCGTCGCGACTTTTCTCAGCGTTAAACTTCTTGAAGCCGGAGATAGTAACGGTGAACTCGAATTTCTCATCGGGATTAGTGGTGCTGCCGTCAGTGCCGTCGCCGTTCTTCTGTACGACCGTCTTCTTAAGGGTGAGGCTGCCCGACGTTCTGGTGTTGGTGAAGGTTACAGCAGCATCGTCATTGAGAGTGCCGGAGGTTACCCCTGTCGCTTCGGAAGTGTAATCGTTATCGGTGTCTTCGGTGATAGTGTAGCCGACAGTCTGCGGGAGATCCTTAATCTTGTAGGTCTGACCGTCGCTGAGCTCTACTGTTACCTTGCCGTCAGAGCTAACAACAGCATCGGTGGTAGCTACGTCGTTGATTGTAGCCTTGAAGCTGCGGCCTGCGACCAGATCCTTGTTAGTAGAGAACTCAATGGTGAACTTGAACTTCTTCGCGGTATCGACGTTGTTGCCATCGGCTTCCGAGTTCTTCTTCTGAGAGTCTATAACCTGCTTCGTAAGAGAGAGGTTCTTGGAATCGTAGTTGTCGAAAACGATGCCGGAAGGAACAGCTTCAGGTTCTGCAAGAGTTACGCCGTTTCTGTCTATAATTTTGGTAACGGTCTTATTGCCCTGAGTGTAGGTAGTAGTTGTTACCGTTCTTGTGATGTGGCGCAAATTGCCGCTATCCGCAACTGGCAATTCTTTTGTTACCGTAGTTGTTTTTCCGGTCAGAGCAATTTCAATCTTGTATACGGATTTATCCCAGTTTGTGACTGTTTCGTCGTTTTCCGGAATGATTTCTTTTGCATAGAAAGTAATTGTGCCGCTTTTGATGTTGCCCTTGGCATCTTTTTGGGTGTTCGTAATATAATCTTTAAGGGTCTTGTATTCGGTGAATTCAAATGCAAAATTACCGGCTTCGTCATTAGTAGCCTTTGCCGCAAGATTCTTGCACTCTTTATCGAAGTACAAACCAACAGTGTATCTACCCGCCTGATTTGCAGCAGTTGCGCCGTTAAGCTTCTTGCTTGCAGTAAGGTTAAGCTTAAGATACTCAAATTTGAATTCCTGAGATGAATGAGTTCCGAAGTAAAGGCTGCCGTTGCAACCGATACCGCCGCCGTGAACGGAGGAGGTGTTTCCATAGATTTCGACGCCGCCGTACTGCTGCAAAGCCTTCTTAGCCAAAGCTATTGATTCATCAGAGGGATTTGCTTTAAGAGCAACGAGCGAGTTCTTTGCTGCAGCAATTATTTCATTATCTTCAAGTGTTCTGACTTTTTCACTGCCATGCTTGAATTCGTATTTTGCAGAGCCGCCGCCAGCCATATAGTTGGAAACGAGCGCGGAGCCGGCAGTGTAGAAGTCGGCAGAGTTAGCACCGGTAATCCCAGCTGCAACTGCCTGAGTGTAGTTATCGACAACATTTCCTGCGGTCTTTCTTCCTCTGTTGTCTCCGTAATAGGCATTCGGACCGGGGGTGTCTGTCTCAGTACGAGCCTTTCCTTCTGCTGTGTTGTTATAGAGAGCAACGCCATCGGTATCGACAAGCGCAGACTCGCCATGGCAGCATCCGGCAATACCGCCGCCAAAGCCGGCAGCTGAGTTATCATAAACAAGAGCGTTTTTCAAAGTTGCCTGAGCGCCGTTGTTGACGTAAAGTCCGCCGCCGCCGAGGTCGGTCTTGGAATTGCACTTGTTATAGCAAATTGTACCACCGTTGATGTATGCTTTACCGTAAACGAATATACCGCCGCCCTCGCCCGCGTAGTTGCCTTTTGCTACTTGAGACACCGTGCCGTCTAAGTTTACGGTCTCGTTATAGCTTATAGTACCGCCGTTCATATTCAGTATTGCGCCGTTTTCGACGAAGATACCGCCGCCGCGGTTTGCAGTGTTATTGGTAATAGTACCGCTATTGAAGTTCAGCGTTCCGTTATAGATGTAAACGCCGCCGCCGCAATAGAACGTGCCTCCGTTACCGGGCTCCATAGCGGATTCTGTCTTTGCGTCGCCGGTACCGCCGGTAATTGTAAGGCTTCCGTTGATAGTGACCGTTGCGCCGCCTTTAATCAGTATTGCACTATGATGATTATAACCTGAAGCATCTATAGTTCCTCTACCATTAAGAGTGACGCTTTGGGAGGTATTGATAACGATATAACCTTTGTAAGTATCGTTGATCGTATACGTTCCAGAGTCTTTTATCTCCCACACGCCTTTAGACGGTCTTGTGAAAGCCGCTTCGACAATCGTCGACACGCCGGGCATGCTGAGAATAAACATCAGCGCCAGGCCTATTGCCAAAAGCTTCTTTAACATTTTTGTCATGTCTGTTTCCTCCTTAACCTTATATCTATCTCATTCCCTTAGCTTATGGGGAAAAGTTGCCATCGGTAAGCCGAGATTGGCTTCCGTTATCATTGTATCACAAAATATAAATTTTGCAAGGACTTTGTGAAAAATGCAATCTAAAATGTGAATTTGGAAAAATTTTTATCGATTAGGCGGTCGCCCAGAGGTTTTTACCCCCCCCGAGCGGATTTCCGCCGCCGATATATTCGTAATACGCCTGCTGCATCGCCTTCAGGCTCCGCTGGCGGATAAGGACTATATCGCCTGTCGAGAGGTAGAACGAGCGGTCTACCTTAATGATGTAGTCCATATTCACTATAAAGCTCTGGGAGCACCGCAGGAACCTTTTATCGGGGAGCTCGCTCTCTATTTCGTCGAGGCGCTTATATATATTGTATGTCTGCCCGCCATGGCGGTGAAGGATACAGCGGTTGTTGATGCTCTCGATATATAATATTTCCCTGAGCGGGACTCGGTGAACCGAGCCGCGCTGCTTTATCGGGTAGGTCTGCTCCCTTATTCCTCGCATGACCCTGCCGATAACGTCGGCGAGCTTATCGAGCGACGCGGGTTTTAATATGTAGCCCTGCGCGCCGACGTCGTAACCGTCGATGGCGAAATCAGACGTAGCGGTAAGAAACACAATAGCCCCGGCAAAGCCTATTTCGCGCAGCTTCCGCGCAACGTCGATGCCGAGGTGATCCTCCATATAGATGTCTAAAAGAACAAGGTCGAACCAGGCTCCGTCGCGCACGTCGTCCAAGAGAACGAGCCCCGTTTCGTATGGGAACACTTCGGGAACGGGCTGCATTTCTTCGCGCTCAAAAACTTCGGACAACAGCGAGCAGACCATCTCGCGGTCGATCGAGCTGTCGTCACAAACGGCTATATTCAATATTATCCCCCCCCCGTAAACCTTCTGTTTAAATCTTACAGTTGAGTTTTTCAGACTACAATACAAGGTAATTATACAACATAGTCGATTAAAAGTCAATGTTTTTTTAGCAGACAGATTTTGTTTTATTCAGCATTAAAGCGTTGAAATCCCGAAAAAAATATGTTAAGCTTATTATGCCTGAAACCTCGGCGCGACTTTTTGCGACTTAATATATGAAGACATATGAGAGGAAGTGTCGGATTGGAAGACGAAGCCATTATATCGCTCTATTTCGAGCGCAGCGAATCGGCAATAGCCGAAACGGATAAAAAATACGGCGGGCTCTGCCGCTCGGTCGCCGACCGCATACTCGGCTCGCGGCAGGATTCGGAGGAATGCGTTCAGGACGCCTACCTTGGGGTTTGGAACGCGATACCGCCCTCCCGCCCGAACGACTTAAGGGCGTTTGTTCTGAGGATAACCCGCAACATTTCGCTTTCGCGGCTGCGCAAAAAGCTCGCGAAAAAGCGCGGAGCCGACCTCGAGGTCTCGCTCGAAGAGCTCGGAGCGGTGCTCCCCGATAAGAGCATCAGCCCCGACGCGGAGGACAGCCGGATAGCCGACGCGATAAACGAATTTTTAGGCGGGTTAGATTCCTGCTCGCGGGCGGTATTTATGCGCAAATACTGGTTTTTCGACTCGGTCGAAGAGATAGCGAAGCGCTTCGGCTTCAGCGAGCCGAAGGTCAAATCGAGCCTGTTCAGAACGCGCGAAAAGCTGAGAAAGTTTCTTGAGGAAAGGGGGATAAGGATATGAATATACCGCGAATCGCCGACCTGCTTTCTTATGCCGACGACGGCTATATCTCTGAGGCGGTCGATTTCAGACCCGCAAAAAGGCGCAGTCTGCGCGGATATGCCGCGATAGCCGCCTGCATCGCAATAGCGCTTGTTTCCGTGGGCGTGTTTGCGCTGACGCGAAGCATTAGGATAGAAAAGCGCGAGCCGCTGCCGTCGGGAACATTCACCACTGCCTCAGACGGCGAGGAGCCCTCGCGCGGAACGGCTATCCCCCTCCCCTTCGGAGACGATATCGGCAAAGACTCCGAATCCGAGGAGCTTCGCGGGTTCTTTGAGCCCTGCGTTCAAAAGCTCGACGATATCCCCGAGGAGCTTCTGAGCCTCGTTCCCGAAGAAGATTACGAGAGCTGGGCGGAATCGCTCGGAGAGATTTGGCAGACGGCTCCCTCGAGCATAGAGGACTACCCCAACATTTACAGCTTTATAACCCGCTTCGGCGTTGACGACGACGAGGTCCGCGGGGCGGTGACGACGATGACCGAGGAGGAGCTCGACACCCTGCTCGAAGGCGACGTTGAAAAGATAACCCTTACGTTTGCCTCGGAATATTCCATAGTTTCGGGGGAAAACGTATACAGCCCCTACTGGGTATACGTCCACGAGGTCGAGGACTACGAAACCGCGGGGCTCACCCCCGTGGAGATAGAGAACAAGCTCAGCTATTACGCGAGCTTTAAGTATAACGATATGGCGCGGGAATTCTTTGAGAACAAGCTTAACGAATTTATCGTTCCCTTGGGCGACGGCGTAACGCTGATGTATCGGGATTCCACGCTGATATATAACTACGATCTGCCGCTCGTGATGAAGGAGTTCGCGGTCATAGATATCGAGCAGGATTCGAGCGAAGTGCTCTATCTTATAGACAACGACCCCGAAAGCGGCGACAAAAACATCTATGCGGCGGTGTATATGTGGGATCAGCTAATAACCATCGGGCGTGACTCCGAAAAGAGCTTTGACGCGTTTGAAGCGTTTTGCAGCTATGCCGGACGCTCCGACTACTATAAGAGCTTTACTCCGGTTCCGCGCGGAACGGTGGTGCGCCTCGCCTGGGACGGTCTTTACGAGACTGCTCCCGAGGGCGAGCCGAGGCGGCTTACCTGGCTCTCGCGGCTCCAGTTCTCGGATTCGGATTGCGCATATTCCGAAGCGGAGCTCGAAGAATTTGCAGAAAAGCTCGAGGGACACTATCTTAACTGCGAGGAATTCGAGAATTTTGCGTTTCTCAACAACCCCGGTCCCGAAGTCATAGGAAACGGCTATGAGCTGATAGGCGGCGCAGAGCCCTATAAGCTCGTCCCCAATCTCTCGGGCGAGCGCGATGAGCTTATAGCAACACTCGATTCGATAGACTTCGAGCCGAGCCGCGAAAGCTACATCTATTATTACGGCGTATTCGACGAGGGCAGAAGGATCGACTACGAGTTTTACTATCTTTTGGACTGCTATATCACTCCCGAGAGCATGCACGCCATTCAGGCGCTTTCGGGCTACAGCTTCACGCCCGTTTGGAAGACGAGCGGCAACTACGCCAACCACGCCGACGGCAAGGGGCATATGACCGAGAGGACGACCGTTTACTGCCTCGGCGACGACTACAGGCTTTTATGCTACGACTTCCCGATAGAGCAGGAAAACGGCGACACCCTTTACGCACAGGTCTTCAGAAAAGACGCTTCGCCCTATGACGGGCTCGACCCAGACGGCTTTGAAAAGCTCTCCGACTACTACGAGCTCCTTTACCGCTATGCGCGAAGCAGCGCCGCGGCATATTATAAGGGCAAATACTACCACTGCGTGCCATATCACCCGTCGGCGGAGGAGATAGAGCGATTCAAAGCCGAGGGAGAATATATCGGCGAAAGCGTTTACAAGCCATCTATGCCGGTTGAAGAGATGTTCGACTACAACGGTCCGAACGCCCTAAAATACGACGAGGGACCCGCTATGATAGGCGAATCGGACTACGACAGACTGCTAAGGCTGCTGAAAACACACACCGAAGACGGCAGCTATACATCGCCCGGGGATAAGCTCTTTGACCTCGGAGAATTTGAATACTACGACTACCGCGAGGACAACAGCTATGATTGCTTTGTCGGGAACCTTATGCCGGGCGTGCCGCTCTACCGCTCGGGGAATTATATAATGGCAATACCCTACGCGCCTATCTATAACGGCGAGCTCGAGCCGATAGCCGCGCGGCTCTACTACTGCGGCAGCGAGTCTATGGAGCTGCCAAGCAGCACGGAAACCGAGGAATATACCGAGCGCCTCGAAAGGGAGTATTCCGAAACCGACGGGGCTCACGAAATCGTCTCGGAGAAGACCGGTCAGCGCTGGGAGCTCTGCGAAACAACGCCGACGCGCGCCGAAATAAACGAGTTCCGCTATTACGGGAACCAAATCGACTATGCGTGGTTCGACCTTGAGAGCCACTGGACGAGCGGCTCGGGCCGGCAGTTCAACATCGCAAACGCCCTGCCCGACGGCGAGCGTCAGGAGCGGGCGAGGTGCTACGCCTGCGGCGATATGCTCCTTCTGGAATTCGACGAGCCGAAGGGCGGAGTATACGGCAGGATATATCGGCTGAAATAGCAAAACCGCCTCGGACTTTATGCCCGAGGCAGCGGTATTTTACAAATCTATCCGAATATAATGCCTTTCGTCGGCTATTTTTTCGACCTTCCCGCCGTTGGCAAACGCCGTGCGTATCGAAGCAACGATACGGAGTACGAAAATTAAAGGGGTCCCCTCAAAGTCGTAAGACTTTGTGGGGAAAAGCCGGAGCGACGGAGTGAATGAGCGGCGGCATTCATCAGCTTATAAAAATGCCGCCGCGAACGATACGAAGTCCGCGACGACGTGGTGCGTGGTAACATGCCAAAAGCTCTAAAGGCTTTTGGCACTGCGGTTTCCCGTTTCCGACTGCGTTTTAACCGCTTGGTAATTCATACAGCGTTTTTTATAATTTCGGCGAAACCGCGGTCCCCCCATTCTGCACATGGATTATCCCCTGCACCCCACCGGGGTGCAGGGGATAATGGTGCAGTTAAGCAATCCAAATCCGAACCAACTTTCAGCCTTGCTATCGTCGTTGAGCATCTTCATAGTTTCGTTGACGACCAAATCCTCTATCCAGTCTTTTTTGACAGGCTTTTTGTGGCACTCCGCGCGCTTCTTCTTGACCGAAACGCACTTGTAATAATGATGAACGTTCCCCGTCCTGCTCGTTCCGCTTTCACCGCATAGGTATGCCCCGCAGTATCCGCAAAACAGCTTCGTCGTGAGAAGATAATCGTCCTCTGCCTTATGCCGCGCAGGGGCTTTTTTATTTTCCGAGAGCCTGTCCTGCACCCTGCCGAACACATCTTTAGAAACGATCGCGGGTATGCCGTCGGGAATAATGATGTCTCGGTATGTATATTCTCCGATATATCTGCGATTTTTCAAAAGGTGCTGAACGCTGTTGTAATTCAGAGGCAGACCCCTGCTGTTTTTCACACCTTTCTCGTTGAGATAGTCGAGAATGTCAGTCATAGTCGCACCCTCGTCATACTGCTGAAAAGCTTCTGTAATAAACGGGGCGGTCAGCGGGTCGATCTGAAAATGCCGCTCGCTGTCAATCATATAGCCGATAGGCAGAGTGCCGCCGTTATACTTTGCTTTCAGAGCGTTTTCGGTCATACCGCGAATGACCTTTTCGGATAAATCGGCGGAATAATATTCGGCGTAACCCTCCAGAACGGATTCGAGGATAATTCCCTCTGCGCCCTCGGAAATAATCTCCGTAGCAGAAACGACCTTGACGCCGTTCTTTTTCAGCAGAGCTTTATACCTCGCGCTGTCATACCTGTTTCGGGCGAAACGGTCGAGCTTCCAGACAATGACCATATCAAATAAATGCTTGCCGCTGTCTTTGATCATATTCTGAAACTCTGGGCGGTTGTCGGTCTTTGCAGAAAATGCGCGGTCGATATAATGCCGCAGAACGGTTATGCCGTTTTTCTCGGCAAACGCGGTGCATTCGCGGATCTGCCCCTCGATGCTTTCCTCGCGCTGATTGTCCGAGGAATAGCGGGCGTAAATTACGGCGGTTATTTTTCTGCCTCCCTTATCAGTCTTATCAATGTTTGCTTCAGCCTCTCGCTCATCGGCGACTTCGGGTCGAAGCACATTTCAACAAATTTTTCAATCTCGGGGCCGGTCTCGGACAACCTTACGTTGCATTCATAAACCTTTCCCTGCGGGCGGTCGGTTCGCCCGAAAATATAGTCGAGCGACACGTCAAAATAATCCGCATAGCGGGTCAAAACGGCAATGCTCGGCTCGGCGGTGCCGTTCTCGTAACGGTTCAGGCTCGACTGCTTAACGCCTACCACCTCGCCCATTTTCTCCTGCGACAGCTTAACGCCCTTGCGAAGCTCCCGCAGGCGTTTTGCGACAATGCTGACTTCCGGCATATAATCATCTCCTTGCAAAATGATTATAACACAAATCAGAATTATTTGCAATAGCCTGTTTGCATAAATTATGAAAAAGTTTCGGAGCAAGCACAGCAAGTGTAGCCACACTTGCGAAAAATTGCTTGCTATTCTGAAACCTAATTGCAGAATAGCAAGCACATCCGGTGGGTACCCATACGGATAATTTTTGTTTTGGGAGCCCTTGCCCAAAACTGAAAATTCTCATTTTATTTCTTACGCCGCTTATTACTATTGCAACTCCACGTCTGACCCTGAATATCCTCCGCACACCAATACACAAACAATTTCATAAAGCAAATCCTTGCCGTCGGAGGTCGTATAAAGATTTGCGCAAGAGGTTACAACCGGGCTGAGATTCCCAAGCCACGGAGCAGGCTTTTTTAAGTCGCTCATGTCATAGACTGCTTTTTCGGGAGGAATCTTTGACAGCTCATCACGAATCAGGTTAAATTGCCTTGCCGTCTCGATGGCGTTTGACGCGTTGCATTTTCCCGAAGCCAAAAAGTCAAGTGCAAGAGGTATGCTTTTTTTGAGTTTACCGAGCCTGACCTCTACCGTAGAATATATGGAATATAAAATATCGCTTGTCCCAAGTTCTGCGATTTTTTTGCTGTCAACGGTTCTTATAATCATAAATCCACCTCACAATATTTCGACTGGTATATCGTTGTAAATTTCTGATAAAGCCTCTTTTATTTTTATTATAGCATTTTCAACTACTTCTTTATTGAACCCTCGGTTTCTCGTGTCAAGCAAAATTTTTTGAGTAGAATTTGCCGGAAGATTCTCAACTCTTGCCGCTACCTGCTCTTTCAAAGTATGACATAATGAATTTACGTTATTGGGGTTGGATAAGTCATAATTCTTCACTTCTACGGCTTCTAAATGACCATTTACATCTATAGCAATATCGGGTCTTGTTGCGCCCGGCGTTCCGAATGGAACTTCTTCTCCGTTAAGATAACTAACCTGTTCCTTTCCGGGGTATTTTTCCAAAGCATATTTTTCAGAATCGCGCCATGTGGGTACGGTCTTTGCGGGTCTTACTGCTTTTATAATTTCACCTATCGCGCCTTTAGCGGCACCTGCAATAGCTCCCCATTTGAAGCTTTCACTTCCCGATATAAGTGCCTCTTTCAGCGCAGTCTTTATGTCATGAGTTTCAAATCCGGTGATAATTGCAGAAGCTGCCGCACTTAATCCTGCCGAAAACAGAGCATGGCTTCCGGCAGTTTTAGCTGACGACAGAAAGACTGCTGTCACGATTTGAGGCGCGCCTAAAGCCTGCGACGCCACAAATACCGTTACGCTGATAAGTATGACACCGCTGCCTATCGCTACGTTTTTTATAATTTCGCTGACCGAGCCGTCATACTCCTCAAGTGCCTGAACAGCGGTTTCTCCGTTTTCGTCAAGAGTAAAAACAAATTTCTCGTCGCCGAGTTCGGCTAAAATTTCTTCGAGAGTATATCCGAAATAGATATTTTCTGCCGAGTTATATTCAATTTCTTCCAGATATTCTTTTGAGATATATGACGCCGACACATCTTCAACGATATAATCATCGCTCGGAAAAGAGTATTCCAAAGACGAGTACAGGCTGTCCTCGACATATTGAAGCAGCCGCTCGTCTCCGAGCCGCTCAAGGTCGAGTGAATCGATATAATCTTCTTCGGAAAATACAATTTCGACAGGCAGCGTTTCACTTATATCAGCAGATACAATAATATCCTGCGTTGTGTCGGATATGGGATTGTCTGAGTCAATATTCCCCGCGCACCCTGTGAAAATCATCATGCAGGCAATCAAAAAGGCAATAATTCTTTTCATATTTACCCCTTTCTCGACCTGACAACTACTGCAATACCGACGGCTATAATCGCCAAAATAATTATTATCGCTGCCGCAGGGAAGCTTTTGCTCTCGGCTTCGGGCTCATCTGCTGCCGCTTCAACAACCTCGGTTTCGGGTGCTTCGGTAGTTTCCGCAACAGTCGTAACAGCCGCTTCCGTCACTTCCGGCGCGGGTTCGGTCTTTTCGACAGCCGTCGGCATAACTATCGTTCCGTCGTCGTTTATGACTGCGCCCTGTTCGACCATTGCGGCTATTTCATCGAGCGTAAATCCCGCATTTTTCGCGTTCATCGACGCTTTCATCACCGAATCGCTGCCGACATAAATTTTCTTGACTGTGCTGCTTCCGGTCGTAGGATTTTTGACTTCGATGGTATAAATTCCCTCTTTAGTGTATGGTTCACCTTCCTTTGCAGGATGATTGAACCGCACGTCCTCGGTGTAACCGTTCGCGCCCTTTGTCCAGACGGAATGCGTTACATTTATCAAAAGATACCGCGATTTTGCAAGGTCAAGTTTGAAGCCGTTTTCGGTCACGGAGCTGTCCGAAAGCTCGCTCCCGGTCGCGACGTCGAACGGATATACCATGCAATTTCCGTTTCTCACGCTGAACGAAAAAGCAATTCTGTAATCGTTTTTCTTGTTTATGCCCTTGCTGTCGAGTATTTCATAGTCGAGCGCGACCTCATAATCGCCCTCTTCAAAGAGCTGAATTTTGACGTCGGCACTTGCGGAGGTTATCGCTTCGAGGTAATTCTGGTAGATTATCGGGTCACCCTTATGCCCCTCATAGTCGGTCTTTCTGATGATGAGCGTGCCGCGCCCGAAGTCGGTCTGCGGGGTCTGGAAATACTTGTCGTAGCCGTCTTTGTCGTCGGCTATAACCAATTTTTCATTGCCATAAAGGCAGTCAATGTCCTGCTCCAGTTTGAACCACAGCGTCACCCTGTCGCCGACGTTTTTGAGAAAAACATTGCTGTCGGTCTTACTTGTGAACCCGCTAACATAAAACTCCCCGAGCGTCCAGCCGTAGTGCGGGTCGTCTTTGTCGATGTCGATTTCGCCGGAATATCCGTTGTCCTTGCCGGTGTTTATGACTTTGCCGAGAGTGAATTTTATTTCATCCGGATTTGATTTTGCAGATTCATATCCCGCATAAAATTCGTAAACCTCAGCAACTTTTTTGCGCTCATAGTTATTCTTGTTTACAAACAAAATCTTTGTATAGTCAGTCTTTTTCTCAAGCTCGTACGCAACAATCACGCGGTAAAAGCAGCCGTTATTGAGCTGAATGTCGAGCGAGGAATACTCCGCACTCGCGTTATTTTCAAGGTCCGTCACAATTTTATTGACCGTCCACTTTTCGCCGTCCAGAGATGTCTGAAAGACGACCGCGCCCGTTTCTATTTTCCCGCCGAGGTCAATTCCGTCAACGGATTTTTTGCTGTCGGATATAAGATGCCAATCTTCCTCAGAAGCGTTTGCAAGCGTGGGACTGTATGTATATTTCAGAGTTAATGCCCCGCCGTCAGGCACGGTGTATTCGGGAACGTACCCAGAATCGGGGTCAGGCACAGCCTCGCCCTCTACCGAAAAAGTGCCGAGCAAAGCCTGCTCCGTGGTATTGATAGGCACTGCCGAGGAAATCTCATACCCGCTTTTCTCCGAAAATTCATAGACCGCAGACTGCGGGGAAATGCTGTCCGCATAAACCGCGCACGACAGAAGCAGGGCGATTATCGCCGCCGATAAAAATACAAAAATCCGTTTCATTTTTGCCTCACATTTTTTAGATTTATGGGGGTAAATTAAGATGTAAACATAATAATTATATACCGAAATCGGGGAAAAGTAAAGACTGGATTCTACATTTTTGTATATTACACAATATTTTTTGATTTTGCTATTGACATCTGTATACATTTGTATTATAATTAAGCTGTAATCACAGTCACGATATTCTCCCACTCTTATGAGGTAACGATATGCCCGAAAAAAAGCTTTTAATCCCTGCAAAAAAATACAATGGCGATACGTCTGTTGTATCTGCCCGTCTGCCTGTCCAGATGATCAAGGACATTGACATGATTGCTGAAAAAACATGTCGCAATCGCAACGAAATAATTCTGCTCTGCTTGGAGTACGCCATCGAAAATATCGAAATTTCCGAAGATGAAAAGAGGGTGCTTTGATGAAAAAGTTTATTGTCGCAGCCGCAGTGTTTGAAATCTGCGTGATAATATGTTTTACGGCAGCGGTGATTGCTCTGCCGTCCGTTTCTATCGCTTTTCTTGCAGTGCTGTGCCTGCTTCTCCTTTTTATACCGTTTTTAATATGGGGCATTCACTACATAGTCAGGCACGAAAGAGCGGCAGACAACAGAGTAAAAGAAAATCGCTCGGTCTACTATGAATTTGAAAAGCTTAAATCAAAGCTGAACCGCCTGAACCCCGAGGCTGAAAAGAAAGCGGCAGCCATGATAGACAGCCTGCTTGAAGCTATAAAATATTCCGATTATGATACTTGGACTGATGTTTCCGATATTGATGATGAAATTCGTAAAAAAGCAATGCTTATGTCGGCAGAGATAGACAGTCTTTCTGATATAAACTCCGAGGATATAAGCAGCCTCGAAAGCATTTCGGACGATGTAAAGGCGTTGATTAAAGACCGGGATATACAGATAAGGCTTAACAAATAAAGGGGGGCAAATGAAATGGCGTTGTTTGAAGTTGTAAAATATGACGGGAGTCCTGATGTTTTTGCATGGAAATACCCAAACGAAGAACTTGGGACATGGACTCAGCTTATTGTGAACGAATCGCAGGAAGCTGTTTTATACAAAAACGGTCGTGCGCTCGACCTGTTCCAAAGCGGTCGGTATACCCTCGACACGTCCAATATTCCTATCCTGCGAGGGCTGATAAATCTTCCGTTCGGCGGGCAATCTCCTTTTACTGCTGAGGTCTGGTATGTCAATAAGAAAAGTACCTTGGATATAAAATGGGGAACACAGTCGCCTATTCAGCTTCAAGACCCGAAATATTCCGCATTTGTCCCCGTAAGGGCATACGGACAGTTCGGAATATGCATTGATAACTCAAAGCAGTTTCTTTCAAAGCTTGTCGGAACGCTGACCGAATTTGACAAAACCGCGCTGACAAACCATTTCCGCGGGATATATCTGACAAGGGTCAGGGACGCCGTGTCCTCTTATCTTATACATAATAAAATAAGCGTCATGGAAATAAATTCGTATCTGAACGAGCTTTCGGAGTTTCTCAAGGACGAGATACAGCCGACCATGGCAGAGTACGGCATAAAGCTGCTCAATTTCTATGTCAGCAATATAAACGTGCCGGAGGACGACCCGGCAGTAATGCAGCTCAAAAAGGCTCTTGCCAAAAAGTCGGAGATGGAAATCGTCGGATACAATTATCAGCAGGCGAGGACGTTCGATACTCTTGAAAGCGCAGCCAAGAACGAGGGTGGAATGTCGGGACTTATGGGAGCAGGAATCGGTCTCGGTCTCGGGGCAAATATAGGCGGTGCGCTCGGCAAGCAGATGGGAGAACTGTCGAAGAGCCTTAACCCCGAAGCCGAAACGGTAACCTGCCCTAACTGCGGGACTGTAATAAATCATAAGAATCCCAAATTCTGTCCCGAATGCGGCAAGCCTTTTGAAAAGGTATGCCCGAAATGCGGAAGCAAAGTCGTAGCGGGAGCAAAATTTTGCATGGAATGCGGGGAGAAGATATGAAAGTATGGCAAAAGTTAGCCGCAGCCGCTATCGGGGGACTTCTGCTCAACAAGGTTCAGAACGCCCTTGAGAAAAAAGCCGAATGCGATGAAGCCGAGGCAAGACGAATAGAGCTTGAGAATGAACATTCCGCGCTTGAAAACGAGCGCATTCAGGACGAAATAGACAGGGAAAACGAGCGTGTAAAAAGAGAGCGGGAACGCCTTGAAGCAGAAAAGCTCAGGCAGGAATCTTGGAAAGGTTTTGAAGATGAAATATCCGAAAGCGACTTCAAACTGATGGTAGCCGCTGCCAAGAAGGGCATTAACAGATTGGTCAGCCTTACCAGCGTCGGGCCTATCGTATACGGAACGGTACTTTCCGAGAGCGGAGATTATCAGTGGGATTTTCAAGTGGACTTTAATGACTTCGGGCAGATTACCGGTACTTACTATGTATACGGGGAGCAAAAGTATGATACCATCGTGAATAAGGTGGCGAATACTATTAAAGGCTATATTGAAAACTTCCCGTTTGAATATATAGACGACGAAACTGATAACTGTTTGCAGGAAATACCATACACCGAATTTAAATTCTGCCCAAACTGCGGGCGTGAAATTGTCGTTAAGGGTTCAAAGTTCTGCACTTTCTGCGGTAAAGCTTTAATAAACACTGAAATTTAGGGTCTCGCCGCACAATTATTTTGGTGCAGACGCGCAGTCAGATTTTTCGTCAGATGAAGTAAAAACCGGAGTTAATACTTTGTGTATTGACGAGGATTTTTGCAAAATCTGACGGAAAATATGCAAGCGGATGTGCCAAAAAGGCGTTAGCCGCTAATTGTGCGGTGAGACCATAGAAAAAGAGGGAGAAAAA
This sequence comes from uncultured Clostridia bacterium, assembly GCA_947627875.1. GTDB lineage: Bacteria > Bacillota > Clostridia > Oscillospirales > Ruminococcaceae > Faeciplasma. The sequence continues at coordinate 52,259 of CANQXS010000006.1, forward strand.
ATGACTACCACCTGTCCGAAATGCGGAGCCGAAGTATACGGAAAATTTTGTGTAATGTGCGGAGAAAAAATCCCGGAGGACGAAGAAACTCCGAGAGAAGTTAAAAGAATGCAGATGAAATGCAACGCTTGCAACGGTGTGATGACTTTCGATTCGGATCAGTCGATACTGTCATGCCCGTTCTGCGGGTCTAAGGAAATCGTTTTGGAGAGCGACGCCGTTGCGGTTCAGAAAATAAAAAGCTCCGCTCAAAAGGAAATAGCGGTTGAAAAGCTTCATTCCAAAGAACGTCTCAGCGCAAGGCGCGACGATATACAGGTCATGAAGATGCGCTATAAGATACGCAATAATATAAGTCAGCACATAGTCGGCTTTTTGTGGCTGATCGTTGCCGTTGTCGCAGTTCTGATTCTCGTATTTTATATGCGTACTCTTGCAAAAATGCCTATATCCCATGACAGCTACATAAATCAGAATTGGCTTGTTGTAAAAGTCCAGTTGGAGGACGCAGGCTATAAGCATATAGAATTTGTCGCTTCCGAAAAAGGCGGCGACGCGAATCAGGCGGCAGAAAATGGCAGCGTTTACTGGGTTACCGTAAACGGAAACCCCGATTTTTCCAAAGGAAAACTGTATTCCAAGAAAAGCATTATCAGGATTTATTATTACGGCAACGCAGCCAATGCCGGAAACGGTTCATAATCGGTTTTCGCGCTCTTGATTCAAGGCACCACCGCGCAATTAGCGGCTAACGCCTTTTTGGCGCATCTACTTGCATATTTTTCGTCATATTTCACAAAAATCCTCGCTAATACACAAAGTATTAGCTCCGGTTTTTGTTTCATCTGACAAAAAATCTGACTGCGTATCTGCACCAAAATAATTGTGCGGTGGCGCCTTAACAGAATCAAAATAAATATGGGAGAGATATATAATGAAAAAGCTTGTCGCTTTGATAACTGCCGTAATCCTGTTACTTGGACTTTGCTCTTGTGGCGACGGCGCAATCAAAATTCCTAACAGCTCAATTTATTACATGGGACGGGATTATTCGCTTATAATATCTGAACTCACCGAAGCAGGTTTTACCAACATAAACACAGAGATACTGGACGATTTGACCTCTCAGAGTTCGCTTTCGGACGGCTCGGTCGAAAGCATTTCCGTTGACGGAAAGACCGAGTTTGAAGCCAAGGAACGCTTTTTGCCCGACGCACCGATTATAATAACATACCATATCATTCCAAAGCTATTCCCGCCAATATCTTCTGGCGAAATACAGGATATTTCTTTCACCGACATAGGTCAGAAATTTACCGATTCGGGCTTTACCAATGTTAAGGTTCGTGAAGAATATGATTTAGATCCCGATAATCTTCAGTCAGAATATAAAAACGAAGTAAAAATCAACGGAAATACCTCTTTTACAACCGCCGACAGCGTTCCTTTTGATTCGGATATTGAAGTTATTTGTCATCTTCCGTATGAAAAGTACAGCGTCACCGTTGAAATAGACTTTATTCCGAATCTGATTTTCAGCAAGTACGATGTCGTCCTTTCCGTAGACGGTCAGGACATGGGAAAGCTCACGCACGGTCAGGACTATACATACACAGACGTATTAAAAGAGGGAAAGCACACACTAAAATTCAGAAACTCCACCTCGTCGTCAGTGACCGGAGAAGTGACGCTTGATGTAACGTCCGAGCTTGACGCGATGTATCAGATAAGCTGTTACAGCGGCAGCATAGACGTCAAAACGGTTTATGTAGACTATAAGACAAACCTTGCAGAAAATGAAGCAAAAGTCATGCATTCGGAAGCCTCTTACAAAAACTACAATTATAAAACAGTAGTCAAGGATTTGCAGGACGCCGGATTTACAAATATTACCGCAGCTCCCGTGTATGACATCATATGGGGAATCACGGAAGAAGAATCGGTCAAAAGCGTCACCATAGCGGGAAGAAGCGATTTCAGACGCGGAGATATATTCAAAAAAGACGCCGAAATAGTCATTGTATATCATATGAGCTATGAGGACGATCCTGCAAACCAAACGCAGGCTCCAAGCCAGACGACTGCTGCCGATAAACAGGAGGATACTCCAAAAGTCTCTGAAAGCTACAGCGTATTTTACTCCACAAACGACAGAAAAACCGTCAAAAACGGCAACTCCGGCGTTTATGCTTATAAAAGCGAGGGCGGCACTTATGACAATTACTGGATAATTGACTTCGACGACAAGTGCGTATATTTCTTCAGCGACGGAAACGGCGATTCGACCTGTAACAGAGTGCCTATGGTCTCGGGCGACCTGAACACAGTGCTGATAATCACCTATCACGATGTTGACGGCTCGGAGTGGTCATACGGTATGCACTTCGACTGGGCAAAGCAGCCGAATCATCTTGTCGTAGAGGACGAGAGCCACTATACCTATGATTATTATGTGACTGACCTGGAAGATGCACTGAAAATACGGGACGAAAAGACGATTTATGATTATTAAGTGATTCTGCGGAATAAAAAGCCGAGTGCTGTTCAGATGAACGGTACTCGGTTTTATGCTGTAAATAGGGAATGAATCCAATGAAAGCTGGTTTTGTTGCTGCGGGGCTGCCCTCATCAAGAACGATTGATTCGGTTGCCCCGCAGACAAAACCCCGCGTTCATCAGAAACCGTCGGTTTCGTGGCACACGACCTTGCAGGCAAGGTCTAGTGTGTTATACCTTTTGCTGTTGACTGTCCCGAGAAAAGGTTTTTGTGTATATGCACACTTCACTAAGCAGGAGGCAGGCAAAAAGCAAAAGGTATATCAACTATCGGCGTTTTTCTCGCTTTCATTCGGCAAATCTTTCAGCAGCTCCGTCCCGAACGTCCTAATAATCTTCTGCATGTTTTCATCAATATTTCCCGACGATTTTACGACGTTCGCAATCGTCACGCTTATCTGTTCCGGCGTGAGTTTCGTCACGTCCTGAGGCTTAAAGGCTGCCAAAATCTTCTCCAGAAATTCTTTATTCGCTCTGTTGTCGGCACTGGCGGCAGTGTTCTTCTTTATGTCCTTGACTGCCGTCATAAATTCATACTGTATGTTAATGAGCTGCTCGGCTTTGAAATTCGGCTTGGACAATACGACCGCTTTCCTGACCTTTTTCGCCTTGGGGTTGACCTTTCCTGCAAAATCCCGCATAGATTTTGTGAAATCGTTCTGTCCCTCGACCATCTGCGCGAAATAGTCGCTTGAATAGAAGTCAATCAAGAGCAGTGCCTTAATAAAGTGCGGGTCAACGAGCAGCTCGTTCAAAACGTCGATCGGTACAGTGCGAGAGATGATATTAGTCGCCGCGTTCTCGGTTAAACCCAACTCCTCCGCGTCAATTATTTGGTGCCGCGGGATATCCGTCACGCCCAACAGATAATCCGTCGAACAGCCGAAAATCTTGGCAAGTTTGACTATCTGCTCAATTCCGAGTGTATCCGTCTTTCCACTCATAAAGCGGTTTAGTGTGGCTTCGGAGATGCCTATTTCCTTTGCAAGTTTTGCTTGCGAAGATTTATTGTCCCTGATCCAGTCGGAAATCTGGTCGCGGATCGTAAATTTTAAATATTCTTTCGGCACAAAATCACTTCTTTTCATTGGTAGTTTCACTAACATTATACACCTTGACGCGAAAGAAATCAATACTTTTTAGAACATTTGTTCTGAAATTTTCTTAAAATTTTGCTCTCGTCTTGCAAATCTGCAAGATTTGAGGGTAAATTTTTTCGATTTCCTGCGAAAATGACGGTTTTGGAAGATTTTCGCGTTTCTGCGTTATAATTTAATCAGGCAGTTGCCAAAAAACTTAAAGGAGGATTTTATGAAAATCAAACGACGAACGGACTACTTTCTCGTCCCGCAGGAGGCACTTTGCGACAGGCGGCTGTCGCTTGAACAACTCGGATTTTTATGCACTCTGTATGACTTGCAGGGTGAAAAAACCGACGAGTGGAGCTTGGCGGGGCAGTGCAGGATAACTGTCGGGGAGGTGATAGAAATGCTTAAAAGTCTGACCGATTTGGGGTACTTAAGCAGGTGTGACGGCGGGTATGTGCTTTACAACAGTCCTGATTTCAACCCATATTTTCAAGGAAGTTGAAATTAGCGAAGTTTCTGACGGATAAGTGAACAAATTTCACTGCTTAGCGGCACGTCGTGGAGTGTAAGCAATACGCTGTAAAGCGTGAGATTACACGGAATGGCTCAAACTCACGTCAGGCTGTGAAAACGACTACCCATGCTAGTGAGCAACTGTTCACGCCGCCAAAATGGAGCGGCTGAAAGGAAAAAGAAAAATGCACTGTATAGCGTAAGTGAGTCGCTATGTAATGCAAGCCTTTCACTGACTGGCAAAAATAATTTTTAGGAGGAATTTATGAGTATCAGAAACGAAATCAAAGCAAACATCGTCCGTGCAGGGTTCACTATGCAGGAAGCCGTGGACAAGCTGGCAACTGACTACGGTTGGAGCGACAGCGTTTCAAATTTTTCGGGCAAGCTGGGCCGCGAATCTCTACGGTATAAAGAAGCCGTCGAGCTTGCCGACGCGCTCGGGTATGAAATTATCTGGCAAAAGCGGACGAGGTAATCAGAAATTTATCGAGGAGGTGATAAACTAAGTGAAATCGGAAGCCGTGGGAAATTGCATCTTGTAAAGTCTTGGAGGTACTTTTGAGCAGACGAAAAAAGTTAGTAAACAACACTGCTATACCGCAGCACAAAATTGAGGCGATCGCTCGCTGCCTGTTACCCGACATCCTCGCATTTTACGAAAGCGAAGAGGGTCAGCGCGAGTTCGCCGAGTGGAAGTGGCAGCAGGAAGAAAACAAGGTGCAGAAAAATTGAATAAAAGGACAGGCGTACCGAGCGGTGCGCCTGTTTTTTGTTATTTCTTTTTTCTTGGTCCTCGCGGTTTTGAGAAGCGTAGCATTGAAAAGCCGCTGCGAACGATACGAAGTCCGAAAATAAAAGGGGTCCCCGAAAATGCGTAAGCATTTTTGAAAAAGAGGCGGGGCTGTAACTGCCGTGGTGCCAATATAAGCGTTATTTCTTGCCGTTCGCTCTCGCTCGCCAAACAAAGCGTTAAAACTTGCTTTTCGCCTTCCCTCGGCGTTTCGGATTGCCTCGGTCGGCTCAAAGAGTTTTAAACGCGTTGTTAATCGGATTGGCTCGCGGAGCTCACGGAGAAATAATCGCGTATATGCGCACCAAATAAAAAATCCGCCTACGCGGATTTTTTATTTGGTGCGGGTAACAGGACTTGAACCTGCACGGGGGTGCCACCAGAACCTAAATCTGGCGCGTCTGCCAATTCCGCCATACCCGCGTGCAGTTATAATATCACTTTTTTCAGCGCTTGTCAATTCCGCCCGCGCAATATTTTCCTTTTGCCCCAAAGCTTCTTTATCTCAGGTAGCGCGCAGACCACAGCTCCAGCAGCGGCGAACACTATCAGCAGCCAGAAGAACCACCAGAGGTTATACTCATATAAAAGCGCTTTCAGACCGGTACTCACCCTCACGGTTACGCCGTCTCCCACAATACCGGAGAAGTGGTTTCCGCTCACTCCGCTCGCGACATCTTCGACCCATGTCGCCCCGGTTACCGAAGCATAGACCGACATAACTATTATTATAAGCGCCGATACCGCCATCATAATAGCGCCGGCGACCCTGCAAATGAGCTTTTTGCCGATTTTTGACCACTCCGAAACCCGCTCGCCTTGAGGCTTGCTCGGCTCGGGCGCGGGCTCGTCGAGGTCGAGAGAGTCGTTTAAGAGCCTGTCGATGCTCACGTTAAAAATGCGGCTTATGCTCATAAGGTTCACGGCGTCGGGCAGGGCGTCGCCGCTCTCCCACTTCGAGAGCGCCTGCCGCGAAACGCCTATTTTTTCGGCGAACTGCTCCTGAGTGAGCCCCTCTCTGCGGCGTATTTTCTGAAGCTTTTCCGATGTAGTCATTATTATGACCTCCTTTGTGATTTTCTGACCCGATTTTACCACCTTGGCGGCAAAGTGTCAATAAACGCGGGTTTTCAATGGCGCAACAAAACTTTACATTCGCTTTGCAATCTGATAATATTTATTTCTGTGCAACCTTTTTGCGATTTTGACGATATATAAGTTAGGCGCCTGAAAAAATCAAAGGATAGGAGATGTTTATGCAGGACGTACAAATAGTGGAGCTGTTTTTGCGGCGCGACGAAGAGTCGCTCTCGGAGGCTCGGCAAAAATACGGCGGCTATCTCAAAAAGATCGCCTATAATATCCTTGGCGACTTCGGGGAAAGCGAGGAGTGCTTAAACGACGCTCTGCTTCGGGCTTGGAACTCTATTCCGCCCCAGAAGCCCGACGACCTTCGCACATACCTCGTTATGCTTACCCGCCGCTGCGCGGTTGATACTCTCAGAAAGCGCACGAGGCAGAAGCGCAGGTCGGCGGAGTATTCCGTTTCGCTCGAGGAGCTCGATATAAGCCTCTCGGACGGCAACACCCCCGAGCGCGAGGTCGAGCTCGGGCTCCTGACGTCGGCAATAAACGACTGGCTCAATACCCTGCCGCCGATCCAACGGCAGGCATTCGTGGGGCGCTATTATTTCTGCGACCCCGTGAATCAAATCGCAAAATACCTCGGCATCAGCCCGACCAACGCCAAAACGCTGCTCAGGCGGGCGAGGCTGAGCCTGAAGGCATATCTTGAAAAGGAGTGTATAATATGAAAAAAGAGTTACTCGAAAAGGCTATAGAGGGTATATCCGAGAGCGCCGTTGCGGACGTCGCCTCATTAAGAGAAAACACCGCCGCAAAGAGCCGCAGGCTTCCGAAAATCGCTGCCGTCGCCGCCGTTATAGCGGTATGCGGAGCTATGGCGGTCGCTGTCGCGGCGGGCGGCGGGCTTATCGACGTTAAAAACCCGTTCGGAACGGTTATCGGGCAGGAATACGTCGGCGACGCAAGCGGTGATTTAAAGGTGAGCCTTATCGGTTTTAATGAAAACGGTCCGGAGCTCAGAGTCGAAAAGACCGACCCCGATTCAAAGCTCGACCTCAACGGCTGCACCTTCACCCCGCTCGGCTACGCCGTAAAAGACGAAAGCGGAAAAACAGTCCTCGGCGACGGGTCAGACTTAAAGTGCGCCGAAGAATGGTATGAAGCGCTCGGCTGCGGCACCTATACGTTCGAGATCGACGGCTTAAGAGCGGAATCAAAGGGCGATCAGCCGCTCGAAATAAACGGCAGATGGACGACCGTGTTCACTGTTTCGCTCGTCGACGGCAAATACACCTGCACCGCAGAATATATTCCGCTGCCGTAATCCGCACGGCATAGAAAAGAGGGGTTTAACCCCTCTTTTTTTGCTTTATTAAGCTTCGAGAGCGTAGCCGCCGTCGGGAGTGCGGGTGAGCTTTGTGCGGAAGAACTCCGCCGCCGCGCGCTCGAGATAGAGCGTATCCATCGAGCCCGCGGTCTCGTAGCTCGAATGCATCGCGAGCTGGGCAAGACCTATATCCGCAGTCGGAATCGAGAGCCGAGTCGCCGAGATATTTCCGAGAGTCCCGCCTCCCGGCTTGTCTGAGCGGTTGGCAAATGTCTGGACCGGCACCCCAACTGCCGCGCAGATTTTCTTGAATATCGCCGCAGATACCGCGTCGGTCGCGTAGGACTGCCGCGCGTTGAATTTGAGGACTATACCGCCGTTCATAAACGGGCGGTTTACCGGATCGGCGTATTCGGGGTGGTTCGGGTGGACGGCGTGGGCGTTGTCGGCAGAGAGCGCGAAGCTCTGAGAGAGCATCTGCGCCTTGTTCTTTCCGAGCGCCGAGCAGATGCGTTCGACCGCAGTCACCAAGAAGTCGGAATCGGCGCCCTGAGCGGTCCTGCTGCCGACCTCTTCGTTGTCGAAAACGGCAAGGAGCGAAACGGTATCGCGGTTGCCGCCCGCCAAAAGCCCCTGCAAGCCCGCGTAGGCACACTGCATATCGTCGAGCCTCGGCGACGAGACGTATTCCCTGTCGGCTCCCCAAACCGCTCCGGCGGTCTTGTTATATAGGTAGAGGTCTGCCCCGAGGATATCCTTTTCGCGGACTCCCGCGGCATCGGCGACGCTCTGCATAAGCGTTCCCTTAGCCTTCTCGGAGCCGAGAAGCGGGATAGTATCGACCTGCGGGTTAAAAGCAAAGCCGTCGTTTACGTTGCGCTGCATATGGATAGCGACGTTAGGGATCACGACCGTCATATTCTCGAGGTTTACGAGCTGGGTCTTTACGCCGCCAGGGGTCGAAACTGCCGCCCTTCCCGCGACGGAAAGCGGTCTGTCGAGCCAGGAAGACATTATTCCGCCGCCGTAAGCCTCGGTGTTGAGGCGGATATAATGCCCGATGGTCTCGAGCTCGGCGTCGGGCTTGAGCTTAAAGGTGGGGCTGTCGCAATGCGCGGCATAGATATTGAAGCCCCGAGGGTCGCCCTCGCCCACCTTAAACGCGAGCACCGCCGAGCCGTTTCGGGTCACGAAATACTTCCCGCCCGGGGCTATCTGCCAATCCTCCCATTCGCCGAGAGGCTCGAAGCCCTCGTTTGAGAGCTTGCGGACGATATTATCGACGGCGTGGAACGTAGTCGGCGAAGCGGCGATAAAGGCGGTGAGCTTTTCTGCGCTCGAGCGGTTGTCGGTCATATCGATGAGGTTTTCGCCGTCGGGCGAGGCGTTATCCGCCGAGTGACCCATTTCTGCGGTCAGCCCGAGGATATATTCGCTCGAAACGTCGTAGAGCCTGATGAGGCGCTTTAAGGTCTCGGGGTTGGGGGCGGTATCGCCGTTTTCATATCTCGAGAGCGACTTGTTGGATATCCCGATGGCGTCAAAAACGTCCATCTGGGAAAGCCCTCTGCGCTTGCGCGCCTTTCTTAAGCGCTCGCCGAATGTTGTCATAATTATTCCTCGCTTTCTTTATCAGCTTTTATTTCCTTTAAGTGGTTAAGATGTATTCCTATATGCCCTATCGCCAGAGGCACTACAAAAAGCGCAAGGTGGGTGTTCCTGCCGTAGACCGCCAAAAGCGCGAACGCCGCGACCGGAAGGACAGCCCCCGCGACGGGTATTCCGAAAAGACCGGAATAGAAATCCTCGAGGCGCTTTTCGCTCTTAAAATAGCGTATCCACCAAACCTCGTAGAGTATCATGCACACCGCCGAGGCTGTAAGCCAGAGGAGCCAAGGGTTTAGACCCTGCGGGTTGAATTCGCGGTATATCGGCGATATCATAGTTACGCCGACCTCGCCTATCCGCTCGAGGATACCGAGTATCCTGTCCTCCTTCTTAAGGCTTTCATAGCCCTTCGGCTTGTTTTTTATCCAAACTATATTCGGGACGTAAAGCGCTATGAGCCATATCAGCCCGATATAAGAAAATCCGAGCGTCACGCCGTCACCCCAGCTTTTCAAGAACTCCGAGCATCGCACGAACGCAGCTCCCCGCCGCCTCCGAGACCATAGCCTCGAATTCCTCTGCTCCGGCATTTACGCTGTCCGAGACAGCTTTTATCATCAGCGCCGGAACCCCCGCGCGGTTGGCGGTGAGAAGTATCCCCGCAGATTCCATTTCGCATATCTTCGCGCCGAAAAGACGGTTGAGCTCGCGCTTTCTTTCGGGCGAGCCGACGAATTTATCCGCCGAGGCGCATATCACCCTCACAAGAGAGGGCTCGGCGGCTGTAGCCGCGCTTATAAGCTCCTCTGAGGCGGGGATATAAACGTCGGGGTAATCGGGGTAGCGCCCGGGCTCACAGCCGTCTATCTCCGAGAGGTCGAAGTCGTAATGAACGACCTTTTCAACTACTACCGCCCGAGTTAAAGTCATATCGTCGGAGAGCCCGCCGCATATCCCGAAGTTTACTATCATCTCAACGCCGTATTTAGTTATCAGCATCTGGGTCGCGGAGGCGGCGTATATCTCCCCCACCCCGCTCTTTACGACGTAAAGGGTGTTCTTTCCTATTCCGTAGGACCTTACCTCGTATCCGCCGAAGCTCTCGACTCCGAGGGGCTCGCCTATTCTCAAAAGAAGCGCCTCGACCTCGCTCGCCATAGCAACTATCATACCTATTTTCATTTTTTTGGATCCTTTCAAAGCTCTTTATGCTTATTTTAACACCCGCCGCGCGATTTTTCAACACTTATTCCGAACAATACTCCAATAATTCTGCAAAATTTCATAATTCGGACACACTTACCGCCCGAATATGCTATATAATAAGATTATGGAAAATCTGTTCGGAGGGATAATTATGGCAAAAATACTTATTGTTGACGATGAGGCGAAGATCCGCGAGGTCGTTAAGGAATACGCCGCATTCGAGGGCTACGAGGTAGTCGAGGCTGCCGACGGAATGGAAGCGGTTGAAAAGGTAAAAGCCGACCACGATTTCGACTGCATTATCCTCGATATCATGATGCCGAAGTTAGACGGCTATTCCGCCTGCAAGGAGATAAAGAAAATTAAGAACATCCCCGTTATAATGCTCTCGGCGCGCGGCGAGGAATACGACAAGCTCTTCGGCTTCGAGGTGGGTATCGACGACTACGTTGTAAAGCCTTTTTCGCCGAAGGAGCTTATGGCAAGGATAAAGGTCGCTATTAAGAGAAGCTCGCGCGAACCTGTCGAAGATGTCCTTACCTATAAGGGGCTCGTCATCAACTTTGCCGCCCGCGACGTTATCATCGACGGCAAGCGCGTCCAGATGACCCCGAAGGAGTATGACATTCTTTTCTTCCTCGCAAAGAATATGAACATCGCGATGTCGCGCGAGAAGCTCCTTGAAGAGGTCTGGGGCTTCGACTTTTACGGCGACGACCGCACCGTTGACACCCACATAAAAATGCTCCGCAACAGCCTCGGTCCTTACCGCGACCTCATCGTTACTCTGAGAGGAATGGGGTATAAATTTGACAACATCAAATAAAAAAGCTCGGCGGGCTCTTTCGCTCCGCTCGACGATATGGGTATACTTCGCGGTATTTACCGCCGTTATACTCATTCTCGTCTGGTTCTTTCAGGTCTTCACGCTCGATAAATACTACGAAGCGACCACCCGCTCGAAGATATACAGAATCGCCGCAGCCATAAACTCGGGGTTCGATTCTGAGCGCCCGCTTTCAAACCGCACCCTTATCGAGGACCTCGCCCACAGCAACACGATGACCGTTGTGGTTACCGACCTCAACGGCAACCCGATGATATCGGCAGACTTTCTGGGCGGCTTCTCGGCTCTTACCGCGGGCGGAGGCTATAAGCTCTTCGACTTCCGTTCGGAGGTCCTTAAAAGCGAAACCGGCTACTTCCTCTCGGTTATGACAAACGAGCGCTTCAACACCACCGAATTCATCTACGGCGGTAGGCTCGGCGACGATTACCTTGTTTTCATCAATTCCTCGCTCGAACCGATAGGACCCGTCGCAGAGGTAATAAAGGAACAGCTTGTTTTTATCTCGCTGATAACCCTGCTGCTCGGTCTGTTTATAACGTTCCTGCTCTCAAACCGCCTCTCGCGCCCCTTTAAACACATCACCGCCGCAGCCGAACGGCTCGCCTCGGGCGACTATACCACCCATTTCGAGGGCGGAGGATATGCCGAGATAAACGAGCTCTCTGACGCGCTCAACTACGCGGGCTCAGAGATATCGAAGGTCGATTCGCTGAGAAACGACCTTATCGCCAACGTCTCTCACGACTTAAGAACTCCGCTGACGATGATAAAAGCCTACGCCGAGATGATTCGCGACCTCTCGGGCGACAACCCCGAAAAGCGCAGCGCCCACTTAAAGGTCATCATCGACGAGACGGACAGGCTTTCGGCTCTCGTGAGCAACCTGCTGGAGCTCTCGAAGCTTCAGAACGGCAACATCGAGCTGAAGCGGACGCAGTTCTCGGTCAACGACTTTATCGACGACACCGTTTCGCGCTATCAGGTCCTTTCAGAGCGCGAGGGCTATGAATTCGAGATAGAGCACGACGCCGACGTTCTCTGCGAAGGCGACGAGCAACGCCTCGAACAGGTGCTCCGCAACTTTATCGACAACGCCGTCAACTACTCGGGCGATTCCCGCAGAATTATAATCCGCCAGCGCAACCTTGAGCGCACAGTGAGAATAGAGGTCGTAGACTTCGGAGTAGGGATCGAAAAGGAAAAGCTCCCGCTCGTATTCGACCGCTACTACCGCGACGAACGCACCAAGCGCGACGTGACCGGAACGGGGCTCGGGCTCTCGATAGTAAAGGAGATACTAAGGCTCCACGGAATGCGCTTCGGGGTGCAGTCGGAGCTCGGAAAGGGCTCGACCTTCTGGTTTGAAATCAAGATATCGAGCCAGAACTTCACTACGGAATGACATATACAGCATTTAAATTACAAAAAGTATAAAAATATCGGGAACGGCTGAGCCGAACCCGATATTTTATTATCTTCTGAACAGCGCCCTCACGAATACGAACAGCGCGTAGAATATCAGCGAGGCGACTATTCCGAGCACCTCGGTAACGAACACCGTTCCGCCGTTCATTCCGAGGGCGAGCATAAGCGCTATGACCTGCTGAGGCACGCTTCCGCCCAAAAGCATAGCCGCGAAATATAAGACGTCCATAAGCACGAAGCTTATTATGCAGACTATAAACGGCAGCATAAGATGGACGGTTCTCTCGACCGAGAGGCAGAGGACAAATTGCAGCGCGAAGGCATAGGCGATTATCGCATAGGTTATATCTATTCCGGCGAGCGAAGCCAAGAGCATCGCCAGCCCGGGGACTATGCTCAGAAGCCCGAAAAGCGCAAAGCCGAATATTACCGGAAACCTGTCGGACTTATCTTCTATCCAGCGAAGCAATTTACCACGCTCCTTTTTAGGGCTTAATCCTCGCCGAGCTTAAGCGCCTTGTTGATATTTATCTGCTTGATGAGCCGCGCTATAACTATGAAGCCGACTATAAGCATTACCGCGACTATAGCATAGAGCTTGTAGTAGTCGCTCCTCTGGGACACGACCTTGAAGGGCGGGACCTGATCGGTAACGTTGTAGAGCACCTGGAAGAGCGGCACGAAGATATCGGAAGCTATGCCGCCGATGATGACGGAGAGGAATATCGAAACTCCCGAAACGAGGACCTGCTCGTAAATTATCATCGAGATTATCTCTCTGAACGACATACCCATAGCCCTTAAGATACCGAACTGGAGCGTTCTGCCCTTTATCGAGAGTATCCAATAGATGAGGAAGCCGATGAAGCACATCGCCATTATAGTGATGAATCCGAGGGTAAGGGCTCCGTTTACGCCTTGGAGCACGGCGTCGGTCTTTGAGGAGACTATCATCTGCGATACGACGTCGAGCCGTGTCGCGGTTATATCGTTATCCACTATCGACTGGTAGAATGCGCCTATGTCGGCGTCGTCCTCAAGGTCGATCCAGACCTCGTAGGGCTCGGTTATCGTCATAATGTTGATATAGTCGTAATTCATAATGACGAAGTCCCTGTATTCGCCGGAGGAGTTCTTCTCGTAGGGGTTGAGGCTGGGCCAGAAGTCAACTATCGCGACGACGGTCCCCTCGAACCAGTTGTTGCGCGCCCACTTGACCTCGATAACGTCGCCGAGGGAAATATTCTTCTTGTCGGCGTATGACTGCGAGATGATAACGCCGTCCTGACACTCGCTCAGCGCGTTGATGTAGTAGTTTATATGCACCGGCAGGAGGTCGGAGCGGAACCAGGCGACCTGAGCAAACTGGTCGGGGATTATCGCCATAAGGTGGACGTCGGTCTGGGTGGAGTCGTTGTATCTGAGCTGAACGGTGTCGCGCTGGAAAACGGGGGTTGCGAGGTTGACGCCCGCAAGAGTTGAGTAGCGCTCAAATTCCGGCTCGGTATACTGTGTCGTCGAGGTCTCCTCGCCGGCTTCTTCGTCGTAGACCTTTACGCGGCTGGTCTTCCAAGCCTCGGAGATAACGGCGTCGGCTCCGACGTTATAGCGTATCCTCTCTTCGGTGTTGCGGTTTATCGCGCGGGCAGTGTTAGCCGAGAAGATGCCGAGCGCGACCGTGAGGATAAGGAATATCATTATGAACTTTTCGCGCCCCGTCGACGAGCGACCGATGTTGTTGAGCGAGATATACGCCGCGGGCGACCAATGCTTGCGCCCGATGTTGTAAACGAGCCTGATGAAATAGGGGTAAAGCCTTACGCAGAGCAGCCCTGCGCCGAGGATAAACACCGTTGACGCCGCAAACATCAGCGGGTTCATATTCGCCGAGGTATCGACTATTCCCTGCTGGATGAGGTTCTCGTTGGTTCTGTTATACCACCAGAGCCACACGACCGGCAGGACTACGCAGATAACGTCGAGGAAGGAGCGCTGCCAGAAGGGCTTTTTCTGCTCGTGAGCCTTCGACTGCTTATGCGCGACTATCGAAACGCGGGAGGCGGGGATTATCGGGACAAGGGTAGTTACGAAGAACACCGCAACTGCCGCTATCGCGTATACGAACGGCGCCCATGAGAGCTTTGCGTGGAGCGCGGGGCGGTTTACGAATTCCATAAAGCCGTTTGAAACGCCCAAGATGTTGCAGAGCCCGAGACCTACGAACGGTCCGACCAGCGCCGATACCGCGCCGAGGATAAGAGTCTCGTAGGCGTAGATCCTGAGTATCTGCCAAGACGACGCGCCGCGGGATTTGAGCATAGCTATCTCGTTGCGCTCCGACTCGATATTGAGCTGAGACACCATGAACAGATAGAAGATGAGCATCAACACAACGGGGATATCGAGCATAAGGAGGATATACCTGAGCGAAGCCGCCTTGCCCGCATAGTCCTCGAGGACAGCCTGAGCGGGGACCTCAAAGTTGGTGTTCTCCTCGTCGTAGGCTTCCTTCTGCGATGCGAAGCTGCTGCGGACGTGCTCGATGAGGTTCATATCTATATTCTGGTAGTCGATGATAAAGCGGCAGTCGACAGAGTTAAGGCTTACGGCGCCGGTGAAGATTATTTCGTCGGTGAGGCTGCCGAAGTCGCAGAAAACGGTGTTGTCGTATTCCGAGAGACCTTCGGACCAATATGTATCGGTGGGGTTGGAAATCTCGAAGATACCGACTATCTTTATCTTTACGACTCCTCTGTCGTGCTCGATCATATTCTGGAGCTCATAGACCTGATCCGTTGTGACCTGACCGAGCTGCAAAGCTCTCTCGGTGCATATTACTTCATATACGCCGTCTTCGTCGGGACCGGGCTCGAACATTCTGCCCGAGACTATGTTTATATGGTCGCCGATGTCGGTCATCGCGCCGAGCTTGAGCATCGAGGCTTCGCCGGATTCGCTCGTTATGTTAGAGACATAAAGATAAGAGTCGCAGGTGAAGCACTTATAGGTAAGGTAAGGAACGAGAAGGTCGTTGAAGCGGTTGGCGGCGCGGGCGTAAACGTTATTGACGTTCGCGCGCTGATTCGAGGGGCTCGTTCCGCTTATTATCGTCTTGGAAACGGCATAAACGCCGGGGTATACGCCCGTTTCCTCCTGATAAGCCTGCATATCCTTGATGAGCATGCGCTGAAGCGACGCATGCATATATATCGGAATGGTACTGGTCATAGCCGTAGCCATGATGAAGCCGATGAGCAGGCAAATGACCATCCACTTCGTATTCCGCATTTTCCGCAGTAATAGTGTCAGCATTTAGTGTCCTCCTGAAAGGGTCGGCAAAGAGTGTTACTTATATGTATCGTTCAGCGAATGATCACTTCATCGCCGGGTTCCAGTCCGGAGGTGATCTCAACGGTAGAACCGCTTCTTAAGCCGAGAGTTACGTTTACCTTAACTCTTTCGTTGTCCTTGAAAACATATACGCAATCAACACCGTCGACCTTTTTTACGAGGTTTGCGGAGATTACTATGACGTTTTCGCGCTTGTCGAGCACGAGGAGCGTATCGGCAATATTTCCGACGGCGGAGGACTCGGGGATAATGTCGTTGAACTTTACGATGATGTTCTCGGACTGCTCTCCGAGGATATCCTCACCCGCAGCGTCAACGAGAGGACCTTCGACCGAGGCGTCCCACTGGCGCCCGCTCTTGTTTCTTACTATTGTGCCGTCGAAGTATTCGCCGTTATAGCGAATGGTTATCGGTCTGCCGATGAGGAACTCGCCGACTTCGCTGTTCGGGTTTATCTCGATATAGAGATCGGTTATGTCGATAACGGTAACCACAGTCACGCCGGGGTTGACCCAGTCGCCGGGGGAGCAGGTAAGAACGTAAGAAACCGTTCCCGAGACCTGTGAATAGAGCTTTGCGGCTTCCTTTTCGGCATAGAGCTTATCGAGGTCGAGCTGCATAAGATCGATGTCGAGCTGCTCCTTAGCCTTTACGTTCTCCGATTCGTGCTTTTCAACGGCTATTTCGTATTCCAGCTTTTCGCGGGTGAGCTGCATCTCCATAAGAGCGATCTCGTTGTCGAGCTCATATGTATCGAATTCGGCAAGAAGCTGACCTTCCTCTACGTTGTCTCCCGCTGAGACGTATACAGCCTTGATGTTTCCGCCGACGTCGGAGAAACGCGCGTCGTAATTAGTCCCTGAGGCTATGTTGCCCGAGGTGAGGACCTGGCGGGTTATATCCTTGAGCTCGGCTGTTGTGGTGGTGTATGACACTTCGCTCGCCTTAACGACGGGAGCCTCTAAAAGCTCCTCCTCCTCGGGCAGGAAGTAGCAGCCGCTGAGAGCGGCGAGAATAAGTGACGCGGCGAGCGCGAGCGAAATTACCTTTGAAAATTTCATGACGTTCCTCCTAATACGGTGAAAGAGCCGGATTGCAATTACTACTATTTTACCAGAATATTTTCAATAAATCAATAGCTTATTGTGATATCTGCTTTGCATAATGTAAAATATATTTTTACGGTAAGTAATATTTTGAATATAATTTACCGATAGTTTTCGATTTCATCTCTTGTTATGACGGCTTCGCTGTTATAAAAGCGGACCCATTCGACGTCCTGCATATATTTTCCGCCCGCGGAATAGTCCCCCGTCCAGGTCGAGCAGTAGAGCCAGAAGGTCCTGTCCCGCGCTATCGAGTCGGGGTCGGGCAGGTCGGAACACTCGCTCAGCGCTACCGGCTTCTTAGGAGATATCTCTGAAGCCGCGAGCATAAAGTTTACCCCGCTCTGCGGCGGAGGCGTTTCGTCGGCGCCGTAGTAGATATCGAGCGAGATTATATCGGCATAGCCGTCGCCGACATACCAATCGGCGCTCTGACCGTTCCAGACCCAGATCAGGTTGCCGAGGTCCCAGTAGAGGCTCATTCGCTCGTAGATAAGCCTGTAGAGCCAGAGATAGCTCTCGGCACTCTCGGACCACCAGAACTGCCCGCTGCTCGCCTCGGGCAAAGGTCGGAACAAAACCGCAACTCCGGCTTCCTTAAGCCTGAGAAGCTGCTGCGAAACTTTGTCTATCCCGTCGACGAGGGCAACCGTTTCTGCCGCAACGTCGCCGGATTCATAGCGGAGCTCGAGCGCCGCAGGGTCCATCGCCGCTATATCGAGCTTTGTGACCGCCTTTTCGAGGTCGAACGGAGTTTTCGAGCGGTAAACCGAACCCGCCATCGCCCAGTTCCAGACATAGCCGACTATTCCTCCCTCGTCTGCCCATTCGAGCGCAAGCTCGATGTCGCCGGTGTCGTTTCCCGCGGCGTAGTCCATAAGCTCGCCGAAGCGAACGGCGGGGTATCTGCCCGTGAGCGCGTAAACGCCGTCGAGCTCGGCGCTGCTCCCCTGAGAGCACTGCTGACCGCTCAGAACGCCGCTGCCGTATTGCGAAAGCAGGTAGGAATAGAGCATCTCTGCGCTTTCGTCGGCGTATTTGTTTGAAAGCGCGGAATCGGGCAGGTAGTCGAGCCCGAGTATTTCCTCGGAATTTTCGATGACGACGCAGTCGATATAGATTTGCGCTTCAAAATCCGAAAAGGATATCTGCGCGCCGCCCTTAGGGAGGTAAATATTGTCGAACCTGAGAGCCTCAAATTCGCCGCTGCCCGAAATTTCAAACCCGCCGATCGGGGAGCCGTTTACCGAAAGTACACCCTTTGCGGGCGTATCCGAAGCCGCCCGAAGGGTTATGAAGTAGTGCTGAGGCGATGGTATCTCCGCCTCGATAACAAGGCTCCCGCCGCCGAAGATCCCGCCTACGCAGCCGCTGCCGGAATACCCCTCGCGTGAATCGGTTATCACGGCGGGCTCGCCGACTATCCCCTCCTCCGCTTCGATCAGCATTTCGACCTCGGAGGGTTCGTATTCAAAGCCGAGGGGCGCAGTCTCGGGGTAGCGGGGCGCGTCTATAGCCTCTATAGCGGGCGTCGTCTCGCTGACGCTGACAGTCGTCTCTGGCGGGAGGGTAATGCTTACGGCGGGCTGAGTTTCGGGTGCAGTAGTCGCGGAGCCGTCGGGCTCGGAAAAAGAACACCCCGACAGCAAAATAAGCCCGCAGAGGAGCATTATCGCAAATCTTTTCATTTTTAAAACAACACTCCCGCAGACTCATTTATACGCAGACGGCATAAGCCTGCCGTCCGCTGAAGACGGCAGGCTTTGCGAATCGAGAATTACATACCGGTAAGACCGGATCTTGCAAGACCCTCGGTGAAGTATTTCTGTAGGAATACATACATAACGAGGATCGGCGCTATCGAAAGCAGACATCCGGATTCGAGCCATACGATTTTCTTTCTCGTACCGACCTGCTGACCGCTGAACAGTCGTTGGTCGAGCGTATCCGAAAGCTTTCTGAGCTGAAGCGCGACGGTATGGTTGCTTGTGAAGAACGTCGAGCTGATATAGAAGTCGTTCCAATACCAGACTATCGCGAAGAGGAAGACGGTGAGGAATGAAGTGGATGCGTTAGGAACCATTATTCTGATGAAGGTCTTGAAAGGTCCGCAGCCGTCGAGGTAGGCGGCGTCTTCAAGCTCTATCGGCAGTCCGCGGAAGAACTGGCGGAAGATGAAGATGAACAGACCCGACTTGATGCCGTTTGCGAAGATCGCGGGGGCATACATAACTATCGGCATATTGATCAGCGAAACGTACCACTGACCGGTGGGCTCGCCTGCGGGGGATATTATCTCCTGAATGACCTTGGGGTCCTGAGTAGAGCTGTAGGCGATCTGCTTTACTCCCAAAATGTGGAGCAGCTTGACGAGACCGAAGCCCTTGAAGAACGCATACTGGAGATAGAGCGGGATAACGGTTATCTGCGGAGGAACGATTATCTGCATAATTACCAGCGCGAAGCAGATGCCCTTTCCCTTGAAGTTGAATCTCGCAAGACCGTAGCCGGTTATCGCGCAGACAACGACCGAGAGCAGCGAGCAGACGATGTTGAGCTTAATGGTGTTCCAAAGGGTGGGACCGAAGTCCATAGTCTCCCAGACATCTATCATATTGCTCATAGTGAACGATTTCGGAAGCCAGATAACCGAAGGGTCGGTCATCTGAACGTTGGGTCTGAAAGCGGTCGAGAACATGTAGATGAGGGGATAGAGAATTACGAAGCAGAGACCGAAGAGGATAAGGAAGCGGAAGAAGGGCCAGACCTTGCTTACTATGGCTCTGCGGCGCATATACCTGATATGCTCGGGCGAGATGATTCGTTCGTCGAGAGTGCCCGCTTTTTTGGCTGCTTTATAAGCCTTGTGGCGCTCTTTAAGAGCCTTTTCACGCTCTTTTGCGAACTGTCTTTCTTCTTTAGCGGTTGCCATTCAATATCCCTCCCTTATACTTCGTAGTAAACAAACTTGTTGATTATCGGCAGCACGATGCATAGCGCAATAATGACTATCAGGAAGTATGCCCAAGCCATAGCCGCCGATTCCCCGTGATACCAAGCCGACGCCCGAGCGAGGACCAGCGACATAACACTGTTGTTCGGGTCGATGAAGGAGTCAACTATCGTATAGATAAGGTTGGTAACTATCATCGGGCTGATATAGGGTATCGTGATTTTCCAGAAGAATTCCCAGGCGGTCGCGCCCTCTATCGAGGCGGCTTCCTTAGCCGAGAAGGGAATATTCTGAAGCGCTGAGAGGAAGATGATTATCTGGATACCGGAGTTCCAAACGAGGTTGAATACGTTCGACGTGACCGTTGAGATCATATCCGTGACCTTGTCGCTGATGTTGTAAACTCCCAAGAAGTTGAACAGCGCGCCGGTCATATCCGTTTCAAACATCGTCGAGAACTGGTCGGCGCCTCCCGAATAACCCGACGTGTCCATATCGCCGTTGATGATGCTGAGTACAGGACCCGTCGCGATGATAACGGGGAGGAAGAAGACCGCACGGGCAAAGGTTCTGCCGCGGAACTTCTGGTTGAGGATGACCGCTATGAATATCGAGAAGACGATAATAAGCGGGGTCTTCCAGAGGGTGTTGGAAAGGACTGCGAGGAGAGCCTCGGTATATTCGGTATTTTCGCGGAACGCCTTTATGTAGTTCTGAATACCGATGAACTTGGTCTCCATATAGCCCAGCTTGACCGCGGTTTCGTTGAATGAATACCAGAGCGAGACTAAGAGCGGTCTTACGAAGAAGTAAAGCGAACCGATGAGCCATATCGCGAGGAAGCCGTATGCATAGAGCGATTTGCGCTTTTCATAAGGTATCCTCAAGCCCTTTTGCTTCTGGGGCTTAGGCTCTTTTGCGGGCTTTGCCGCTTTTTCGGGCTTCGGAGCCTTCGGCTCTTTTACCTTTGGCGCTTTTACCTTCGGAGCCTTGACTTCCGGAGCGGTCTCTACAGCCGCGTTATTGGTTTCAGCCATTAGTCCTTACCTCCTTTGACGTATTCGGTGTAGTTATAGGTCTTGCCGTTTGCGGTGATATCGCCGGTGCTGAGGTTTACGACCGTCTTATATCCGTTGGAGTAGGTGGTCGTTATTTCGCTGCCGTCGATGACGTAATCGGTAATCGTGGCGTCTTTTGCAGGAGCAAGAACCTCGTTCACGAGCTTATATGCGCCCGCTGCCTCTTCGAGCCAGCCGTCAGCGGTGCAGTAGAAGAGGTCGACATAATCGGTGTTGACGAGCTCGGTGGCTTCTTTGTTTATAAAGTCGAAGTGGATATTCGAGCCGGCGGCTATAGCCTTGAGAACCGCAACCGTTGTATCGGGAGTGCCGTTTACGGCTTCCGAAGCATAGTCAACATATCCGTGAAGGACCATCTGGTAGAACGGAACGTCGTAATCGGTGACCTTGAACTGGCTCGACTGAAGAGTCAGGTTGTCTATCCTGTTTACATACGGGATAACGTAAGCGTTGGGCGCGTCGGCTATCGTCTTTCCGTTCGATTCTATAGCGGCCTTGTAGTAGTCTACAACATACTGCGCGGTCGCGTAGCGGTTGGTGCGGTATTTGTTCGAGAAGTCGCTCCAGAGGGTGTTGGCTACAAGACCGAGCCCTGCGCCCTGATCGTATTTGCCGAGGTTTTTCGTGACCTTTTCGGAGAGCTTTTCAATGGATCTCGGGCTGAGAAGCGCGGGGGCTACGCCCGAATCGGGAGTGCCGTAGGCGATGTTATAGGTGTACTGCCTCGAGTAGGACTTGGAAACTCTGTAAGCGGTGTTGAAGAGGGTCCAGAAGCCGTTGCCGTTCGAGCTGAAAGTTATGCCCGAAACGCTGGCGTAGTAATCTACGCCGGTATCGGCAAACGCCTTGAGCATCTTCTTATAGGCGCTCTTTCCGCCGAGGACCGAGGCTATCGAGGAGCCGGTGTCTATCTTCTTGCCCATCGAATCGTCGGACCAGTCGTTGTAGTTGACGACCAGCTTGTCGACTCCGAGGTCCTGAAGCTTAGTAACTATATCGGTCGCTTCTTCAAAGGTGGTGAAAGCGGTCTTGAGACCGATAGGAACGCCGAGGATCGACTTTGACTTGCGGGTGCCGCCGTAGAAGTCGATATAAAGGGCGGGATCGGAGGCTCCTTCCTTCTTGGTCAGACCCTTTTCTTCGATGAGATAGTTTCTGTAAACGTCGGCTATCTCGGCTACGGTAACGGTGTCTCCCTTGGCGACAACGGGGTAAAGCCTTACGCCTACCTTCGGTACGCCGATGGTGCCGTCGCCCTTTTCAAAGACGATTATGGCGGTGGAGTCGCCGGTCATATAGTAGTTGTCGTTAGAGCGGAGGGTAAAGGAGAAGTAGCAGCTGTTATACCAGGAGTTCTCGTTCTTGGAATAGGCTACCGAGGCGTTCGCCTGGGCGAAGGTGTCGCCGTAGGCGGCTATCGTCACAAGACCCGTCTTGCCGTATACCATCGCCATAACCGGCAGGTTAGCCTGCTCGGTCTGGTCGGGGGCGTTCTCTCTTACCTGGGTAATATCGCGCCCGTAGACCGGCTGAGTATAATCGGCGTAGGTGCCCTTGCCGTTGTTGAAATTGATAACGGCGCCCGAGCCGTCGGGGATGAGCATATATCCTTCCTGATCCTCGGTTGCTGCGCCGACGTAGGGCAGGATACCCAGCTGGGTCAGGATAATGGTGTCGCTCGACTTGGACTGGTCGTCTTCGACCTCGGGGTCGTAGCCGTTCGATTCCTTTATCTCATCGGTGTTGATGTAAACGTCGATATATCCGTCCTCGAGGATTATGTAGAGCGGAACGGTGGCGTTGGCTGTCTGGAGCCTGTAGGTCACCTTGAGACCGCCCTCGACCGGCTCCATCTTGGTGTTGCCGCGCGAGGTGGACTGACGGTAGGAATAGAGGAACGCCGATGAGGTGATGAGGTCGGTGGCGTTGCCGTACTTATAGGAGAGGTTCGAGAGTCGGTTTTCGCGAAGGCTCGACTTGTTGGTCGAGGTGTCGGCGAGAGCGTTTATCGGGTTGGTCCAGATGAGCTCGCCGGTCTCCTTTACGAATATGCCTATTCTCTCGAGCTCGGCGTCTTCAACGCCGGGATCGTAGTAGAGAATGAAGTCGTCGTTCTCGGCGGCTACCTGGCAAGTAGCCAGCGCCTCTTCATCGGTGATGAGGGGTACGGTCGCGTCGAATTCGCTTTCTTCATCTCCGGTCGCTTCGTCGGCTGGAGCTTCCTCGCCTTCTGTGGGAGCTTCTTCACCCTCGGCGGGAGCTTCTTCTCCCTCAACAGGAGCCTCTTCTCCGTCGGCAGGAGCTTCTTCGCCCTCTGCGGGGGCTTCTGCGTCTGCGGGTTCTTCCGTTTCGCCTTCGGCGGGCTCGGCAGTATCGACCTCGTCGGTCTGAACGTCGGCGTCCGCTTCGTTTTCATCGGCAAAAGCGGGAATTGCCGCGACTGATATCAGGATTGCCGCTGCAAGCAGGCAAGCCAGTAATCTCAGAAATACATTTCTCATAATTTACTCACTTTCTGCTGCGTCAGCTTCTAACTCTGTAGAGTATTTCGGTGTAAATAGTTGCGAAGAAAACGTATACCTGCTGGAAGAGCGACATAACCAGAGCCAACAGGCAGAGGATAAGCAGCATTCCGAGCACAGTGCAGATCATACTTACTATCGTCATAGTAAAGCTGTATTGATGGCAGGCTTTCATTCCGAAGATCATCAGAACTACCGACCACCAGAGACCTACCTGGGATATCGCGGTATACCAAATGCTTTCGTCGAGCGTGATCCCGTAGGATACAAGGGTCGCAAGGAAGTTGCAGACGATGTACGGGACCAGCGCGTATGCGGTGTAGATTGCTACTCTGCGCATATTTCCTTCGCCGTCGAACAGGGTGCAGATACTCCAGTTGGCGACTACCCAGGTCGCGTAGTACGCAACCGACTGCACGAGTATCGGGACGATGTTGAATACATCGGAATACGCCTTCATATTATAGGCGAATCCGCCGTATCTCGCGGAAAATACCTGAGAGCAGAAGAGCAGGAAAACGATGAAGAAGGCAATTTTTAACGAGCCGGCTTTCTTCCATCTCATATCCTCATAGCCTTCGGTCGGGTGGAAGACAACATGCTTTACCCATTGCCACGGTTTCATATCATAAATCATTTACCCTTGCCCCCTTTCTTAGCGTTTTCTACAATATTCTGAATAAGCGTCTTTCCCTTTGCGGCGACTATCGAAACGCCGGTAGCTATAAGCTTCTGCGGGATCTTTTTCTTCTTCTTCAGAATGTTGATTGTTATCCAGGCGACTGCGACCAACAGGATAATGACCACATAGAGCGTGAAGTTCTTTCTGAGGGATTCCTGGCGGTTTGCCTCGAACGCCTTATCGTAGTCGGTGTCGGTGAAGGCGAGCTTCGCGTATTTCATAGCGCCTTCGTAGTCGTTCTGGTTGTAGAGAGCCTTGGCGGTTCCGACGAGAGCCATATAATAGCCGCCGTCGCGCTTTAAGACTTCCTGCCAAATCTCGTAGGCTTCTTCGTAGAGACCTCTGTTATGGAGCGCGATAGCCTCGTGGACGTATCTGCCGAACTCGGTGAGACCGAAGACCGTTATATCGCAGTTTCTGCCGTCGAGGACGTAGATATTGTCGCCGTGGGATTCTATTGCGTTGGGGTTGTAGAATCCGCCGCGCTGCTCCTCCTGGTCGAATCCGAATATGAGAAGCTGGTTGCAGCGCTCGTCATACTGGAATATTCTTCCCGAGGTGTAGTCGAGGATGTTTACGAAGTGCTCCTCCGAAACGGATATATCGGTAAGACGGGTGGCGTAGGTGGTGCCGTTGTAGGTTACCGATATCTGGTCGCCGAACTTATTGTTATCGGCTGTTCTTTCAAGAATGTTGTAGCCCGCGGGGTTCATCTTCTTTACGGCGTCGGTCGAGGCGTTGGCGACTTCCGTTACCGTCCAGATAAAGCCCTCGTCGTCGATATCGAAGTTGGCGTATTCGACAGGGGTCGTTTTAACGAGCGAGGCGAGCTGCTCTTCCGAGGCGATCTTTCTCCAGATCTTGTTCCTTATTACCTCTGCGGTAACTTCGACTCGGTTCGCGCCGTAGTAGCCGACGAATGAGCCGGAATCCGAGAACATTATCGCTCCCTTGTTGACCGCCGGGCAGATGACGTAAACGTTCTTGGCGGCGTCGACGAGGACCTTTGTGCAGTAGAACGAAACGGAGTCATAGAGCTCGGTCTCGGGGCGGTAATACTCGCTGAGTATCCTTGCGCTCGTCTTTGTCTCTTCTACGCACTTTACAATGCGCTGATTGTCTCTGTCGGCGATGTACATAACGTCGTCTTCGTCAACAAAGATACCGTAAGGCGCCCTGAGCTCATCGGCATCGACGACGGTCTCGTTGCCCTCTTCGTCGACTATGGTATGCTTGGTATAGCTTCCGGGGAAGTTTTTATAGCAGGCAAGGAGGTTGAACTCGAGGTCGGTCTTGATTATACGGTTGTTGCCGGTGTCGACTATGTAGAATTCGTTGTTGGGAGAGAGGAAGAAGTCCTTCATATCCGACATCGTCGCGGGTTCGTCTTCGCTGATAAAGAATTCGCTGTTCGGATCGGAGAGCTGCTCGAGGTGCATAGTCACCGAATCGTAGGTGGCGACTACCTCGTAGCCCGCCTGCGAGGGGATCGCGTTGAACCAGGCGTCGTAGTTGTAGGTCGTATACGGGTCGACCGCGCTCACCGTTGCCGACATCGACATAACGGCAAGAACCGCAGCGAGCAGTATACTTAATAGCTTTTTGATTTTCATGTTTCTCACCGCTTATCACCTTTCTATGTATTTTTGGTCTTAAGAATCAATCCTTCATACCGGAGTTTGCCATGGTTTCCATAACGTTACTCTGGGCAATCAGGAAGATGACAAGCGGAGGAATCATAAGCACGACGGCAGAGGCGTAGATGATGCCCTGCCTCGCGATACCCGAGGCGGCTATCTGCGACATAATAGTCGGCAGAGTCTTGAGGTCTTCCTTGTAGACGAGCGCGCCGCCCTGAACGTTCCAGGCGCCCTGGAAGACGAAGATTATCAGGGTTGCTATAGCCGGCTTCTGGTTGGGTATGACTACCTGCCAGCAGGTGCGGAATGCGCCCGCTCCGTCGACCTTTGCCGCGTCGATGATGGCGTCGTTGATGGTCGACATATTCTGACGCATCAGGTAAAGACCCATCGAGGTGGCAACCGAGGGAAGGATAAGAGCCCAGTAGGTATTGATCATATGCATCTTTGCCATAACGACGAACTGCATGATCCAGGTCGCGGTAGAGGTGAAGAGCATCGAGATTACTATCAGCTGGTTGAGGGCGCTATAGCCCGGGAAGCGGCACTTCGAGAGGCAGTATGCACAGTTGCAGACTACGAAGACGTGCATAAGGGTGATGACTACGGTGATGAACACCGAGTTGAACACATATCTCGAGAACGGGACCCAGAGGTTGCCGGCAACCTTGAAGAGGTTCGAGAAGTTCTCGCCGGTAGGCGAAATAACGTAGAGCTTAGGCGGGAATACGAACAGCTCGCTTATCGGCTTGAAGGACTGAATGATGGAATAATAGAGCGGGAAGAGCATGAATATTCCGAGAAGAGCGAGGAGAATGAATATTGCGATATCGCCGCCGAGGGAGCCGTTTATATGCTTGCCCTTCGACTTTTTGACCTTCGCGTTTTCTATGCTTCCTCTTTTTTTCTGGCGCTTTCTGAGCTTTTTCAGCGCCTTTGCGTTCTCGGCTTCAAGCGAGTCGGTGATAACGGGGTTGTTTACTAAAGTTTCAGCCATTTTAATTCCCCTCCTTTAGTTATCGGTGAATCTGCTCAGAACTTTCCGGATCAGCTGATTACATATAAGCATCACCGCAAAGAGAACGAAGCATATAGCCGAGGCATAGCCCATTTCATAACGGATAGAGCCGTAGTCCTGCGCGTGGTTCATAACCGTATGAACGGCGTAAGCGGTCGACGGCATTCCGCAGAGGGCTGCGCCGACGGAGCCTACCGTGAAGGCTCCCGAAATGGCGAGAACTGCGGCGAAGAGGAGCGACGGACCCATCGCGGGGATCGTGATGGTGAAAAGCTCCTGGAAGCGGTTCTGAATGCCTTCGATGGCGCCCGCCTCATAGAGGGCGGTGTCGATTCCCTGGAAGCCGGCTCGAAGAGCGAGGAAGCCCGCGCCCATCGAGGTCCAGAGCTGGACGATGATTACGACGGTCATCATATAGGTGACGTCGGTCAGCCATTGTTTTGCCGAGTTGATTATGCCGAAGTCCAGAAGGACCGAGTTGAGATATCCGTAGGAGTCGCCCGAGAAGACGAGCTGCCAGATAACGAATGCCGACGGGGTCATGGACGGGGCATAGAAGACGAAGGTGAAGAATACCTTCAGGAAGGGATTCATCTCGTTGATGAGCCACGCAAGAATGAAGCTGAGCACATAGGAGAACGGACCCGTGAATATCGCAAAGATGAGCGTGTTCTTAACAGCAATAAGGAATACGTCGTCGTTTACGAAAAGAGAGTAGAAGTTCTGAAGACCTATGTAGCGCGGGAACTGAACGAGGTTGAAGCTGGTCAATCCGAGAGGCAGCGACATGACGACCGGTATGACCGTGAAGAACGTGAAGAGCGCGAAGAAAGGAAGCATCATCCAGTAGCACGCCTGATTCATCTTCATTTCGTGGAGAGTGTGGCGCCAGCTGCCCGGTTCAATGGGCTTCTTTCTTTCGACTGTTTTTTCCTTTGCCATATTTATTCCTCCCTCCTTATTCCTCGGGGATCTCGATATCTATACCGAGCTCCTCGTATTTTCTGATGATTTCATCGTTTGTATCGCGGTTATACTGAACGAGAGTGTCGCGCGGGTTGGTGCTGAGGTTTACGGTTTCTCTGAACGCGTTGGTAATGCCTCTCGTTACGATATAGGTCGCGGGGATGATGTCGATATCAACGGTGTAGCTCATCTGCTCGTGGATAAGCTCGAGCTCCGACTGGCTCCAGGCGAGCTGACCGAGAGCCTCAACGTTGGCGGTGTCAAAGCGCCCGAGAGGACCGAGAAGGGCTTCTATAGAACGCCCGTATTCAGACTGAGTCTCGGCGCTGGTGAACCATTTGATGAGCTCCCAAGCGTCTGCCTGCTGCTCTTCGCTGAGCTTCGAGAAGATGATTCCGCCGGAAGAAGAAGATGTTGTCGAGCGGTTGAGCGAACCGTCTGCCTCGGGAGTGCCGGGGATGAGGTTGAAGCTCCAGAGCCCGCGAATTTCGGGGGCAGCCATATAGAGCTGGTTGTAGAAGGTGTAGCCCGTGATGATTATCGGATACTCACCGGTGCGGAAACGTGTGAACTGGTCAAACGTCTGCTCGAAGCTGTAGGTGGTGTAGAACTTGGTCCACATCTCGAAGGCTTCTACCGCCTGCTGAGAATCGAATATCGTCTGGGTCTTGTTGGAGTTGTAGTAGCCCATATTGCGCTGGACCATAAAGGTTCCGAAAACGTCGAAGTTGAAGCCTACGCCCATGTAGCTTCTCTGGAGAGTCGGGAGCATATCTATAAGCTCGGTCCAGGTATCGGGACCCTTTTCAAAGCCGAAGGACTGAAGGATATCGTCGCGGGTGAACATCATCGAGAAGCCCTGGGAAATAGGCAGCCCGTAAACGCCGTCGCGATAGGTGTAGAGGGTCATGACGTTGGGCGCGAATCTCTTTATTACGTCCTTATAATCGGGGAACTTCGAGATATCGACCAAAACGTCACGGGCGGCGAGCTGGATCGGGAGGTCGCCTCCGACGAAGAGAACTACGTCGGGTCCTTTGCCCGCAAGGGTGGATTCGAGTATACCGCCCTGAACGAGGTTGATGCTTACCGCGATCCCGGTGTCTTCAACGAAGTAGGAATCGACGAGCTCCTTGACTATCTGCGCCTGGTCGCGTCCGAGGGATACCCAGACGTTGAGGGCGGATTTGTCTTCGTCAGAAAGAACGTTGTAATCCTCGAAGAAGGAGCCGATGAAGGAGAGGAAGCTGAACTTGAGCTGCTTGAAGCCGTTTTCCTTGACGGGGCTGAAATCGTTGTCGGCGGAAACGAGCTCGATAACGTCGATCTCAAGATACTGGCTTCTGTAGTCGGTCATCCACTGAGAGAGCGAAGCGATGTTATCCTTTATCTGACCGAGGCAGCCCGGGATATCGTCGGGGCGCTTAACAAGCCTTTCGAGCAGCTTCGCCATAGTATCGAGCGAAACGGCTTCGGTGCCTTCTGTTCCGGCGAGAACTTCTATATCCTCCTTGAGCGAGTAGAGCTGATTTGCATACTTCTCAAAGTCTTCGAGCAGACCGGTTATCTGCTTATGGACCATATAGGTGTTGTTCTCATCGGGGGAAGGGCTGGTTATCTGGAGTATCTGCCTGTAATAGCTGTTGAGGTAGTAAACGATATCGTCTAACTGACGCATGATATCGCCTATCTCGCCCGGCATAGCCTCAAGGGTGAGGGTATGCTCGCCGGCTTCGAGGTAGAAGTAAAGAACGTTGCCGTCGGCGTCGGTCGGGGAAACGCAATCCCAGACGGTGGAGTAATAGAACTTGATCTGCTCAGCCTCTTTGCAGGGAACCTCGCCGTCGATGTAAAGGGTGCGGTTGGAATAGAGTCCGCGCATCTGGTCCTGCTTGGCTCTTATTCCTATCTTTACCCACGCGGCTTTATCCATCGTGAAGTTCCAGGTAACGCTCTGACCGGAATCCTTCCAGTTTTCCTTGCCGATGGTGTTGTAGATCATCTTTGAAGGATCGGAGGGGGAGGTCAGATATGTAGAACGGTCATAGGTGGGATAAAGGGTGATGTCGGAGGCACTCGCGGGATCTTCGCCCTCGATGGATACGAAGACGCCGGTCGACTGCGCAGCCTTGGACTCGTCGGTAGTTACGTTGTCGGCGGTCGCGGCGGGCTTGAGCTCCTCGGGGTTGCCTATAACGAGCTCTCCGATGGCAAATCTCGCCTTTTCGGAGGTTATCGTTATCGTGTGCTCACCCTTGGTGAAGTGGAAGCCGAGAGGACCTGCGAACAGGCCGTCGCCGTCCTTGAAGTAGGAGGTCTGCCAGCCCGAGCCCTCGGCGAGGGTAGGTCTTATCTGGTTGCCGTGGGAGTCCTTTCTGAAGGTGCGGTTTCCGTTTTCGTCATACTCATACGACTTTTCCGCACCTACCCAGACCTTCGCAAGCGCGATGCGGTTAGCGGTGTCGAACGGGCTCTCGCCGTCGATGAGCACGCCGAACTCGATGTTGTTCGCCGAGCTTGAGAGGGCGTAATAGTCCATCTTCATCGCGTAAACGCCCGCCTTTTCGATATTGACGGTATAATCAACGCTGCCGGTCGCTTCGGGCCATACAAGCGCTTCTCTGCCGTCGATCGTATCGACATAGGCGCCGGAATCATCGGAGAACGAAACGTAATCGGTTCCCTTGATGACTATTTCGGCGTCGGGGCGCGGGTCGTCAACATGCTTGTCGTAATAGGTGCTGTAGGTGCGGGCTCTGTTTTCGTCGTCAAGCGACTGCGCCGAGGTCTCCCTTACGGGCTCCGCGGCGGAAGCCGAATCGTCGGCGTAAACAGCTCCCAATGTCGGCACTGTCATCGCCAGAACCAGTATAAGCGATACCAGACGCCTGAACATTTTGTCTTTCACTGTAATTCCACCTTTCGTTGTATTTGGAGTGCGATATATTTTCTCCGTTTTAGGATTATAAAAACTGTTACTGAGCCTTGTGGATATATATCCTTTCCTGCTCAATGTCGAGGTCTGCCTTTACCTTCGAGCCGCCCTTTATGTCGAGCGCCTCGAGGTATTCCTTCGGAATCTGAAGGCGCCCCGTTCTGTCGAGGACTACCAGCTCTTCCGAGACCTCCTGCTCCGCTTCGCCCTGAGATTCGCCGTTGTCCCAGCCCTTCGATTCGCTCATTATTTCGGCGTGGGTCTTGCGGATTATTTCGCTCGAGGTCCTTCCGTCGCGAATCGCGACTACGCGGTTTACCTGCTTTGCAAGCCTTAGGTCGTGGGTGACTATTACAACGGTCACTCCGCGCTTTTCGTTTATATCCTTGAAGACCTGCAAAAGCTGGTCAGAGGTTTTCGTGTCTACCGAGCCCGTCGGCTCGTCGGCAAGCAGGATCGCCGGATTATTTGCGAGCGATATTGCTATCGCGACCCTTTGCTGCTCGCCGCCCGACATCTGGTCGAGACGGGAATTGAGCCTGTGCGAAAGCCCGACTACGTCCAGAAGCTCAAGAGCTCTTGCCCTTCTTTCCTTCTGCCCCTGAAGGAGCATCGGAAGCTCGACGTTCTGCACCGCAGTGAGGTAGGGGACGAGGTTTCGCGCGTTGTTCTGCCAGACAAATCCAACTGTGTTGCGCTTATATATCATATAGTCTTCTTCGGTGAATTTTAAGAGGTTCCTGCCGTTCACCGTAAGGCTGCCCGCCGAGGGCTTATCGAGCCCGCCGAGCATATTCAAAAGCGTCGACTTGCCCGAGCCCGAGGTTCCGACTATCGCTACAAGCTCACCTTTTTTGACCTGTAAATCGAGCCCCTGAAGCGCGACCACCTCGATCTGGTCGGTTTTATAGATCTTTACGAGGTTTTCGCATTCTATCGCATACTCGCTTTCGGCGATGAGCTCCTGCTCGTGTTCGAGCTTTTTCTTCTTCTTTTTAGTCAACTATCTCACCGTCCTCAAGAGTATAGACGCGGTCGGCGATCTCTAAAAGGCTGACGTCGTGCGTTGTCATGACTATCGTCATATGCTCGTCTAAAACGAGGGTTTTGAAGAGCTCGACGATATGGTGGCTGGTGCCGGAATCAAGTTCGGCGGTGGGCTCGTCGGCAAAGATTATCTTCGGCTCATGAGCCAAAGCGCGCGCTATTGCGACTCTTTGCTGCTCGCCGCCCGAGAGCTCGCCTGGGCGGTGGTGCATTCTCTTTGCGAGCCCGACCTCTTCAAGGCATTTTGTAACTCGCTCCTGGCGCTTATCGAGCGGAAATCCCGCGAGCCTCAGCCCGAAATCGACGTTTTCATAAGCCGTCATCGAGCTCATCAGCGCGACCGACTGGAAAACGAACGCCATCTGATAGCGCCTGATCTCGTCGCGCTTGGCGTCGCTGAGCTTTGTGATGTCCTGCCCGTCGAAGATGACCTCGCCCGAGGTCGGTCTGTCTAGGGCGCCGAGCATATTGATAAGCGTTGTTTTGCCCGAGCCGGAGCGCCCTTTTAATATTGTGAGCTTTCCTTCGGCGACATCTATATCCACACCTTTGAGCGCGTGGACAACGCTTCCGTCGCCGATGATGAAGTCCCGGGTGACGTTTCGGGCGGTAAGTAGTTCTGCCATTTTTCCTCCATTGGGACGTGTTTGTGCAACTTGCACAAAGCGGTAGTGCAAATCTCATAAACGAGTTCAAGCAAATACTATTTTCACAAACGGAAAATATATATTTGCTCTCACAATCAGATATTCAGTTATGACTGTCGCGAACTGTTGCATTTATTATAGCAAAGTGAAAGCTTGGTGTCAAGCCCCTACACGCGATTTTCACAAATTTTTTTGCCGAAGTATTAAGTTTTTTGACATCAATGCGGCGGCGAGCTTTTTTATTTGCCTCGCTCACCGCTCGGCAAACAGGGGACCCCTTAATAGGGTCCCCTGCGCCCGAACCGTCCACAGGACGGATTCGGGCTACCCTCCTGATTTTTGTTTGAATAAGTATTTCGCGCTCTGCGGAGCGCGTCCAGAGGCTTCTCGCCTCTGGACTCGTCGCGAGCCTTTTGAAAAAGGCTCGACCGAAAACTTTTGAGTTTTGCTTCGCCGAGCAAACGGAGCATAAAATTGCCCCCACTCGTCTGCAACGCGACGCAATGAGAGTGACCTCTTTTACTTTTGTCCCCGTCGCGTTTCTCGGCTGACGCCGAGCCAACGGAGCATAAAAATGCCCGCCACCTGTCTGCAATACGCCGCCAGACATCTGCGGGCGCCGAGCTTCTGTCACGGCGTATCTCTCGGCTTCGCCGAGCAAACGGACTGCAAAAAAATGCCCCCACTCGTCTGCATCGAGTGGGGGCTGTTTACCCGTTTAGTAACGGTTTATCCTTCTTTAATAGGAGGAATTAGTGCTTCTTAGCAACGACTGCAGCAGCAGCGGCAAGAATCATCGGGATAACCGCAAGAGCGATACCCGTAGGAGGGTTCTCAGACTCAGAGGGAGCGGGAGTAGTATCCTCGGGAGCGGGAGTGGCTTCGCCTTCACCCTCAGTGGGGGTGTCGTCGGTGTCGCCGGCGTTCATAGAGTCGTCGCCTTCAGACTCGCCGTCCTGCTCAGTTCCCTCAGCAGGAGGAGTGGTCTCGGTGGTTTCACCCTCAACAGTAGCCTCGGGAAGCAGGAGGTAGATCTCGGTGGCGGTTACATCAGCGCCGACAGCACCTGCAGCACCGGTTCTGGCGTAGTTGAGAGCTTCGCCGTTGAGCTTGATGACAGGCTCCTTGCCGTCCCAGGACTTCTCGCCCCAAGAGAGCTCGCCGTAACCGGTGTTCTTACCGGCCTTGTCGGTATCGGCATGGAGGTAGTCTTCCATAGTGTTCTGGTTCATAAGGGTGATGTTCTCGCAGATAGCGAACTCGGTGTTGTAAGCGCCGTATACGCGATCCATAAGGATGGAAGCAGGAACGTCGAAGACGAGTTCATCAGCTCTGCCGGTTACGTTGCAGGTGTTGACGAAGGTTCTCTGCTCCTTATAGTTCCACCAAAGTCCTTCGGGGTTGACAGTGCCGAAAGTAGCGGAGTTGTTGTTTCTTGCCCAAAGGGTGTAGGTTGCATAACCGACGATAGGCTTTGCAAGCTTAACAACGAGCTGAGCGGTGCCGTCAGACGGGAAGGAGTAGATGTGAGAACGGTGCTCAATGGTCTGGTCCCAAGTGAGCGGGCAGGCAGCAGTAGTTTTAACGTTGCCCCAGTCCATAGTTCCGGTCCACTCGGTGGAGACGAAGTCGGTGATGGTAGCAGGAGTGCTGTTGAGGTCGGTTACCTGAGGAGTCCAGGTGTTGACATAGCTGGTAGAACCGGTAACAGCCTCGCCGCCTGCCTTGTACCAGTCAGCCTTTACAGCGTTCTCGTTGTTGTAGGTGGACTGATAGGTGGCGTTCCAGTTGGTGAAGAGAGCAGCGCCGTCAACAGGGTTAGTGAGGGAGCCGTCCCAACCGTAAGAACCGGGAGTCTCATCGAGAGTACCGACGATTCTGAAGGAAGAGAGAGCGTTGTAGCCGATGGTCTGAGGAATGGTGGTCTTCTCACCGTCCCAAGAAGTGCCATAGAAGCCGAGGTATACGAGGTGCTCGGAAACGCCGACAGTAGCAGTGGTCTTGGTCTGCTTAAGAGAATACTGTCTGCCGTCGAGGTCGATATACCAGTTAATGGTAGTACCCTCGGGGATCTTGTCGCCGAAGTAAGTCGGGAGCTTGAGTACGGTGTAGTCACCGGCGGTGAGGTAGCCGTAGGTACCCCAGACAGGGATATCAAATGTTACTCTGATGTGGTTTACCGCAGCAGATTTGTAGGTCGCCGAACGCATATCGATGCGGTAACCATCATCATCCGCGAAAGCGGTGACAGCCATTGCAGATACGGCCATCATGACAGCCAGAACGACTGCCAAAATTTTCTTTGCCATAGTAGTTTTCCTCCTTATAAATTTGGATAGGTTTCATCCCTATACGGGTATAGGAATTTTGGCTTGTCTCGGGAATCCAAGACATTAGCAGTATAACACTAATCAACGGAATTGTCAACCCTTTTCCTGATTTTTTGGAAAAATAGGGCTTTCCGCCGCGGTTATGCTTATCTTTGCTTCCCGCTGTCTAAATAGTGTCGGTCGCGGGTCAAATTGTTGCAAAAAATTTTGAATTTTTCCTATTTTGTTGAAAATGCACAATCGGCAGCGCTCTCGCACCGCCGATTATTGTTGATTTTAACTATTTTGCGTAGTCTACCGCTCGGGTTTCTCTTATAAGATTTATCTTTATCTGCCCGGGATAGTCCATCTCGTCCTCGATTTTTTTCGATATCTCTCTTGCAACGATAACCATCTGCTCGTCGCTCACCTTGTCGGGCATTATGATTATTCTTACTTCCCTGCCTGCCTGGATCGCGAAGGATTTTTCTACTCCCTCGAAGCTCGAACAGATCTCTTCGAGCTTTTCGAGGCGCTTGATGTAGTTTTCGAAGTTTTCGCTTCTTGCCGCCGGTCTTGCCGCAGAAATAGCGTCGGCAGCCTGAACGAGCGCGGCTATAACGCTGTGGCATTCAACGTCGCCGTGGTGAGCCTCGATAGCGTGGATAATATCGGGGGATTCCTTGTATTTCTTGCAGACGTCCACGCCTATCTGAACGTGTGAGCCTTCGATCTCGTGAGAAAGCGCCTTGCCGATGTCATGCAGCAAGCCTGCTCTGCGGGCAAGAGTCGGGTCCACTCCGAGCTCCGAAGCCATCATTCCCGCGAGGTGGGCTACCTCGATGGAGTGGTTCAGAACGTTCTGACGGTAGCTTGTGCGGTAATGGAGCCTTCCTATAAGCTTCACTAACTCGTGGTTGAGACCGTGGATATTCGCCTCGAGGATAGCGCGTTCGCCTTCGCTCTTTATTACCTGCTCGACCTCGCGCCTCGCCTTGTCTACCATCTCTTCTATTCTCGTCGGGTGAATTCTGCCGTCCTGAATAAGCTTTTCGAGAGCTATCCTCGCGACTTCGCGCCTTACAGGGTCGAAGCAGGAGAGGGTTATCGTTTCGGGCGTGTCGTCGATGATGAGGTCTACGCCGGTGAGCTGCTCTATCGCGCGGATATTTCTTCCCTCGCGCCCGATAATTCTGCCCTTCATTTCGTCGTTAGGCAGCGGAACAACGCTTACCGCCGATTCCGAAACCTGATCCGCCGCGCATCTTGCGATAGCGAGCGAAATAAGCTGCCTTGCCTTGGATTCGCATTCCTCCTTGATCTGCTGCTCGTAATTGAGGATTCTGACCGCCTTTTCGTGAACGAGCTCGTCTTCGAGCTGTTTTAAAAGGTATTCCTTCGCCTGATCGACCGTGAACTGAGATATTCTCTCGAGCATTTCTAACTGCCCGCGGCGGACCTCCTCGGCTTCGCTGAGCTTTTCGTCGGCCTGGGCGAGCTTCTGGGCGACGAGGTCGTTCTTTTTCTCGATGCTGTCAAGCTTCTTGTCGAGGGTTTCCTCTTTTTGCTGAATTCTTCTTTCCTGGCGGGTAACTTCGGAGCGGCGCTCCTTGATCTCGCGGTCCGCCTCTTGGCGAGCCTTGTAGATTTCGTCTTTTGTC
The DNA here is from genome assembly GCA_947627875.1 of uncultured Clostridia bacterium. Taxonomy (GTDB): domain Bacteria; phylum Bacillota; class Clostridia; order Oscillospirales; family Ruminococcaceae; genus Faeciplasma. The sequence continues at coordinate 88,627 of CANQXS010000006.1, forward strand.
TCGATCAGCTTTTCTTTTTTCAGCGAGTCGGCGTTCTTTTTCGCCTCGTCTACTATCCTTGCAGCTTCCTGCTCGGCTGAGCCGATCTGCGCTTCTGCTTTTTTCTTTCTATCGTTATATCCGAGCTTATAGAATACTATTCCTGATACAACAGCCGCCGCAACGGCCACTAAAAGCAGTATGATGTCCAATAAGGTCATCGACATTCTCCTTTCATAAGTATTTTTTTGATACGCATATATTTAATGGTATAAGCGATAAGACATATAAGCATAATAATGCAATATACTCTTATATTTTATACTTGTTTTTTGCTTCTGTCAAGAATAATTTTTGCAAAATGCCGATTTTTACCCGAAATTTTTGTCGAAAATAATTTTCCTCTTGACAATTCGCCCGCGCGATGGTATTCTATCAGGGTAGAAATTTAACACGACGACGGGGAAGCCCGCCGGCAGAGACCCTTCAGAGAGCGACGCAAAGCTGAGAGCGGCGCGGGTCCCGCGGCAAAAAGGGTACCGCCCCCCGAGTGCGCCCAATAAGCGCCGAAGCGCCCGCGTTAAGGGCATCTGAGTTATAAATTCGGGTGGAACCGCGATATTGTCGCCCCGTAAGCCAAAAGCTTGCGGGGCGTTTTTGTTTCCCCGCCGTCATCAAAAAGGTCTGTGCTTCGTGGAAAAAGGCGTTGTGAAAGCCCTACAACAACGAGTTCGGCAAACAGGCAGATCGCGCGGGTATCGATATAGGTGACATCACCACTCTGTATGTTTTGAGAAAAGTTTAATACTATATAAATAGGAGGATACACTATGAAAGTAATCTATTCCAACGGCACCGTCGGAGAGTGCGCTCCCGAAGAGGAGCTCCACATTCTGCGGCACTCCGCCGCGCATATTATGGCGCAGGCGATATCGCGGCTTTATCCCGAGGCAAAATTCGCCTACGGACCCGCAAACGAAACCGGCTTCTATTACGACGTCGACCTTGGCGACAAAACGATATCCGACGACGACCTCGGAGCCATAGAAGCCGAGATGAAGAAGATCGTAAAGGAAAACCTGCCCATCCGCCCGTTTATCCTCCCCCGCGAGGAGGCTGTGGCGCTTATGCAGGAGCGCGGCGAAAAGTATAAGGTCGAGCATATAGCTGACCTCCCCGAAGACGCCGTTATAAGCTTCTATAAACAGGGCGACTACATCGACATGTGCGTAGGACCTCACCTCACCTATACGAAAGCTCTTAAGGCGTTCAAGCTCACCGCCGTTTCGGGCGCATACTGGAAGAACAACAAAGACAATAAGATGCTCACCCGAATCAAGGGCATAGCCTTCCGCACTCAGCAGGAGCTCGACGACTATCTCAAACTCCTTGAAGAAGCCGAAAAGCGCGACCACCGCCGCATCGGCAAGGAAATGGGGCTGTTTATGCTCGCCGAAGAGGCTCCCGGCTTCCCGTTCTTCCTCCCGAAGGGAATGCAGGTCAAAAACGCCCTTATCGACTACTGGCGCGATATCCACACCCGCGAGCACTACGTTGAGGTACAGACCCCGATGATTATGAACCGCCGCCTTTGGGAGACCTCGGGTCACTGGGACCACTACAAGGACAACATGTATTCAACCGTCATCGACGACGAAATTTACTGCATAAAGCCGATGAACTGCCCCGGCGGAGTTATGGTTTACAAGTCGCAGCCCCACAGCTACCGCGATCTGCCGATGAGAGTGGGCGAGCTCGGACTCGTACACCGCCACGAGCTCAAGGGAACGCTCCACGGGCTCTTCCGCGTAAGATGCTTCACTCAGGACGATGCTCACATATTTATGACCCGCGACCAGATAACCGACGAGATAATCGGAGTCGTGAACCTAATCGACGAGGTGTATAAAAAGTTCGGATTCAAGTATTCCGTCGAGCTCTCGACCCGCCCCGAAAACTCGATGGGTTCCGACGAAGACTGGGAAGCCGCTACCAACGGCTTAAAGCACGCGCTTGAAAAATTGGGACTTCCTTATGTTATCAACGAGGGCGACGGCGCCTTCTACGGCCCGAAGATAGACTTCCACCTCGAGGATTCCCTCGGAAGGACCTGGCAGTGCGGCACCATTCAGCTCGACTTCCAGATGCCGCTCAACTTCAACCTCGAATATATCGACCCGAACGGCGAAAGGCAGCGCCCGATAATGATCCACCGCGTTGTTTTCGGCTCGATCGAGCGCTTTATCGGTATCCTCACCGAGCATTACGCCGGCAAATTCCCGACTTGGCTCGCGCCGGTGCAGGCAAAGGTCCTGCTCGTTTCGGAAAAGTGCGCCGACTACGGGAATAAGGTCTATGAGGCTCTCAGAGCCGCAAAGGTGAGGACCGAGCTCGACGACAGGAACGAAAAGATCGGCTATATGATAAGAGAAGCTCAGGTCGTGGACAGGGTGCCGTATATGGTCATCGTAGGCCAGAAAGAGGCCGAAGAGGGCACCGTTTCGGTCCGCAGGCTCGACTCCACCTCTACCGAGACATTCACCCTTGAGGAATTCGTGGAAAAGATCACGAAAGAGATCAGGGAAAGGATACAGTAACCGCAAAAAGCCTCCCGCTCGGGAGGCTTTTTATTCGGGGTAATAGACCACCCTGCCGCCGTGGCGCTCAAAGCCTGCGGAAAAGTCGTCTTTGCTTATTACTCCGAGCGTTCCGGTCTTGGGGTCCGAGACCTTGAAGCCGCTTTCGCCGACTCCGTAGACCACTACCGCGTGTTCTCCGCCTATCCAGGTCACCTCTTCGCCGGTCTCGGCGTCGGTCCAGCAGGTTATCTTCGGCTCGCGGTCGGGGTACATGCTGACCCACACTATAAGAGGTATCCCCTCGCCGAGTATCTCCTCGACGTCGCCGGTATCGAGCCCGCTCTCGGCGACCGCTCCTCCGAGAAAGAGATTCGCGGCAGCGGCTATGGGCTCGTTGAGAACGCCGTAAGAATTCGGGTCTGAGGGAGAGCCGACAAATCCGCGCTCGGGGTTGCCGCCGTAGAGAACGCCGTCTTCCTCAAAGGGCATCGGCTCGCGCGGCAGAACGTCGACGATATCGCGGACGGTTACGTCGACCCTGTAATATCTGAGAAGTATGTAGAGCGAGACGCTCTCGCAGCCGGTCTGCCAGTCGGGGCTCTGGCTGTAGGCGATTATTTTCCCGCCCGAATCGGTGCTTTTAAGGAGCATTCTCAGCCCCGCGAGGACCGCCGCTAACGCCAAGAAAACGTAGACCGCAGTCGCAGCCCTGCCGAATCTTTTCATTTTGCCTCCCCCTTGCGAATTTTCCGTCATCTTTAATATTATACGCGAAAAATTAAGCGTAAAGGCGGATTTTCTTAAAAAGCAATTAAGCTTTTCTTAAGAAAAGTTAAGGTTTGAACTATGCTTTCGGTAAACGACGGCGCACAGGTGTTAAAAAGCACTAAACCGCACTCCGGCAGTTATACTTGTTTTCGGAGAGCCCAGATACCCCTCCCCTCGAGGGGAGGGGTCGTGTCGTTCGCCGAATGGTGAACGACCATACTAATAACTCCGGTCGAGAGCGAAGCGAACGACACAGCGACGTCGACTATATTTTCCTTTACAACAAAGTTATGGCGTCGCTTGTCCCCCTCTTCCTCTCTGAGGGCAATCTGATTGCTCCGCAATCAGATGCGTGGATTAGGGGGTGTGGAAGTAAAAAACGGGCAGCGCCCGCCGAAGTTTATCCCGCCGACAGGCGGCAAGTTTTTTTGCTTGCCCTGTTTTCCTCCTCCCCTTAATCAAATCTTAATATTTCCCCTCCTTGACACCGCCGCGGCGCGGTGGTAAAATAGTTATAATCTTAATTTTCGGAAGTGGTAAAAATGAAGCGCAGATTCAACCCTCTGCCGCTGATGGTTTTTTTGGCGACCGCCGCCGTCGCGGGGCTCGCCGCGATTTTCGGGATAAACGCCCACGTCGTGAAGTCGACCGAAGGGCTTATCGTTTCGCCCGAAAAGGCAAAGGACCTCGGAGCCGACTGCATAATCGTCTTAGGCTGCAAGGTAAGGGAAAACGGCGAGCCCTCGGATATGCTCCGCGACAGGCTCGAACGGGGCGTAGAGCTTTACAGGCTCGGAGCGGCCCCGAAAATAATTATGAGCGGCGACCACGGCAGGAAGTCATATAACGAAGTCGGGACGATGAAGCACTACGCCGTCGACTGCGGCGTTCCGTCGTCTGACGTATTTATGGACCACGCCGGTTTTTCGACCTATGAGACCGTCTACCGCGCAAAGGAAGTCTTCGGCGCCAAAAAGGTCATAATCGTGACCCAGCGCTACCACCTCAGCCGCGCGCTCTATATAGCAAAAAGCCTCGGGCTCGAAGCCGTCGGGGTGGATTCCGACCTCGAGACCTACCGCGGGCAGCTCAGGCGCGACGTCCGCGAGGTCCTCGCAAGGTGCAAGGACTTTCTCACCTCTGTAATAAAGCCTCAGCCGAAATATCTCGGCGAGGCGATACCCGTCAGCGGCGACGGCGACCTTACCAACGACGAATATTTTTAAGGAGGAATCTTTATGTGTACGGCAATATCCTTTAAAACCCGCGACCACTACTTCGGCAGAAATCTCGACCTCGAATTTTCCTATAACGAGACCGTTACCGTTACCCCGCGCAATTTTCCGTTCAGCTTCCGCAGAATGGGAGAGATGAAAACCCACTTCGCGCTGATAGGAATGGCTTACGTTGCTGGAGGCTACCCGCTCTATTACGACTGCACCAACGAAAAGGGGCTCTCGATGGCGGGGCTAAACTTCCCGACCTTCGCCGATTACAAGCCCGAAGCCGAGGACAAGGACAATATCGCGCCGTTTGAGTTTATCCCCTGGATTCTCTCGCAATGCTCCGCCGTTTCGGAGGCAAGAAAGCTCCTCGAAAAAATAAACCTCGCGAAGATAGACTACAGCGCCGAGCTCCCCGCCTCGCCGCTCCATTGGATGATCTCGGACAAAAACGAGTCTATAGTGGTCGAATCGGTGAAGGAGGGGCTGAAAATCTGGGACAACCCCGTAGGCGTTCTTACGAACAACCCGCCTTTCGACTATCATATGCTCAACATCGCGAATTACCTCAACTGCACCCGCGAGGAGGCGGTAAGCCGCTTCGCCGACGGCTATGAGCTCACGCCGTTCAGCCGCGGAATGGGCGGTATAGGCATTCCCGGAGACCTTTCGAGCGCCTCGAGGTTCGTTAAAGCCGCGTTCACAAAGCTCAACTCGGTATGCGGCGAATCCGAGAGCGAAAGCATAAGCCAGTTCTTCCATATCTTGGGTTCGGTCGCGCAGCAAAAGGGCTGCTGCCGAGTCGGTCACGCGTTTGAATACACGATTTACTCGAGCTGCTGCAACACCGACAGGGGCGTCTACTACTACACCACCTACGAAAACAGCCAAATTACCGCGGTAGATATGCACAAGGCCGACCTCGACGGCTCGGAGCTCGTCAGCTACCCGCTCATAACCGGTCAGCAGATCTGCCGGCAGAATTAAAGCAAAAATCTCCGTCCCGAGCAAAATCGGGGCGGAGATTTTTATATAAAAACCACTTCTTGCGGGAGCTTTCACTTATATAGACGCCAAAAAGCGCCAAAAAGTTCCGCGAAAGCGAAAAATATTTTTCTTTTTTGTGATTGCGCAGGCGATGAGCGCCGCCGAAAGTAAAGATTTCCCTCTGTAATATAAGTCGCAAAATGGAGCGCGTTTATTCCGATTTCCGACAAAATATTTTTTATATTATCATTCTACCCCCCCCCCGACGAGAAAAGTCAAGGGTTTTTTGGTAATTTTAACGGAAATATTTTTGTAGGCGGTGATGCAGATATTTTATTTGCCTCACTCGCCGTCCGGCAAATCGGGGAGACCCATTGGAGGAAGGTGCATTTAGTCTCCGCTGCCTATAAACTCAAACCTGATCATAGAAAAAACAGAGCAAGGATAACCTTGCTCTGTTTTGGTTATTAAGCTTTTGAGGCGTTATCAGCCCTCGGTCACCGAGAGGTTATGCTTGCCTTCGGTAGGTACGTCGACGTTTGTGGTTTCTTCGTCGTCAAGCTTTTCGCTTGCGCCGAGTTCAAGCATTCCTCCGCCGTAGACGAGCGTAAGGCTTATCGTGTCGCCGGAAGAGGCGGTAATAACGCTGCCGTTCATTCCGAATTCGCTGCCGAGGACGAGCTCGAAGCTTTCAGTGAGGCTTCCGACGGTAACGCTGCGGTAGCCGAAGCCTACGCCGTAGAAGACCGCCTTGCCGTCGGGACCGGTTACTGCCGCTCCGACAGAGGAGCTGAGCGAAACTGCTGCATAAGGAACGGGGCTGCCGTTTTCGTCAACGACGGTGAATTCGATGTTCACGGAGTCGGCGACGGCGGGAAGCGGGGTGGGCTGCGCATAGGGAGCTATGTAGCCGCAGACCCGGCAAACGCTTCCGCTAAATTCGTGGCGGAACGCCTGACCGACATAGTCGCCGTCAATGCAGACCTGCCAATGCGAGCTCTCGTTGTAGCCCCAAAGGAGCCTGTGGACGTGAGCGGGCTTATTGACTACCTGTATAACGAAGTGCGCGGTAACGCTGAGGTTGCTCGCTGATCTCACGGTGACGGTCGCTATACCCTCGTCAACAGCGGTAACAACGCCGTTTTGGTCGACGGTTACAACGCTTGTGTTGCTCGAGCTCCAGATAAGGTCGTCGGGCAGAGGAATTTCGTTTCCGTCGCCGTCGTAGGCCTTGAGGACGAGCTGAGAAGAATCGCTGCCCTCGGTAAGGACAAGGCTGTAGCTGACGTTTTCGATGCTTTCAAAGCCGGTAGTGTCGGGAACGAGGGTTATGCTGCCGTCGGTGGCGGGCTTATAGACAACTACGGTCCAGGTAACGCTCATTGTTCCCGCCTTGTTGGTCGCGGTGAGGAGGTAAACGCCGGGGGCGTTCGGGGTGAACGTTACGGAATTGCGGCTGTCGGAATTTTCGATAAGAGTGCCGTAATTCGTGAGCGGGGTCCCGTCGGCGGCGGCAACGCTCCATACAAACGGACCGTTGAGGCTGTCGACCTCGCTGCCCTCGCCCTCGGAAGGATCCGTTACTCCGGGAGGCGGAGTGGTCCCCTCGGATTCTGCGTTGGGAACACCGTCGGCGGTTATGATAAGCATAGAATCGGAGGAGTAAGGCAGATAGTCGACCCAGAATCTGCCGGTTGACTCGTCATAGGTCCACTGCTTATATGAGCCGTTGATCTTCGGAGAATAGGAGCCGCTCTCATAATATACGCCTACATGGATATCCTCTTCCTTGGGGAGATCATAGCCTGGCATCGCGACAATATAGCCCTCATAAGCGCTGCCAGCTTCGCCGGTGGAAGGAACGATGTAAAGTCCGACGGAATCTTCGGTCGAGACGGTGCCGCTCCAGTTGAGCTCGTCCCAAGTAAAGCCTTCGGTCGTGCAGACCTTTATCCGGACCTGATTCTTCGGCAGCTGATGAAGCATATTGTTGTAATACTGTGCCGCTGCGTCGACGCTTTCGCCGAGAGTGATATACTTGGTCATTTCCTGAGAATACTCGGCAGAGATCAGGTAATCCTCTGCGTCGGGAATGGCGTAGAATATCTGAGTAGATTTAGTGCAGCCGTTGAGAGTAACGGTGAGAATTGCAACTCCGGTTGTGCCGGGCTCATAAATGCTGAGCGCGTCGGAGCTGAGGCTTACCGTCGCCTCTTTCTGATAATAAGCTCTGCCGGGGATATCGTTTACGGTGAGGATGAACGGGTCGCCGCCCTCGTCGTAATACTGCCAGTTCGGGTCGGTTATCTCCCAGACGCACTCGGTTATAACGGGAGCGTTCGCGCCGTTGAAATCAACGGGAACGATGTCATCGATCCTTATGTCTATCGACTGGCTGGGAATAAGGGTTTTGTAATTCTCTATAGAGAAGCTGAAATCGGTGATCTCGGAGGCTCTCGCCTTTACGGTGATGACTACCGTGGCGGTCTTGCCCGCCTTTTCGAGGGTGATGACCGCGGTGCCTTCGCCGACGGCGGTGATATAGCCGGTCTCGTCGACAGTGGCAACGGTCTCGTCGCTCGAGGTATAGGTTATGTCGCCTTCAACGCCGGTGTTGTCTATTACGGTGACGGAAGCCGCGTCGCCGACATAGAAGTCGCCGTATTCCCAGACAGCGTTGAGTTCGCCTTCGGCGGCAACCTTGTCGTTGATCTGGAATACATACGCCGCATCATGCGCGCCGTAGTCGCCGCAGAATACATAGAAGGTTCCGTCGTCCCAGGTTACGTCATACATGCCGTAAGGGCCTTCCTCGTAATAGGTCTCGGGGTTGGGAAGCACACAGGTATAGGTGTAGGTGTGAAGGTCTTCGTCGTAGAAGAGCTGAGAGTCGATTGGGTCGCCCATATAATGCTCAACAAGGTTTCTGCCCGACGCAATCGCACTTTCAACATATTCTTCCTTTACGGTGTAGGTGACATAAGGGTCGACCTCGATCGAGGCGATAGAGCCCACGCCGTCGTCAAACGTGCATTCAAAGAGGTAGGTGCCGTCCTCCTGCTCGGTGAGCGAGGCAGCGTTGGCAACGAGCACAGGGTCGGAGGTATCGACAAGAAGGTCGAAGGAGATAATGTCGCCGGTCATATCCATTTTATGACCGTTGAAGGTGGGCCAGGTGGACGGGTCGTCGACATAGATGTTGTCGGCGTTGACTATGGTCGCGCCCGAAGCCTCGTCGATATAGTAGTCGTAGTCGCCTTCGCCGAAAGCGGCAATCTTGAATTCGAGCTGAGTGCCGTCGGGAAGTATCTCATATTCGCCGGTCTCGTAGTCCAATACGTTTTCGCCGCTGTAGGCGAAGCCCATATTCATAAGCTGGAGCGAGAACGGATAAGGAACATATACGTTGTATTGCTCGTCATAGCTGAAGGGCGTTCTCGGGAAGTCGGTAATATAGGTGCTGAAGTAAACGTCGCCGGTGTTCTTGTCGGAGACCTCGAACATCAGGACCTTTGCGTCGCGGAGCTGATATATCTCGAAGTAGTTTATTCCGTCGAGATATCCGTCGCCGTCTGGCGAAATAGTGAAGTTGCCCTGGTAATAAGGTCCGTCGTTATACATCTGGGCGATATCCACGTCAAACGGGTTTGCGCCGAGAAGAGCGGGTATGCTGTCATACTGAGTGAAGGTGCCCGCCATACCGTAGAAGAGTCCGTAAACTTCGGGTTCGATAAATACGGTGTCGTCAAGCTTTTCGTTGTAGTTGCCCTCTCCGTCGGAGACCTCGTACCACTGAATGTTGTCGAAGGCAGGAGCGGCGGTCCAGTCGCCGGCAAAGCCCATAAACGGCACGCCGACCGTCGGGAGCTCCTCGCCTACGGGGGTGAGGATTATGTATCCTTCGATATAGGTTCCGTTGGGAGAAACGGCCTTTATCGCGGCGGCGTCGTATTCGACAGTGCCGCTTACGGTCGCTCCGCCGACATTGCCGGAGGATACGGTCGGAGTTACTTCAACGCTGCCGAGGGACTTGCGGTAAAGGACTCTGTCGTGCTCGGCATAAGCGGTCTTGCCGTTTACTTCGGTAATATCGGGGGTCATGACAACGAGTTCGGCGGTGTAGGTGTGGGCGGTTTCGGTCGCGTTCACAACGTCGAACGAGAAGTCGAAGCTGCCGCTCCAATCGGCGTCGTCAAGGAGCTCGAGCTTTCCTACGTTCTCCCCTTCGACGTCAATAAATACGGGAGTTTTTATCGCCGCGCCGGCATTTACAAGTCCGGCGCCCTGAATGCGGGGCGAAACATAGCCGCCGGTAACGTCGTCTTTAAGGGGAACGGCGGTCGAAACCATAAGGTGCTCGACGAGCTTGGCTCTCTGTGCGACGGTTCTGTCCCTGTAGAAGGCGTTGCCGCTTTCGCTGAGCGCCTGAGAAACAAGCGCCGCGATGCCGCTGATATGAGGAGCAGCCATAGAGGTGCCGCTCATATATTCGTAGCTGCCGTTGTAATCGTCGTAAGTGCCGGATAAGTATTCGGTGTTGAACGTTGCGTCGGGAACGGTGGAGTAAACCATTCCGCCGGGCGCGGTTATATCGGGCTTGAGCTCAAGACCCGGTCCGCCGCCCCATGAGGAGAAGCTCGACATCTGTCCGGGCTGGTCGATGTCCTCGGGAGTAACGGGCCATTCCGCAGCCTCTTCCTCGGTATTGATGAAGGTGATCGTAACGGGCTTGCCCGCGGCTATTGCCGCAGCCATTTCCTCGCCGTCGGTCTGGCTTATAAAGATGGCGGGATAGTTGGTGTTGGGTCTGGTGAGCTCGCTGAGGTCCATTGAGATATATCCGGGCTCGGTGTTGTAAACGATTATACCTCTTAAGCCCTGGGTCGGGAAGTATGTATAAGTGGAGAGGTCATATTCGGCTACTTGGTTGCTACCGTAGTTGCAGTTCATAGCGTTGGCGACTTTTTCCCAGAAGTCCAAAGTGCCTCTCTGAACGAGTGCAAATCCGGAATCTTCGCCGTTTATCGACGGCTGATAGGTCGGAGGGAGATGCTCTTCGCGGACCCAGTCGTACTTTTCATAGTCAGTCTGATAGCCGAGTCCGCAGTCGTAAACCCTGTTGTTACCCTCGAGGGTATCGTTGGGGTTTACCTCTCCGAAGAGGTAGCTCTTTATATAGCTGCTGCCGCCGGTAGATGTTCCGGTGTCGACATATCTGATCTTATGCTCGGTTTCGCCGTCGCTCCACTTAAGGAAGGTTGCACCGTAGACCTCGGTGTTGACCGAAGCTACCGCCAAGGCGTTGTCGTATATCGCGGGGCTGGAGGTCATGGTAACGTCGGGGTTCTCGGCGTAGGCAAGACCATCGGTGTAGCCGTTGAGCTGCTGGGAATTGCCGGCGTTGCCGTTTGAGACCGAAGCTATAACGCCGAATTCTTCGAGCATATCAAAGAACACGGAATATGCGGTGTCTTCCTGAGAGAAGCCGTTGTCGGAGCCTAAAGAAAGGTTTACAACGTCGGCTCCGAGGTAGGCGGCGTCGTTGAGAGCGGCAAGAAGAGGAGTAGAAGAGGTCATAGTGCCGTCGTCATCGAACACCTTCATAAACAGAAGCTGAGCGTCGGGAGCAACACCCGAGAACTTAACCGCTCCGTCGTCGGTCTCGGCATAGCCCAAGATGGTGCCGGAAACGTGGGTTCCGTGTGTCTCGGCGGAACGAACGTTATTGTCGATCCTGCCGTCGTCGGCCATATGGGAATAGTCGGCAGCATAAGGAACCTTTAAGGTTTTATACCAACTCCTGCCCGAGCCGGGAGCGAGCGTCTCGGAAGCCAGAAGCTCACCGAGCGACGATACCCGCTTGGCAATGGAATTCTGATTGTATGATACAAATTCCGAAGGATCGTCGGAAAGGAAGGAATCGTCGCGGAAGGCTTCGTGGCTGCCGCGAACGCCGGTGACGTTGTCGCCCTGCGCATAGTCATACCAGGAGCCGTAGAAGATATCGAGAGAGGTATCTAAAACCGCTACGACCATTCCCTGACCGGTGTAGCCTTCGTTCCAGAGACCGTTTACCCCCGCCTGAGCATAACCGTATTTTTCGATTCCGCCGACAAGGGGCTCGAGCTCCTCGTCCTTCGGGATAGAGTAGGTCTTTTCAACATATGCCGTCTTGACGCCGTCGAGCTTTTTGACCTGCTCGAGGAGCCCGTAGGGCATTTTTACCGACATGGCATTGATAACGCCGGTGAACTGAGCCACGATCTCTACGTTGTTGACGGGCATAGAGAAAGTGGAAATGGCTGCCGTTTCGGAGCCGCCGAGCGAGAGCGAGCTTATTTTAGACGCAAGCTCGAGCTGCTGCGCTTTGTTCTGCTCGGAAACCCTGAGGGCTTCGTCGCTTGAAAGAAACGCGGAGAGCTTTTTGCCGGCGCTCATCGAATCGGCGCTATACCCCCCCCCGACGGAAATCGGCATTGTCGGGTTGTAATAGTTTGCAGCGGCGGGTGCGTCGAGCATTACTATTACGGTAACCGTTTCGTCGGGCTCGTAATACTCGAACCTGCCGACCTCGGCGCTCTGCACGGCGGAGCCGCCTCTGTCGGGGCGCGAAACGTCTGCCTTTTCGCCTGTGATGATCCTTGTTGAACTCTCGGGCTCGGCTTCATCTTCGACCGCAAAAGCAGTGAACGGAAGCATGCCGAAAAGCAGGCATATTGCCGTAAGCGATGCAAGGATCTTCTTAAGCATCAGATTTTTCATTTGCTTTTCTCCTTTGAAATTATTCTCCCACCGTGCGAAATGCATATTTATGAATTGTATATAAATCTCGGACACGATACAAGTTGCAATTATTATAACATGTCACAAAAATCAAGTCAACGCACATAACTTCCAAAATTTCAGCGCTTGGGTTTTTGCCAAAGTTGATTTTCTACAAGAATTTTCACGAGGAAAAGTAAAAAACGGCAGCATCGGCGGACGATTACATTATAATCACAGGCAAAAACTGCTTATGAGATGCCGAATCGGAACGCAAGTCGGAGCGTTTTTATACATTTATACATAAGATTATGCACAGAAGATAAAATCAATCCTTGTCCTGCTGAAGCAGCATATCCCGAGCCTCGAAAATGTTTTCGAGGGACAAAAATACCCCTTCCCTTGGGAGAAAGGGGTAAGTTGACCGAAAGCTTTTACTTCGTCGTATACGCCACTGCGAGGACCTGCAGGTCGCACTTGACGTTGTCCTCCTTGGCGGTGAATTCTATCCTGTATTCGCCCTCGTTATAGGAGCGGTAGAGATTGCCGACGTATGGGCAGCTCCAGCCGCCCTCAAGGTATTCGTTGAATTCGCGGGTCGCGACGAGCTCGCCGTTGAAGTAAACGTTGGCTACGAGCGTGCCGAAAGTGTTGTTCCCCGCCGCGGGGTAGACGACATAGGCGCTCTTGCCGGTAAACTCGAAAACGAGCGGGTCGTTATTGTCGTCGAACGCCTTGGTCCAGCCGTCGGAATAATGGAAGCCCGAGCTCGCCTTGCGCCAGCTTCCGATGTCGTCGGGAGTTGTGTCGGAGCGCTGCATCATATGGCAGTTATAATAGTAGTCGGGGGTGTGCATTTCGGAATCGGGCAGGGTTATATCCTCGGGGCTGCCCTCTGAGCGGTCGACCTCGTCGTAGAAGTAGGCTATAAACTCCGCGACGACCGCGTTGCCCTCGGCGTGAGGGTGGGTGTAGTCGTTGGAGAACTCGCTCCATTCCATAGCGCCCTCGTCGAAGAGGTAGGTAATTCCGTCGGCATAGCTTATCATCGAGACGTCGTAATGAGCGCCTATCTCCTTCTTCCAGCCCTGAGATGTCCAGCCCTCCTGCATTCTCGCGAAGAGCAGTATGACCGCCGGCTTCGACTTATAGTTGAGCGCGTCGCGGATCATCGCCTCGTAAGCGGACTTGGTATCGTCGTCGTCGCCGTCGTTTACGGCAAATTCGATAAACACAATGTCGGGCTCGTTCTTTAAGACGTCGTTTTCAAACCTCAGCGAACCGAGGGTAGAGGGAGTGCCGCTTATTCCGGAGTTGAAATAATGGACGTTTTCGCCCTTGCCCTTGCCGAAGGTATCTTTGAAGTAGTTATACGAGCGGTTGGCGTAGCATGTGTCGAGGTGGTCGCCCTCGGTTATTGAGCCGCCGATGTAAACTATATTTACGTCCTCGCCGTTTCTCGCCTTTTCTATCGCCTTCTTGAGGCGGTAGGTGTTGCCGAGAGAGGTGAGCGACTTGATCTTTGCGTTGTTCATATATTCGTCGAAATTGGAGGGGTTATCTATCCATTCAAGACCCTCCTTCGCGGGACCGCCGCCGCAGGCGGTAAGAAGTCCCATCGAAAGCGCCGCGGTAAGCGCGAAAACGAATGCTCTTTTTAAATTGCTCATAATAAATGCTCCTTTGTATATGCTTTATTTGACCGATTCCTCGATTGTATTTGATGTTTTTCCCTCGGTTGGGACGCTGACTCCGATTTCCTCGTCTTCTTCCTCGGCTACAGACTTTACATTAACGCCGTATTCCACCGTAAAGGCGTTTTCAATGCCGTCGGGGAGGTTATTCTCCTCTTTGACCGCTTTCATTGCGGCGGCGATGCGACCGCTCTCGGTCTCCTCATCGACCCGTACACAGAAGTTGACAACATTTCCTTTTTCGCTGGCGCCCGCGCCGGACATTATGTCCTTGCAGCGTTCAAAGACACTGTTCTGCAAAAGTCTGAGGTCTTTCAGCGAATACTTGTAGAAGACAAATTCAAAGTCGCTTCTGTCGGCGAGGATTCCGTTGTAAAAGTCCATGTCGGCGTCTTCGGTGACGGCGATGTAAACGTAGTCTTCGCGCCCCGGCTCGACCCACGCGCCCGCGAAGTCGTCGCGGATAATTTCGGAGTCGTTGTAGATATGAGGAGCCAGAACTCCCCAAGCGCCGTCGCCGTACCAAACGGTTTCACCGCCCGACGCTTCGCCGTTTTCGGTGGCTGCCGCTGCGGACACGCCTGTCAGCAGCGAGACGGAAAGGACAAGTGCAAGAGCTAAAGCAAACCGTTTTTTCATTTTATAGTCCTCCTTAAAAGCTTTTATACCCTTAATACAAAATATTGAATCAGGGAAAATTTTTTCTTAAATCCGCAACGGGCGCGCAATAAATGCGCGCCCGCCGAGGTATTGATTTTAATTTTATCAGTTGACGATGACCTTTTCGGTCTCCTTGTCGAAGAGGTGGATCCTGTTGACGTCGATGGCGCACTGGATAACATCCTGAGGTCTCGCGGTAGAGCGGTTGGAAACGCGGGCGGTGAGGTTAATGCCCTCGCAGGTGAGGTAGAGATAGGTCTCGGCGCCCATCATTTCGGCTACGTTTACGGTTGCCTCGATAACGCCGGTCTTGGCGGTGGAGATAAACATTTCCTCGTCGTGGATGCACTCCGGACGTACGCCGGTGATGATCTCTTTATTGAGGTAAGGAGCAAGCGCTTCTTCGTTTACCTTTGACTCGGGGAGCTCTATGTAGAACTTGCGTCCTCTGCGCTCCTTGGTGTCTTCCGAGCCGAACTCGATGTTGTATTTGCCGTCGATCTTAATGAGCTTGGAATCGATAAAGTTCATCTGAGGAGAGCCGATGAATCCCGCGACGAAGAGGTTGCAGGGGTAGCTGTAAAGAGTCTGCGGGGTGTCGACCTGCTGAATGAAGCCGTCCTTCATAACAACGATTCTGTCCGCCATGGTCATAGCTTCGGTCTGGTCGTGGGTAACGTAGATGAAGGTGGTTCCCAGTCTCTTATGGAGGAGAGCGATCTCGGTTCTCATCTGAGCACGGAGCTTAGCATCGAGGTTGGAGAGAGGCTCGTCGAGAAGGAAGACCTGCGGCTCGCGGACGAGAGCACGACCGAGGGCGACACGCTGCCTCTGACCGCCCGAAAGAGCCTTCGGCTTTCTGTCGAGCAGGTGGGATATATCGAGGATTCTCGCGGCTTCTTCAACCTTGCGGGCTATCTGATCCTTCGGGGTCTTTCTGAGCTTAAGTCCGAAAGCCATATTCTCGAAGACCGTCATATGAGGATAAAGAGCGTAGTTCTGGAAAACCATCGCGATATCTCTGTCCTTCGGGGCGATATCGTTCACAAGGCGGTTGCCGATATAGAGCTCACCGTCGGTGATTTCCTCAAGACCCGCGATCATACGCAGAGTGGTGGACTTGCCGCAGCCGGAAGGACCTACGAAGATTATAAACTCCTTGTCCTTGACTTCGAGGCAGAAGTCGGAGACGGCAACAACACCGCCGGGGTACTTTTTGTAAATGTGCTTGAGTGATAAGCTAGCCATTAAAAGGCCTCCCTTTTTGCTGATTTTATACACTAATACATTATTAGCTACTCTTATATTATAAACGGAGAAAGCGTTTTACACAAGTGTTTTTTTTAACAAACTTGTTCTCCCCCCTTTATTAAATTTGACGGAAAAAGTTGGAGAAGGGAGATTTCGGGGTGTAAAATTCGTATATATTTCACAAATTATTGATCGATGAGCTTACCGACCTCATCGGGGGTAAGCTCGCGGGCATGTCCCTCCGAGAGCTTCGGGTCGAGCGCCGCGCCGCCTATGCTTATGCGCTTCAGATAAACGACCTCGTTCCCGCGGCAGGCAAACATCCGCTTTATCTGGTGGTATTTTCCCTCGTGAAGAGTGAGCAGGCATTCTTTTTCCGATACAGCCTTAAGCTCGGCGGGAAGGCATACCTCGCCGCCGTCTATTGTTACGCCGCGCAAAAAATCCTCGGCGGCGTTTTTATCTATCGGATCGCGGAGCCCGACGAAATAGGTCTTCGGGACGTGGCTCTTCGGCGAAAGGAGCCTATGCGCAAGCGCGCCGTCGTCGGTTATTAGAACAAAGCCCACGCTGTCTTTATCGAGTCTTCCCGCCGGAAAGAGCCCTTCGCGCCGAAGCCCTTCGGGCAAAAGCTCGGTGACCGTCTCGGAAAGGCGGTCGCGGGTGGCGCAGATAACTCCCGCGGGCTTGTTGAGCATTATATAAAGGAAGCGCTTATAGCCGACGGGCTTTCCTCCGAGCATAACCGAATCCTCCGAGGGGCAGAGCTTATGCTCCGGCTCTTTAACGGTTCTGCCGTTTACCGAAACCTCCCCTCGCCTTATAAGCTCGCGGGCGTCCTTTCGCGAAACGCCCGCAAGCTGCGAGGATATGAATTTGTCGAGGCGCTGAGCTTCCATTTTAACGTCCTTTCCGGATTCTACTCCGTCTTTTTTGCGAGCCCCTGCATAAACCCGCCGAGCTCGGTGCAGCTTACGTCGCCGCCGATGAGCTTATCGCCGCAGATAAGCAGGTTCGCGACCATATTGTCGGGCTGACCCTCGTAGTTGAGCACGGTGTAGGAATAAATCACCGCCTGCTTGCCCTTATACTTTGAGAGGTCGAAGCCCTGAGCGAGCTGAAGCTCGTTGTATTTGGTGTAAACGTCGTTCCATTCCTCGGGAATGGTGACCTCGCGGCAGTTGATAGCCCCGTCGGAGGTCTCCCAGCCGAGGCTCTTAAGAAATTCGAGCCTGTCTGATTCGGCGGCGAGGGTTATTCCCGAAGGCTTGAGCAGCCTGTTTACGGCATAGACCGCCGCAAATATCGCCGCGGCGATAACGAGAACGGTCAAAAGCGCCTTGAGAACGGATTTTATCTTTACGGTCCTGACATACATAATACTTGCCCCTTTTCCTTATTTGGTCTTGGTCAAGTATATGCCCGCCCGTTTTAAGATAGTACGTCCGGCGGGAATTTGCCCTTAAATTCCGCTACTTTGCAAACTGGCTGTTATATAACTCGGCATAGAAGCCGCCCTTTTTCATAAGCTCCGAGTGGGTCCCCTGCTCTACTACGTTTCCGCCGTGCATGACGAGTATAACGTCGGCAGACATTATCGTCGAGAGCCTGTGGGCGACTATAAAGCTCGTCTTGCCCTTCATAAGCTTTTCAAAAGCCCGCTGGACCCGAAGCTCCGTCTTGGTGTCTATAGAGGAAGTAGCCTCGTCTAAAATCAGCATCGGCGGCGCCGAGAGCATAACTCTCGTTATACATAAAAGCTGCTTCTGCCCTGCCGAGAGGCTCCCGCCGTCCTCGCCGACGGGCGTGTCGTAGCCGAGGGGCAGGCGCTTTATAAAGCTGTGGGCGTGGGTGGCTTTCGCGGCGGCGATGATCTCTTCCTCCGAAGCGTCGGGCTTGCCGATGATAATGTTGTCGCGAATCGTTCCCGAGCGCAGCCAGGTGTCCTGAAGGACCATTCCGTAGCCGCGGCGCAGAGAATGCCGAGTGACCTCGGCGATATTGCTGCCGTCGACGGTTATCTCGCCGCCCGAAACGTCGTAGAACCGCATAAGAAGGTTTATGAGAGTGGTCTTTCCACAGCCGGTGGGACCGACTATCGCAACGCGCTGACCCTCTTTAACGCTGAGGCTCAAGCCGTTTATCAGCGGCTTTTCGGGGGAATATGAGAACTTTATGTCCTTTATTTCTACGTTTCCGCGGATATCCCCGAGCTCGGGGAGCATAGCGTCGCTCTGCTCCGGCTCCTCGCCGATGAGCTCGAATATCCTCTGAGCGCAGACTATCGCGTTCTGAAGCTCGGCGACAACGCCGCTTATCTCGTTGAAGGGCTTGGCATATTGGGTCGCGTAGGCTAAAATAGCCGAAAGCCCGCCGACTGTCATTCCGCCGCCGATGACGGTCCCCGCGCCTACAAGGCATACCGCCGCGTAAACGAGCGCGTTCACAAACCTTGTCGTCGGGTTGACGAGCGACGAGATGAATATCGCCCTGCGGGTCACGGATTCGAGCTCGCGGTTGAGCTTTCCGAAGCGGTCGAGCGCCCTGTCGGAATACCCGTAAGCCGCAACGACCTTTTCGCCGCCTATCATCTCGTCGATGAGGGCGGTCTGCTCGCCTCTCATCTCGGACTGCTTCTTAAAGAGGCTGTGGGTGTTTGAAGCCACAAATCTCGCCACAAAGAGCGAAAGCGGAGTCAAAAGCGCAGCAACGAGCGCCACTCTCGGGCTTATCGCAAGCATAAATCCGAGGGTCGTAAAAATAGTCATAATTCCGGTGAAGAACTGCGTAAAGCCCATAAGGAGACCGTCGGCAAACTGGTCGACGTCGGCTATAACGCGGCTCAGAAGATCGCCATAGGCGTGGCTGTCGATATATTTCAGCGGCAGAAGCTCTATCTTCTCAAAAGCCTGCCTTCTGACCTCTCTTACCGTGTCGAAGGTGATGCGGTTGTTGATTATCCCCATTACCCACTGAACGGCAGCCGTAGCGAGGGTTATAAGCCCAGCTTTAAGCAAAAATCCGAATATGAGCTCAAAGCTTATTCCGTCTTCGGCGATGCAGTCTATCGCCCTGCCGAAGAGGATCGGCACATAGAGCGACATAAGAACCGAAGCCGCCGCAAGGGCTATCGAGCAGAACATAAGGAGCCGGCTCTTTCCGAGTACCGAGGCGACCTTTAAAAGCGTATCCTTTGTCTTCATGCGCTCGTGCCCCCCTCCTCGACCTTTATCTGCGACTCGTATATCTCGCGGTATTCGTCGCAGCTTTTAAGGAGCTCGCTGTGGGTACCGAGCCCTGCGCAGCGCCCGTCCTCGAGGACGAGTATCCTGCGGCAGTGCATAACCGTCGAGACCCTCTGGGAAACGGTTATAACGGCGGACTTGTATTCGAGCGACGATAGCGCCGCGCGAAGCCTCGAATCGGTTGCGTAGTCGAGCGCGGAAGAGCTGTCGTCAAGAACGAGAATTTTCGGCTTTCTAACGAGCGCCCGCGCGATGCAGAGGCGCTGCGCCTGCCCTCCCGAGAGGTTTGCCGCGCCCTGCTCTATCACATAGTCGAGCCCGCCCTCCTTTTCCGAGACGAAGTCCCAAGCCTGAGCGGCTTTCAAGGCTTCGATTATGTCTTCGTCGGAGGCTTCCGGCGCGCCGAAGCGCATATTTTCGCGGACCGTCCCCGAAAACAGGCGGTTTTTCTGCATAACGAATCCGAACAGCCCGCGAAGCGAAGCTGTGTCCCAATCCCTGACGTCTCTGCCGAATATCTTTACCGAACCCGAGGATGCGTCGTAGAACCTCGGCAGGAGCCCTACAAGGCTGGATTTTCCGCAGCCGGTAGGACCGATTATGCCCAAGGTCTCGCCCTGCTTGAGCTTAAAGCTTATGTCGGAAACGGAATCCTCGGCAGCGCCGGAATAGCGCAGCGAAGCGCCCTCCAGCTCGACGGAATACTCCGCCTCGGGGACGTCGGTCTCGGTTCCGTTTTTCATAGACGGCTCTATAGCGAGGACAGCGCTCATTCTCGAGGCGCAGGCGACCGACTTCGGGACGCTCAATATGAGGTTCGCGAGCTTGATGAGCTCGACGAGTATCTGAGACATATAGTTGTAGAGCGCTATCACCATTCCCTGAGTCAGGACTCCGCTCTCAACGCGGAGCGCGCCCTGATATATCAGCAGGATTATCGCAAGGTTTATAAGTACGAGCGTTAGCGGGTTCATCGCCGCGGATATCCTCCCGACGCGCTTCTGCTCGCGGCAGAGCTCGCCGTTTTCAGCGGCGAAGCGCTCGGTCTCCTGCTCCTCTTTGCAGAAAGCCCTTATTACCCTTGCGCCGACGAGGTTCTCCTTAGCCGCCAAAAGCACCTTTTCGAGCCTCTGCTGGACCTTCGCGTAAAGCGGTATGCACCAAAGGGTTATCCCGACGACGACTACCGAGAGAAGCGGTATCGCTCCCGCAAAGATAAGCGCCGACCGAAAATCGATGGTGAACGCCATTATCATCGCGCCGAAAACTATTATCGGCGAGCGCATCATAAGCCGAAGCATCATATTCAGCCCCGACTGAACGGTGTTTAAATCGCTCGTGAGGCGGGTTATGAGCGCCGAGGCGCCCACGCCGTCGAGCTCGGAAAAGCCGAGCTTCTGAATATGCTCAAAGAGCGCATAGCGGAGATTTGTGCAGAACCCGACCGCTCCCTTAGCCGCAAAAAACTGCGCGGCAAGCGTTGAGGCGAGCCCCACCACCGCGAGCAGCACGAGCACGCCGCACATTCCCAAAATATAGCGCCTGTTTCCCGCGGGAATGCCGTTGTCGATGACCGCCGCGACCACGAACGGCACCAAGAGCTCGAAGACCGCTTCGAGTATCTTGAAAAAGGGCGCGCTGAACGCCACGGCTCGGTATCCCTTGAAATATTTCGGAAGATTTTTCATTTGCCTCTCCTATGCTGCCGGTTTATGAAATCCGCCGCTCTTTTCGGGCGGCGGACAAAAGCTTATTCCACACTCACGATGTAGTAATACACGGGCTGGTCGCCGCGTATCACGTTGATGTCCATTTTGGAGCCGAATTTTTCCTCGACTCTTTCGCGGAGCTGAGCCGCAGTAGAATCGTCGATATCCTCGCCGACGATAATGGTTATAAATTCGCTGTCGCCGTCGACCATTCTCTTTATAAGGCGATAGGCGGCTTTATTTACGTCGGTCTCAATGAGCGAGAGCTTTCCGTTGTCGAGAGCCAAGATCTCGCCGTTGTGGATAGCCTGACCGTCGAATTCGCTGTCGCGCGCGGCAAAGGTCACCTGCCCCGTTCTTACGCGTTCAAAAGCCTTGGTCATATCGCTGCGCATCGTGTTGAAATCCGCCTCGGGGTCAAACGCCAGAAGCGCCGAAAGCCCCTGAGGGATAGTCCTCGTCTGCAAAACGCAGACCTTTCTGTCGGCAAGCTTTACCGCCTGCTCGGCAGCCATAATTATATTCTTGTTGTTGGGAAGAACGAACACCGTCTCGGCGGGGGTAGACTGTATCGCCGCCAAAATGTCCTGAGTAGAGGGGTTCATAGTCTGCCCGCCTTTTACGATGCAGTCGGCTCCGGCGTCTTTGAACATAGCCTCAATTCCGTCGCCCGCCGCGACCGCAACGAATCCGTAGGGCTTTTCGGGCGGGACGGAGACATAAGCCTTGTCGGCGCTCGAAACGGTTACCTTATCGGCTTTCTTGGCGGCTTCGTGCTGATATTTCATATTCTCGATCTTCGGCAGGTTCATCGAGCCGAATTCAAGACCTTTTTCTATCGCCTTGCCGGGGTTGTTGGTGTGAACGTGGACCTTTATTATCTCGTCGTCCTCTACGACTACAACGCAGTCGCCTATAGATTCAAGATAAGCCCTGAGCTTGAGCGAGCTCTCGCAGCCCTCCTTCTTCTTTACGATGAATTCGGTGCAGTATGTATAGGTTATCTCGCCTTCAAAGGCTCCGACCGCCGAGGCGTAGGTCTCGATGGTCACGGGCTCGGAGGGCTTCGGCTTTTCTTCGACGTATTCTACTATTCCCCTGCCCGAGAAGACCTCGCCCATAGCGCGCATAAGAAGGCAGAGCCCCTTGCCGCCCGCGTCGACAACGCCGGCTTTTTTAAGGGTGGGCAGAAGGTCGGGCGTGGTGTCGAGGACTCTTTCAGCCTCGGCGCAAACTCCGTCCCAGAAGGCGGGAATGTCGTCGGTTTGGCAGGTCTCGCGCGCCTTTACGCTTGCGAGCCTCGCGACCGTGAGTATAGTCCCTTCGGTGGGCTTCATGACGGCTTTATAGGCTCTCTCAACGCCCAGCTCGAGCGCCCGCGCTATATCCTCGGCGGAAGCCTCTTTGAGCTCTTTGAAAGCCTTATCGAACCCTTTGAAGATCAGCGAGGTTATAACTCCCGAGTTGCCCCTCGCGCCCCTTAAAAGAGCTCCGCTCATAACCTTCGCGACTTCGTTTACCCCGACGGTGTCGGGCATAAGCAAAAGCTCCGCCCTCGCGTTGCCGAGGGTCATCGACATATTTGTGCCGGTGTCGCCGTCGGGAACGGGGAAGACGTTGAGCGCGTCTATATCCTTTTTGTTTGCGGCGACGCAGTTCGCGGCGCTCACGAATGCGTCCCTCAGAATCTTTCCGCTTATCATCAACGAGCCCTCCTCAGTTGTTTTCCATATCGTCCACGAAGACGTTTACCTTTTTTACGGTAAGACCCGTTTCGGTTTCAACGGTATAGCGGACTTTGTTCATTATGCTGTCGGTTATCGCGGCGATGTTCACGCCGTACATAACCGTGATGTGAAGGTCTATAACTATCTCGTTCGAGCCCTTTTCGGCGCTTACTCTCACTCCGTTGTCGATAGAATCGGATCTCAGAACGGCAGCCTTTACCCCTTGGGTGGCTCCGGCGGGATTCATTCTCACAACCCCGAAGCAGCTTGCGGCGGTATGCCCTATCAGCGAGGAGAGATAGCCCGAGGTAAGCCCGATGGTCCCGAGATGATTGTCGATTTTTACCATAATTTCCTCCTTAATGCCTGCTTTTGCAAAAAATGCTTTATAAGGCTTCGGTCAAGACTGTAATCCATGCTATAATATCACAGTTGCCGCAAGATTTCAAGGGGTAACGCCTTAAAAGGCTAATATTTTTTGAGCGAAGCTTCAACCGACACCGTCAGCTCTTCTATCGCCCTGCCGAAATCTTCGTTTTGGGCTTCGGCGTATTCCGGCTCATACTTTTCGAGGAGCTTTCCGAGCTCGATAAAATCGCAGCGGGTTTTTTGAAGCGCTTCAAAGGCTTTTGCGCAGAGCGCGAGCAGCTGTTTTTCGGCGGCGTTTACGGCATCGCTCTCTTTAAGCCCCTCGGGCGACGAGCGCAGCTCATATATCCCGTCTATCCGGAGCTTTAAAAGCGGCGCGCCGTTTTCGAGCGATATTTTCCTCTTTATCTTCATATTCTTGAGCTCTAAGGCGGCTATTCCCTTTTCGGTCCCGACCTCGACCGACAGCTCTTTGACGTCGCCGCGCAGAAGCCTTATCCCCATCGCCTCGTCCTCGCCGATCTCACCCGCAAAGCCGTCCTTCGTTATTAAAAGGCTCCCGAACACCCCGAGGGTAACGTCGGAGACGGTGGAATCCTCGCTTTCGCCGCCCTCCTTTTCGAGGCTCAGAACGGGTATTGCCGCCGCCGAGGAGCCTTCGACGAGTGAATTGGATATCTCGATTATCCTCGAAGAGCAGGCTCTGCCTCGGTCTATCGCAGTCTCAACAACGCCCTTCAAAAGAATAGCCGTCGCGCTGCCCTGATTCAGCTTCTGCCCTATAAGCTCGCCCGCGCTCCCTCGGCAGAATACCACGTTTACGCCGAGATAAACGTCGGCTCGGCGGAAGTACCGCAGAAATTCCGTGATGTCGGCGTCTTTGAGCCCGTCGCTCAAAACTATCAGCTCGACGTCGCCCATAAATACCTCCTTGCCGGTCTGAAGGCGGAGGCTCTCCTCGGTCTCATAGAGCGTTCTGCCCTGGGCAAGCAGGGTTATGACCGTCGATTCGCTCGCGTCGACGGGTCCGCCCTGCTCGGAGGATGTCCCGCCCGAGAATACCTGATACGAGACCTCGTAGCCGTCGCCGAGGGGGTCTATCCCGAGGGCGTGGACGACGATCCTTCGCTGGACCTCTCCCGCCTCGCAGCCGCAGAGGAGCATAGCCGCGAGCGCGAAGAAAATTACCGCAAGCCTTTTCATCTTTCCGAGCTCCTTTTTATCAGAAGTTTTACCGCCGCAGCCGAGGGCAGAATCACTCCCAAAAGAGCAACCCCCGCGAGCTTGAAGCCCAAAAACCACGGCTGGTCGAACCGCAGACCGTTTTTATATTCAAATATCCCGAAGACCGCAGCGGCTATGGCAAAGAGTATCGCCGCAGGCTTCGGCTTTTTTAAAGAGCCCGAGCAGATAAACAGATATATCCCGACTACGAGGGTGCAGTTTATCGCCCAGACGAGCATATTTATCGCGTCGAAGCGCTCTATAAAATCGGTCTTGGCGTAGGCGCCGAGGGCAAAGATCGGGTAGCCTATTACGTCGACGTAGCGCCAGAGGACAATGGTCACCAAAAGCAGCAGAGTTTCGAGTATAAGAAGCTTTAGGACGAGATAGCCGTATGCCGCGCCGACCGCTCCCTTTTTAAGATGACCGGCGAGCACGCAGAACATCGGCAGCCACCACCCCGACGAAAGGCTCTCGAAGAAGTAGTCGGAAAAGCTGCCGGCGTCCTCGGCGGTAAACGGGCGGAGGTTGAGCCAATCGAAGCCGCCCTCGTTGACCGCCGCCATAAGCCCGAATAGCAGAACGAACATCCAGAAAACCACCGTCGCCGCCCTTGCGAGCCCCTCTATCCCGAGGCAGGCGCAATATGCCGCCGCGAGTATAAGAAGGATTATCGCCGCCGCAGGAGGAGCGACATTTGAAAATTCGCTCGATAAAAACTCGGCAAACAGCGCGACCGTCCCGCCGGCGATAACCGCGAAATACCCAGAATATAAAAGCCTTACCGCCGTGCTGTATTTTCCGGATATCTCCCTTATCGGGTCGGAGCCGCCCGCGCTGAAATACCATACTGCGGGTATCGCGAGAACAGCCTCGACCGCCGTCGAGCAGAGAAGCCCGAGCATCATCGCGGCTCCCGAGGCGGAATGACTCGCCCTGAAGATCATAGTGTGCATTATCCTCGCAAGAAACAGCATCAGCATAAGCTGCCCCGCGCTTATCTTTTTCTCAGCCGGCATCGCTCTGCTCCTTTCCCGGGGCGTCGGAGCCGTTGAGGCTCTCGACGGTATCCTCGCGGGGGCGGTTTTTGTCGCTCGTTTTCATCAGCGCGTCCTTTACGGCGCTGAGCGTAAAGGGCGTGAGCGGTGCGGTATAGGGGACCGCGAAGCTGTCGGTAACGCAGGTATTAACGAGCACGACCGTCCAGAGAAGGGCTATCCCGAAGAACCCGAGCCAGCCGCCGAGCAAAACGTTCAGGATACGCAGAAGGGTCATCTGAGGGTTCAGGCTCGGGATAACGAAGGCGCTCGTGGCGGTGATCCCTATTATTATCAGAAGCGGCGCCGATATAAGACCGCTCGTAACGGCGGCGTCGCCTATAACGAGACCTCCGACTATCGAGACCGCCCCGCCTATCGCCCGAGGAAGTCTTATTCCCGCCTCGCGGAGTATTTCGAACATCACTATAACTATTATCATCTCGGCCATGAGCGGGTAGGGCGTGCGCTCCTCAGAGGCAAGAAGGTTTAAGAGCAGCGAGCGCGAGAGCACCTCGGGGTGGAACACCGCCGCCGCAACGTAAAGCCCCGGCAGGAGCGTAGATATAAAGAACGCAAAAAGCCTTATCCAGCGCTGATATGTCGCAAAATAGGCTTTCTCGGCGCTGTCGTCTACCGTCTGGAAGTTCTCGATAAAGAGCGACGGGCAGACCGCCGCAAAAGGCACGCCGTCTATCAGAACGGCAATTCTGCCCTCGTTTATCTTCGAGCAGAGGACGTCGGGGCGCTCGGTCGTCGACACTCCCGAAAATACCGAGCCGCCGTTGTCGGAAAGATAGGGAATTATATTCCCGCTCGTGAGAATTATGTCGGACTTTATCCTGCCGAGAGCCTTTTTTGTCTTATCGCGCAGAGCCTTCGGCGTCCTGCCCTCGATATAAACGAGGCAGAGGTCGGTGTTAGAGAGCCGCCCCGCCTTTAAGAATTCAAACCTGAGCTTCGGGTTTTTCACCCTCCGCCGAATCAGCGACATAGAGGTCCTGAGGCTGTCCGAGAGCCCCTCGCGGGTCCCTTTTACGTCGGGCTCGCTGTCGGGGTCTTCGAGCGAGCGAACAGCATAGCCCTGAGCGCTTATCGCGACTCCCCGCTCACAGCCGTGGATCAAAACCGCCGCAAACCCCGAGCAAAGCTTTTCGCAGACCTCGGAATAAAGATTGAGTATCTTCGCCTCGGTAGAGAATATCCCCTCGGCGGCGAGGTATTTAAAAACGTCCCGGGGCGAGGCGTTCTTCTTTTCATAAGACATCATCGGCTCGAAGAGCATTTTGGCGAGGTCGCCCGATTTCACCATTCCCTCGAGAGTAAGAACGGCGCATCTGACTCCCGAGACCTCCGTCTTTACGACGTTTAAGTCGGCAGAGCCGCCGAATTCCGCCCTGATTCTTGCTATATTCGCCTCGAGCCTTTGGCTGAGGCAGTCGGATCTTTCCATAATTTCAGTCTCCGGATATAAATTTGAGTATATTTTTCCTCGGAAAGCGGAAAATATACCGTATTGCAAAGCCGGTTTGCGGGCAGAATACCTTTAAAAGGAGGCGGAGCGCGATGCTCACGGTTTTTATCAGGGGGATAATTCTCTACGCCCTCGTTATTTTTTCGGTCAGGCTTATGGGAAAGCGGCAGATAGGCGACCTCTCGCCCGCCGAGCTCGTAGTTACGATACTGATATCGAATATCGCGACGCTCTCTATCGAGGACGTTTCGGTGCCGCTCTTTACCGGCGTGATACCTATTCTGACGCTCGTCTGTCTCGACGTTCTGGCGTCGTATGTCTGCCTCGGCTCGAGAAAAATAAGGCATATGATTTCGGGCAAGCCGAGAATAGTGATCTCGAACGGCGTTATCGACCAGAGTGAGCTTCGGGCGCTGCGCTACACCGTCGACGACCTTATGTCGTCGCTGCGCACACAGGGGATATTCGACATAAGCGAGGTGCAGTATGCCGTCGTCGAGACTACGGGAGCAGTAAGCGCATATCTCAAGGCGGACTGCCTCCCCCTCACCCCGAAGACGCTCGCCTCGCCCGAAGCCGCCTCCGACCCGCCGCAGGTGATAATCAGCGACGGCGACTTCATAAAAGCCGCCGAGGACCGCCTCGGGCTGAGCGAAAGCGAGGTAATAAAGGAACTCAAAAGAAAGCATCTCGAGGTCGGCGACGTGTTTCTATGCACCGCCGACAGCAGCGGAAAGCTGAACATAACCGAAAAGCGGAAAGGAAAAAGAAAATGAAGAGGATAGTTATCTGCCTTACGATAATCGCGATAATACTCGCCGTCGGGATATACGCGCTTGCATCTATTGACGGCAGCAACGACCGCCTCTACGGGCATATCGAGGCGGTGCTCGCGGAATACGAATCGGGCGGCGACCCGAGACCCGAGATAGAGGCTTTAAGGACCTTCTTTGAGAAAAAATACGTCCGCGCGCTCGGCTGCTTTGTAAACGACGACCGCCTCGGCGAGCTTTCGGTCTCGATATCGCGGCTCGTTCCGATGCTCGAATCCGACTGCGACGAGTTCACAGCGGAATGCGAAGCGATACGCGAAGAGGCAAGGCAGATATATATTCGGGAGCTTCCCGAAATTTTCAGGATTTTTTAAAAAAATCTCAAAAAATACTTGCTTTTTTCCCGAAGTTGTGGTATACTGCGAGTAGACAATGTTTAACCTGTCTTATTGGGCTTTTTTAGACCCCGTTTTAAAAGGAGTGACGCGCAATGAGATGCCCTTTCTGCGGCTACGGAAAGACAACTGTCATAGATTCCCGCCCGAGCGAAGGGAAAAAGCGCCGCCGCCGCGAATGCGAGCAATGCGGAAAGCGGTTCACGACCTATGAGGTAGTCGAAAAACCTATACTCATGGTAATTAAAAAGAACGGCAGCTTTGAGCCGTTCGACCGCACAAAGCTTATAACCGGAATTATGAGCGCAACAAAAAAACGCGTCATCAGTCCCGAAACAGTCGAGCAGATAGTAGACAACATCGAAAACAAGCTTGCAAACGATATGCGCAACGAAGTCACGACAGCCGAGCTCGGAGACGATGTTTTAACGGCTCTGAAGGATATAGACCTTGTCGCCTACGTCCGCTTCGCTTCGGTCTATAAAGATTTCAACGACTTAGACAGCTTTATAAAGATAATCCGCGAGCTCGGAAACAACTGATAAGATATCTTCACTCTCATTTCCATAAGAACCACGGCTGTTTCATTACAGGCAGCCGTGGTTTCCTTTTTTTGCGCATAAAAATACCGCCCTCCGAAAATCGGAGAGCGGTTTTAATCTGCCTATCACTCGGCTTTTGCCTTCTTTTCCTTCCTGCGGTCGATGGCATACTGCCAAACCGCCCAGAGGGTCGGGGCGATGCAGTTGGAACTGTATACGCCGGCAAGAAGACCGATAACGAGCGGGAACGCGAAGGAGAGTATCGAGCTTACGCCCGCGATTACCGCAACGATGCAGACCGTTGCCATCGCGATGACGGTGGTCACTGTGGTGTGGACCGAGCGCCCGAAGGACTGGGATATACTCATATCGGTGAGCTCGGAATAGCTCTTTTCGTCGCCGTAGAGCCTGCGGTTCTCACGGATACGGTCGTAGATGATGATGGTGGCGTTGATCGAATATCCGAGGATCGTGAGCAGGACCGCCATAAAGTTGGAGTCGATATCGAACCTGAACACAAGGCAGCAGGCATATACGAAGAACATATCGTGGACAAGCGCAACTACCGAGCAGCAGCCCATCGCGAAGCCGCTTATACCGTGACCCTTGAGCTTGCTCTTTCTGCCGTAGCCGCTGAATCTCAGACCGATGTAAATTATCATCACGACTGCGGAGAAGATTACCGCAACGATGCACTTGCCGAAGAAGCCGGAGCCGGTCGACGGGTCGACGTCCTGAGAGCTGTAGAGCTCAAGGTTTGCCGAGGCAAAGCGCTCTCTGAGCGCGGCGGTGAGCTCGCTCTGAGCGTCGGCTGTAAGACCCTCCGAGCTCGGGAAGCTCAGCGCAACGGTGGTCTCGCCGTCGGCAAGGCTCTCGCCGAGGCTGGCGCTGCAGGTCTCGCCGGTTATCTCCTGAGCGGCAGAAGCGACGGCGTTTTCATCGATGGTTCCGTCGTAGGAGTAAGAGATGATCGTGCCGCCCTTGAATTCTATCGCAACGTTAAGCCCGAAGATAAGGCTGAACACGATAGCCGCGACAATAACAGCGCCCGAAGCGGTGTAGAACAGCCTGCGCTTCTTGTAAACGCCGAAGCTGTGCTCCTTGGCGTTTTCCCTGACTCCGTAGAGCTTGGGGTCTCTGAACGCCTTGAACTTGGAAAGAGAAGCGAGCATAAGCCTCGTTGCGCCGACGCCGAATACGAAGTTGAGTATAACGCCGACGAGCAAGGTGTAGCCGAAGGAGTAGATAGTTCCCTCGATAGTGGTCGGGAAGGCGAAGTAGAGCCAGCCCATAAGCTTTGCAAAGAGGCTGTCCGGAGGTCCGAAGGCGCCCATAAGGATAACGGCGACGAACACAACGGTGATGTTTCCGTCGAAGATAGCCGCCCAAGCCCTTGAATAGCCCTGCTCAAGCGCGCTGTAAAGCCCCTTGCCGTTTCTGAGCTCTTCCTTGACGCGCTCAAAGGTCACGACGTTGGCGTCGACGCCCATACCTACGGCAAGAATGATACCCGCGATACCGGGGAGGGTAAGGGTGAAGCTCGGGATATTGCCGAAGAAGCCGGTGATACAGGCGATAGTGCCGACCACCTGACCGAAGAGAGCTATCGAGGCGACAACTCCCGCAAGCCGGTAAACGAAGATCATATAGATGCAGATGACCACGAAAGCGATAACTCCGGCAAGGACCATCGCGTTTCTCGCGCCGGCGCCGAGGGTAGGCGAAATGGTGGAGAAGTTTGAGGTGACCATCTTATAGGGCAGAGCGCCCGCCGAGATCTTATCGGCAAGAGCCTTTGCCTCTTCATACGAGAAGCCCGAGCCGCTGCCGGTTATCTGGGCATGTCCGTCGGTGATGGCGTCGTTTACCGTCGGGTAAGAGATAACGGTGTCGTCCATCCAGATCGAGATAACGCCCTGAGAGGCGGCAAGGCGGGTAGTGGCGTCGCCGAACGCCTTTGCGCCCTCTTCGTTGAATTCAAGGGAAACCGAGAATTTCTGCTGACCGTCCTCCTCATAGATGCCGACGTAAGCCGAAACGACCTGGTCGCCGGTAACTATGACGTTCTCGGCGGTGGTGCCTGTCCACACGCCGTATTCGTCGGTCTCATAGCCCTCGCGGAATGTGAGCTCAGCCATTTCGCCGAGCTCGCGGACGGCGGCTTCGGGGTCGAAGTTCTCCTCGCCCGCCTGCCACGGGAACCTTACAATAATGTCGTAGTTTGAATAGTCAACATAAAGCTCGTAGTCGGTGATACCGAGGTTAACAAGTCTTACCTCGATGGCAGCCTTTGCGGCATCCATCTGCTCCTCGGTGGCGGTAACGCCCTCCGGCGGTGCAAAGGTAACGTCAACGCCGCCCGAGATGTCTATACCCCAGCGGATATCATCGACGCCCTTGATATGACTCGTCTTTATATCACCGTAATATGTGCTCACGCCGTTGAAGGTTAGAATTGCGAAAACGGCGATCAGCACGACTACGATAAAGAATACGGGTTTTTTAATGCGTCGCACTTAAAGTCCTCCTTAAAAGTTTTTGCCTATCAATTTATTCGGTACAAAATTGACATTCACCCGTATATTATAGTTTAACGGGCAAAAAAAGTCAATAGTAAATCCAAAAAAAGAGGCGTTCAGGGTAAAACATTATTTATTTGCCTCGCCTCGTCCGGCTCGGCAAACAGGGAACCAATGCGGCGCCCGAGTTTGTATCGAGCTGTACTGTCTACACGCCGCATAGGCTGAGCCCTTCGGGCTCGCCCCAAATCCACCGGACGGATTCGGGCTACCCTCCTGATTTTTTGGTCGGTAAGAGATTTCGCGCTCTGCAATGCGGCGCCGAAGTAGGATATAGAGGTAACATCGTCACGCCGCATCTGTCGTTCGCTTCGCTCTCGACCCGAATGCCCTGTGCCTCGACCCTGCAAGCCGAGATACGCGATTATTTCTCCGCAAGCTCCCCGAGCCAAGCCGTAACGGCGAGGGAGAGCGAGCGGCAAGAAATAACGCTTATCTTTTGAAAAGGCTTGCCCGAAAACTTTTGGGCTTTTCGCTCTGTTAGGATACGTTATCTAATACAAAACCGCCGCGCCCCAGCCTCGGAGCGCGGCGCCTTGCAGTCTTAAATCATTCCCAGCCGTTTACGAGCCTGTTATAGACCTCGCTTATCCAGCGGTATTCCGGAGCATACCAGAAGTTCTCCTCTATCGCCTCGAGATAGGTCTTAACGGTGCCTGCGTCGATACCCGCTTCGGTGTATTCGGTGGCGTTGTGAGAGGCGAGCCATTCGTAATCGTATTCCTCGTCGCCGACCGTTACCGTCGGCGTATAGACTCGGCTGCCGTCGTCAAGCATCATTATCATCGTGAAGTCCGAGACCTTCGCTTTATAAGCCTCCATAGCCTCGGCGGTGAAGGGCAGGTCCATATAAGCGCCGTTCATCTCTTTAATCTGGTCGTAGGTGATGCCCGCCTGACGCCAGTCGTAGATGTTGTGCCAATAGAGCCAGGAAGCGTTGAACGAGCGGTCGCCGACGGTTATCGCGAGCTCCTCGGCGGTGAACTCTGCGGGCTCTTCGCCCTCAAAGGGCTCGGGCATATCCTCGGGCTCGCCGAATTCCGATATCTCTATCGGCGGCTCAACTACGGGAACAGGCTCGGTCTCGAGCTCCTGAGCCTTCCGGGGCTCGGTTACGTCAGAGGGCTCGTCGCCGCCTTCTTCGACAGCGCAGGCGCAGAACGTAAGCGCCATAGCAAGCGCGGTGAGTATCAAAATAATTTTCTTCATTTCCAATGTCTCCTTTTTAAATATTATCCTGCCCCGAAAGCGAGGCTTGATATACATCGTTATAAATTCCGGCGGTCACGAGCTGGTAGAACACCTGTATTACCGGCAGGAAAGCGAGCGCTATAACGGAGCACAGCACCGCGGCAAGCAGCCTCAGCAGCGGCACTCCTATAACGACAAACGATATTAAATACCAGCAGGCAATATATATTAAATACCAACAGACAAAACATATTAAATACCAGCAGACGATCGGCAGAAAAGCCGCGGCAAATATCTTTCCCCTGTGCCCCTTTGTAAGGCGTTTCGACTCCTTTACCGCCTGCGTTGCCCTTACTTCGGGGCGGCTGATGAGTATGTAAGGCGTAAAAGCGTATTCTATCGTCTTTATCATCATAACGACTATCGCCGCGACGGCGAGCACAACGAAAATCACCGCTTCGGCGGTGAAAAACGGTTCTCTTGCTCCCGCTGCGTCGGCAACGATATTAGTTATTATCGCCGAAACATATATCGCGACCATACAGGGAATATAGCTCCAGAGCATGATCATAAGCGTCATAAACGCGCACCCGCCTATCACGCGCTTAAGGGTCTCGGTGTCTTTAAAAGCTTCAAAGAGGTCTGCGGCGCAGGGTTCTCCCCCGCGGACGATCTTAAGGCAGGAGCCGCAGAACCCCGCGAAAACCGCCGACATAACGAAAATTATAAATATCTGAAGAACAAAAGCCGCCCAGAGCAGAGGCGAGCGCAGCGGCATAAACATTATTCCCACAGCGGCAAAGTACATTCCGATAAGCCTGAGTCCCGTTTTGGTCCTCATAACGGCGAGAGCCTCGCCGAAGCGCCCGAAAACCGACTTTTCCATATCCACCTCCGCAAAACGGTGTTTTTACGGGAAAATTATATCACGAAACCGCAAAAGTGTCAAGGATAAGAGAAAGCCCCCAAAATCCTTCTTGACATTGTCCGCTTTTAGCGTTAAAATATAAAGGCAAAAACGCGACTTTCGCATATTCATATATAAAGGAGTGAGAATATGGACGGCGGCAGCAGTACGACCACACCGCGAGGTACCGTGACGGCGGCTCTTTACAGGCGCATCGGCTTTGCCGCGCCCGTTTTCTGCCGCTGAATCCCTGCCTCCCGGCATTATTATGCTGAATAAAAGGAGGATTTTAAAATGGAACAGACCACTCTTTACGACGTTGTCATGAATCTTTACAGGCAGCGCAAATTTGCCGAGTTGAAAACCGTTATGAGTCAGCTCAACCCCGCCGACGTTGCGAATATAATCGAAAACGCCGACGGCAGAGACGTTATCGCGCTTTTCAGGCTCCTTCCGAAAGAGCTTGCGACCGAGGCTTTCGCCTATATCGACTCGGAACAGCAGGAGCAGCTCATTTTGGCGTTTACCGACCGCGAGCTCCGAGAAGTTATAGACGAGCTGTTTTTGGACGATACCGTCGACCTCATCGAAGAGATGCCCGCGAATATCGTCAACAGAATACTCAAGAACACCGACCCCAAGACCCGCGAGCAGATAAACGAGCTTTTGGCTTACCCTGCCGACAGCGCCGGAAGCCTTATGACCCCCGAATACGTCTATCTCAAGACGGATATGACGGTAGAGGAGTCGTTTGCGAAGATACGCAGCGTCGGCGTGGTCAAGGAGACCATTTATACCTGCTACGTAACCGAGGAACGCAAGCTCGTCGGCGTAGTATCGCTTTTAGACCTTCTGACCGCCTCTTATGAGACCGTCATTGGCGACATTATGGACACCAACGTTATAAGCGTAGGCACCAAGGAGGACAAGGAGACCGTCGCGACGATGCTCGCGAAATACGACCTTCTCGCCATTCCCGTAGTAGACGGCGAGAACAGAATAGTCGGAATAGTAACCGTCGACGACGCTATCGACGTATTGCAGGACGAAAACACCGAGGATATCGAAAAAATGGCGGCTATCGTCCCGACCGACAAGCCCTATTTCAAGACCGGCGTATTCGAGACCTTTTTAAAGCGCATCCCCTGGCTGCTGCTCTTGATGGTGTCGGCAACGTTTACCGGAATGATAATCACCGGATTTGAGAGCAAGCTCGCCGCGAGCGTTGTCCTGACGGCGTTTATACCGATGCTTATGGACACCGGCGGCAACGCGGGCGGGCAGTCGAGCGTAACGATAATCCGCGGGCTCTCGCTCGGGGATATCGAACTCAAAGACGTCGCAAGGGTAATATGGAAAGAAATAAGGGTAGCGGTGATATGCGGAGCCGTGCTTGCCGCGGTTAATTTCGGCAAGATGATGCTGATAGACAGGCTCATTTTGGGCAACGCCGCAATAACCGTTACGGTCGCGCTCGTCGTATGCCTTACTATGGTGGTGGCGGTGTTTATCGCAAAGATGATCGGCTGTTCGCTGCCTATCCTTGCAAAGGCTGTCGGCTTCGACCCCGCGGTTATGGCAAGCCCGTTCATAACGACCATAGTAGACGCCGTGACGCTTCTTGCCTACTTTATGATAGCCCAGGCGCTGCTGCATATTTAGGGGGAATTATTCTCCCGCTGAGGGCTTTACAGCAAAAATAAACTGTGGTATAATAGAAACAGCAAAATATTTTCAGGAGGTCAGTATTATGAAGGATTATTTCAGCTACAAAAAATGCTCCGTCTGCGGCGCGGTCGCCGAGGACGTTCTCGGCAGTCTTGACAACGTCGTCTGCTGCGGCAAGCCTATGGAGACCCTTACCGCCAACTCCACCGACGCCGCCGTTGAGAAGCACGTCCCCGTCGTCGAGGTAAACGACGGCGAGCTCGTAGTCAGGGTAGGCTCGGTCGAGCACCCGATGACCAAGGAGCACTACATAATGTGGATTTCTCAGGTATCGGGCAACCGCGAGAACAAGGTCATACTCGCGCCCGAGCAGTCGACCGAGGTCAGGTTCCCCTATATGCCCGAGTGCAAAATTTACGCTTACTGCAATCTCCACGGGCTCTGGGTAAAAGAATTCAAGGCTTAATCCAAAACAAATATCCCTCGGCTGCCCGGGGGATATTTTTTATTATATGTGTTCGTATACCTCTTCCTCCGAGGATATCGGAATCGCCCCGATTACCTCTATCCCGCCGTGGTCGCTCTCCGTAGCGTCCTCCGCAAGTATGGTCTCTCCGGATATTCCAAGCTCTTTGCCGGCCTTTTCCGCCTCTGCAACAAGTCCGTTTAAAGCCTTGCGCTCGGCTTTAGACTTCGCCGCGCCGTAGATCAGCGGAAGCGCCGCGAGCCATATCGGGCGCTTTTTCTTTTTCGACTTTTCCGACCTGTTGAGCCGCCAAAGCCCGCCTATCGCCGCGATAACGAGCCCCGCAGCGGCGGTGACTGCCCCCGCCGCGAGCTTTTCGGGCGTGAGGTTATTTGAACCCGCGGCAAACCCGCGCTTTGAATCCTTTGAAAATACCGTTATAAGCATACGCAGCTCCTTAAAATCGCTTTTCCGACTTCTTCATTCCGATTGTATCACATTCCGCCGGAAAAAGCAACAGGATATTTGGGAAAGAGGGGCGAGAAAGTGTTTTCGGGAACATATTTTCCTTCAATAGAAGCGTAATAAAAAGCCTTGACGTGGAGCCAAAGCCCCCTCCCTCTCCTCCCCCCCTCAAAAAAGGGGGGAGGGCTCCATCACTTTTCTGCTCGTGCAGAAAAGTGACGCGAAAAGACACGCCCGAGAGGGGGATTGCG
>CANQXS010000007.1 GCA_947627875.1 uncultured Clostridia bacterium
CGCAATCCCCCTCTCGGGCGTGTCTTTTCGCGTCACTTTTCTGCACGAGCAGAAAAGTGATGGAGCCCTCCCCCCTTAGGGGGAGGGAGGAGAGGGAGGGGGGCAATCAGCAGCGAGGTAAACAAAAATGATTCCGCCCAAATCTCCGAAACTCTGCAATTCGTGTTCGTCTTTTTTCCCTCAGCCCTTGAATTGCGCAGAAAAATGTGGTATGATATACTCAGATAATTTTTTGCGGAGGTAACCTATGAGAATTTGCGTATTCGGGGCAGCGTCGCCGACTATCGACGCGAAGTATATCACAGAGGTTGAAAAGCTCGGAGCCGAAATGGCCCGGCGGGGGCATACGCTTGTGTTCGGCGGCGGCGGAAACGGTCTTATGGGCGCCGCTGCAAGGGGAGTGCGCTCCGAAGGCGGAAAGATAATCGGGGTGATCCCGAGCTTTTTTAACGACGAGCATGTAGAAGCGATCTGCGACTTCTGCGACGAGCTCATCTATACCGAGACAATGCGCGAGCGCAAGCAGATAATGGAAGACCGCGCCGACGCCTTTATCGTTGTTCCCGGCGGAATAGGGACCTTTGAGGAGTTCTTCGAGGTACTGACCTTAAAGCAGCTCTGCCGCCACAACAAGCCCATCGCGCTCTACAATATCAACGGTTATTACGACGAGCTCAACGCAGTTATGGAGCAGGCGATAAAGAAGAACTTTATCCGCGAGAACTGCACTCGGCTCTACGAGCTTTCCGAGGACCCCGACGCGATACTGAAATACGTCGAAACGCCGGTCGGCGAAAACCGCACCGTAAGAGAGCTCAAGGACGGATAAAAACAAAACATAAAAAGAGGGGAAAATTCCCCTCTTTTTTTCTGCCGCTATACCGCGGGAGATCTTATTATAACTTCTCCGACGCATTCCATAACCGGGTCGTCGGTCACCGTTTCTCCTACGCTGTCGGCGACTATCCTTCCCGAACGCGGATTCTTCACCGAAACGATATGCCCCTTTATGTCGGCGCTTACGTCGGAATATTCAAAGGCAAGGTCGCAGTCCTCGGTCTCGCAGTTTATCAGCGTGAGGTTCTTGCAGTAGCAGAGCGGTTGAGTGCCGATAATTTTGCAGTTGATGAGAGTAAGCCCGTCGGAAAACCAGCCGAGGTATTCTCCTTTTACGACGGTGTCTTTGACCGTCACGTTTTTCGAGTGCCAGAAGGCGTCCTTTGTGTCGAGGTCCGAGCTCTCGATAACGAGATTCTCGACGTATTGGAAGGAATATTTTCCCTTCATTTTTACATTTTCGAGGCGGATGTTGCGGCTGTCCAAAAATAGATATTCACTCGTAACGGCGGTGTTTTTAAGGGCGATTCCGTCGGACTTCCAGCCGAATTCTTCGGAAACTATATCGGAATCGGCGATTTCGATGTCATAGCATTCGCGCACCGCCTTTATTCCGCAGAGGCGGCTCGAGGTGATTTTTCCGTGACCGCTGTACCATATCGCCGCGCGGGTGAGTTCGTCCATATCCGAGCGGTCGAGAGTGAAGCCGTCGGTGTGCCACATCGGGTAGCGGAGCGAGAAGCTGCACCGCGTTACGTTGATGTCGCGCGACTCCTTTAATACCGACTCGCCGTCGGCGGGACCGGCAAAAACGCAGTCGGTTATGTCGGCGTGCTGAGAGTGATATAAAGCGCGCTCCTCGTCGAACCGCTCGTTTGAGATAATTTTTCGCATCAATAAGCCCTCCTTAGCTTTGCGGAAACATTATACACCATTTTCGGAGAGTTGGCAAGGGGTAAGCGTCTGAGCGATGTTACTTCGCGGTTGATTTTATCTCCCCAATATGTTATAATTATCCTCAGCAAATCGCCGAGGAAGTGGTATTATGAGCAGGAAAAAATATGCCGTTATAATACTCGTCGCCGTCTGCTGCGCGGTTATGGCTGCGGTCGAAACGCTCATCGAGCCCGCTTATGCCGTTAAATCCGCAGTAAAAGCGGTCGTTTTCCTTGTCCTCCCGCTCATTGTCCTTAAGGCTTTTAAGATAAAGCTCTTCGGCGGCTCGTTTTCCTTCGGCGTAAAGCGGCTTTTAAGGCTTTTGGCTCTCGGCGCGGCGATATATCTTATAGTGATGTCGGGTTACGCGCTCACAAAAGGGCTGTTCGATTATTCCGCGCTCGTAGAATCGCTCTCGAAGGACCAGAACGTCGACGGCGGAAGCTTTATATGGGTGGCGCTCTATATCTCATTCGGCAACTCGTTTTTGGAGGAATTTTTGTTCCGCCAGACAGCCTTTATCGGGCTTTCCGAGCTTGCCTCCAAAAAGACAGCCTATATATTCAGCTCGCTGATGTTTGCATTATATCACGTTGCGATGATAGGGCAGTCCTTCCCGCCGCA
Source organism: uncultured Clostridia bacterium (assembly GCA_947627875.1). Taxonomy (GTDB): domain Bacteria; phylum Bacillota; class Clostridia; order Oscillospirales; family Ruminococcaceae; genus Faeciplasma. The sequence goes on from CANQXS010000007.1 coordinate 2,398, forward strand.
GCTTTTGCTCGCGGCTCTTTTGGGGCTCGCCGTCGGGGGATTTGTGTTCGATTGGGTCGACGAAAAGAGCGGGAATTTTCTCGGCTCATGGTTTATACATATGTTTGCGGATTTCGCGCTTATGACAATATGGTATATCCATATCTGAACGGTTCGGAGGGAAAACTGCAATGCTTAAAACCGCCCTGAAAAGAATATTCAACCCTCCGCCGCTGCAAACGCTTATCCTTGCCGCGATAGGCTATGCGGCTGTTTTAGCCGTGCCGATATTCAAAATAGAGCTCCCCGCATACCGCTATATTGCCTATCTGCTCTCGGCTTACGCCCTCGTGATAACCGTAACAGGGCTGAAATATCTCGGACCCGCCTTTGCGTCGTTCAAAAGAAGATTTTTAGAGAGCAGACCGATAAAAAAGCTCCGCTCGACCAAAATCGGCGAAAGGTATTTCAACGACGTCCGTTTCCGCGCCGGAGTCGCGCTTTATTTCGGGCTTGCGGTGAACGTCTGCTATATCGCGCTCAAGCTCTGGGCGGGGATAAAATACCGCTCGGCTTGGTTTTGCTCGCTCGCTGTCTATTATGTCCTCCTCGCGCTTATGCGGCTTCTCCTCGCGGGAAAAACCTCTCTGAACGAGCGCAGCGCCGAGGTCAGGCTTTACAGAGCCTGCGGGATAATCCTTCTTTTGATGAATCAGGCGCTCGCCGGAATAGTTATATTTATTGTTCATCAGGACCGCGCCTTCGATTACCCCGGCAACCTTATCTATGCGATGGCGTTCTATTCATTCTATGCCGTGATAACGGCGTCGGTGGGAATAGTCAGGACCCGCAGGCACCAAAGCCCCGTTCTTTCGGCGGCAAAGGCTGTAAATTTAGTCGCGGCGCTGGTGTCGCTCCTCTCGCTCACTACCGCCCTGCTCGCGCGCTTCGGCGGAAACGACGCCCCCGAGTTCCGAAAGGCGATGACCGCCTCGGTCGGCGGGGGAGTCTGCACCGTTGTGATCGTTATGGCGGCGTATATGATAATCAGGTCGACAGGGGAGCTTAAGGGGATAGGAAAAGCGGCCGAAAAAACCGCCGATAATACCCGAGTCAAAAGCAGTCGGCAGTAATAACGGTCGCCGATAGGCTCGGCGCCGCTTAAAAGATAGAAATCAACAATTCGGGAGGCGATTATATGTACAACGCAAGCGATAAAAGATACGAAAAAATGCCCTATCGGCGCTGCGGAAAGAGCGGCTTAAAGCTTCCGGCGGTGTCGTTGGGACTTTGGCAGAATTTCGGCTTCAAGGGCGTTTACGCCAACATGGAGGCAATGATACATACCGCCTTTGATCTCGGCGTCACCCATTTCGACCTTGCGAATAACTACGGCAGCCCGTATAACGGCAGCGCCGAGGAGAATTTCGGCAGAATTTTGCGGGATATGCGGCATTACCGCGACGAGATGATAATTTCTACAAAGGCGGGCTACGAGATGTGGGAAGGACCTTACGGCGACCGCAACGGCAGCAGAAAATACCTGACCGCCTCGCTCGACCAGAGCCTCAGGCGAATGGGGCTTGAATATGTCGACATCTATTACCACCACGTTTTTGACCCGAACACGCCACCTGAAGAGACCGCGCTCGCGCTTGACAATGCCGTCAGGCAGGGCAAGGCGCTCTACGTCGGAATATCGAATTACAACAAAGAGCAGACTGCGGAAATACTCAAAATCTTCAAAGAGCTGCGGACGCCTTTCGTCCTGAATCAGCCGAGCTATTCGATGCTGAACAGGTGGATAGAGGGCGACGGGCTCGACAGGTTCTGCCTCGAAAACGGCATCGGGCTGGCGGTGTTTTCTCCGCTCTATCAGGGATTACTGACGAATAAATATCTCAACGGTGTTCCGCAGGATTCGCGTATCGGTCGAGGGGAAACGTGGATAGGCGGTCAGCTCAACGAGAGGATGGTTGCGCGGCTCAACCGGCTGAACGAGATTGCAAAAAGCCGCGGGCAGACTCTCTCGCAGATGGCGCTGGCGTGGATTCTGCACAACGAAGCTGTCACAACGGTGCTTGTCGGCGCGAGCAGACCCGAGCAGATAGTCGAGAATGTCGGGTGCATCGGTCATCTCGATTTTACCGAGGACGAGCTCAAAGACATCGAAGAAATATTGAAATAACGGCATAAAACGAAAGGAAGCCCGATTTGAAGGCTTCCTTTTATGTGCTCCGATTTTTTCTTTGAATCCCAACCTTTTTCGCTCCGAAAATGTCTTATTAACGAAAGCTTTCAGGAAAGGACGAATAAAATGCCTCATCTCACTTGTTCGGACGCCTCTTTGGTGCTTCTGACGCTCTCGGGCGACCCCACCGCTTATGACGAGCTCGTAAGGCGGCACGAAAAGAGAACCCGCGCCTCGGCGTATTCGGTAATACATAACGCTCATATCGCCGAAGACGCGGCTCAGGACGCTTTTTTGGCGGCGTGGCTCAAGCTTGACCGGCTTCGCGAACCGGAAAAGTTCGGAATATGGGTATCGCGTATCGCCAAGAACTGCGCAAAAAATATGGCGATCCGCTTCAGAAACTATCTGAGCCTCGACGACGTCGAGAACATCGAATATATCCGCTCGGAAGATTCCGACCCCGAACAGATGCTTTTGACCGAGGAAGAGGCGGAACTTATGCGCCGCGGGCTGCGAAAGCTCCCCGAACGCTCTCAGCAGGTTGTTTATCTCCATTATTACGAGGACATGAGCGCCGAGGAGATTGCCAAGCTGATGGGAATATCGGTCGGGACGGTAAAATCGCAGCTCCACGACGGCAGAAAGAAAATGCGAAAGGAGCTATGCTCAATGGATGAAAAATTAAATGATACTCTGCTCACAAAAATCAGAAAGAAGATAGAAGAAGTAAAGAGCTGGCAGTTCAGAAACTCGAAGAAGGGCTTCGACAAGGTATATAAGGACGTTCTGAAGGACATCGACACGATGCCAGAATGCCGCGAGAAGTACCACGCTCTCGCCGACGTTTTGATGCGCGGCTACTGGTGGCTCCCCGGCGAAAAGAACGATAAGCTGCTCGAAAGGATAAAGGAAGCCGCGCTCCTCGGCAAAAACAACGAGGTGATGTATTCCGTCTTATACCGCGAGTCGCTGAAATACTGGGACGACGGCAGGCGCAACCACATCAAAAACGTTCAGATACCCTCGCTCGACCCCGCTGATTTTCGGCTCACGATAGCCGAACTCTGGCGCTGTTATGCCGACAGCACCAAGCCCGAAAAAAAGGACGAGGCGCTTGAGGCTTACGACACCGCGCTCAAGCTCTTAAAGCCCGACGAGCCGCTCTATTATGCGGTAGTCAGCTCTAAGGAAAACTATGAAAAAGCGGCGACGGAGGAGTTTATAAGCGACGATCAGAACCGCCTTCTCCTGGGCGGGGTGTTCGAGCTCGGGCTTTCGGGCGGAGTCAGACTCGGGGACAGCCGCTACAACGGCTTCGGCGAGCTTTATTCCTACAACCGCAACAACGGCTATATATTGGATAAGCTTTTTGCGTGCGACAACCTGATGACCGCCGACATAAAGCCCGGCGAGAGCTTTACCGCCTCCGACGGCTCGACGCTGACCTTTGAATCCGACTGCGAAACGGTAGAGGTCCCCGCCGGAAAATTCATCGGCTGCGAGGTCTGGACCTCACGGCTCAGGACCAGCGGCGTTACCTGCCGAAGCTGGCTCAAGAGCGGCGTAGGCGCAGTGAAGCAGGAGATAATCTCGGAGGGCGCAGCCGAGGTTAAGCTGCTGAAATCATATAAGACAGTCGGCGGCGACGGGCTGCTGCCTATCCACAGGGGCAATTTCTGGGAATACGAAACCGACGGCAACCCCGAGACATACGCCGCTTCCTGGAGGATAGACATTCCCTATTGCGAGGGCGAAAATGCGGTCGCCGTTGTAAACGTTGAAGCCGTCAGGAAAAAATACGACGAAGACTCCTGGTTCGATATGATTTTAAAGACTCGCGCCGACTACTGCACCTGCAGATCCGCCGATGAGTCGAAGATACAGGACGTACGCCCATATGCCAAGCGCGCGATAGAGCTTGCAAAAACGCCCTATGAAAAGGCTTACGCCGAGACCGCCTATTCGGTCGTGAAGAGGATAATCGAGACTGATCCTGTATTCGATCCCGACTGCGAGGCGACAGGCTTATGGAACTTCTTCAACCGCTACGAGATCAGCACCGACGACGGAAAGACGTCGCTTTTGAAGAGCTCCTCAAGATTCAGCTTTGAATGGAAGAGATACGACGGCACCGCCCTTTGCGACCGCCTGTGCTCTAACCACATCTACTCGATACTGAGCGACGTCGCCGGCTGCCTCTTCGACGAGCAGTGGAAGCCCGGCTACAGCTCCGAGGAAGCAAGGGATTATTATTTCGACGACGCTCTCAAGGTAAAAATAAGCTGCGAGAGCGCGGGGACCGTCGAGGTAAAGGCGGGAAGCTTTGAAAACTGCCTCTCGGTGGATACCGTATGCGAAGGCTTACCATACGGTCAGGAATACCGCGGCGGCAGAAGGACTTATTACTTCGCGCCGGGAGTCGGGCTCGTAAAGGTCGAGATATACACCAAAATGGGCTTTAAGAGCGCCTACGAGCTGACCTCTTACGAGGGGACCGGCGAGGGCTATATGCCGATCAAAGAGGGAATCAGGCGGCGCTATGAAGACTTAGGTCTGACGGACGGCTACGTCGGCGCGGCGGAATATATTTACGCCAAGGACTGCGAGGGCAAGACCGTTGTCTTCAGCGACGCCACCGGAATAAGGCATATGCCTCGGAAGATAACCCGCTATGATTCCATAATGGGCGAACAGGAGGAAGAACGCCTTGCCGACGGGGAAAAATACAACGAGGCGAATTTAGAGGGCTGCTGCAACGCGATAAATATCCTTCTTTACCAGATGACCAAGGGCTTCCACCACTTCTGGGATCCGATAAGAAAGGCAAAGAGGTTCTTATATAACTACCGCCTTATGGAAGCTGCCGGAAACGGAGAAATCGCGTCGGCGTTTTATGCGAGGGCTTCAAGGACGTGTCTTTTAGCTGCGGTTGCTTTCATCGGCGGCGGGCAGAAGGACGAGGGCTATAAGTATTTAGAGCTTGCGCTCGACTATGCCGAGGAGTGGAAGGCTATCCCCGAGGGCGAAAAGCTCAGCTTCGGCGACGAAGCCGTATTCGGGAACATCTTTTACATCAAGGGGCAGTCGGTGATAGAGCTTCCCGACGGTTCGAGGCGCCAAATCGACGCCGACGGCTCGATAGACGGCTGGCTTTCCGACAGCGGAATGATCTATTACGCCATGACCGCCCCGAGGGGCTGGGAATGGTTCGACCCCGCAAGAAACGATGAAAGATATAAGGCTTTGACCGAGCGCGCGAAAAAGCTCGCCGAATAGCTCGGCTCAAAATCAATACTGCGGCGCGGCTGCTCCCCAATTTGAGCGGCTGCGCCGCTTTTATGCCCGAAAAAAGCCCACCGTTCCCTATAAAATGAACATTTTCGCAACAATCCTGCAAAAATAAGCGCCGAAAGCCCGCTCAAATCGTTCAAAACGCCAAAGTATGAATAATCGCGGATAAATTTATGCAAAATCGGTTGACACCCGAGCTCCGGCTGTGTTAAAATATAATTGATTCACCAAATTCCGTATTTTGACGAAGGGAGCTGCAATGATACTTAAAATCGACGAACAGACAAAGAAAACTTTGAGCGACAGAATATACGACAGCAACCGCATCGACCCGAAATATTACCACCGCTACGACGTAAAGCGCGGACTCAGAAACGCCGACGGAACGGGCGTAGTCGCGGGGATAACGAATATCTGCAACGTCCACGGCTACGTTATGAACGAGGGCGAAAAGCAGAATATCGAGGGCGAGCTTTACTACCGCGGCTACAGCATCAACGACATAGTTGATTCCGTCGAGGCAGACGACCGCTTCGGCTTTGAAGAGGTCGCCTATCTGCTGCTTATGGGCGTTTTGCCGACTGCCGAGCAGCTCAGGAGCTTCAACAACGCTCTCTCCTTCAACCGCGAGCTGCCCGACGGCTTCTTTGAGGATATGATGCTCAAGGCGCCTTCAAGAGATATAATGAACAAAATGGCAAGGTCGATACTTGCGCTCTATTCCTATGACGAATCCCCCGAAACCAAAACTCCGGAGGACGAGCTTATGACGGCTATCTCGATAATCGCGAAGCTGCCGGTAATAGTCGCTTCGGCTTATCAGGTAAAGCGCCGCTGCTACGACGGCAAGACTATGTATATGCATCAGGTCCGCCCCGAGGAGAACGCCGCCGAAACGCTCCTTTCGCTCTTAAGGTTCGACCGCAATTTCACCTATGAGGAAGCCAAGCTTTTGGACCTTATGCTTATGCTCCACGCCGAGCACGGCGGCGGCAACAACTCCGCCTTCGCCTGCCGTGTCCTCACCTCTTCGGGGACCGACCCATATTCGGCGTATTCCGCGGCGATAGGCTCACTTAAAGGACCCCGCCACGGCGGCGCGAATATAAAGGTCCTCGAACAGCTCGACTATTTAAAGGCGAATATCCGCGACTGGAGCGATGAGGGCGAAATAAGGGATATGCTCAGAAAGATACTCCTTAAAGAGGCGGGAGACCGCACCGGGCTTATCCACGGTATGGGTCACGCGGTATATACCTTATCCGACCCGCGCGCGGTGATACTCAAGCGCGAGGCAAGAAAGCTCGCCGAGGGGACCCCTTACGAGGACGAGTTGAAGCTTCTTGAAGCCGTAGAGCGCAACACAGGCGAGATCTTCGCCGAGGTCACAGGCAACGAAAAGACCCTCTGCGCGAACGTCGATATGTATTCCGGAATCTGCTACAGAATGCTCAGGATACCCGACGAGCTCGCGACGGCGCTGTTCGCAACCGCGAGGATAGCCGGCTGGTCGGCTCACAGGATCGAGGAGCGCCTGACCGGAGCGAGGATAATCCGTCCGGCTTATAAATCGGTCGGAAAGCCGAGAAAATACACCCCCCTTTCGGAAAGATAATTTAAAAGCACCGTCATAAGACGGTGCTTTTTTACTATTTATTCTTGGTGTCTTTCACCGCTATCCTGTCGAGGTCGGGGGAATAGCCCGAGCCGAGGGTCAGTTTAACGGTGTTCTTGCCCTTTTTGAGCTCGGCTTTGAGGCTCGCCTCGGCGGGGATATCAAAGCCCGGGCTCGAAAGCCCCGAGAGCTTAACGGTCTCGCCGTTTATTATAACGTCGAGGTCTCTTTTTTCGCCCGTGCAGAAGTAGATCAGCATTTCATACTCGCCGTCTTCGGGGGCGTTCACTGTTATCTCGACCGAGTTGAAGCTGCCGTTCCCGACGTATCCGACCTTTTTGCCGCCCGAGCACATCGAGCCGTCCGAAATATTCGCCGCACCCGAGAGCTTGCCGTCCTCGCATTCGTAATAGGTGTAGCCCTCCTTTTCGGAGTCGGGAGAGCCCGCGACTTCGGTGTCTACGGTATCTTTCGTTATCATCACCGCCGCGCCGCCTATGTCGGGCATATCGAGCCTGAGCTTATCCTTTGAGGTCACGGTTTTGGTCTCAAGGGCGAGCTTTCCGCCGTCGTCATAGTAGATATATGCGTTATATGAGCCTTCGCCGAGAAAATCGAGCTTTATATCCGTAGAGCGCTTTTTCAGGGTCATCGAGCCGATATAGAAGTCGTCGCCCGACTGCCTAAGATAGGTTATGAAGTCGCCGGGGTAGCCCTCGAGGACCGTCGAGGAATCCCACGCGCAGGGTATCCTGTTGAGCAGCGGAAGTCCCAAGAAGCTCGGGAAGGCGTAGGCAGAGCTTGCGAAATGCTGCAAAGCCGACTCGTAAACAACGGCTTTTGCAAGGCTGAACCCAGCGCTTTCGCCGGTTTTGGTTATCGCGATGCAGGCGGGAGTGTAGTCCATTGAACCGACAACGTTGCGGGTAAACGGGTACATCAGGCAGTTTTTCGGCGAGGGCGCTTCGCTCCACTTTCTGAATTCCTCGCCGAGAACTGCTTCGCTCGTCATTATGTTCGGATAGGTCCTCGTTTCGCCGCAGGGGTGAATACAGCCATGGTAATATATCATCAGGTGGTGCTTAGCGCCTATCTCAGCGCAGTTTTTCATAACCTCGAGCACGTCTACGTCGTCGCTCTCGAAGTAGTCGGTCTTAACGCCGGCAACGCCCCATTTTTCCCACTGAGCGAAGGTTTTTTCTATCTCCTCGGGGGTCTTGAGGTGGAGATAGTTGACCCAGAGGATAATCCCGACGTTCTTTTTAGCGGCGTAGTCACAGAGCTCCTTTATCCTGTCCTCAAAAACGGGCCAGCCAGCGTCGAGGCAGCAGTATTCCCAGCCGTTTTCGGCGGAGAAGTCGACGTGGTCCACCTGAACGTCGTAGTTATGCTGATCTCCGCCCGACCACCACGACCATGAGACCTTGCCCGGCTTTATCCAGCTTGTGTCTTTAAAGAGCTTTGCGTCGGGGTCGGGGCAGAGGGAATCTATCATATCCGAGCCGAGGAGCCCGTTGAGGTCGTCGGCGATTATGACTGCGCGCCAAGGCGTCTCGAAGCCGTTTTCGACCGAAAATTCGGTTATTCTCACATGCCCGGGGCTGAGAAGGTCGTCGGTGACTTCGTTGAAGGGGTCGCGCTTGAAGCCGAAGCCCCATTTGAGCTTTGCGCTGCCGCTCTCGGTCTCAAGAACGCTCTTGACGTAGCTTATGTCGTTCGCATAAACGTCGGATTCCGAAACGAGCGCCCATTTGTCGCCGATTTTTGCGGTCAGCGGGGTGTTGAATACGCCCGCGTGGTTTTTGAGGTCGCCGTATTTTCGCTCGACATAGTCGAATTCATAGGTAGCGCTGTAGCCGCCCGCAAAGGTGACCGTCCCGTCGGGGAAGCATATTTCGGTGTTTTCGGCGGTTACATAAGCCTTTTTGCCGGTCCCCGCGTTTACGTCGGAATACCTGAAAGCGAAGCCGTCGTCATAGAGCCTTATTTTAAGGGTGCAGCTCCCGCCCTCTTTTTTCAGGAATATCTCCCGCTCCATACAGTGGTCGGTGAGGCTCTTTTCGAGGCTCAGGGTCAGCGCGGTCTCGTAGCTGTCGTTTATCTCGTCGGCTCTGTCGTAGGCGGTTATCTCCTCTATTCCGTAGGAAAGGCTGCAGCCCGACGCCGTGATCCCGAGCTTTGAAATCTCGATGATACCGTCCTTCCCGCTCTCAACGCTGTAATAGACCCAGCCGTTGTCATCCTGCCAGAAGCGCGCGGTTATCTTTCCCGAGGGCGATGAGGTCGTGAGCTCCTCGAGCGGATAAACCTTCGTGCCGTCGGGGGCGGTCTTTTTGGCGGAGCCTTTTGTTACGGTTATAAGCTCCTTCGGCTCGCCCCGGGGCTTCTTCGGGGCTCCGCCAGAGTCGGAACACCCGCTGAGGCAGGAGGTTACCGCCGTGATTATAACTGCCGCGGCGATGATGAACGCTGATTTTCTTTTCATAATGCTTCTCCTTATAATATAATGTTCCTGTATGTATCGCGGGAAGATAAAAGCTTACTCCTCCCGCATTGTGTTTATCGCAAAAACGACTCCGCTCATCGGGTATATCCACCTGTTTTGCAGGTTGAATTCAAAGGAGTCCATATTGTGAGTCGCCTTTTCGAGCGAGCTGTCCTCGCAGTCGTTGAGGAAGGAAAACGCCTTTACCTCCATCTCGTTATCGGGGTAGGAGAGCTCGATGTCGGGCGCATAAGTCGGCTCGGAAATTGAAACCATAAAGTCGTTCACTCCGCGCTTCTGGGGCATCGAAAAGCTTATGTCGACGTCATGCTCCTTCAGCGAAACGTCGTGCTCCGAAGAGAAGTTTACGGTTATAAGATTCTCGCCGAAAACGATATCCTCGAGCGCTGCGTGCTTGCCGTCTATGTAGATCGAGAGGTGGAGCTCCTTTTCGATAAACTCCCGCTGCTGCTCTTGGGTCATATCCAGAAGCGCCTGAAGCTCGGGAGGGTTGATAACGAGCTTTTCCTGGAAGATATATGTGCGGTTCCTTAAAGCGTCGTCGAGGGCGCTGTCGCTCATTATATACGCCACGCTGAATTTGCTCGGCAAAAACGAGCCGCCGGAATAGTTCTTGCGATATTTTAAGCTCTCGTTTATCCTGAAATAGTCGGCGTCGGCAAAGAGCTCGCTTTTTGCGCTGCTTCTTAAGGTTATTTTATATCTGAACATCGACCTGCTGTTGTATTTTCCGGTGATATAGGGCTCCATCACGGCGTAGACCATACCGTAGGATTCCTCCCCGACAAGGTGCTTTACGGTGTTCTTTACAAAGCGTATCTTGTCCTCGTCTTTAAAGGCGCTTATCGCCTCGGATTCCCCCATAAGGGTCTGGGTTATCTTCTCGCTTATATCCCCTGCGATGTTGTCGCGGGTGATATATTCGAGCCCGAAGTCGAATATAAGCAGCGGCGGGATTATACCTATCATATTCGAGACTATGTCGTCGATAACGTTTTTGCCGTCGGCGCCCCAGAAGTGGAGCTTAACAAGAAACAGCAGCGCCCATATCAGAAGCGTTATCGCAAAGAGCAGGAATGTCTTGATCTTCATATCCTGTTTGTTTTTCCTATTCATTTTTCAGTCTCCTTTATGATACCTCTGTATATAGCCGGTCTGCCTGTGTAATAGCTCCAAAAGTTGTCGCCGTAATCGTAGTGCCACCATTCGAGCGGGTAATTCGTAAATCCCGCCTCGGTCATAACGCGGTATAAAAGCCTGCGGTTGTCCCTTACAACGGCGCTGCCCGAGTTTTCAAAATGAGCCGTGAGCGATTTTTCGGTGAAGTCGTCGAAGCCGGTCCCCATATCGAGCTCCCTGCCGCTTTCGGTTTCGATTATCGTAAGGTCTATCGCCCCGCCGGAATTATGGACAGAGGGGCGGTCGGGGTCTAAAGAGGGGAGTGAGACAAATCTTTTTGTTTCTGTTCTGAGCCTGTTTTCGTCCCAAGATGGGTTTTGCTCTTTCAGAAGCCCGTAGAACTGTTCAAACAGAGCAGTCTGGACCTCTGCGGGTCTCCAGGCGTCAAAGACCTTGAAGGTCAGCCCCTTCGGCAGGCGGGAGAGCGCGTCTTCAAGGAGAGCGACCGCCGACTTCCTGAGCAGGCAGCAGTCGACCGCCCCGGGAATGCCCCGAAGGAAATACTGCGGAGAAATCGCTATCCTGCCGCCGAAATGCTCCGAAAGCGATATAAGCGGCTCGTCGGTAAAGCTGACGCCCGCGCGGTCCTGCGGCGGTTCCTTATTCGGTATAAACATAACATCACCCTGCAAAGTAGTTGATATAATTCGCCATCTTTTGCGGTTCCCGACGAAGTCGTGGAGCAAAAGGGCGACTAAAGCAAATCGCGGCGAGCCAAAAGGGCTCGCCGCGACGTGGCGGAGCGGGAGGGATTCGAACCCTCGGTCCCGATTAAGGGATTACTCGATTTCGAGTCGAGCCCGTTATGACCTCTTCGATACCGCTCCGAATCAACAATCGCTATTGTATCATATATTTTCGCGGATTGCAAGGGGTAAAGCCGAAAAAATTATTGTTTTTTCCGAGAACCTGTGCTATAATTATGTCCTTGCCGCGGAAATCTGCAAAATAACCCAAAAAATTTTCTGCAAAAGCCTTATTTTCGGCGTTTTTTAGTGAAAAATATTCTTGACAAATTTTCGTTCAGCCTGTATAATAACGTAGTATGCACAACTATGGAAAGGCGCGGTTTTAAGCGCTTCTCCGCGTGAGCATAAATTTTTGAAGAAAGGAGAGAAACTATGCCGACGTTTAACCAGTTGGTTCGCAAGGGAAGAAGCCCTTTGGCGGATAAGTCGAAGTCGCCGGCCCTTCAGGTGAGCTACAACTCCAAGAAGAAAGCCGTTATCGACCAGAGCTGCCCGCAGAAGCGCGGCGTTTGCACCGCCGTCAAGACCCAGACCCCTAAGAAGCCTAACTCCGCAATGAGAAAGATAGCGAGGGTAAGACTTACTAACGGCACCGAGGTCACCTGCTATATTCCCGGCATCGGACACAACCTTCAGGAGCACAGCGTTGTTCTCATTCGCGGCGGAAGAGTCAAGGACCTCCCGGGTGTGCGTTACCACATCATCAGAGGAACCCTCGATGCTCAGGGCGTTGCAAAGAGAATGCAGGGCAGGTCTAAATACGGCGCAAAGAGACCGAAGACCAAATAAGTCCCGAAAATGCCTTAAGAAATTCCGCCACAGTGCGTGGAGTTTATCATATACATTTTAAGTATAGGGTTTCTCCGAGCGCGCTGACGAGGTCGCCCGAAAATTTTTCGGGTGAAAACGAGTACCAATGATATCATTCTATGAAGGAGGGAAGTAAAGTGCCAAGGAGAGGTAATATTGCAAAGCGCGATGTTTTGCAGGACCCTATCTACAATTCCAAGCTCGTCACCAGACTTATCAACAACATTATGCTTGACGGTAAGAAGGGCGTAGCTCAGAAAATTGTTTACGGTGCATTTGAAATCGTTGAGCAGAAGTCGGGCAAACCGGCTCTCGAAGCCTTTGAACAGGCTATGGAGAACGTTATGCCTAACCTCGAGGTAAAGGCCCGCCGAGTCGGCGGCGCCACCTATCAGGTCCCTATGGAAGTAAGACCCGAAAGACGTCAGACCTTAGGGCTCAGATGGCTCACCACCTATTCTCGCTCCCGCAACGAAAAGACTATGAAGGAAAGACTTGCAGGAGAAATCTTAGACGCTCTCAACGGAACCGGCGGAGCTGTCAAGAAGCGCGAGGATACCCACAAAATGGCAGACGCCAACAAGGCGTTCGCGCACTTCCGCTGGTGACCGGAATGAAGTCCGGAGCTTCGGCTCCGCTCTTCGCTCACCTATATTGATACTGATACTGCGGGGCGGGCAGCGAGTCGCCGAGCCCCGTAAGAAATGGAGATTATTATGGCAAGAGACGTATCTTTGTCAATGACTCGAAACATTGGTATTATGGCCCATATCGACGCGGGAAAGACCACCACCACCGAGCGTATTCTTTTCTACACCGGTATTAACCACAAAATGGGCGAGACCCACGACGGTTCCGCCACTATGGACTGGATGGAGCAGGAGCAGGAGAGAGGTATAACCATCACCTCCGCCGCCACCACCGCCTATTGGAAGGGTCACAGGATCAATATCATTGACACCCCCGGCCACGTTGACTTTACCGTTGAGGTCGAGCGCTCGTTAAGAGTTCTCGACGGCGCGGTTACCGTCCTCTGTGCAAAGGGAGGCGTTGAGCCCCAGACCGAGACCGTATGGAGACAGGGCGATAAATATAACGTCCCGAGAATGATCTACGTCAATAAGATGGACATTATGGGCGCTGATTTCTACCATGTTCTCGATATGATCCACCACCGTCTGAAATGCAACGCAGTCCCGATACAGCTTCCTATCGGAAGCGAGACCTTCTTCAAGGGCATAGTCGACCTTCTCGAAATGAAGGCGTATATGTACTATGATGACCTCGGAAAGGACATCAGGGTTGAAGAAATTCCGGAAAATATGGTTGAGGATGCCGAAAAATACCGCTCGCAGCTTGTAGAATCCGTTGCCGAGCTCGACGACGAGCTTATGGAGAAATACCTCGGCGGCGAAGAGCTCACCATTGAGGAGCTCAAGGCGGGTATCCGCAAGGCGACGATAAATAACCGGATGGTTCCCGTTACCTGCGGCACCTCCTACAAGAACAAGGGCGTTCAGAAGCTTCTCGACGCGGTCGTGGACTATATGCCCGCTCCGACCGACATCGAAGACATCAAGGGCATCAACCCCGACACGGGCAAGGAGGAGACCCGTCCTTCCGACGACAACGCTCCCTTTGCCGCTCTCGCATTCAAAATCGCAACAGACCCGTTCGTCGGCAAGCTCTGCTTCTTCAGAGTTTACTCCGGCACCCTTAACGCAGGCGAGACCGTTCTCAACTGCACCAAGGACGTCAACGAGCGTATGGGACGTGTTCTTCAGATGCACTCCAACCACCGCAAGGATATCGAGACCTGCTATGCGGGAGATATTTACGCGGTAGTAGGCGTTAAGAACACCACCACCGGCGACACTCTCTGCGACCCCAAGCATCCGATAATCCTCGAATCTATGGAGTTCCCGGAGCCGGTCATCAATCTCGCTATCGAGCCCAAGACCAAAGCAGGTCAGGAAAAAATGGCTATTGCCCTTTCCAAGCTCGCCGAGGAAGACCCGACCTTCAGGACCTGGACCGACGAGGAGACCGGTCAGACCATTATCGCCGGTATGGGCGAGCTTCACCTTGAAATAATCGTAGACAGAATGCTCCGCGAATTCAAGGTCGAGGCAAACGTCGGCGCACCTCAGGTAGCCTATAAGGAGACCGTAAGAAGGCTTGCCGACGTTGAGTGCAAATACGCGCGTCAGTCGGGCGGTAAAGGTCAGTACGGACACGTCAAGATCAAGCTCGAACCGAACGAATCCGGCAAGGGCTACGAGTTCATCAACAACATCGTCGGCGGCGCTATTCCGAAGGAATATATCCCCGCTGTCGATAAGGGTATTCAGGGCGCTATGAAATCCGGCGTTTTGGCGGGTTATCCCGTAGTCGACGTAAAGGTGACTCTTTACGACGGCTCCTACCACGAGGTCGACTCCTCCGAAATGGCGTTCTCGATTGCCGGCTCTATGGCTTTCAAAGACGCTATGAAGAAGGCGGACCCGGTTATACTCGAGCCTATCATGAAGGTAGCCTGCATCGTCCCCGAGGAGTATATGGGAACCGCTATCGGCGACCTCAACTCCCGCCGCGGTCAGATCCTCGGTCAGGAGACCAACAACGGCGTCGCTCAGGTCGACGCTCTGGTCCCGCTCTCCGAGATGTTCGGATATTCCAACGACCTGCGCTCCAAGACCCAGGGCAGAGGGCAGTATACTATGGAGCCCCACAGCTATACCGAGGTCCCGAAGTCCGTTGCCGAGGGCATTATGAGCGCCCGCAGGAAGAACGACGACTGATTTTGATGCCGACAAGCGCTTTTGCGCAAAAAAATTCAAAAATGTTTGCATAACGCTTGCATTTTTATCAGAAATCTGTTAAAATCAATTTATCAAATGTTACTAAAGGGAGGAAATTCCAATGGCAAAGCAGAAATTTGAAAGAACAAAACCCCATGTAAACATCGGAACCATCGGGCACGTTGACCACGGCAAGACCACTCTTACCGCTGCCATCACCAAGGTTCTCGCTATGAAGGGACAGGCCAAGTTCGAGGCATACGACATGATCGATAAGGCCCCCGAGGAAAGAGAGCGCGGCATCACCATCAACACCGCCCACGTTGAGTATGAGACCGACAAGCGTCACTATGCTCACGTTGACTGCCCCGGTCACGCCGACTATGTAAAGAACATGATCACCGGCGCGGCTCAGATGGACGGCGCTATCCTCGTTGTCGCCGCTTCCGACGGTCCTATGGCTCAGACCCGTGAGCATATCCTGCTCGCCCGTCAGGTCGGCGTTCCTGCCATCGTTGTTTATATGAACAAGGTCGACCAGGTCGACGACGAAGAGCTCCTCGAGCTCGTAGAGATGGACATCCGTGACCTTCTCTCCAAGTATGAGTTCCCCGGCGACGATATCCCGATCATCAAGGGCTCTGCTCTCCAGGCTCTCGAGTCCACCTCCACCGACCCCAACGCTCCCGAGTATGCTTCCATCCTCGCGCTTATGGACGCTGTCGACGAGTATATTCCTACTCCTGACCGTAAGTCCGATCTGCCGTTCCTTATGCCTGTTGAAGACACTATGACCATCACCGGACGCGGCACCGTCGCCACCGGTCGTGTTGAGAGAGGACAGCTCAAGCTCGGCGACGAAGTTGAGATCATCGGTCTCACCGAAGAGAGAGCAAAGACCGTCGTTACCGGTATCGAGATGTTCCGCAAGACCCTCGACTATGCCGAGGCGGGCGACAACATCGGCGCTCTTCTCCGCGGCGTTCAGAGAAAAGACATCGAAAGAGGTCAGGTTCTCTGCAAGCCCGGCTCCATTCACCCCCACACCAAGTTCAAGGGTCAGGTTTACGTTCTTAAGAAGGAAGAGGGCGGACGCCACACTCCCTTCATGACCAACTACAGACCTCAGTTCTACTTCAGAACTACCGACGTTACCGGCGTCATCACCCTTCCCGAGGGCGTTGAAATGTGCATGCCCGGCGATAACGTTGAGATGAGCGTTGAGCTTATCACTCCTATCGCTATCGAAGAGGGTCTCCGCTTCGCTATCCGTGAAGGCGGCAGAACCGTCGGTTCCGGCGTTGTCACCGCTATCAATGCTTAATTGAGCGCTTGACGCAAAAAAAATCTCCTCCGAGTGATCGGAGGAGATTTTTTGTTTTCGGGATCACTTCTGATAGCTCGAACCGCGCTGCTGACCTGTGAGATAGCCGTAGCCCGAGGTATCCTGAGTGCGTTCTGAGTCGTCGCCCTGACGGTAAGACGAGCCCCTCGACTGACCTGCAACATAGCCGTAGTTTGCCGCCGCCTCTTCGGAATAGGGAGTTTCACCGATGCCGTTTTCTGCGAGGAAAGCGTCCTGCTCATCTTCGGGAAGGGTTTCGGCTTCGGCATATAAATCGTTGCGGCGAGAGCTGCTGTCCTGCCCTGCAAGATAGCTGTAGCCTGTCTTGTCGGCGCCGTCGGTTTCATACAGCGAGCCGTTCGCCTGACCGGTCACAAAGCTGTAGCCCGCCGCCGCTTCCTCGGAGTAGGGAGTTTCACCGATGCCGTTTTCTGCGAGGAAAGCGTCCTGCTCGTCTTCGGGGAGGGTCTCGGCTTCGGCATAAACGCTGTTGCGCGCCGCGCTGCGCTGCTGCCCTGTAAGGTAGCCGAAAGCTTCGGAGTCAGCCGCAAAAACGGTCACACAGCCTAAAACCGCGACGGCAAGAAGCGCCGACATAATTGATACGAATTTTTTCATAGGATATACCTGCCTTTCGTTTGAACGCCGGCATTTGCACAGGAGAGCTGCAGGTCTGCGCAAACCCGACTTTCGGATTCTTGACCTCGGTCAGTGTCTTTAGTATATCCTGCGATTCTGAAATATCAATGAATTGAATTTGAAATGTCAATGGGAATAAATTGGAATTTCGGTGAGTCGAATATGTAATTGCGGTGATACGCTCACATCCCGCCTCTGCGCCCTTTGAACAGCCCTGCCGCCAGCAGCACTATCGCAACGGCATACGCGATGATATATACCGCATTCGGTATCCGACCGCTTTTGTCAAACAGAAATTTTATTACGAACGTTACCGCAGTCAGCATCATTCCGAGCATTGTTAAAATATTCATTTGTTCACCTTCCTACCCTTGATTTTATTCAGCAGTTTAAGTTTTGCCGCCCTCAGCTTTGCGCCGTAACGGCTCGTGAAAATAAGCGCCAAGATAATCGTGCCGAAATTGACCCCGCCTGAGAAGCCCTCTAAAAAGCCCGCCAATCTGCCCTCTATCTCGAAATAATTCAGCAAAAGCGCCGTCACAGACATAATAAGCGCCACTATAAGTAAAACGCGCAGTATTTTCGTCAGGCGCATTTTTTCCTCGTTTGCATAATCCGCGACCTTTTCAATAGTTTCAGTGGTCTGTTCGTCAATACGCGTCTCCTTTCTCTTTCCGTCCAAAATTTCATCGACCCCTACGCCGTAAACGTCCGCGATTTCCATCAGCAGCGAGAGGTCGGGCATATTGTTGCCGTTCTCCCAGCGCGAGACCGAGCGGTTCGTCACCCCTAAAAGCTCGGCGAGCTTTTCCTGCGTAAGATTCTTTTCGACGCGGAGCTCTTTCAGAAACATGCCGATTTTTTGCTGATCCATTTTTTGCCCTCCTTTCGGCGATAATTATACCATAGCACGATAAAAATAACAGGACACGGCGCGGGAACCGCCGTATCCTGCTTAAAATTCAGGGCTTCCACCGGTATTTTTCCATCACGACTCTGCCGTCGGGGGTGAATTCAACGCCGTCGCGCTCCAAAAGCTCGCGCTGAACGTTTATCCCGCCGAAAGCGAACGCCTCCGAGAGACCGCCGTTTTTGGTGACGACCCTGTAGCAGGGTATCCCCTCGGGGTCGGGGTTGACGTGGAGCGCGTAGCCCACTACCCGCGACCAGCGGGGGTTTCCGGCGAGCGCCGCGACCTGCCCGTAGCTCGCGACCCGCCCGCGCGGTATCTGCCTTACGACCGAGTAGATAATTTCAAAAGTGTTCATATTTTCTCCGAATATTGTTCTGCGGCAGGTTTCCCCGCCGCAGTTATTATTTACAGCTCAACCGTTACCGATTCGGTGCCGGCTTCTGCTTTTACGGTCTTGCCGAACGCATTGACGTAAAAGTCGCAGCCTACCTTGTTGTAGCTCACGGTTATCCTGTTGCCGTTTCTTTCTGCCTTAAGGGTGAGGACCGGCTTTGCCTCGGTGTCGTAAACCGTAGTCTCGGCGGTATGACCGTCTTCAAGGCAGGTGATGAGCGCCGTCGCTCCCGAAACGTAGTCGTATTCAAAGTCGCGCTTGAAGTCGCCGAAGACTACTATCGAGTCGGGTTTTGCGAGGAGCGGTATCTCGAAGTAGCTGCAATTTTCCTTATACCATTTTCCGCCTTCGTAGACCTTCTTTGTGATGAGGTCTATCCAGCAGCCGCCCTCGGGAACGTAGAACTCTGCCTCGCTGCGGTCGTTGAATATCGGCGCGACGAGAAGGCTGTCGCCGAGCATATACTGGGTGTCGAGAGCGCGGCAGGTGCGGTCGCCGGCGAAGTCGATGACCATAGCTCTCATCATCGGAACGCCCTTTGTGTGGGTCTTTATCGCCTGGGCGAAGAGATAGGGCATCAGCCTGCCCTTGAGCTTAGTGAAGAAGCTCAGAACCTCGCAGGCCTCGTCGTCGAAGAGCCAAGGAACGCGGTAGGAGGAATTTCCGTGGAGGCGGGAATGGGTCGAAAGAAGCCCGAACGCGCACCAGCGCTTATAGAGGTCGGGAGTGGCGGTAGCTTCAAAGCCCGAGATGTCGTGGCTGAAGAAGCCGAAGCCCGATATCGAGAGCGAGAGCCCTCCGCGCAGAGTTTCCGCCATCGAGGAGTATTCCGACGAGCAGTCGCCGCCCCAGTGGACGGGGAACTGCTGCCCGCCGACAGTCGCGCTCCTTGCAAAGAGGCAGGCTCTGTTTTCGCCGTAATACTGCTTGAGAACGTCGAAAACGGTCTTGTTGTAGAGATATGTATAGTAGTTATGCATTTTCACGGGGTCGGCTCCGTTGTAATAAACAACGTCGGTCGGGATCCTCTCGCCGAAGTCGGTCTTAAAGCAGTCTACCCCCATTTCGCAGAGGACCTTAAGCTTCGAGGCGTACCATTCGCGGGCGTCGGGGTTGGTGAAGTCGACAATAGCCATTCCGGGCTGCCACATATCGCACTGGAACACCGAGCCGTCCTTATTAAGGATAAAGTAGTCGTTTTCGACGCCTTCGTCGAACAGCTTAGAGCGCTGACCGATATAGGGGTTTATCCAGACGCAGGTCTTGAGCCCCTTCTGCATATGGAGCCTTCCGAGCATTTCGGCGGGCTTCGGGAACTGCCTTAAATCCCACTCGAAGTTGCACCACTCGAATTCGCGCATCCAGAAGCAGTCGAAGTGGAATACCTGAAGCGGAATGTCGTGCTCCGCCATTCCGTCGATGAAGGAGTTTATGGTCTCCTCGTCGTATTTGGTCGTGAACGAGGTCGTGAGCCAGAGACCGAAGGTGTAGGCGGGCGGGAGAGCGGGCTTGCCGGTGAGCGAGGTGTAGTTTGAAAGAACCGCTTCGAGGTTTTCGCCGCCGATGATGAAGTATTCGAGGCTCTCGCCGGGAACGGTGAACGATACCTTTGAAACGGTATCCGAAGCTATTTCAAAGCTCACGTTTCCCGAGTCGTTGACGAAAACGCCGTAGCCGTTAGAGGTGACGTAAAACGGTATGGATTTATAGCTCTGGTCGCAGCAGGTGCCGCCGTCGGCGTTCCATATTTCGACGTGCTGCCCGTTTTTAACGAAGGGGGTGAATTTTTCGCCGAAGCCGTAGACGTATTCCCCTACGTCGAGCGTGAGCTGCTCGCGGATAAACGAGGTCGAGGTCTCGGCGGGGTAAGCCCAGAAGCGGTCGTCGTCATGGAGGGCGGCGCGGGCTTTCGCGTGCGACTTTTCCTCTTCGATATAGCTCAGGGCGCGGTAGCTTCCGCCTGTGAGGTGCCTGCCGCCGTAGTAATACTCAACGCCCCACTGCCCCTTTGAGATGCGGACGCTCGTTTTGCCCGAAACAAGCTCGGTATAGTCCTTGGTGTCGTTTATCTCGGGAACAAAATCAGGGTCTTCCGCAAGCTCGAAATGAGGTCCGCAGTCGCAGGAGCCCTTATAATGGCAGACCGAGACCTTTATCACATCGGGCATAGGGGAGCTGAATTTCAGCTCGAGGTTGGGACCGCCGAGCGTCTGCCCGCGGTTCCAGATGTGAGAGGGCGTAGCCAGGACCGAGACCGATTTATTGTCGGTCGCAATATCGTAAGCCTGCGAAGCATAGCTTACGGTGTAGCCCTTCTGATTGAGCCAGTAGCCGTCCGCAAATTTCATAATATCTGTCCTTTCCGCAGTTTATTCTATCCTGAGGTATTCCTCGGGAATGTTGCTTAAAACCTTGTCGAGGGTCTTGCGCGAGAAATCCTTTGAGCCGTGGGAATTGAGCTCCTCGTCGGTGTATTCGCAGTAGGGGACGATGTGGACCTGATAGTAATTAGCACCGTACTGCGTTATTATCGGAATGGCGCCGGGGTCGTCGAGCGAGATCTCGCCGGTGAGCGAGTTTTTGGTGACGGTGAGCTCGCCGAGCATTCCGACCATAGCTTTATAATTCTCCTGAGCCGAGACGAAATTTCCGAGGCAGTAGAAGCAAAATGCCTTCGTTCCGTCTTCGCGCTCGATGTATTCCATAGTCTGGACGGTGTGGGGCTGGGTGCCGATGATGATATCCGCTCCCCAATCGACCAAAAGCCGCGCGATGTTCTTCTGGCTCTCGGTGACCTCGTTCGATATCTCCTTGCCGAAGTGGGGCGAAACGACTACTACGTCGGCTATTTCGTCCGCCCGACGGACCTGCTCCTCTATAACGTCGAGCTCTTTAAGGTAGGTTATCTTGCAGGGGGAATCCTCCTTGAGCTTTAAGCCGTTGGTATGCTCCATATAGCCCAAAAACGCAAAGGTTATGCCGTTCACCTCGAGGGTGCGGATATTGTTCATATCCTCCTCGTCGCGGTAGGCTCCGTAGCGGACTATCCCCTCGTGAGAATCCCAGAACCGAAGCGTCGCCAAAAGCCCCTCCTCGCCCCTGTCCAGAACATGGTTGTTCGACATAGAAAAAACGTCGAACCCGATGTCGATCATATGCTCGCCGAGGTCGGCGGGGGAGCAGAACCTCGGGTAGTCAGAGGGCTCTAACTCGTCGGTTACTATCGTCTCCTGATTTAAAATTGCGAGGTCGGCGTCTTTAATATAGTGCTCGACCCGCTCGTAGACATAACCGAAATCGTAGCCCTCTTCGCCGTTGGCGGCCGCGCGGCGCTTCGCCTGATTGTAGATAGAGGAATGTATCAGATTGTCTCCCGCGCAGATAAGGTGAACGGTGTAATACTCCGGCTCGGGCGGAAGAGTTGTAGTGGCTTCGGTAACCGTCGTCGGGGGAGCGGTCGTGGTTGCCGCCGTAGTCTCGGCGGCGGTCTCGTGCAAGGCTGTTTCTGCGGGCTCGGTCGGCGGCGGGGTGACCGGTTCGGAGGGAACAACGCCCCTTCCCGCGCAGCCCGAAAGCAGCATGATCAGCGAAACCGCAAGTGCAAATAATCTTCCTGTTGTTTTCATATTTTCCACTTCCCATATCCGTAATTTCCTAATGCTTATTATAGCAAGCCGACGACGTTTTGGCAATATGATTTTTTGAATATAAAGTATAAAATTCTGCAAAAATACCCGCACCGAAAGCTGCGGTGCGGTTGAGACATTTATATCCGAGCGCATCGTTCATAATTATCACCCGTCAGCAGCAGCCCCTGCGTTTTCGGCGCAGGGGCAGTGTCGTTTATTTGCTCTTAATGTATTTTATCAGCCGCGATATTCCCCATACCGCCCAGCCGACTCCGCAGGCGGCGAGAAGAATTGCCGCCCACAGCGTAAGAATAAGATAGCCTAACGAGTCCCAGCCGTTCGAGATAAGCGTTGCGATAAGCAGCAGGGCGGTTATTAACGCTAAAATCAATGCGGGCAGAAGCCTTATTATCAGCGGCTTCACCTTGAAGCAGAGGAGTAGCTGAACCAACAGCAGAAGCGGAATAAGTATCAGAAAAACCGTGCCGAGGTCGAGCCCGCCTGCGTGAATGTCGAACATAATTATTCTCCCTTTAGGAAAGGTGCTTTTTGAGCGTTGCCCTCACGGCGCCCTTTCCGGCGATGAGCTCTTTAAAGTAACCCTCTATCTTCTCGGCAAGCCCCGCTTTAACGAGGTCTGAACCGAATACGGTCTCGTTTTCGAGTATCGGTCTGAGCTTTTCGCCGACGCTCTCGGGCTTTCCTATCTCGATCCCCGCGAGCTTAGCCTGTAGCTCGTCTTTGAGCGGGTCGGAGGAGACTTCTATCGGCTCGAGATTATCGTCTACCGCCAGGAGATACCTCAGCCAGCCTGCTATTGCGAGCGGAATGGCGCTCAGCTCGCCGGCTTTTCCGAGGGCGGAATAGCTCTTTATCGTTTCGCCGAAGCGGATACCCACCTTTTGCGAGGTGTCGGTCGCTATCCTCTGGGGCGCGTCGGGCATAAAGGGATTGGGCAGGCGTTCGTTCACTACCTCGTCGATAAACGCGCGCGGGCTGATTATCCCGGGGTCGGTGACTACGGGCAAGCCCTCGTCGTAGCCGAGCTTTTTGATTAGCTTCGTGAGTTCGGAGTCCTTCATCTCCTCGCATATCAGCGTGTAGCCGAGCATGCAGCCGTAGACTGCGAGCGCGGTGTGAAGCGGGTTGAGGCAGGTCGTGACCTTCATTCTCTCGGTCTTGTTGACGGTGTCGCGGTCGGTAAGATAAACTCCCGCCTTTTCGAGCGGCGGTCTGCCGTTGGGGAATAGGTCTTCTATAACGAGATACTGCGGTCTTTCGGCGTTGACGAACGGCGCGATATAGGTGTTCTTTGAGGTGATTATCGGGGACATGTCCTCAATTCCCGCCTTTGCGAGCGCCTCCTCGACGGATTTTGCCGGACGGGGGGTTATCTTGTCTATCATCGACCAGGGGAAGCCGACCGAATCGCTTTCGAGATAATCGAGGAATTCCTTCGGGGCGAGGCCGTTTTCGACCCAAGCCGAGGCGACTGCGGTAACCGAGCTTTTAAGCTTTTCGCCGTTGTGGCTGCAGTTGTCCATGCTCACAACTGCTATCGGGAGCCTTCCGGCGTTGAATCTTTCAAGGAGCATCGCCGCCACGAACGACATGGCGTGCCTCGCCTTTGAAGGACCCTCCGCGATGTCGGCTTTAACGACGGGCAGAAGCTCGCCCGAGGTGTTTTTGATTGCGTAGCCCTTTTCGGTTATCGTGAAGCTTATCATCTGTAGCGAAGGCGAGCGGAATATCCGCTTAAATTCCTTCATTTCAGCTTCGTCGGAGCTGTCGGCTTTAAGCGCGCCGACAACCGAGGCTATAACCTCGTAATCCGAGCTGCCGTCGGGGTTGAGGCTGACGTTGAGGGTGAGATTGTCAAACGGCTTATAGATTTTGTCGATAATTTCATAGTCGAAGGTGTCGGCTGCGATGATACCGCAGTCGGAAAGACCTTCGTTCAGAAGCCTCTGCTGCAGCGAGGCGATGAATCCGCGGAAGATATTTCCCGCGCCGAAGTGGAGCCAGACGGGGGCTTCGGCGGTCTTTTCGGAGACTGCCTTTACGTCATACTGCGGGAGGGCTACTTTTGCCGCCTCCCAGGATTTTTTATCCGAAAGAGAATTGAGGTTCAGTTTCATTTTTTATTTCCCTCCGCTTTGCAGATAGCTTCCCAAAGACCGTTTAAGTAGCAGGCGCCGAGCGCGCGGTCATAGAGACCGTAGCCGGGGCGCCCGACCTCTCCCCATATCATTCTGCCGTGGTCGGGGCGGATATAGGTGTCGGGGCAGACGTCGTAAACGGCCTTCATTATCTCATACATATCGAGATCGCCCTCGCTCGAAAGGTGAGCCGATTCGCAGAAGCAGCGGTCGTTGCCTATATGCTTAAGGTTCCTGACGTGAAGGCAGCCTATCCTGTTCATCTTTCCGAAGTGGCGGATAACGCTCACGACGTCGTTATTTACGTTCGAGCCGAACGAGCCGGTGCAGAGGCAGACGGTGTTGGCGGGGCTGTCGTGGAGCTTTATTATCTTGTCGTAGCCCTCCTGGTCGTGGGCGAGGCGGGGCAGACCGAAGATCTTCCAGCCCGGATCGTCGGGGTGGCAGGCCATAACAACGCCGCATTCCTCGCAGGTGGGAATGATACCGTCGAGGAAATACTTGTAGTTTTCAAGGAGCTTTTCCTCGTTGATGTCTTTATACAAATTGAGAACGCGCTCGAGGTCGGCAAGGCGCTCGGGCTCCCAGCCGGGGAGCGAGAAGCCGTTGGAGTTTTCGGCGGTGCGCTTTACTATGTCGATAGGCGAGAGGGTGCCGAGCTCGGCTTCGTCGTAGAACATCGAGGTAGAGCCGTCGGGATTCGGGCGGGCAAGGTCGGTCCTGAGCCAGTCGAGGACAGGCATAAAGTTGTAAACGATAACCTTTACGCCGTATTTTGCAAGGTTGCGGATAGTGATGCAATAGTTTTCGATGTATTTGTCGCGGGTGGGGAGACCGAGCTTTATGTCCTCGTGGACGTTCACGCTCTCTATGACCTCACATTCGAGCCCCGCGGCGTGAACCTCGTCGATATAGCTCTTTATCTCCTCTTCGGTCCAGACCTCTCCCGCGGCCTTATAGTCCAGAAAGCCCATAACTCCGCTCATTCCGGGGATCTGCCTTATCTGCTCAAGGGTAACGCTGTCGCTTTTTGAGCCGAACCAGCGAAATGTCATTTTCATATAAAATCGTCCTTTCTTATTGAATTTTACCAATTTGATGATAACACTTCCAAAAGCTTTTATCAAGACATATTTTCAGTTTTTTCTTGCATTTTGGCAATTTCGGCGCGCGGTTTTGTTGACTTTGCCGCCAAAAGGCGTATAATGTAAACTGAGAAGATTCGGAGGTGTGAAATGACAGAAAGAGAACGAATGGAAAAGGGTCTTGTATACGACCCGACCGACGACTCACTTAAGGGCGAGCAGGCGGAGCTTTTGGAGCTTCAGTATGACTATAACCGCACCCGCCCGAGCGAACAGCAAAAGCGCGCCGGGCTTCTGAAAGAGATGCTCGGCTCGGTCGGCGAGGGGTGTTATGTCGAGCCGCCGTTTTACGCCAACTGGGCGGGCAAAAACGTTTATTTCGGCAGCCATGTATATGCAAACTTCGGGCTGACGCTTGTCGACGACGCGAAGATAACCGTCGGCGACTGTGTTATGTTCGCGCCGCATGTCACCCTTGCGACCGCCAACCACACTATCTGCCCCGAGCTTCGCAAAAATGGTATGCAGTATGTCAGAGAGATAAAAATCGGCAACAACGTCTGGATCGGCGCGGGAGCGGTTGTTCTCCCGGGCGTCACTATCGGCGAAAACTCGGTTATCGGCGCGGGCAGCGTCGTAACCCGCGACATTCCCGCAAACGTCGTAGCGGTCGGCAACCCCTGCCGCGTGATGAGAGAGATTTCCGAGCACGACCGCGAATATTTCTACCGAAACGAGAAGATCGACTGGGAAAACATCAGGCTTTAGGCGAGCTTCAGACTACGGTTTTCTGCGAGCTTTTGCCCGAAAATTTCGTCAGCTATATCAAATGAAATATACGGAGGAAAAGAAATGACAAAAAGAGAAGAAATAGTAAAAAGAATAGAGGCGCTCGGCGTCGTTCCGGTAATAGCGATAAACGACGTTGAAAACGCCGTTCCGCTCGCGAAAGCGCTCGTTAAGGGCGGGCTGCCGGCTGCCGAGATAACCTTCAGGACCGACTGCGCGGCAGAGGTCATCCGCCGCATACGCACCGAAGTCCCCGAGATGCTCGTCGGCGCGGGTACCGTTCTCACCGAAGCACAGGTCGACGGCGCTCTCGAGGCGGGCTCGGAGTTTATCGTCACCCCCGGCTTCAACCCCGCGATAGTTAAATACGCGCTTTCAAAGGGCGCGGTAATAATGCCCGGGACCGCCACCCCCGGCGAAATGGAGCAGGCTATGAGCCTCGGGCTCGACATAGTAAAGTTCTTCCCCGCCGAGCAGAACGGCGGCGTAGCTAAGCTAAAAGCGGTATCGGCGCCCTATTCGAAGCTCCGCTTTATGCCGACGGGCGGCGTAAACGAAAAGAACATTTCGGGCTACTTGAGCTTCGATAAAATCATCGCCTGCGGCGGAACCTGGATGGTCAAGAAGGACCTTATCGACCGCAAGGACTGGGAGGGCATAGAAAAGCTCACCCGCGAGGCGGTCATGGCGGCTCAGGGATTTGAGGTAAGGGCGTTCTCCCCCGAGGGGATAACTCTTGCCTGCAACAATGTCGGGCGCGCCGAAGCCTATATAAAGAACGCTATGGGCGAGGTATGCCCCAAAATCAAGCTCATAAAGAAATAACAGGAGGATAAAAATGAAAAGGATAATCACATTCGGAGAAATAATGCTCAGGCTCAACCCCGAGGGGTATCTGAGATTCGTTCAGGCGGATAAGCTCGAAGCCACTTACGGCGGCGGTGAGGCTAACGTTGCGGTGTCGCTCGCAAACTACGGAATGGACGCCGCTTTCGTCTCAAAGGTCCCCGCCCACGAAATAGGTCAGTGCGCAGTAAACGAGCTCCGCAGATACGGGGTCGATATCTCAAAAATGGTCCGCGGCGGCGACAGGCTCGGGATCTACTTTGCCGAAAAGGGCGCCTCTCAGCGCGCCTCTAAGGTCATCTATGACCGCGCCGGAAGCTCTATCGCTATGGCTAAAAAGTCGGACTTCAACTGGGACGAGATTTTTGAAGGAGCCGATTGGTTCCACTTCACCGGAATAACTCCCGCCCTCGGCGGAGAGCTCCCCGAGATCTGCCTTGAGGCCTGCAAAGCCGCAAAAAAGCGCGGAGTTATGATCTCCTGCGACCTCAACTACCGCAAGAAGCTCTGGACCCGCGAGCAGGCGGGCGAAACTATGGCGAAGCTCGTTCCTTATGTAGACCTCTGCATCGCAAACGAGGAGGACGCGAAGGATGTTTTCGGAATAGAAGCCGAGAACACCGACATAACCTCGGGCAAGCTCAGCCACGACGGATATATCAGCGTCGCGAAGAAGCTTTCGGAGCGCTTCGGCTGCAAATATGTCGCGATAACGCTGCGCTCCTCGATCTCCGCCAACGACAACGATTGGGCGGGTATGCTCTATACCGACGGCAAGGCGCATTTCTCGAAGCAGTATCATATGCATATCGTTGACCGCGTAGGCGGCGGCGACAGCTTCGGCGGAGGGCTTATTTACGCGCTCCTCAGCGGCTACGAACCCGAGCAGGCTATCAACTTCGCGGTCGCGGCTTCCTGCCTCAAGCATTCTATCGAGCACGACTTCAACCTCTGCTCCGTTGCCGAGGTTCAGGCTC
This sequence comes from uncultured Clostridia bacterium, assembly GCA_947627875.1. Classification (GTDB taxonomy): domain Bacteria; phylum Bacillota; class Clostridia; order Oscillospirales; family Ruminococcaceae; genus Faeciplasma. The sequence continues at coordinate 30,298 of CANQXS010000007.1, forward strand.
TTGCGGGCGGCGACGGCTCGGGAAGGGTCCAGAGATAAATGCGCCGCTCCGACAGAGAGGTAAAAGGCTTCGCCGAAATAACCGCGATAATGCAAAAATGCGACGTCTGCCGCATAGCGCTCAATAACAGGGATTACCCCTATATCCTGCCGCTCAACTTCGGGTTGAAGATAACCGGCGAAAAGGTCGAGCTGTATTTTCACGGCGCCGAAGAGGGGACTAAGTATGACCTGATTGCGAAGGACCCGCGCGCCGGCTTCGAGATGGACTGCGCCCACCGCCTTGTCTCGGATCCCGAAAGCGGAAGCTGCACGATGGAATATATGAGCGTAGTCGGCAGAGGGAGAATTGAGATACTCCCCGAAAGCGAGAAGCGCGAGGCGCTCGGAATACTTATGAGCCACTACCACGGCAGCGATTTTAAGCTCAACGAAGCCGCGATTCCGAAAACCAAGGTTTTTAAACTCACGGTCGAAGAAATGACCGGCAAAAAGAGAATAAAAGGATAAAAAAGACCCTCCGCGAGGAGGGTCTTTTGCCGTTCAGAACACCTTTATTACCTCTGCTCCGTCTCTTACGAATGCGATGAATTCGTTGAGCTCGGCTTTGCAGGTTACGGTCTTTCCGCCTTCTATGGCGGTCTTGTCCGAAGTCCTTATCCATTTTCCTTCGGGCAGGTAAACCTCGCGCTCAGTAGCGCCCTGGTCGAGGATGGGCGCAAATAGAATGTCGGACCCGAACATATACTGGTCGCCGAGCCTGTAGCAGTTTTCGTCGGCGGGGAAGTCGAAGAACATCGGGCGCATTATCGGCTCGCCGGTCTTCGAAGTCCGCTTTGCGCATTCGAGAATGTAAGGCTTGAGGCGGTATCTGAGCTCGATTATATCCTTGATGATGCCGTAGTCGCGGTCGCCGAAATGCCATATCTCGTTGAAGCCGCCGCCGTCGCAGATTATTCCGGGGTAGCGGTCTTTGTAGTCGGACTGCTTAAGCCTCGTTCCGTGGAGCCTCATAACCGGACAGAACAGCCCGAACTGGAACCAGCGTACGATAAGCTCGCGGAAATAGTCGCTTTCGGTGTTGCCGTTGAAGAACCCGCCGATGTCGGAATTCCACCACGGTATCCCGCACATCGCCATTGAGAGCCCCGAGACAACGCTGTTTCTGAGCTGCCCGAAGTCGGAATTTATATCTCCGTTCCAGACGAGCGCGCCGAACTTCTGCGAGCCGGGGTATGCCGCCCTTGTGAGGAGAACTATCTCGTCCTCGCCCTCGGATTTGAGCCCGTCGTGGAAGCACTTCGAGTAGTAATAAGGGTATAGCAGCCCCGTTTCGGACATGTTTCCGAGGTGGGTCTTAAGGTTGCTCCACTGCTGCGGGTGGACCTCGGGCTCGGCTTCGTCGAGCCAGAAGGTGCGTATGCCGTATTTAATGTAGGTCTTCTTTATCTGCTCCCATACATATTCCCGCGCTTCGGGGTTGGTCATATCGACGTAGGTCTGATGCCCCCAGAAGTCGAAGGTGCCGTACATTCCGTTTTCGGTGCGGATAAGAAGATTGCGGTCGTTCATCTCGCGCCAGTTGCGGCTGTTGGGGTTTATCGTCGGCCAGTATGAGACCACGGGGCGCATACCGAGCTCTTTGAGCTCCTTTATCATTCCTTCGGGGTCATACCAATATTTCGGGTCGAAGTCGCAGTTGCCCTGTTCGGTCCAATGGAAGTAGTCGATAACTATCGCGTCGACGGGTATTCCGCGCTTATGGTACTCCCGCGCGACCTCCAAAAGCTCGTCCTGAGATTCATAGCGGCATTTCGACTGCCAGAATCCCGCCGCCCATTGCGGCATTTCGGGCGCGAAGCCTGTGAGCCTGCAATAGGTGTTTAAGACTTCCGCGGGGGTATCTCCGACAAATACGAGATAGTCCGCCTGATAGCAGCAGTCCGCGGTCCAGACGGTATGGTTCAGCCCGAATTCCACCCGCCCGGGCGAAGGGTTGTTCCAGAGAAAGCCGTAGCCGAGTGAGGAATATATCACAGGCAGAGTAGACTTTGTGTTCCAATGCGCAAGGTCGTAGGTGCAGCCCTTGCGGTCGAAGAAGCCCTGCTGCTCCTGCCCGAGACCGTAGATATGTTCGTCGCGGGCGTCGAAGTTTACGCGGGTGCGGTATTTTTCGCCCGCTATGTGCTGATACCTCGTTACGGGGTCGCCCTCCTCGTGGGTCGCGAGGACTGTTTTGCCGTTCTTTTTGAAGGATATCCGGCAGCCCGACCAAGAGCGCTCGACCGTTACGGTGAGCTTGCCGTTTTCGATTATGCCGCGCCTGTCCTCATCGAGCCTCGCCGAAGCGTTGCAGCTTTCGGGCGGAAGAAGGGTAAAGCGCTCGTCCGAAAGGCGGGTGTTGCGCGAAGAGCGGACCCTTGCGCAGTTTTCGCCGTAGGGCTCGACGAAAACGACCTCGTCGCGGGTGGTGAATAAAATGCCGCCGTTTTTCAGGGAAATTTTGCTCATAAATTACCTCCTTATTTTAACAGCTTTAACAGTCTGCGTTTGTGTTTGGAACTGAGCGGTTGTATGTAGCCGACTTTTACAAGCCATTTGAACCATTCCTGATGCCATTTAAGGGCGAAGGACTCATAAACGTTTGCCTCGACCTTATACTCCTTCATAAGCTTTTTGAATTCCTTGCTCTTTATATGGCGGAAATATTCCTTTTTGGCTTTATGATAGTTTTTTGAGTTATTATACAGCCGCTTTGTCTCGGCGAATAAGACTCCCGCAACAAGAAGGCAGGCTCCCGCGAGCAGAGCGGAGCAGAACACCGCCGCCCTTGTAACGTCTATTTCGCCGAAGATCCCGAATATAAGCGAATGGATGATATAGGGCAGGTCGAGCACGGTCCCGAGCCCGGGGAATTTCTCAAAGAACGGGTCGATAAACCTGCCGATGTGGAATATAAGGTCGCCGAGAACGGTCAGCGCGCCTATGGAAAGATAAAGTCCTCCGGCGGTGAGAAGAGCAGCCAAAAAGCCTTTTTCCTCGTTTTTTGCTTTCCGATATTTATCGTAAAGCTCGTCTTCCGTTCTTTTCGCGTGCCGATAATTAAAAGTCCCGGGATAGACATACCAGTCGTGTACATTTTTCTGAGTCGGCGGATAAAAATCGGAGAAATAACTGAAATGGTGAGCTCTTTTGCCTGTTGAGTGGTTTGTATATAAAGTGTCTACGGGGTTGAACCAAGAATCTATAACGCCGTTGTGTTCGATTATATAGTCCTGCATCGACTCCGCCATGCCTTCTTTCACTTTATCGAACAACCGCCCTATTTCCTTTGCCATATTAAATTCTTCATCTACCTTATCGCGGAAATAGTCAGCGGTTATCGTGGTGGTGTATTTAAATTCCTTGCCGGATAAACTCTCGGAAGCTTCCCCGTCGAATTTGTGTGCAAATGTGCCTGATCTGAGGATGTCAATTTCCGAATTTTCTCGGCTGTAGTCTGCCGGCGGAAACTTAAGCTCGGGCAGCTCTGTTTCGCCGCTCGACTTATACGTTCTTTTGCTCTCGGAAGCCATAGTTCAACGTCCTTTCTCTGCGGCGCTCATAACGCCGCCTTACTGCCAAAATTGTAGCACCCGCGCCCGAGAAAGTCAATACTTTTTGAAGAGCTGTTTGCCTCGCTCACCGTTCAACAAACAGGGGACCCCCGGCGAGGGTAATGCGGCGCCCAAATTTGCGCAAGCCGTACTGCCTGCACGCCGCATATGTCGTTCGCTTCGCTCTCGACCCGGATTTTTTGCTTCCATACCCCCTGACCCCCCTCTCCCTCAGGAGAGGAAGAGGGGGGCATCACCCTACCCCCTGGTCGTTCACCGTTCGGCGAACGACACGACCCCTCCCCTCAAGGGGAGGGGTATCCGGCTCCCCGAAAATCATTTCGAGGGCGGGAAACCTGTATTGCTCTTTCGGGCTCGAATGCACAAAGCGGCACGGCGTTTTGCCGTTTCGATTGACACCGACAGCGAATAATGCTATACTTTTAAGGAAGAAACGGACAGAGGAGGCGCCGAAATTGTCAGAAAAAAACACGAGAGTTATAGCCGAAAACCGCACCGCGCGGCATAATTATTTCGTCCTCGAAGCCTTTGAGACGGGAATAGAGCTCAAGGGGACCGAGGTAAAGTCGATACGCTGCGGAGGCGTGAATTTAAAGGACAGCTGGTGCGAGATAAAAGACCTCGAGCTGTTCGTAAACGGTATGCACATAAGCCCTTACGAAAAGGGGAACATCTTCAACCGCGACCCGAGAAGGGTGCGGCGGCTTTTAATGCACAAAAAGGAGATACGCCGCCTTTTCGATAAGGTCAGGCAGGAGGGGCTCACGCTCATTCCGCTGAGGCTCTATTATAAAGACTCCCGCGTTAAAATGGAGCTCGGGCTCTGCAAGGGCAAAAAGCTCTACGATAAGCGGGACGATATGGCAAAGAAGCAGTCGTTAAGAGACATCGAGCGCGCATTAAAAGACAGGCAGCGCTGAAAGGAGACAAAACTATGGAACTTCAGAAGGCATTGGAATCAAGAAGAAGCACCCGCGCTTTTACCGAGCGCAAGCTCACCCGCGCGGAGACAGAGGAGCTTCTGAGGGCGGCGACCCTCGCTCCGAGCGCCTGCAATATGCAGTCGTGGTATTTTTATGTCGTCGCAGACGAAGCCGAGCGCGCAAAGCTCAAGGGGATCTGCGCCGACTGGATAGCTTCGGCGCCGGTCGTATTCATCGTATGCACCGACGGGGACGGCATAGTCTCCCGCTTCGGGCGCCACGCCGAGAAATTCCCTGTTCAGGATACCGCGCTCGCTATGGAGAATCTCCTTTTAAAGGCTGCGGATATGGGTCTCGGCGGCTGCATCATCGGGGCATATAAGCAGGAGGCCTGCGCAAAGGCGTTCAATATCCCCGAGAAGCATAAGATCGTCGCCCTGCTGCCCGTCGGCGAGCCGGCAAAGGCTGTTCCCGCGACCTCGCGCAAGCCCGTTTCGGAGGTCTCGAGCTATATAGGAGCGCTCCCCGAGGAAGGAGAGGCAAAGCCCGATGAAAAGCCGTTTGAGCTTCGCCACGCCTGCCTTGAAAACGCCGTGTTTGAGGACCTTGATCTCTCCGGCGCAAGCTTCGGCTGCTGCGAAAAATGCGAGAGCGAGGGAAAATACTGCGTCGAGATGAAAAAATCGGTATTCGACAGCGTAGATATGACCCGCTCTCAGCTCAACCACTGCGCCCTCGAGGAATCTATCCTGACCGACGTTAAAATGGCGGGCGCGAAGCTCTACGACATCGACCTCGACGGCGGCGATCTCTCGGGCGTGAATATGGTCGGCTCGAGAATACAGTGCTCCAACCTCTACGGCGCGTCGTTCAAAAACTGCTGCTTTGCCGAGGCGAGCCTCGAAAACTGCGATATAAGCGGTCTGACGGTTGACGGCGTAAACGTGAAAGAAGCGATAGAGGCATACCGCCAAAAGCAGGGGGAGCCGAAAATATGACCCTGCGGAACGAAGTCTTCGTTTATTGCCGCGAGCATTTCGGCACCGAGCCGGAATATCTCTGGCAGACCGACCCGAATTTCGCTGTGCTTCGGCGCGCGGAGAACAAAAAATGGTACGGCATAATAATGGACATACCCCGCCAAAAGTTAGGGCTCGAGGGCGGCGAAAAGGTAGATATCCTCAATATAAAATGCCCCGAGCAGCTTTTGGGCTCGTTTTTGGGGCAGGAGGGCTTCCACCCGGCGTATCATATGAACAAAAGCCGGTGGCTCACCGTCAGGCTCGACGGCAGCGTGAGCCCCGATCAGATATTCGGGCTTTTAGAGATGAGCTTTGAGCTTACTAAGGGCGGGAAGGGCAGAGCTCGGGCTTGACACCCGCCGATAAAGGGTATATAATGGAAAAAACGCCATATTTTGGCGAAAAGAAAGGATAATCGGAAATGAGCAAAAGAATTTTCACTGTAATTCTGGCATTGGTGCTTAGCCTTACGGCGCTGTCCTTCGGGGCGGAGGCGGAATGGACGGGCGCTCAGCTCGTCTATGACGAGTCAAGTCGGGTGCTCACTCTTGGGTGGGATGCCTGCGAGGGCGCTAATAGATATGTTGCAACGATATATAACAGTTACAATAGTGTGGTAAAAACGGAAACGTTTGCTGCAACCGGAGCCAAAAGTCTTTACGCTGCCGTAAACGGCGGAACATATTACGGTGAGGTTGCGGCTTATAATGAAAGCGGCGCAAAAATCGCCACAAGCACCACAGAGAAAATCACATTGCCGATGATAACCACGAGCGGGAGTTTAACGCTTAAGCGCGACGGCGACGGCACAGTCACATTATCTTGGAAGGAAGTTACAAAGGCTGAGTCATACGTTGTCGATGTTGTTTACCGGAACGACGAAAACGTTATTCAGAACAGCTCGGTAAACGTCGGGCTGGCTTCGTCATACGTTATTACGGAAGCGCCGTATGAGAAACTCAATCAATTAACTGTGAGTTACCTTGATATTGATAATACGAAGACGACTGTTGGGATGATGACTTTATCGAGCGCCGGCTCCGGTTATTATCCCGGGACAACAAACACCCCTACAACGTATATAACGGTTACGGTCAGCGGTTCTACGGCGACTGCGGATTGGTCTGCCTATGTAACGCGTTTAGGCGCGTCTCCTTCTCAGTATCTTGTTAATTATATATTAGACGGGGAAAAGTATTCGGTGACGAAGCCTGCATCAGAAACGTCCATTGAACTTCAGTGGGCAGGTGGGTTGACTTTGGAAGTTTTGGCTTTTAATGCATTTAATAACGGCGCATATACCTATGTGGACAGTGCCGCCGTAGATAAAGACGGCACAGTAATTTACGGCGTACGTCCGAATGAAGGTAATATATTCGGTGATAATTGCGTTATGTCGGTGGGAACATATTCCTCATCTGTGACTTGGGCGTCGGTTGAAGGAACTTCCTACTACACTGTTATTAGTACGGACAATACAACAGGTAGAGTGAGCTATTATAATACCACCTTTACATACGCTTCTATACCTTTGGGATATAGCGTGAACACCGATTTCAGTGTTCGTGTACTTGCCTATACATCTAACGGTCAGCCGAGTATAGTCGCAAGCGTTGACTATAAAGGCACCTCTTCCGGTCAAACTCCTACCCCCACCCCCACCGTCTGCGAGCATACTTTTGAATATCAGAGCTGCACCGAGGTCCACTGGAAGCACTGCACAAAATGCGGCTATACCTGCGAGGTCGGGGAGCACAGCGCCGCAAACGGCTCCTGCTCAGTCTGCGGCAGAAGCAGCACTTCAAGCCGCTTTGACGTAAACGGCAACGGTCATGTTGACCTTCAGGACGCCGTTATGATCCTTCGCCGCCTCGCTCATCTCGACTGATAAAAAAATTCCCGCCCCCTGTTGATTTTCCCGAAAAAAAGTGTATAATAATAGGTGGAAGAAACGGGGGCGTAAAGGTTTCGACGGGGATTTTGAGAAAAAATAAGCGGGTAGAGACGGCACCGTATCTCTTTAAAATGGTGTAACTTCAATTTTAAACGACAACAACAGTTTAAATCTGGCGGCTGCTTAATAGCTGCCCGTCCTGCTTAAGAGTACCACGGCTTAAGTCTGGGCGTCGCTCAGTGGTGAACGTCGCGGAGCCATTCCCGCAGCTTCGCGATGTATTGCGGGATACCGAACGCGGAAGTCTGCTTACCGACGCCCGCGCAAGGGAATTCAAAAGATAAGCTACACCCGTAGAAGGTTTTTAGGATGAGTTTTCGGACACGGGTTCGATTCCCGTCGCCTCCACCACGGCGTCGCAAGCTCCATATCGCTTGCGGCGCTTTTTCATGCTTTGCATTCAAAATCGCCGCTTCACTCATTCCGCTGCTCCGCCTTTTCCCCACAAAGTCTTACGACTTTGCGGGGACCCCTTTTAGCACCCTCGGGTGCTTTTGTTTTTTGGTGCTGTGTGTATGGGTGAGAAACCGCGTTTACGCTGGGGTTACGATTCCCGTCGCCGGTTATGCTGACCGTTCCCTTCCGGTACATTTAAGGTGCTTTAGTATTTCATCCACGAATTATCCACGAATTTTTGCAGGTTTTTTGCCGCGCGTCGCCAAACCTCCTCAAGCCTTGAATCTCCCGCTTGGATATGCTATAATAGCAAAAACTGTATTCGGAGTTGAGCCTGCTTGGAAATTATTGACACATATTTCTCCGCGCTGACCTCTTACGACGGCGCGGGATTCTCGTTCGAGCGTTGGAAGAAATACATTGACTCTGCGCTTCCGGGGCTGTTCCCGATACTCGCCGCCGACGCGAAGAGCGTTTTGCTCGGCGGTGAATTTTCCCCGGAAGATTACCTGTCCGTTCTGAACTGCGCGGCGCGCTGCCCCGAACGGCTCGAAGCCGCACATGCTTCTTTCCTTCGGGTGACAAAAAATCTGGAAAGCGTTATATACGAGCGCTTCGGGAAGAGCCTCGACGCTGCCGTCGTGTTTTATCTCGGGCTATGCAACGGCGCGGGGTGGGTGACGGAATACCGCGGAAAGACGGCGATTCTGCTCGGTATGGAGAAAATATCCGAGCTGAACTGGTGCGGCGTTGACGATATGAACGGGCTTATCTGCCACGAACTCGGTCACGTCTACCAAAAGCAGTACGGTGTCCTTGACCGCAAGTTTGACAGCGCCGAGGATTCGTTCCTTTGGCAGCTCTTTACCGAGGGCGCGGCGATGTGTTTTGAGCAGACCGTCGTCGGCGACGCTGAATATTATCATCAGGATAAAAACGGCTGGAAAGCGTGGTGCGACACCAATTTCGAGAAAATAAGATCCGATTTCGCGAAGGATCTGAAAACGATGTCCTTTGCCGACCAGCGCTATTTCGGCGATTGGGTCAGCTATAACGGGCGCGGCGACGTCGGCTATTACCTCGGCTGCCGCTTTGTGCGGTATATTCTTGCCGATTACGGCTTTGACGAGCTCATTTGCTTCGATATATCCAAAGTAAAAGAGCTATTTGAGCGGTTTACGGCTTGAAAGCGTTCCGATTCTTTTCCTCTGTTTTTGAGAAGTTATTGCTTTTGGACAAACCTCGGAGCATAAAAATACGGAGGCTTCGCCTCCGCGTGCGCCTTGAATTTCGCTCTACAGTGTACTATAATAATAAAAATAAATCGGGATTTAGGAGGCTCTAATGATGAAGTTGATTGAACCCGCAATAGAATATGACAAACAAATCCAAGCGTATCGAAAAGAGTTTCTCGATTGCGGCGATTCCATGGATGGCACTGCACATCTCAGAAGATTTGAAAATCCACAAGATTGGATCAATTATGTAAGCAGTCATAATGACTCACAGTATATGCTCGTGCGGGAAGAAGATCAAAAGATTGTTGGAATGATCCAAATCAGGCTTTTATCCAACGCTTATCTGAAACAATATGGAGGTAATATTGGTTATTCTGTTGCCCCAAGTGAACGCCGCAAAGGATATGCAACGCAGATGCTGAAAATGGCATTAACGAAATGCAGGAAGCTGGGAATTGATAAAGTGCTGATTACCTGCATCAGCGGCAATGAAGGCGGCAAAAAAACAATTTTGAAAAACTGCGGTACTATTGAGGCTGTTGTCTATGAACCGGATGAAAGAGTAAATGTTGAGAGATATTGGATTGATCTTTCCGAGTGATAAATCCCCGTTTGCCGCGCAGCAGCGCAGGCGTGCGAAGCAGTCAAGGCGGCGTTTGCGGTGATGCTTCGAGGCATAAAGAGCCGGTTTTGCAATAAAAAACGGCACGGTGTCGGTTAGCCGACGCTGTGCCGCTTCGCATATTTTGAATCATGCGCCCTTGTCCGAATCCTTCGGCTCGCCGATATGGAATATCTTCTTTACCGGGTTGTTCGGAGTCCTCGCGCTGGTCTTTCCTTCGGGGCTGATCTCGCCTGCCGAGATGAGCGCGCGCTTTGTGAGGGCGGGTCCGACGAGCTCATATACGAGCACCGAGAAGAGAACGACGTTTCTTACCGTGCGACCGTCTGAGAGCTGCTGGGCGGTAAGAGCCATTCCGAGGGCGACGCCCGCCTGGGGCAGAAGCGTTATGCCCAGGTTGTTGCGAATGGTCTTTGAGCATTTTGTCATCGCGCAGCTCGAAAACGCGCCGAGGTATTTGCCGAGAGAGCGGGCGATTATGTAAACAACGCCTATAAGCAGAACGAGCGGATTTGAGAGTATCTTCAGGTCGAGCTCGGCTCCCGAGAGCACGAAGAAGAGCACGAACAGCGGGGCGGTCCAGCCGTCAATCCTGCCCATAAGCTCTTCGGAGAAGTCGCAGACGTTGCAGAAAAGCGTTCCGCACATCATACATACGAGCAGCAGGCTGAACCCGAAGCGGACGCCTCCTATCTCGAATTCCGCCATAGAAATTCCTATCGTTAGAAAGACAAAGGCGATGGAAATTGAAAGGCGCTTGCTGCGGGAATGGAAGAATTTTTCTATTCCGAAGAGAATCAGCCCGACTGCCGAGCCGAGTAGAATAGACAGTATGACCTCGATTATCGGCTCCAAAATGACCGTTATAAGGCTTACCTGACCGCTTTCGAGCACCCTCGCTATTCCGAACGAGACCGAGAACAGCACGAGCCCCACGGCGTCGTCTATCGCAACTACAAGAAGCAAAAGCTTCGTCATCGGACCGTCGGCCTTATACTGCCTTACTACCATAAGGGTGGCGGCGGGGGCGGTCGCAGAGGCTATCGCGCCGAGGGTTATGGCTGACGCCGCCGAGATGAGGTCGGGCTTGATGAAATGGAGCGTAAGCAGCCCCGCGTCGACGACCACGGTCGTGATGACTGCCTGAAGGATACCTATTACTATCGCCTTTGCACCCATCTGTTTGAGCTGTTCAACGCGGAACTCGTTGCCTATGGTGAAGGCGATGAAGCCGAGCGCCGCCTGACTGATAAGGTCGAGCGTTCCGACCTCTTCAAGAGAGTTGAAGCCCACGCCAGGGAGACCGAAAGCGCCTATGCAAAACGGTCCCAAAAGCAGACCGGCGACAAGATAGGCGGTAACGGCGGGAAGGTTGAGAAGCTTCGCAATCCTCGACATCATAAGCCCGCCGATAAGACATATTGAGATCTGAATCAGTATCAGCATTTTTTCCTCGATTCCGCGCCCGAGGGCGCATTGAAGTTTTCCTATGCATTATATACCCCTTCGCGGCAAAATTCAAGAGAGGCGGGCATATTTGCACAAAATTTTTTCGGGAAAATGGGCAGATTAACGGAAAAACTTAATTTTGAACACATAAATTTTATGTCAAGCCTTTTGCAAACTGCGGTTCAAGATTCTCGGCATTTGGCTCGAGAGCAAAGAGAACAACAGATGCGGCGTGCAGGCAGTACGGTTTTCGCAAACTTGAAAGCCGCATTACCCTCGACAGGTGTTCCCCACACTTAAAGACCGCCACCCCGCTTACAATATTCAAGCCCTCACCCGAGTATACCGTGTGAGGGCTCTTTCCGACTTATACCGTCTGTCCGCCATCAGTCGCCTTGTTCTGTTTCTTCCTTTTCATAATACTCCGCCTGCGCGTCCCAAAGCTGTTTATATCTTCCGCCGGCTTCGATCAGCCCGTCGTGCGTGCCGTGCTCGATTATCCCGCCGTCTTCAAAAACGAGTATCTCTTTGCAGAACCGGCAGCTCGAAAGCCTGTGGCTTATATAGATCGCGGTGCGGTCGCCGACGATTTCGTCGAAGTTTTTATATATCTCCGCCTCGGCGAGAGGGTCGAGGCTGGCGGTGGGCTCGTCGAGGACGATAAACGGGGCGTCTTTGTAGAGGGCGCGGGCGATCGCGATTTTTTGCTTTTCTCCGCCTGACGTGACTATTCCGTCCTCGTCAAAATCCTTGCCGAGCCAAGTCTCCAAGCCGTCGGGCAGCTCTTTGAGCCTGTCGCCGAAGCCCGCGTCTTCGAGGCATTTTACCGCTCGGCTTTCGTCTACGTCGCAGGAGCCCGCTACGTTCTGCCCGAGCTTATGCGACATCAGCCAGAAGTCCTGAAAAACGACCGAGAATATCGCTATGTATTCGTCGTAGCGGTACTTTTTTATGTCCACGCCGTTTAAGAGGATTTCCCCCTCCTGTGGGTCATAGAGTCGGCATAAAAGTTTAATAAAGGTCGATTTCCCCGAGCCGTTCTCGCCTACGACCGCGAGCTTTGTCCCGACCTCGAATTTAACCGAAACGTGCCGGAGCGCCCATCTGTCGGAATTCGGATACTTAAAGCTCACGTCTTTAAACTCGACGTTGTACTTTCTGTCCCGGCGCTTTTCTGTCGTGAGGCTGCCCCGATACATCTTGTTCGGAATGTCCAAAAGCTCAAATATATCCTTCAAAAACTTTGAGTTTGTGCGCAGAATATTCAGCATAACAACGCCATTGGTGAACGCTCTGACGAAATTCGTCACCGCGCCGACATACTGCGTGACTTCGCCCAAGCCGAACGCCCCGCCGAGCGCCTTTAAGCATACAAACAGGTATATAACGCACATTAAAAGCTTGTTGCCAAATTGCGAGGCTATTTCCATAAGCCCTCTGCGCCCTTTATAGTATTTGTCAAAAATCCCTCCCACATACCAAGGATCGGCGTCCTTGAGCCAGCGGTAGTGCTTTATAAAGCCTTCATTCTGGTTATACATTCTGTAGTCGACCATTGCGTCGGGGTGACCGCGTACTGCGCCGAAGTGCGAAAAAAGTCTGTTGCCGAGCCTTGCCTCGTCTGCAAGGGACGCGTATTTTTCGTTCATCTTGTTAGTCACAAAGGGCGATATAGCTGCGCAGAAAATCATCAGCGCCAAAAATCCCAGAACCGCAAAGGGACTGTTGAGAAAAGCATACGGGCTGCCCTCGGGGACTTTGTTTACTATAAGCCCTACCGACAGCGCCACCGCACTGAAAACGCTGATCACATCTGAAACAAGATCCGCAAAGCACCCCTGTATCCGCGAAAAGCCCCAGCCCGTCCAGTTTCTGTTCTGCGATATCTGATCTCTTAAGTCACGGACGCGCTGATCCTCAACGTCGCCGTAGTCCATCGACATGAGCTTTTCGTCCTCGATTCGGTTCATGTTGTTCCAGAAGTTTGTCGCCTTGACCTCATAGGCGTGAGACATCAGACCGTTTATGACTGCGAAAACCGCAGTTGAAACAATCTGAAACACCGCCCAGAATATCAGCTTTTCCAAGCGCCGCTCGCCGGCAAGCTCGCCTATAAGCCTTGCGGTCACAAACAGCGAGGCGTATGAAAATACCGTATTAAACAGAGCCTTTAGTGTGACGTAAGGAAACATCAGCTTATTTTTTGAATTTAAGAGCTTTATCGCTCTGACATTTATCTCGAACGCTTCTTTCCAGGGCATTTTATCCGATTTATTCGCCATTTCAAAACGCCTCCTCTTTATTGAAATTTTCCCGATAATAGCGAGCCTGAACCTGAAACAGCTCGGCATATTCCCCGCCGCGTTTCAAGAGTGCCTCGTGAGTGCCTTCCTCGGCGATCTTGCCGTCTCTGAGATATAAAATTCTGTCGCAGAACTGAGTTGAGGCGAGCCTGTGGGAGATAAAGAGCGAAGTTTTTCCCTCCGCCATCGAGTTGTATTTTTCATACATATCCCGCTCCGCCAAGGGGTCGAGCGCCGCCGTCGGCTCGTCCAAAACGAGCACCGAGCCGTTTTTATAGAGCGCTCGCGCAAGCATCAGCCGCTGAGTCTGCCCGCCCGAGAGCACAACGCCGTCGAGATAAACTTCTCTTCCGAGGTGGGTGTTTATCCCTTCGGGAAGATCGTCTACCGCCTTTGTCAGCCCCGCCTTTTCAAGGCAGTCGCGAACGCGCGGCAGGTCGATATCCTCCGCCGACTGCGCGACCGTTTCGGCGACGGTTATATCGTACATATTAAAGTGCTGGAACACCGCCGAAAAGAGCTTGTAATACTCGGCGCGGTTGAATTTTTTAATATCAATTCCGTTGAGCAAAACTCTGCCCTCGTCGGGGTCCAAAAGTCCGGTGATAAGCTTTATAAGGGTCGTCTTGCCCGCTCCGTTCAGCCCGACTATCGCCACTTTTTCGCCCTGCTTTACCGTCAGATTCATTCCGTCGATGATCTTTTTGTCAGATTCGGGATAGGTGTAGCTTACGTTTTCGAGCTTTATTTCGTAAGTATAGCTGTCTGGAAGCTTCTCGCCCTCTCCGAAGTTAAACGGCTCGGGATAGTTTAAAAATTCGAGTATGCAGGAAAAATCGAGGCATTTGTTCTTAAGGTCCAAGAAGTTATTGAGAATACCGCTGAACTGCCCGTTGAAGGAGTTTACCGCCGAGAAATAGAGCATAAATTCCGCCGCGCTCATTCCGTTTTCGAGGCACATTTTCAGCAGTATGAATATCACCGCGCCGCTGCGCAGAAATTCTATTATCATGCTCGAAAAGGTCCCGATAAGATAGAATCTGTGCTCCTTTCGGGCGTATGCCTCCTTTGCGGCAAAAGCCTTGTCGGTGAGGCGGTTTATCCAGCTTGCAAGCCCGAAAAGCCTTATGTCCTTTGCGACCGAAAGCTGTCCCGGCAGCCCCTGCAAATACCACGCCTGCCTGTCGATATGCGCCAGCTCCTCGCGGTGGCGGTAGTTATATTTGTAGACATAGCTCGAGATCGCGAAGTCCGCGACGCTTAAAACTATCGTTACCGCAAACACGAGCGGGTGAATGTAGGTCAGCATCGCCGTGAAGAAGACGAACATGACTATGTTCACGGATAAATTTTGCAGCGTGTGCCATGTCCCCTCGGCGGCGGAGATGTTGTCGCTGCAGGCTCCACCCGCGCGCTCTACCGCTCTGAGATATTTGTTGTCGAGGCAGTGGCAGTAGGAAGTCGTGGCGAGCTTGTCCGATATCTCCTGCAAAATTTTCGAGCGCAGCTCTATCTGATAGGCGCATTTAACGCTCCCGATATAGTTTACGAGCGCATCGGAAATAAAGCACCCGCCGATGAAGAACGCCGCGGTAAGAATAAGCTCCTGCGCGGTGCTGTGGTTTTCAAGCCGCGAGAGTATCATCGGGGACATATAGAACCCGAATACCGCGCTCGAAACGTTGAATAAGATCTGGAAAAACAGCAGTATTACGGTTTCGGGGCGGTATTTTAAAGCCCTCGAAAAGAAATAGCCGAGGCATTTGAGCATACCGTACTGCGGCTTTTCGCGGTTTTCTTTTTCTTTTGACATTATATCACTCCCTTTTAGGTGATGACAAAAGCATATCACAAAAGTCCCCGAACTTTTCGTTTCGGGGACGAAATGTAGCTATCGGGGGACGAAAATGCAAGCTGGTTTTGTTTCTGCTCGCACTTCGCAATCGAGAACGATTGATTGCTCGTGCTTGCAGACAAAGCCCTGCGTGCATCTGCAAGCTGGTTTTGTTTCTGCTCGCACTTCGCAATCGAGAACGATTGATTGCTCGTGCTTGCAGACAAAGCCCTGCGTGCATCGGCGAGCTTGCGCTCGCCCGCTCTTAATCACCTTTGATTGGCAGCAAAACTTCCGTCGTAAATGCGCCTTCCTCGGAGTTGCGGGAGATGTAGCCGCCGAGCCGCTTCACTACGTCGTCTATCCTTCCGAGACCGAGCCCGTGCTCGCCGCCCTTGGTGCTTTTGAATATATTTCCGACCTTTTTGAGCTTGCCGCCCGAGGTGAAATTCAAAAACGATATATAGAGTTGGTTTCCCTTTAAATCAATATAAACTCGAATCACCCGCCTGTCCTCGGGCAGACCCTCGCTCGCCTCTATCGCGTTGTCAAAGAGATTTCCCAGAATCGTGCAGAGATCGACCGGCGATACCGAGAGCAGAACGGGAATATGCGCGTCGACATCGACCCTAATATTTCGGTCGTTTGCAAGAGCTATCTTTGAGTTTAAAATCGCGTCGGTCATCGGGTTGCCTGTCTTTATCACAGTATCGACGGTGTAAAGGTCCTTTTCAAGATTGTCGAGATATTCCGAAATCGCTTCGAGGTCGCCCTTGTCGGTATATGATTTTAAAACCTGAATATGGTTGCGGTAGTCGTGCCGCCAGCCGCGCATCTTGCGGTACATATTGTCGACCTCTAAAAAATGCGTTTTCAGAAGCTCGCGCTGGTAAGCCTCAATACGCCTGTTTGCGCGCTTTCCGAGCATAATTCCACCTACCTTTTTAAATTGATTATCGCGCGGTTGACCTTTTCGTACGCTCCCCTCGGCAGCGGAACGGTTCCACCGCCCTTGAGAAAAATTTCGGACCGCGTGACTCGGGTTATGAAATAAAGATTGACGGTATATGACCGCCCGACCCGAAGAAATCTGCCGTCGAGATCGCGCTCGATTTCTTTGAGCGGTTTTTTCAGCGTGTAATCCCGCTCGGCATGAACGGTGACGTAGTTTTTGATGACTTCAATATATTTTATATCGCATATCGGCACCAGCGCGGTCTCGTCGGGCAGCTCCAAAACAAGCTTTTTGCCGTCGTCGGCTATCCTCTCGACCGCCCTTGACAGCACAGAAAACAGCTTCTCGCGGTCGACGGGTTTCAGAAGATAATGCAGCGCCGCAACGTCGTAGCCCTCCGCAATATAGTCGGAATAGGCGGTGATAAAGACGATCTGCAAAAGCCGGTTGCCGTTCTGACGAAGCCTCTTGGCGAGCTCTACTCCCGATAGCCCCGGCATTTCGATGTCGAGGAGCAGAATGTCCGGCGGGCAGTCCGAATATGAAAACAAAAGCGCCTCGGCAGAGGGATATTCGCGTATGCTGACGCCCGCCCCCGACTTTGCGGACCAGTCGAGAACGATCTGTTTGATGAAGCCGCGCTCGTCGGCGCTGTCGT
Organism: uncultured Clostridia bacterium; assembly: GCA_947627875.1. Lineage (GTDB taxonomy): Bacteria > Bacillota > Clostridia > Oscillospirales > Ruminococcaceae > Faeciplasma. Next base: position 47,268 of record CANQXS010000007.1, read on the forward strand.
CGCAGATGAAGATGTTCATATCGGACTCCTTTGGCTTGATAAACTGATTGTATCATATTCGGGCGGGGAAATCAAGGGAAACGAATTCGATTTCGGAATGAGAGAAATACAGAGCAAGATTCTACCGCCGGATAAATTCGTCGGAAAAATTGATTAAAACACAAGCCCATGTCCTTAAGCTTGTTAAACGGGGGTATTTGCGCTTTCATAGGAAAAGCGCAGTTTCAAGGATATCTCGCCGTCTTTCGGGAGGCGTTTTTTATATTCCCCACGATAATTATTGACGGATTGTAATATGCTATTGAAACCGAGCGCAAAGTGTGGTATCATAATTTTAACCGCATTGACGTTATCTCTTATACGCCGTCTATCTGACAAGGAGAATCATTATGAAGTTTAAAAAGTATATATTCGCCGCAGTAGCCGCGCTGCTCGCGCTTTCGGTTTTCGCGGGCTGTACAAAGACCGAGGGGGAGCATTCCGTTTCAAACGCCCTCTATGTTTCCCCGTCTGGGAGCGATACCGAGGGCGACGGCAGCGCCGAAAAGCCCTTCGCGACCCTCGGGCGCGCAAAAGGGCAGGTAAGAACGCTCGAAAAATCGGGCGGAGACATTGTCGTAGAGGTCGCCGACGGCTTCTATGCCCTCGACGATACCCTCACTTTTGACGAAAACGATTCGGGCAGCAAAAGCTGCACCGTTATCTACCGCGCCGCAGAGGGGGCGCACCCAGTTATCAGCGGCGGAAAGCTCTTTGAGGGCAGCTGGGAGGTCGCCGACGAGGTAAATTGGCTCAAAGACGGTCTCGTCGCTTATAAGGCTCACCTTGAGCGCGACGCTAAGCTCAGAGCGATTTATGTGAACGGAGTCCGCGCTTCGATGACGAGGCGCACCGGAACCCCGCTCCTTGCCGACGGCTATTACTTCATCACCGCCGGTCAGGCCGACTGGGCTTGGGTATCGAGCTCGTCGGGGCTGAAGTCGGGTAACGTCTTCCCGAAGTCGTTCGGGCTGCCTGCCGACACAAGAAATCCGCAGAACATCGAGCTCGAATCCGGCTCGACCTGGGTAAAGGCGACGGTTTGCGCCGCTTCGCTCGAGCTCACCGACAACAGCGACACAAAGGTAAGATTCCAGATGCCCTACGCCGCCATAGCTCAGAACCTCGGCTGGAACACAAATTACAACCCCTCCGGTCAGAACGACGTAGTGAACGTATTCGAGTGGCTCGAGAGCGAAGGGCAGTTCTATTTCGACCAGGAGGGCAGCACTCTCTATTACATTCCCCGCGAGGGCGAGGACATCAACAGCGCTCAGGTAGTTATCCCCGAGCTCGAAAAATTAGTCGAGATAAGCGGCAGCGAGCCGAAGAAAAAATATGCCGAACACATCACCTTCGACGGGCTGACATTTGCATATTCCGACTGGAATCTCTATGAGGTCGACGGCTCATACGGCAACGCCACCACTCAGGGCTGCACCATTTACACCAAGTTCTCGGATATATTCTGGCACAACGACCTCTACCGCGCGTTCGACGTTGCGCCCGCTGCCGTCCACGTCACGACGGCGCACGACATCAGCTTTATAAACGGCGGGTTTGAATCGACCGGCTATCTCGGAATCCATCTTGAAAACGACGTTTACGACTGCCTTGTAAACGGCAACTTTATCGGCTATACCGGCGGCGCGGGGGTAGTTATCGGGCATTTGCAGCATATCTATGAGAACGACACCGAAAAGCAGCGCGTCAGCGAGACGAGCGCCGGTCCGGAGCACGAAAAGTTCCCGAGGGGAACGGAGGCCGTCCCGAAAAACATAACGATAACCAACAACTACCTCCTCGAAAACTGCTACTTCTTCCCCGGAAACTCGCCTATAACCTCGTTCTTTACCTATAACCTCAGAGTGGAGCACAACTTTGTGTATAAATGCTCCTACAGCGGAATGTCGATAGGCTGGGGCTGGTGCAACTTCGACGGAACAGAGGGCTCGCAGCTCCCCGGGCAGCCCACCACCACCTCGCGCTATAACCACGTCAACTATAACCGCGTCGAGGAGATATGCTCGGTTTTGCAGGACGCCGGAGGAATCTATACCCTCGGTCAGCAGGGCAACGAGGATTGGTCCGAAATGACCGAGATGACCTATAACTATATCAACTGCTTCCGCGCGCCCACTCAGGCAAACGGCTCGCGGATGGTCAACGGCTTCCACCCCGACGAGGGCAGCGCCTATATCCTCTTTGACCACAACGTTGTGACCAACACGATAAGAAACGTCTACGAGCTCAACGACTGGATGCGCAAGCACGACTGCACAGTTACGAACGGCTTCTCTAACACCGACCGCAGCGAGACAACCGCCCCCGGCTGCACCCTCGAGCAGTATGTGAACAGCGACTATATCTGGCCCGTCGAGGGCTACGAGGTGGTGCTCTATTCCGGTCTTGAGGACGAATATGTCGGAATGGTCTCAAAAGACGTTATGCCCGACGACTATTACGAGCTCGCCTCGAACGTCTCGATAACCTGCGGCGACGTTTTGCCGCGAAGAGGGCTTCTCTCTGCCGACGACACCGTTTGGCTCGCGCCCGCGGGGACTGTCGACTTTGCCGAGGGCTCGGATATGACTTCGGCTAAGGGCAACGAAAAGTCGATAAAAATTCCCGACGAAGCGGGCGAATATAAGCTTTACATCGTTTACGCCGACGGCAGCGTTTTGGGCGAAAGCACCTTTACCGTCTACGCGGGCGAAAACGATTCGTCGGCAAACGTCCGCGACGGCGCTGAGTATACCGTTTCTTACCTCAAGCCGCTCGTCCTGAAAATAAAGGACGGCTGCACCGCCAAGCTCAACGGCGCGGAAATAGGCAGCGAAGAGCCGATACAGAGCTTCGGCGAATGGAAGCTCGAGATCAATACCGCCGACGGCAAGAAGGAAACCATAAACTTCACCACCGTCACGACCCTTGCCAACAGGCTCCTGCCATATGATACCGAAGTCTCGGAGGGCGAAAATGTGATGCTCTGGGAGGAAGTCCCCGACGGATATACCGTCTGGCTCGCGCCTTCGGGTCTCTCGGCGTTCGACGAGAACGACCCCGCGCAGTCCCGCCTCGAAGGGGATTCGGGCAACTCCAAGCCGTCGGTAAAGGCTCCCGAAGAGAAGGGCGTGTATATCCTGACCGTCGTCGACGCCGAAGGGAATATAGATTCCCAGTCCGACGCCAAGGTAACCGTCAAATACTGATTAGCTGCAGTAAAAAAGCCTCTCCACAACGGAGAGGCTTTTTTGTGTTATCTTCTCTTGATCTTGAAGTATATCTGATACGGCTCGTAGCCTATATCGTTTAAGCGGCGGAAGTTGATCCCCGGGTCCTGATTTTCGGTGCGGTAGAGGGTGCGGAAGGTTCCCCATTCGCGCTCGGTGTCCTGCGAAAGCTCGTCTTCGGGTCTGTCGCTCTCGATGTAAAGAATGCGCTCCTGCTCGGTTATACCCGCCAGAACGTCGGGACCGTAGCGGAATGCTCCTATAGTCGGGTCGTCGGGCAGGGGAATGAACTTGATACCTATCGGGAGAATGACGGTAACGCTGTCGCCGTCGTTCCAGACCCTTTTAATAACGGTGAACTTATCGGTGCCCGATACCTTCTCGGGGGCTTCATCGTTTACGGTGACTGTTGCGGCTCTCGTTATCCAGTCGGGTATCCTGAGATTAAGCGAGAACTCCACGGGGGCTTCGGTGTGAACGGTGATTATGTATTTGCGGTAATCCGGCTTGTTTGCGTGGGCGCGGGCGGTCTCGTTGACGGTCTGAAGCGCGTTGTTTTCGGAGGAGGTCATAAGGCTGCCGTTCATATAATCCTGGCGGATAGAGACCCTCATGTTCTGCCCGCACATCTCAAACGAAGCCTCGGAGCCGGTATACATCGTGATATAGAGCGAATCGCCCTCGGTGTAATAGATCCTGCGGTTCCAGGCGGCGTTTGCCTGAACCATAGTCCCGTGGCAGCAGAAGAAGCTGTCGGTCTCGCCCGACCAGTCCTTCTTGCTTCCCGCCTTCATCGGCAGGAAGTAGGTAAGAAGCCCGCCCCAGGGGCTGCCCTTGTAGGGAGGTCCCTGCCAGTAGGTCTGAGCCTTGAGCCCGTTTTCAACGTTATATTCGATATAGTGCATATAGGCGGGGTCTTTTGTCTGACGGAACAGAAATTCCGCGAGCCTTACCATATTGTAGACGGTGCAGTGCTCCTGATTCTTATCGCCGAGGCGGGCTTTGAGCTTCTGCATAGGAGTCCATATCTCGCCCTGAGTCTGTCCGCCGGTAACGAAGCAGCCCCTGTCGGTAACGGCGCATTTCCAGTAGCATTCGACTATTCTCAGCCACTTTTCCTCGCCGGTGACTTCATAAGCCCTTGCGCAGCCGAGAACTTCGGGGATAGTTGTGTTGGCGTGCATATTCGTCAGAACGTCCTTGCCCTCAAGGAGGGGCTCAAAGAGCCTGCCGCGGTAGTATCTGTCAAGGAGGGTGCGGTATTTCGCGTCCTTCGTGATGTCGAGCAGGTCTGCCCAGACCTCGAGCATTCCGCCCGTCTCGACGTCTAAAATGTTGTCGAACTGCTCGCGAGTGTATTCGCCGCTCCACCTGAGGAACCAGTCGGCGAGCTTATCGGCAATTTCGAGGGCGTTTTTGAGCTCCATATAGCGGTAAACGTCGATAAGACCCATAAAGAGCTTATGGATATTATACTGCGGAGCCCAGATCCCCTTGCCCTTTCCTATCCAATAGAGATATTTTTCGGGTATCGGGCAGACCCATTCGCCGCCGTTGTCGCGCTGGCAGGCTTCGAGCCCCCTGAGCACGTTTTCGGTCTTTACGAGCAGCTCGCGGTCGCCGGTCTCATAGTAATTAAGCGCCGCCGCCGAGAGCCAATGACCGAGAAAATGCCCTCTAAGCTGGCAGGTCGGGTCTTCCCAGCCGCCGAACGCCGAGGCGTCATGCCCTCTGCCCGAATATCTTCCGGCTTCGAGCTCGTAGTTTCTCAAAAGGTGTCTTGTCTGAAGCTTCATAAGGTAGTCGCGGTTGGAATGCTCTCTGCGCAGAAAGTCGCCTTCGCGCAGACGTACCGATTTTCCGTAAAGTTCTTTCATCTCAAAACCTCCTGTTATATTTCTGATGAAAGAATAACACATTTGAGCCCCGTTGTCACTGCTTTATCCGCAGATTTTGTTGAGCGGATTCTAACCTTTCGGCATAAAAATCGGGAGCCCGAAAGCTCCCGTTTAATATTATCAGAATTCAGGTATTCTTCTTTTCCATCTTCCCATAAGGTAGACGATAATATGTATTATCATACCTACTATCCAGGATATCAGCAGCGAGAAGGGAATGCAGCGGTAATCGCCGAGGGGCAGAGCCTCGGACTTCGTTATCGCGGCAAGACCGTAAGCTACCGGCACTCTGAGAACTACGGTGGTGAAGAGAGATATCCACATCGGGGTCATCGTGTCGCCCGCGCCGCGCATAACCCCCGCGAGGGACTGGGTTACAGCCATCGCGACATATCCTACGGCTAAAATGCTCATCATTCCGTAGCTCATATCTATAAGGGCTTCGGTGTCGGTGAAGAGCCCCATTAAGCCGTGACCGAAGATCATTATAAGCATAAGGAAAAATGCCGATACCGAGACCGCCATAACGGTCCCCTGAACCGTGCCGGATTTCAGCCTGTCGAGCTTCTTTGCGCCTACATTCTGACCGGTATACATAGTCATCGCCTGACCGAAGGAGAAATTCGGCATCATCGCAAAGCCGTCGACGCGCATAACAACAACGTTAGCCGCCATGACTGCGTCGCCGAAGGAGTTGGTGAGCCTCTGAACGGCGAGCATCGCGAACGAGAATATTGCCTGAGTGAGCCCCGAAGGGATCCCGAGGCGGAGGGTATCCTTTGTTATCTTTGTGAGCCTGAAGTATTTCAGCTTTATGTCGAATACGTCGCGCATATGGAGCATCTTTATGTAGCAGCATATCGCCGAGACACCCTGGGAAAGAACTGTCGCGAGCGCTACGCCGAAGACCTCCATTCTGAAAACGGCTACGAAAAGAAGGTCGAGCCCGATGTTGAGCGTCGCCGAGATAAGAAGGAATCCGAGAGCCGAGACCGAATCGCCCATTCCCCTGAGAACGCCGGAGAGGATATTGTAATAAAATGTCCCGACTATGCCTAAAAAGCATACCGTCAGGTAGTCCCTGCTCCAGCGGAAGATGTCTCCCTCCGGGGTGTCGAGCGCCCTTAGGAGCGGGCTCGTAAGAGCGGTTCCGACTATCATTATTATAACCGAGCCGATGGCGGTAAGGGTGGTGCAGTTGCCTATCGTCGCCGAGAGCATTTCGCGGTCTTTGGCTCCGAAATACTGCGAAACGAGAATTCCGACGCCGGTCGAAAGACCTATCATTAGCGCGAGCATAAGGTTGAGGACGGGGGCCGCGCCGCCGACCGCGGCAATGGCGCCGTCGCCGACGTATTTTCCGACGACAATGGTATCGACGGTATTATAGAGCTGCTGGGCGATGTTGCCTATAAGCATCGGAATGGCGAATTCCGCTATCCTTACCGCGGGCTTTCCGACCGACATATCCTTCGGCGAGAAAAACGTTTTCAGCGATTGCATAAAACTCATTTCATAACTTCCTTGATTATTTAAAATAATTTAATAAATTTTCTGAATGACGCGCCGCGTTGTTTTCGGCGACTCTACTAATATAGCACCTTTGCGCGGCGTTGTCAAATACGAAAATAGCCGATATTGCGGCTGCAAACAGCGCGGATTTTGGTGAATCTTCACCATTGACGGAAAATAAGACTTACTTTTTGGCGGAGGTGAGGTTGTTGACCCATATCCTCTTTTTGACGAGTATGTACCCGAGAACGCATCTTATCAGCCCCGAGAGCTGCTCGGCGAGCATTATAAGAGCAACAGGCATCGACGGCGCGAAGCGGGTCAGAACGAACACGAGCGGGTAGTTTATCGCCCAGATCGCGCCGCTGTCGAATATGAAGGTTATAAAGGTCTTGCCGCCCGAGCGGAGGGTGAAGTAGCAGGCGTTGAGGAAGGATTGGATAGGCATTCCCGCCGCGACCGCGAGTATCATCTGCGTCGCGAGATGCTTTATCTCGGGCTCGGTGTTGTAAAACTGAGGGAAAACGGGCGCTGCGGCAGCCATCACCGCGCCGGTCACAACGCTCGATATCACCGAAACGACAAGGAGCTTTCTGTCGAGGTCGACGGCTTCTTCGGCTTTGCCCGCGCCGAGCGACTGCCCGACGATTATGGCAATCGCGTTGCCGAGCGATAGGAATACAACGTTAAAGAGGTTCATAACCGTTACGCTTATGTTGTTTGCGCTGACGACCTCGAGCCCCCTGACCGAGTAGCACTGCGCGACGGCGGCTATTCCGAAGCTCCAGAGGGTCTCGTTGAGGAGCAGGGGAGTGCCCTTCCTGACGATTGCAAAAACAACGCTTTTCGGGATATAAAGACCGCGGAAGAGCCCCTTTGCGAACGGGTTCTTTTCGGTATGGGCGTGAGTCCATATTACGACAATGAGCATTTCAACGTATCGCGAGATGACCGTCGCGATGGCGGCGCCCGCAGCTCCGAGGGCGGGAGCGCCGAGCTTTCCGAATATAAGCACCCAGTTGAAGAACAGGTTCACCGCGACGGCTGCAATCCCCGCGAGCATCGGGACGACCGTCTCGTCGGTCTCGCGGAGTGTTCCGGCATAGCACTGAGTCACTGCGAAGGGTATAAGCCCGAGCATTATTATTTTAAGGTATTCCGAGCCGTAGCCGAGGGTGGCTATAGGGTCGCCGACGGCGGCGCTGTCGGAAATATAAAGCGAAATCAGCCCGCCGCGGAAGAAGCCGAATACAAACAGCCCGAGAACGGATATAACGGTGCATATAATGAGCTTGAAGCGCATCGTGAACCTTACGCCGTCGGAATCGCGGGAGCCGTGATACTGCGAGGTAAAGATACCCGCGCCCGAGATGGCTCCGAAAACGAGTATGTTGAACACGAATATGAGCTGATTCGCTATCGAAACGCCGGTCATCGGGTCGGTGCCGGTCTTGCCGACCATTATGTTGTCCAAAAGGCTGACGAAGGTCGTTATCGCGTTCTGAACGACTATCGGAAGGGCGACGGTGAGCAGTCGGCGGTAGAACGCGCCGTCGCCTAAATATTTGTTTCTGAATTCTCTGAATCCCATAATTTCACTCCGTTGCAATATGCGCATTTTCGCGCTTTCCGAATGATTATAGCCGATATTTCAAAAAAACGCAACAGCATTTTTCGGGTAAATACATCATTGTGAGTTTTGCACAAAACCGTTGAAAAAAACCTGTATAAATTCCACGGAGCGGAATATTGACAAAACTAAAAAATTATTGTAAGCTTAGCTTGCTAATCATTAACAGGCTAATGTTGAAAAAATACAGAAAGGAAGATCCCAATGAAAAAAGAGACAGCAAGGCAGCGCAAAATGTCATCACTCACCCATTCTTTCCTCCACGTCAACAGGCTCCGCAGAATTATGGTCGAGGAGCAGGTAAGCAGGCTCGGAATCCATTGCAGCCAGCACCATATGCTTATGCTCATCGCCCACAACAAGAACATCTGCCAGAAGGATATCGCGCAGAAGCTCGAGATCTCCTCTGCCGCGGTCGCGGTAACTCTCAACAAGCTCGAAGCAGCCGAGCTCATCGTAAGGAACCCCTCGTTTGACGACGCAAGAATGAACTACATCACCATCACCGACAAGGGCAACGAGATCCTTAAGGCGACAAAGGAAATGTTCCGCGACATCGACGAGAAGGCTTTTGAGGGCATCACCGACGAGGATATGGAGGTTATGGACAGACTTCTCGAAAAGATGACCGAAAATCTCAAGGCAATTTCACCCAAGCGCGTGTAATTTTCCCCGCCTCAAGGAGGTAACTTTATTTTGAAACACAACTGGTTCAAATACATACGGCCCTACCTGATATTCTTCATCGTGGGTCCGCTGTGTATGATAGTCGAGGTTGTCGGCGAGGTGGTAATGCCGAAGATACTCGCGTTTATCATCGACGGCGCGAATAACGGCACTCTCACCTGGCAGGGCAGCATCCTCGCTATGTTCGGGACCATAGGTATGGCGATCCTGATGATGGCGGGAGGAGTAGGAGGCTCGTATTTCGGCGCAAAGGCGGCGGTCAATTTCGCCGGCGACTTAAGGCGCGATATATTCACAAAGGTCCAAAGCTTCTCCTTTGCCAACATCGACAAATTTTCGACGGGCTCGCTCGTCACAAGAATGACCAACGACGTCACTCAGCTTCAGAATTTCATAAATATGGTCCTAAGAATGGCTATTCGCGCCCCGGGAATGCTGATAGCTGCGCTGTTTATGGCGATATCGCTCCAGCCCTCGCTCTCGGTGGTCTTTGCGGTCGCGGTTCCGGTCCTTGTCGCCGGAATAGCCACTATAATCGTTTCGAGCTTCTCTAAATTCTCTATGGTCCAGAAAAAGGTCGACGGGCTCAACTCGGCGGTTCAGGAAAACGTGACAAACGTAAGAGTCGTTAAGTCGTTTACCCGCGAGGAATTCGAGATAGAAAAGTTCGGGCGCGCCAACACCGATTTAAGAGATACGGCTATGGGCGCTATGAAGATAGTGATATTCATGTCGCCGGTAATGACGCTCGTTATGAATATCACGGTTATGTGCGTTATATTCTTCGGAGGAAGGATAGTTTTGAACGGCGGAATGGAGGTAGGAGAGCTTTCGGCTTTCATCACCTATTCCACCCAGATACTCTCCTCTCTTATGGCGGTCTCGATGCTATTTATGGTCACCTCCCGCGCGCTCGCTTCGGCTAAGCGCATAGGCGAGGTCCTCGACGAGGTACCCGACATCTCCGACGAAAACGCCCAGAGAAAAGACCTCACCGTTAAAAACGGCGATATCGAATTCAGAAACGTAACCTTCCGCTACTACAAAAATTCCGAAGACCCTGTTCTCGACAATATAAGCCTTAAGATCCCCGCGCGCTCTATCGTCGGAATAGTCGGTTCTACGGGCTGCGGAAAGACTACCCTCGTTTCGCTTATTTCCCGCCTTTACGACGCCGACGCCGGCGAAGTCCTCGTCGACGGAGTGAACGTTAAGGATTACTCTATTTTCAATCTCCGCGAGGGCGTCGGAATGGTCCTTCAGAACAACACGCTCTTCAGCGGGACCGTTTCGGAAAACCTCCGCTGGGGCAACGAAAACGCCTCCGACGAAGAGGTGATAGCCGCGGCTTCGAGCGCTCAGGCAGATAAATTCGTAAGCTCCTTCGCCGACGGATACGACACGATGATAGACCAGGGCGGAACTAACGTCTCGGGCGGTCAGAAGCAGAGGCTCTGCATCGCGAGGGCGCTCCTTAAAAAGCCGAAGGTCCTTATCCTCGACGACTCCACCAGCGCGGTCGACACCGCCACCGAAAAGCAGATACGCGAGGCGTTCAGGAACGAGCTTGCAGATTCCACCAAGATAATAATCGCTCAGAGGATATCCTCGGTAAAAGACGCCGATATGATAGTCGTTATGAACGAGGGCAGGATAACCGGAGTGGGTACCCACGACGAGCTTCTTGCCGAAAACGAGGCTTATCAGGAGATCTACTATTCTCAGAACGACTCCGAGCGAAAGGAGGCGGGAAGATAATGGCAAGATCGCTTGAACAGCTCCAGAAGCAGTATAACAAGCGCGCCACCGAGATGCGCAGGCGCGGTCCGGGCGGCGGAGGCAGAGGCGGTCCGAGGATTCAGGGCGGCGGAAAGATGAAAAATTCCCGCGCGACTATAGCGAGAATGCTGAGCTATCTTAAGCCCTACAGATTCAGGCTTGTAGCCGTGCTGATATGCATGCTCTGCTCTACGGTAACTTCGCTCTTCGGCTCTTATATGCTCGCGCCGATAATCAACCGCCTCACCGTTTTCACGACGGGCAAAGAGATGGAGGGAATGTCGGCGACCGAGAAGCTCGCCGAGGGCGTTATCGAGAAGTTTACCGGTCCGATAGGAATGTCTGCCGGAGCAAACGAAATACTCAGCTATATCCTCGCCGTCATATCTATCCTTGCGGTAATATACGGTCTCGGGATAATCTCGAACTATCTTCAGGCAAGGCTTATGCTCTCTATATCTCAGGGAGCTATCTTAAAGATAAGGAGCGACCTCTTTACCAAGCTCCAGAGGCTTCCGGTAAGGTATTTCGACTCCAACCCGACGGGCGAGGTAATGTCGCGCTTCACCAACGATATCGACAATATCGACGTTATGATAAACAACTCCTTAACGTCGCTGTTCTCTGGTACCGTTACCCTCATCGGCACCTTTATATTCATGATAACAACAAACTGGATACTTACCCTTATAACGGTTCTGTTTATCCCGATATTCGCCCTTGGCGGCAGCGCGATAGCAAAGCTCTCCTCGCGTTATTACAGCGGGCAGCAGGCGGCTCTCGGCGCGGTCAACGGCTATACCGAAGAAACGGTTACCGGTCAGAAGGTAATAAAGGTGTTCAACCACGAGCAGATCTGCATCGAGGAATTCGACGAGCTCAACGACGATATGCGCGACAAGCAGTTTAAGGCTCAGTTCTGGGGCGGCGTTATGGGCCCGATAATGGGCAACACCTCTCAGATATCCTTCGGCGTAACGATAGGCGTCGGCGGAATACTTATAGTGTTCGGCAAGCTCTCAACGGGCGCGCTCCATCTGTTCGCAAACTATTCGCGTCAGTTCTCGATGCCGATAAATATGATCTCGCAGCAGATGACGACGCTCTTTGCGGCGCTCGCCGGAGCGGAGAGAGTATTTGAGGTTATGGACACCGCTCCCGAGGCTCCCGATTCTCCCGAAGCCTGCGAGGAACCCATAAAGGGCGACGTCGTCTTTAAGGACGTCTCCTTCGGATATGTTCCCGAAAAGACCGTCCTCAAGCATATCGACCTTTACGCGCACCCGGGTCAGAAGATAGCCTTTGTCGGCTCTACCGGCGCGGGCAAGACCACCGTCACTAATCTTCTCAACCGCTTCTACGACATCGAGGAGGGCGAGATACTCATCGACGGCAGGGACGTTAAGGACTATAAGCGCGACTTCCTGCGCGACAATATCGCTATGGTATTGCAGGATACCCACCTGTTCACCGGCACCGTAAAGGACAATATCCGCTACGGCAGGCTCGACGCCACCGACGAGGAGATCGTCGCCGCGGCAAAGACCGCGAGCGCCCACAGCTTTATTATGAGGCTTGAAAAGGGCTACGACACCGTTCTTGAAGGCGACGGCGCAAACCTCTCGCAGGGGCAGCGCCAGCTTCTCAACATCGCGAGGGCGGCGATATCTAAAGCGCCGATACTCGTTTTGGACGAAGCGACTTCATCGGTCGATACGAGGACCGAGCGGCATATCGAACACGGCATGGATAGGCTGATGAAGAACCGCACTACGTTCGTCATCGCGCACAGGCTTTCTACCGTCCGCAACTCCAGCGCGATAATGGTTTTGGAGCACGGCGAGATTATCGAGCGAGGCGACCACGACCAGCTCCTCGCTATGAAGGGCAGATATTACGAGCTCTACACCGGCGTCAAGGAGCTTGACTGATAAAGCATAAAACCGGAGGTCCCGAGACTTCCGGTTTTTTGTGATGCTTAGATTTCCGCGTTCAACGCTCTTCGCGAGCTTTTTATCTCTTTATACGGGTCCTGCGATGCCGCGATGTCCGCTCTTCCCATTCTGTCCCTCGTAACGGCGTTTTTTGCTTCAAGCAAAGGGGCGATGATCTCCGCCATCTTTTAGTATAGAATTCCTCGCTGTAAACGTCAGCGTTTTGCTCTCGCCGTCGTATCGGCGTCGTATAAAAGACCTATGCCGCCATAGTACGGCAACGCTCTTAAGCTTTCCGCTTTCGGCGTCGAATTCCGAAACGGAATACTCGGCGGCATAGGGCTCATACGACACGGGCAGCAGCTTGTTTCCCTTATAAGAACAGAAATCGCCCTGCCCGTCTGTGAATGTATATGTAAACACTTCTTATGATATTATCAATGATAAACTTTCCGCTCCGCTCGGTCAACGGAATTTACACGAACGGTCGAAAAACCGACATAAACGGTCAAAAGAGCAGAAAAATCCCCTATCGGAATTCATCTCCGATAGGGGATAACCTTTGCTCTATTCGCATTCTGAGAACACTATTACCGTTTCAAACCGCTTTTCGGCGTCGTTGTAATAGCTTTCCGAAGTCCCGCCGTATTTTTCTATTATCCTGCGTATGCTTTTCTGCCCTAAGCCGTGGTTTTCCTTGCCGTCCTTGCGGCTTATGAATAAGCCTTTTTCGTCTCTTGCGGGAGGCTCTTTGCAGGAGTTGCTTATTTTGACCACCGTCAGCTTCTGCTCCGGCTTTATTTTTATATCGAGCTCAATAAACTTCTCATCGGCGTTTTTTGCAGCCTCATAGGCGTTAGACAAAAGATTTCCGAACAGCGCGGAAATATCGGTGTCGCTTATAAAATCGACGCTCTTTCCGCGAATGTCGCATTGAAACTCTATTCCGCTCTCCGCGCATTCTCTTGCCGTCTCCGAGACGATTATGTTGAGTATGGAATTTTGGCAGTACCGCACCTGCTTTTGCAGGGCTTTGTCGTAGCCCCACTCGGTTATATATTTCTGAATTTCCGAGACGTTCCCCTCGGCGGCGAGACCGTTTATCGCCTGCATATGGTTTTTTACGTCGTGGATAAGTATTCTCTGCCGCTCATACTGCTCCTCAAGCATTTTGTAATACTCCGCGTCGTATTCCTCTTTCTGAACGGCAAGCTTGATGGCGAGATTCTCACGGCTTATTTTTTCGGAGCGGTTGTAGACCGAAACGGTGTAAATATTCGCAAAAAGCAGCGCGAACATAGACACCGCCGCCGCGATCTGCAAAACGTATGGCAATTCAATATAGGAATATACATAAATCACCAATACTGCAACGAACAGCGAAGCAACAGGCATAATGCTGAGCTTGATAAGATTTGCAGAGCTGCCACTCTTTGACTTGTGAGGCTCAAAAACGCTTGCGGATATTATGCAGAATAACATATACAGCAGCTTGCTGAGAATGCTGAGGGCGAACAGCGATACCGGACTGTAGGTATAAGACGAAAAGCTTCCGGAAGGTATACTCAAAACAGCCGAGCCTATTACCTCGGATATAGCCATAAGCGCGGTCAGCACTGCGGAATTAAACAGTGCGGAAACGATTCCGCAGTAATATACGGCGGCGAATATCATAAAGTTTACAAGTAAATAAGCGATAATGTTCAGGATGATTTTATCCGGAAGCAGAAAGACTGTATACAGCAAGACGTATCCGACCGCATAAGCGCCGAACGCCTTGGCGCCGCCGACCCTTTTTGTGAACAGATAATCGGCATAGATATAATTTATCAGCATTTCGGTAAAAAGCACTGCCGCGCACGTGATCAATTCAAAATAAGCGTTCATTCCACCGACCTCATATAAAGCATATATGCGTCGCGGAAGACCTTGTATTTTCTCCGCGACAAATAGGCGTTTACGGTATATTCCCCGCAGGTAAGCTTAATGATCTCCTTGTTAAAAGACGATACATATTTCATATTTACCACAAACCCGCGGCTCGCCTCGAAGAACCCGGGAATATCCATCGATTTTGTCCAGTATTCGATCCCGAGCCGGCTGAAAAGCTTACCGCCCACGGTGTGGACCGCCGTCTGCCTTCCGTCGGATTCAAAGCAGATAATGTCCTCGGCGTCTAATGTTTTGCAGCCCTCCGAGGTCTCTATAACCACCGACTTTGAGTATGTATTTATCTGATAGAGCGCGTCCTTGAGGTTTCTGAACAGCCTCTGCTTGTCTACGGGCTTTGAAAGATACCTAAAAACGTGAAATTTCATCGCTTCGTCGAGGTAATCGGGGTAAGAGGTCACGATAATTATTTTTATACGGGGATTGAGCTTTTTCAGCCGCTCGCCGGTATGTATGCCGCTGAGCCCGTCCATTTCAACGTCCAAAAAGGCAATCTCGCCGACCTCTCCGCTCGCCAAAAGCTCCTCGCCGCTCGAGCAGAGCACGCATTCGGGAGCGCTCAGCCCGTTACTCTGAAAGTATTCCAAAACCGATTTATGCAGCGAGTTCATGACCGCCGCATCGTCGTCGCAGAACAAAATACGCATAAAAACCAAAACCCCAGCTGAAATACATGTTGCGATTGTTTACAAATATTATATCACATATCTCCGCGGAAATCAACTTGACAAGCGGCATAAAGTCGCATTATAATTAGATGATGAATCTGAAAGGAAAAAATTATGAAAATTTTTCTCGACGTGCTCGCTGAAACCCTCCTCGACACCGCGAAGATGCTGCCGTTTCTGTTCGGCGTCTATCTTTTAATAGAATATTTCGAGCATAAAGCTTCCGACAGGCTGCCCAACGCCCTGCGCAGACTCGGTCCGTTCGGACCTTTGGGCGGCGCGGCGATAGGCTGTATCCCCCAGTGCGGATTTTCGGTCGCGGCTTCTAACCTCTATTCCGGCAGGCTCATAAGCCTCGGAACGCTCATCGCCGTTTTTATCGCGACCTCGGACGAAGCCGTGCCGATACTCCTTGCAAGCCCCGATGGAGCGAAGAAGATACTCCCGCTTATCGGCGCAAAGCTTATTATCGCGATAATCGCGGGGCTCTGCGTTGATCTGGTCCTTCGGGCGCTAAAAAGGCACCGCAACGAGCAGAGCGAGCCGTTTCACGACCTCTGCGAGGACTGCGGCTGCGACGAGCACGGTATCTTTTACTCCGCGCTCAGGCACACCGTTCATATAACCGTGTTCGTGTTTTTGGTGTCGCTCGCTCTCGGGCTTGCCATCGAGCTTCTCGGGGAGGACACCCTCAAAACGCTGCTTATGACCGACAGCCCGCTTCAGCCGTTTATAACCGCGCTGATAGGGCTTATCCCAAATTGCGCCGCCTCGGTCGTTCTTACCGACCTCTATGCAGCGGGTAGCCTGAGCTTCGGCTCGGTCATAGCGGGGCTTTCGACGGGCGCGGGGCTCGGTCTCGTGGTGCTCTTTAAGACCAACAAAAACCTCAAAGAGAACCTGACCGTTGCGGGGCTGCTCTATTTTATAGGAGTTTGCGCGGGGCTTGTTACAGATATTATAGTCTGATTCGCTTTGCGATAAAAATTTAATGTTTTTCGATAAAAAACTATTGACAAATATAAAATAATATGATATACTCCGATTGTAAACAAAACGATCGGAGGAATTTTTATGGAAAAGCTCGTTAAAACCGCCCGCACGATCGACGTATTTTTGAAGATAGCCGAGGTTATGGTAATCGTCGGTGCGCTGCTGCTTATGGTGTTCGATATGCTGCTTTTGATGTTTTCCGCGCTGGGAACGCTTGAGATATCCGACGGCACCGTCATCGGCGCGACGTTCGGGAAAACAAGGCTGATCCTGGCTACGGGCGCCGAGGGCGACGTATATGAATTCGTGAAGGCATATACCGTGATGTGCGTCGGCGCGGCAGTTATGCTCGCCGTGGGTTATGCGGGAATAAGGCTGTTCCGCAAGATTCTCGCCCCGATGAAAGAGGGCGCGCCTTTTGCCGAGGGCATCAGCCGCGACATAAAGCGCTTCGGTATCTTCACGCTCGTTGCCGGGCTCGCCGGCGGAGCGGTGCAGTTTGCGCTTGCAGCCGTTGTGAACGCTATTTTCGGCGCCCTTGCTGAGAGCGGCGCCTTGCTTGGGGAAACCTCGGACTATTTGAACGTCGACGGCAACTTCGTTCTGGTGGCAGTAGTGGCGTTTTTGCTCTCGTATGTCTTCAAATACGGCGAGGAGCTGCAAAGGCAGTCCGACGAAACGCTCTGAGGCAGGATATGGCGATAATTCTCAGGCTCGACCGCGTTATGGCGGACAGAAAAATATCCCTCAACGAGCTTGCCGCGCGGGTGGGGATATCCAACGTAAATCTCTCGAAGATAAAAACCGGCAAAATTTCGGCGATACGCTTTTCGACGCTCGAAGCTATCTGCCGCGAGCTTAACTGCCAGCCTGCGGATATCCTCGAATACCGCCCCGAAGGCGGCTCTGAAGGCGAATGACCGGAAAACGGCGCTGCCAAGGCTTATTGCCCTGCGGCGCCGCCGTTTTTATTCTCGGCGCTCCAACCGCCCGAGCGGTAGAACATCACCGAAAGAACGGTTGCGACCGCCCAGCCTATAGGCCAGGCGAGCCATATTCCCGTTGAGCCGAGAGCGGTTTTTGAGAGTATTTCCGCGAGTACGACGCGGAGAATAAGGTCGGTAAAGGTGCTGACCATAAATTTTTTCATCATTCCCGCCCCGCGGAGCACGCCGTCGGCGATGAGCTTTGCCGATATGAGCGGGTAGAACGGCGCGACTATCCGAAGGAATTCTATTCCGGTGCCGAGGGCGGCGTCGCTCGGTGAATCGAGGAAGATATATACAAGATAACGCCCCGCGAAGAAATAGAGCGCCGCGAGCGGCAGGCAGATTATCCATACGAGCTTAAGACCCGCCCTAAAGCCTTCGCGCACCCTTGGGCGCTTTTGCGCGCCGATATTCTGGGCGGTGAAGTTTGAAATGCCGTTTCCGACGGTCGTAAGCGAGGTTATGACGAGGTTGTTGAGCTTTACCGAGGCGGAATATCCCGCCATAACGCCGGTCCGGAATCCGTTTATAACTCCCTGAATGACGATGTTTCCTACCGAAATAAAGCTTTGCTGCAAAATGCTCGGGACGGCTATCGAGGCTATCCTCTTTAAAATCACGCCGTCGAATATCGGGGCGCGCCCCTCGGTTTTTATGGTATTGAGCGAGCGGAAGGCGAATATAAGCGAGAGAATGCAGCTCACGCCCTGGCACAAAAACGTCGCCCAGGCAACGCCGTCGACCCCGTGGGTGAAGATAAACGAGAGCTTCGTTGTAAACAGGATATCGACCGCGATATTCGAGAGCGAGGAGCACATAAGAAATATAAACGGCGTTTTCGAGTTGCCGAGCGCCGAAAAAATGCCCGTCGCGATGTTGTAGTAAAAGACGAACGGCAGGCTTAATATGTAGATGTCGAGATAGAGCTTCGAGGCTTCAAATACCTCGTCGGGGGTGTTGATGAGGTGTAAAAGCTGCCCGCCGAATAAGGCTCCGAGAGCCATAAGCAGGGCGCAGAGCGCACCGCTCGCGATGAGCGTTGTCGAGACGGCGGTTTTAAGCTCTTTAAATCTGCCCGCGCCGAAAAACTGCGCGGTTATCACCGAGCAGCCGATATTGCAGCCGAACGCGAACGCTATAAAAATGAGCGTGATCTCGTAGCTGTTTCCGACCGCCGCGAGCGCCTCCTCGCCGACGAATTTTCCGGCGACGAAGCTGTCGGCGATGTTGTAGAGCTGCTGAAAAATAATGCTTCCGAAAAGCGGAAGGCAGAATCTGAATACCACCCTGTCGGGGCTGCCGACGGTAAGGTCCTTGTTCACCGTATAAGCGCTTCCTTTTGCTGAATTTTGACCTGTAATATTATAGTGAGGCGGAAGCGAAATGTCAAGAGAAAGAAAAGCGCTGTATTTATGCAAAACCCCTGCACCGCTCAGGCGCAGGGGTTTTACTATCCTCTTATTTTTTTCAGCAATACGTCGAGGTCGACGGGCTTGGTTATGAAGTCGTCCATTCCGCTTGACAGCGCCTTTTCCCTGTCCTCGTCGGAGGAGTTGGCAGTGCAGGCGAATATCCTGACTGTTTTTGCGTCGGCTCTCGGGAGAGCGCGTATCGCTCTCGCCGCCTCGCAGCCGCTCAGCTCGGGCATAAGAATGTCCATAAGTATCAGTCCGAAATGCCCTTCTTCGGAGGATTCGAATTTTTCGAGAGCCTTTCTGCCGTTTTCGGCAAGCTCGGTCTCGTAGCCGCTCTCGTTCAGAAGTTCTATGATTATTTCGGCGTTCAGCTCGTTGTCCTCGGCTACAAGTATCCTCGGGGGCGTTCCGCGCTCGGGAGCGGGCTCATCGCCCGAGCCGCTTTCATCAGTTTCCGGCGCGGGTTCGGCGGTAAAGGTGAAGGTAAACGTGCTTCCTGCGCCCTTACGGCTCTCAAAGGTAATATCTCCGCCCATAAGCCGCGCGAGCCGCCTGCTTATCGGAAGCCCGAGCCCCGTTCCCTGATTTCCCTTCGAGACTATCTCGAGCTCGCGCTCGAATGCGTCGAACAGGTGACGCTGGAATTCCTCGCTCATTCCCTTGCCGTTGTCGGCTATTGTCGCCGAGGTCATTATCTTTCCGTCCGGCATTTCGGTCTGCCTGAGCTTAAGGCTGACCTTTCCGCCCTCCTGGGTGAATTTTTTCGCGTTGTCAAGAAGGTTCAGGAGCACCTGCTGTATCCTTACGCCGTCGCCGTTGATCCTGCGGCAGATTAGCTCGAAGTCCTTGACATATTCGATATTTTTATCGCGCAGGGCGTTTTCAGAGATGGAATCGACGGTGTCGAGCAGCAGCCCGAGGTCTAAGGGCTTTATGTCGAGCTTGAGGTTTTCGGTCTGGAGATTAGACATATCGAGCATATCGTTCACGAGCGAGAGAAGGTAATTCGCGGTTACGTTCGACTGCCTCAGATATTTTTTGAGGCTCTCCCTGTCGTCGGTCTTTTGGAACATAAGGTAGTTCAGCCCGATGAGACCGTTCAGCGGAGTGCGGAATTCGTGGCTCATAGTCGAGAGAAAGCGGCTCTTTACCTTGGCGTCGGCTCGGTTTTCGGAATAGCGCATATAAAGCCTTAACAGCAGGAAGAGCAGGAGCAGGATTATGACCGCTGACGCCGCGAAGACCCTGAACGCCATTCTGTAGCGGTAGAGAAAATCGGAGAAATTGTATCTGTAGGGGTTTTCCGAAATCGCGCTGATTATGAACAGGCTGATTTCATCTTCGGTGAGCTGCGATATTGCCTTGTTTAAAATGCTTATCAACAGCTCGCCCTCCTCCTGAGAGGCGCCGCCGGTGTAGTCGCCGAAGGTCACTACCGCCGAGAAGCAGAGCTCGTCGTCGAGCCCCAAAACGGGTATAACGCTGAGCTTTTCATAAATCGGCTTAGAGATCCAATGCTCAACTACATACTGGTTCTGCATAAGAAGGTCGGCTTTTCCGGAGTTTACAGCGTCAAAGCAGTCGGTTATAGAGGGGTAGTCGACGAGCTCAAAGTTGGGGTATGACTCGCCGAGGACCTTTCTTATTGTCTGGGAGCCGGTCGAGATGGCTATCGTGAGAGCGGCGTCGAAGCGGAAATTCAGCCCCTCCCGCGCAACGACGACCTTTCTGCTCGAAAAATACGGGTCGCTTATCAGTATTCCCCGCGCCTGCTGGTTCTCTTTGTTGTATTCCACGCTCGAAACGAGGTCGTAGCCGCCTTCGAGGAGGTATTCATAGGTCACGTCGCCCCGGGGGAGCGGCAGATATTCAAACTCAAGCCCGCAGAGGCTTGCCACGCGGTCGAATATATACCGCGATATCCCCGCAAATTCGCCGTTGCCGTCGGTGAACGATACGGGTATCCTGTCCTGAACATAGCCTATCTTCACGACGGGGTGCGAGGCTATGTAGCTTTGTTCTTCTACGGTAAATGCCGGAGCGGTTTCGGAGCTGTCTGCCCACGCCGGAACGGTCGCAAGGCAAAGCGCAGCCGCAGCGGTTATCGCAGCGATAAGTCGGGGTAAGATCCTGCGCATTTTCTCATCCTCCATTATGCATAGATGCCTTGGGAAAAAGACATTATAATCGAATATATTATAACTCGCCGCTTTAAATTTGTCAAAGGAATTTAACAAAAATCGGAAATTATTTCAAAAAAATTTTTTTACGGCGGGTATTGACATTTTTGGTCTATTGTGATAGACTAAAGACATCAAGGAGGTCTATATTTATAGACCCGCAAATAAGGAGTGTGAAATATGAAGATATCAGACAGTGAGCTGAGGCTTATGGAGCTGATTTGGCAGGAGGGCGGAATACGCTCCGGCGAGCTTGTGAAAAAAGCCTACGAAGCTCTGGGCTGGAAAAAGTCGACCGTATACACGGTGATAAAAAAGCTCGCGCTTAAAAACGCCGTCAGGAGCGAGAACGCCGTTGTTATCCCGCTCTGCACCCGCGACGAGGTTTTGGGGCAGCGCTCGGGCGAGGTCCTTTCGAGCGGCTACAGCGGGTCGCTGCCGATGTTTTTGGCGGCTTTTCTGAAAAAGGAAAAGCTCACAAGGGAGGAAGCCGCCGAGCTGAAAAAGCTTATAGACGACTTCACCGAATCCGAGGAGGGATAATATGGAGAGCATATTTGTCACCGTCTTAAATATGAGCATCACCGGCGGGCTTATCGTTGCGGTATTGGCGCTTCTGAGGCTTATGTTTAAAAGCCTGCCCCGAAGGTATTCCTATATGCTCTGGGCGATACCTGCGCTTCGGCTTCTCTGCCCGATCTCGATTTCGTCGGTAGTGAGCTTTTTCAACCTTTTGAAGCCGCGCACGGTAGAGCAGAACCGTATGGAATATATCGTCCCTCCGGCGGCGGAATACGTTGCGCCGACTCTTCCCGCCGACCCTGTTATAACTGACCTCCCGCCTGCGTATCACGACCCTATGGAGGATGTCGTGAAAGAGGTCCCGAAAACGCTTTCCGTAGGCGAAATTGCGGGGCTGATCTGGGCTGCGGTCGCTGTCGGGATAGTTATCTGGGCGGTAATAAGCTATATCCGCATTGGGCTTAAGGTGAGAAAAGCCGATAAAGCCGACGGCTATTATATCTGCGAAAATATCCCTTCGCCGTTCGTATTCGGTATCTTCCGCCCGAGGATATATCTTCCCGTCGGGATAAGCCCCGAGGACAGGGAGTGCATTTTGGAGCACGAGCGGACTCATATAAAGCGGAGGGACTACCTTGTAAAGCTGCTAACGGTGCCGATTCTGGCGCTGCATTGGTTCAACCCGCTTGTATGGCTCGGCATAAGGCTTATGACGGCCGATATGGAGCTTTCCTGCGACGAGCGCGCGCTCAAAGGCTGCCCCGAGGGCTATAAAAAGGTATATGCCAACGCGCTTTTAAACATCTCGATGAAGCAGAACGGCATATCTTTAAACGGCGTTCTTGGCTTCGGGGAATCCGACATTAAAGGACGCATAAAAGGAGTGCTGAGAATGAAAAAGCCGAAGCTCTGGGCGACGGTCATCGCGGTAGTTGTTGTTATAGCGGTGTCGGTCTGCCTTCTTACAAACGCTGTGGGCAGGACCGACGGCTCAGCCGAGCTTCCCGACGAAATAGACGGATATATCAGCTATGAAAAGGCGGATATCCCCGCGCTGACATCTGCGGGGTCCGCCGACGGCAAGGTGATGTTCGCAAAAGCCGAGGTCGGGGGAGTTACCGCCTATCTTCTGGGCGAAGGTGTCTACCGCGACGGCGAGGATTCCGAGGCGGTATTCGCAAGGCGGCTTTTAATCGGAATAAGCACCGACGGCAAAACAGTAAATGCGACTTACCCCGCGCCGGCTGAATTTTTGGGAGCTTCGCAGGAGCATTACAAAATATACACCGACACTGCTTCCGTTTATCTTTTGGCATTCGATATGGAGCTGCCGATAATCGAGCTCAGCTATATCGGCGAGGATACGACTATGGGAGCCTTCTACGCCGTCAAGGACGGCGAGCTCCGGCTTCTGACGGGCGATATGTCGGATATAGGCGGCAAGGCTGTGGGCGTGTGCTTCACAAATACAGAGCTCATGGCAGGCTCCGAGCCGAATACTCTCGTTTTCGCCTCAATGAACTCGCGCGGCGTCGAATACACCTTCGACTTTGACAGTATTAAAGCCGACGAATATGCAGGACCTAACTTCACCGCCCGCTACGTCGGCGCGGAGACCGAGCCTATGGGTAAGACCGAGATCGAAGGCTTGGCGAAGATGTACTTTATTCAGCAGCACTTCGGAATAGACGATTGCGAGGTCGAAATTATTCAGCATGACCTCGACGGAATGACGGTAATAAATATAACCGCCGCCGACGCCGACGGCAGCGAGATAACGGCGCAGTATACCGTGAACACCGTCACGGGTATCGGCTGGGACGCCGACGATGCCCCCGTCTCGCTGAAAAGCGCCCGCAGCAGGCTCGACGTCGAGAAAACGGTCAATGATTTCCTGCTCTATGAGAGAATTTATATCTACGACTCTTTGAGCTACCCCTCCAACGACCCCGCCGACGGCGTTGTGCTCGACGGCGAATATTACTTCCCCGTCAGCGAGGAGGGCTTTACCGAGTGGCAGCAGCTCTGCGACTTTATGCACGGGCTGTTCAGCGACGAATTAGCCGATGCCGATCTCTCAGACGGTCACTACCGCGAATACGAAGGCAAGACCTACGCCCGCGACGCCGGGGGCATAGGCTGGAGCGTCAGCAGCGAATGGAAGTCAGCAAACGAGACTGTCGATAACGACACCGTGAAGTTAGAGGTCTACCGCGAGCTGCTCTCGGAGGGCGACGAGGGCGAATATATGATAAGCGTTCTTTGGCTTAAAAGAGACGGCAATAACTGGAAGATAACCGGCTGCGAGACCCACTATACCACCGACGCCGACGGCTATGAAACGCTGATAAGCCTCGACAGTATCAGGGCGCAAAGCGCTGCTTCGGAGCCGCCGAGCCGCGAAGAGCTCGAAAATATTATCGAGGAATACCTCTCGGAGCATGTCGAGCTTTCGGGCGTAAACTGGTCGTATGATTACACCGCCGACGACGAAAAGCAGGGCGGCGTAATACCGGTGTTGTTCGCCAACGGCGTTTATGTGATGATAGAGATAGAAAAGCAGGACGGCGGCTGGCAGGTGATCGATACGGCGGAGTACCGCGACATTATAGAATATCTCGATGAGGTGGGCGGAGTTCCCGGCATAACACATCGGACATACGGCGTTCTCATGATTGCCGGAAACGTCAGGAAGGGCGAAAACGGCTGGGAGTTGTGCAGCGACCTCGGCAAATCCCAAGTAGATTTTACCCTGCCCGCCGAATGGGAATGCAGCTCCGAAGTTGCCGACCTTAACTGCGCAAATGTATTTAAAATAAGCCCGCCATTTCCGGCGGAGGATTACGAACCCGATATCTTCCGAAGCTTCCCCGCAGGGACGAAATACCCGCAGACGTTTAACCCCAACGAGGGCGAGTACTCGGAAATAACGGTATATGAGGAGACCGAACACGTCCCGACCGAGCAGGAGCCCTACCTTATGGTCAGCCACTGCCGCGCCGACGGCTATTACGGCAGCTGTGAATATGTAAGCTATGTAGTCGAAACGCAGAACGGCTACTGCACCGTGGTGACATTTTACGCGGCGGAGGGTTTTGACCTCGACGAAGATATCTGCCTCGACGTTCTGAGGTCGGTGAAGATAAATCCGTTCAGAACCTCGGAGGATAAAGACGAAAAGTTTGTATCGCTGATAAATTGCGATCTCGAGCTCACAAGGGCGCTTTATACCGATTATCTCGTCCTTAAGGACGATACGGTCGAGCGCGACGGCGTCACCTATTACAGAGTTTCCGACGGCGGGTGGTTCAAATCATACGACAGCACCATGGCGAAAATAAAAGAGGTTTATGACGACGGCTTTGCGAACGGCATTCTGAGCGGCTTATACGGCAGGCTCGAAATAATAAACGTCGACGGAAAGCTTTACCGCAGCGAGGGTATAGAGCTCGACATGCCCTACCCCGAAACCTTTGAATTCACCTCAGACGCCGAAACAGACACAAGCGTTCAGGGCGAAATTGAAGACGGCACAAGGTATCTGTTTGTACTGACCAACGACGGCTGGAAGATAGCAAACCGCTGGGAAGGTCCGTGGACCGAGGCTCTGCTCGCAACGTCGGATAACGCGCAATAAGACGGCAAATCAGCCCGATGAGTAATAGTGATTTCAAGAAGTGTGTGTGTTATAAAAAATACCGTCCCCGCTGAGGGGACGGTATTTTCAGTCTTTGTTTTCCTTTTTGTCTTCGATATACTCGCGGTATTCTTCCTCGCTGACGAAAAGCATATACTTTCCGTCGACATAGCCCATATAGCCGTTTGAAGTGTCGTAACCTTTCATAGCAAACCTCCGTTGTCGGTGTCCGTTTTGCTTCTATGATCAGATTATAACACTCCTTGAGTCCGAAAGTACGGACTCGTTTAAGAAAAATCGGCTGAATTCCGCACTATTTGAAGAGCATTCTGAAGAAATTGTAGAGGTGGGGCATAACTATCGTGTGGTCGTGCCTCAGACCGTTCATATGGAGCCAGAGGTGCTCTACGCCGTTTTTCGTGAGCATCGCGCGGTAGTTGAAGGGCGAATCGTCGGTCTCGGAGTAGTTCGCCGCCGCGCATAAAAGCAGTACCTTCGGCTTGAATTCCCCGAATACGAGCTCGCTCCTCTGCATCTGCCCCGGGTGGGCGGGGGATTCCGGAACGGGAACGAGCCCGGGCGCGGGGTCTACAGCGCCTAAGCTCCCGAATATTTCGGGGTGCTTAAAGCCGATAAAGAGCGACTCGCGCCCGCCCATCGAGAAGCCGGTGAGCGCGGTGTCCTCCCGCTTTTCCGAGACCGAGAAGTTGGAATTTATGAACGGGATTACGTCGGTAACGAAGTCGTTAATGAAGTTGTCGTAATTCAGCGAATTCTGAAGGTTCATACCCGTGCAGGCGGGCATATCCTTATTGCAGTAGATATAAGGCACTACCACTATCATCTCCTCCGCCTCGCCCTTAGCATAGAGGTTGGGGAGCATAGTGTCTATCTTCACAACGTCGCGGGTCATCCAGTCCTCGTTGTCGAAGTAGCCGTGAAGGATATACAAAACGGGGTATTTTTTGCTCTCGGAGTAGTTCGGCGGCAGCAGAACGTTTATCGGGGTCTCGCGCTCCGCGGTGCGGGAATAATAGTGATACTTCTTAAAGGCGGGGTATTCCCTGCCCTCCTGCTTCGTGACAACGTCCTCCGGGACGCTGAGCGTTAAAATGCTCTGAAATTCTTTCATATTCCGTCTCCTTTTATTCTGCTTTTCAGCGGCTCTTTGACTTAACGATGACTACGACTACCGCTACGATTACTATAACTACTGCGGCGGCAATTCCCACAGCGGTAAGCGTCCTCTTGGTCGAAGCCTTCTTTGCGGCTTCCTCCTCGGCGGCTTCTTGGGCGGCGGTTTCCTCCTCGGCTTTGCGTACTCTTGCCGCCTCTATTGCCTCTTCTATTTCGGTGATTTTCGATTTGGTTTCCCTTGCGGCGGCGAGAACGTCGGGATAGCCGCAGTCGTTGGCGGTTTTAACTATGTAGTCGCGCGCCGCCTGAGCGTCGGCAAGGGCTATCTCGGCAGCAGCAACGTCGGAGCCGGCGTTTTTGGCGGCTTCAACTGCGGCGTCCATCGTGTCGATATAGCTTTGAAGCTCCTCGAGTATCTTTACCGATTCGATGTCTTTCGCGGCCTCTTTATATATGCTCTCAAGCGAGGCGAAATCCGCTTCGGCGGCGTCTCTTGCGGTAACAAGATCGGCATATCCCGCAGTTCCCGCCTCTGAGCCCTCAATAGCCTCCATAGCCGCGGCTGCCCTGTCATAAGCTGCCTTTACGGTGTCGTAGTCGTCGGGGGCGGCTTCCGCTTCGGCGAGGGCGGCTGCAATTTCGTCGGCGTTGGGTTTGAGCTCGCCGAGCAGCCTTTCGGTCTCGGCGGCGATGTCGACCGATTCGTCGTAGGTTATGCCGACGTAAGTAAGCGTCAGCTGCTCGAGGACTTCGTGAGCGGCGAACGCCTTGAAGCAGAGCTTATTTGCGTCCTTTCCGCCGACGGGCTCCTCGTCCGAGGCGGTTAGGGTATAGGTCAGGTCGAACTCGGTCCCGGGCGTGAAGCCGTTTTCCGACGCCTTCCACATCTTCGAGAAGGTCGCGTGGTCGCCCTTGTTTGCGGTCTGGTCGGAGCAAATAAGCCAGGAGCGGAAATCTCCGACCGACGAGCCCTTGATATGAACGGTGACGGTCTCGCCGAGGGCGACGTTTTTCGGAAGCTTAAGCGCGAATATCTCGACTTGGTCGGCGGTAAGCGTGCCGTTTTCAAAGGTCAGATTTTCAGCCGAGGCAAAGTAATCGACGCTGCCGATAAGGCTTTCGGGCTCGAGGGGGATTTCAAGCTCCTCTGCGGCAAAAACGGGGATATTCAGCGACAAGAGGAGCGCGAAGATCAAAATTGCGGATAAAATTCGTTTCATTTGCATGACCTCCCAATAATGTTTGCACAAAATGCACAATATAATTATATATTGTTGAAAATAAATATTCAATAGTTGATTTATACAAAGCATGTGCTCTTTTTTTGACACCGTCCTACCGAGCGGAAATTAAATTTCCGTTTCGTTCCGCTTTACAAATCGCCGCCGATATGCTACACTGTATCTTGTCGGAAAATGAAATAAGAAGTGGCAATTTGTCGCGGAAAGGAAAAACTATGTCGGAAAAAATCGAATTTACGTCTGCACCCGCCCCCGAAAGTCCATCCGAGACCTCGCCTGAGGCTCAGAAGCCGGCTTCCGCCGCGCAGGTTTACGACGACCTCGTCGCTCTTTCCCAAAAGACCGAAAAGAGTCGCGAGAATATCCTGCTCAGGGGCTATGCGGTCGCCGTCGCCTGCCTCGGAGCGGCGGTGATACTTCTTGCCGTCGCGCTTACTTTTGCGGCGATAGGCTGGAGCCGCGAGCAGGGGACGATCGTCCCCGAGGTCGTGGAGGTAGAAAAAGAGGTGGTCGTCGAGGTCCCCGCGATAACGGTTATCGCGCCCTCGGAGGAATACAACCATTCTCTTGCCTCTGACAGATATCTTTTAAACGACTCGAATTACGGACCGATATGGATGCCGCTGCTCGAATCCGTCCCGAAGAATACATACGACCCGTCGCTGTTCACGAAGGACGAGCTTACCGGAAGGATATCTTATGACGACGGCGAGACCTATTCCGTCGCGGGGATAGACGTTTCGGTCTATCAGGGCGGGATCGACTGGCAGCAGGTAAAGGATTCGGGAGTGGAATTCGTCATTATCCGCTGCGGAAACAGGGGATATGTCACCGGTTCGCTCAACGAGGATATCAACTTTAAAAATAACATCGAAGGTGCGCTCGAGGTCGGGCTCGACGTAGGGGTATATTACTTCTCTCAGGCGGTCGATATGCAGGAGGCGCTCGACGAGGCGGAATTCATAATAGAGCTTCTCGACGGCTACGAGCTCACGCTGCCTGTGTTTTACGACTGGGAGGTCGTTATCGACCCCGACGGCGACGCGGTCCGCGCGGCGGATATAGACCCCGATATGCTCACGAGCAACTTCCTCGTATTTGCGCAGAGGCTCGAGCTTGAGGGCTACGAGGCGGCGATTTACGCCAACAAGAAGACCGCGGTCTGGAAGTATGACCTTTCGAGGCTCGAGGGCTACGACGTCTGGTTTGCCGAATATTCCGACGTCCCGACTCTGCCGTATAACTTCAATATGTGGCAGTATTCCTCGAAGGGAAGCGTCCCGGGGATAAGCGGAAACGTAGATATGAATATAAGGTTCAAAAAGCGCAGCGAATAAAAGAGCAGCAAAACGCGCCTCCGAAGCAATCTTCGGGGGCGCGGATTTTTATCTTTCGGTTTTTAATCCTTCGGCGTGATGGGCGCGACGTATTTCGCAATATAGGAGTCGAGCTCGCTGCGGAAGTCGGGCGAATCGGCGGCGTGGGCGGCATAAGCGTGCTCCTCGGCGTTGATATCGTAGCTGTGGAGAACGCAGAAGGCGATATTTGAGCAGTGGTCTGCTACGCGCTCGATGTTCACGATGAGGTCGTTATATACGAAGCCGGTGACTATCGGGGCGGTGCTGCTCGAAACGCGGTCTATCTGATTCGCACGGAGCTGCTTGGTCATCTCGTCGATAGCCTCTTCAAGGGGCTCGACCTTAAGCGCGAGGTCGCGCCTGCGCTCTACGAAGGCCGACCTTGCAAGCCCGAGGATCTCGCGGGCGGCGTCGCACATAAGGTTTATTTCAAACATAACCTCTTCGGGGAAGACTATCTTCTTTTCGTTTATCTCGTCGGCGGTCTCGGCGATGTTCTGAGCGTGGTCGCTGAGGCGCTCGAAGTCTCCTATCGACGATAAAAGCTCGCTCGAGATAGCCTGCTGCTTGTCGCTCAGGCTGTTTTTGCCTATCTTTACGATGTAGTTTCCGAGCTTGTCCTCATATTTGTCGCAGAGGGCTTCCTTATCGAGGACCTTCTGGAATTTCGAGCGGTCGAATTCGGTCAAAAGCCTGAGAGCGCGGTAGATGTTTTTCGTCGCGATGTCGCACATCCTCAGCGTCGCATTCTTGCTGAGCTCGAGGGCGGTGGGAGCGTAGTTGAGAAGGCTGTCGTCGAGGCTGTCTATCTCATACATGTCCTCGCGCTCCGAGGGATCGGGCTTTATGACCAAGAAGCAGAGCTTTTCTATAAGCTTTATCATCGGCAGGATAAACACCGCGGCAAGGAGCCTGAGCCCCGTGTTCATTATCGCTATGCCGAGGACCTGCGCCGGAGCGTCCATAAAGGAGAGGTCAAACAAGAGCGAAGCGGGGATATATATGATATAGGTTATGATCAGCGCAAGAATGTTGATTATAAGGTAAGAAACCGAGGTGCGCTTGCCGTTGCGGTTTGCTCCGAGCATAGCTATAAGCACGGGGGTAGAGGCGCCGATGTTTATTCCGAGGATTATCGGCAGGCAGACGGAATAGGGGATAGCTCCCGTTACCGAGAGCGCCTGAAGGATACCTACGCTCGCCGAGCTCGACTGGGTGACCGCGGTTATCAGCGCGCCGGCAAGTATCCCGAAGAAGGGGTTGCGGAAGAGGATAAGTAGCCGCGCAAACTGAGCGCTCTCTTTTAGCGGGCTTACTGAATCGCTTATAAGCGACATCGCGAGCAGAAGCGTTGCAAGACCGAGGGCTACGCTGCCGATGCTGCGGTTTGAATTCTTATGAGAAAAAACCACCAGAACACATCCCACAAGCGCAAGCAGCGAGATGAGCATGGCGGTAAAGGTCCCGTTTTCGGAATGGGAAAGAGTGAGCAGCCAGCCGGTCATCGTTGTTCCGACGTTGGCGCCGAGAACTATACCGAGCGACTGCGAGAAATTCATCATGCCGGTTGAAACAAAGCTTATTACCATAACGGTAGTTGCGCTCGACGACTGAATAACGGCAGCCGCGAGCGTTCCGAGCAGGAAGCCCCTTAACGGAGTTGAGGAAAGCTTCCAGAGAACGGCTTCCATTTTGTTGCCTGCGAGACGCTTAAGACCGTCTCCCATAGTGTTCATTCCGAAGAGGAAGAACGCCACGCCGCCGAGCAGCGATAAAACATTCGTAAAACCCATATTTTCTCCAATCATATTTTGTGCGCCTGCCTCGGCGCGGGCGGTTCCTTCCGCCCCCAAAGCCCGATATTTTATCAACAGATAAATAATAACAGATTGCCCCGATGTTTTCAAGCCCCCGCGAGAAAAAAGTCAGTTTGCACAACTTTATCAAATCAAAAATGAGGTTAATATGGCATTTTTTCGGGCGGAAAGACCGCCGCGGTTAGCATAAACTTACGGGTTTTGTGAGTGATTCTAATTATTTATCGCTTTTCACTTGAAAAAAGCGCCGAAATGGGTTATAATCAGCCTGTAAAATGGTTGCGCCCAAAAGGAGGACAATTTTATGAAATTATTGAAAAGGATAACTGTGATGGCTGTTTCATTATCTATGCTTATGTCTGCGTCGGCTTGCAGCGCGCAGGCGAGTGATTTTTCATTCAAGGGCGAGATCATCCCCTCGGAGGATCTCGGCTTATCCGTCGGCGAAAAGCTCACCAAGGCTTATAAGGATATGGGCGAAAACAACCCGATATCTTCGGATATATTCTTTGCCGACCCTACCGCCGTTGAATATGAGGGCAGGCTTTATATCTACGGTACGAACGATTCTCAGGAATATAACGACAAGGCGGGCTACGGCTCCAACGGCTACGGAAGCATAAACACCCTTGCCTGCTATTCCACCGACGATATGTCGAACTTCCGCTATGAATGCACTATCCCCGTCTGCCAGGTAGCTTCCTGGGCGGGGTGCAGCTGGGCTCCCTCGATAGTCGCGAGAAAGGAATCCGACGGCAAGACCCACTTCTATCTTTACTTCGCCAATTCCGGAGCCAATATAGGCGTTATAACCTCTACCTCTCCGACGGGTCCCTGGACCGACCCTGTCGGCGGTCCGCTCATTCACAACGGAATGGAGGGCTTAAGCAACGACCCCGTGACCTGGTGCTTCGACCCGGGCGCCGTTATAGATGAAAACGGAACCGGCTGGATAGCCTTCGGCGGCGGCGATCCTGCTCACCCCGACGAAAACGGAATGCACACCGGCAACTGCCGCATAGCCAAGCTCGGCAAGGATATGGTCTCGATCGACGGAGACATCGTAAAGGTCCCGACCTACTTCCATTTTGAAGCCAACGAGCTCAACTACATCAACGGCACCTATGTTTTGACCTACTGCTCCAACTATGCCGACAGGAGCATGTTCCCCGTATCCCTCGGAGCCGCTCCCCAGACCTGCTCGATGTGCTATATGACCTCGAAGACCCCGCTCGTTGCCGACAGCTGGGAATGGGGAGGAGAATATCTTACCAACCCCAATACCTTCGGCTACCCCTTCAGCAACAACCACTCCCATCTCCATAAATTCGGCGATAAGTATTACCTCATCTACCAGAACGTTTCGCTCCTTGAGAATATGAACAGGCTCGACCGCGCCGACGGCTTCAGAAGCCTCGGAATAGACATCTGCGAGGTCGACGAGAAAAACGTTGTTCTCAAGAGCTCTAAGATGACCGACAAGGGCGTTGACCAGATAAAGAACCTCGACGCATTTGCGCTCAACGAAGCCGAGACTATGCACACCGCCGCAGGGCTCCAGTATTACTACAGCGCCGACGAAAAGATCACCTTTATCAGCGGAATATCCGACGGCGACTGGCTTGGGCTCACCGACGTGGATTTCGGCGGCGGAGCAAACTCCTTCGCGGCTAAGGTCCGCGGAAAGGGGATCATCGAGGTAAGGCTCGACGATATAAATTCCGCTCCCGTAGCGTCTTTGCAGTTCGACACCGGAACCGAGGAATTCAAGGTCGTTTCGGGCGATATCGCAAAGGCGGTATCCGGAGTTCACGACGTGTTCTTCGTCTTCGGCGGCAGCTTCGTGTTCGATCAGTGGCAGTTCGCCTACCTCAGCGAAGAGACTGCGGAATAAAAACCGAATCCCGATAAAAACGGTCTGTCTCGGCAGACCGTTTTTAATATTCTTAAGGAATTCTTAAGCCCCGCGCGGCGATTCTTAAGTTTTGATTAAGTTTGCGCCGTTTCGATTGACTTCGACGCCCTCCGGCTGTAAAATCTCACTGTAAAGGGGGCGGCGGAATGAAGAAAAAATACTATCTCAAGGCTCCGGCAAAGTTCATACTTGTGCTTTTAGCGGCGCTTATTGTTCTTATACTGTGGCACAGCCTCAGGCTCGGTTCGTATTTCAGATATTTTTTCGGCGGAAAGACCTATTCAAACGCCGATTTCGGTATCGCCGACTACCGTTCCGCCGTTGACCGCGACGGCGACGGAATTGACGACCAGAGCGATATTTTGGAGGGCGCGAGGAAATACATCGCGACAAAGCCGGTATATATGAGCAAATATTACGACGGCGGCTACCCCGACGACGGCTGCGGAGTATGCACCGACGTAGTCGCACAGGCAATGCTCAGCGCCGGCTATGACCTTATGGAGCTCGTGAGCGCCGACATCGAGCGGGACAGAAGCGATTACGACAGCGACGTCGGCGACAAAAACATAGATTTTCGGCGCGTGAGGAATCTGATAGTCTATTTTCGGCATACGGCGAAAGAGCTCACGACGGATATCGGCGAGATATCGGAATGGCAGGGCGGCGACATAGTCGTATTCGAGGGGCATATCGGCGTTGTTTCGGACAAGCGCAACAAAAACGGGACCCCGCTCGTTATCCACCACGGCAGCGAGACACAAAAGGATTATGAGCAGGACATTTTGGAGCTCCGCGACGACATAATCGGGCATTTCAGGATAACGTAGGGGCATAACCCGACAGAAATTCCCTTCCGTGTTGTTCACCTCCGCAAAAAGCTGTGATATCATTGGCTTACAAAATAAAAACGGAGGTAAAAATTATGAACATGGACAAAATTTATGCAGAGGCAATCGTCAACGAGTATTCCAAAAAGAGAGCTTCAAAGGTAGTGGCGCTCAAAAAGCTCGACCGGAGGGCAAAGCTCCCCGCGCTTATCTTCGCCTATTCTTCCGGGATCGTTTCGGCGCTGGTTTTGGGCGTGGGAATGTGCCTTTCGATGGGAGTTATCGGCGGCGGGAGCACCGTTTTTACCGCTCTCGGAATAGCCGTCGGAATCCTCGGGCTCGCGGGGGTTGGCGTGAACTACCCGATATATAAGAGCATTCTTAACAGGAGCAAGGAAAAATACGCGGGCGACATTATAAATCTCGCTTCCGAGATAGCGGACGAAGCGGATTGAGCCGACCCCGAAAAAGGAGGGCGTGAGCTTGGACAGGGCAAAGAGCAAATATTTCAACACCGCAGCCCGTATGGACGAGGCGCTTATAGAGCTTTTGGAGAAGAAGGACTTTGAATACATCACGGTCAAGGAGATATGCGAGAAAGCGGGCGTAAACCGCTCGACCTTTTACCTTCATTACGAGACCGTCGGAGACCTGCTGAGCGAATGTGTTGAATATACCAACGCAAAGTGCTTTGCGAAATACTCGAAAAGCCTTGCGAACGTCGGCGAAAGGCTGTCGTCGGGCAGGCGGGAGGACGTTATATTCATCTCGCCCGAATATCTGACGCCGTTTTTCGAGTTCGTCAGGGATAACAGGCGGCTGTTCAAGGTGGTGCTCACTAATCCGAGGGTGCTGAACGCCGAAGGGACGTTCAGAAAGATGTTTTCCGAGATATTCTCGCCCGCGCTCGACAGGTTCAGCTTCTCCGAGAGCGAGAAGCCCTATATCGTGCTGTTTTACATCGGCGGGATAATGGCCGTTATAGGAAAGTGGATAAGGGGCGACTGCGCCGAGCCGGTGGAATATATCGCAGACCTCTGTATGAGGTGCGTGCTGGGGGATTTCGGGAAGAGTTGACATTAAGGCTCAGGAAAAATTTTTGTGTGTTATATTATCAAAAAACGGCACCGAACGGTGCCGTTTTTCTTTCCTTTACGCCCCGAGGTACTTCCCGAAGAATTCCGCGAGCCTGTCGAAGGGGATAGCTTCCTTTCCGCCGCCGTCGTAGAGGTCTGTATGAGAAGCGCCGGGGATTATGAGCAGCTCCTTGTTGCCGCAATAGGGGTTGTTCCTCACGATGTCGTAATAGGCGTCGCGCCCGAAATAGAGCGAGTGCGCCTTTTCGCCGTGGACGACGAGCACCGCCGAGCGGATCTCGCAGGAATACTTTAGAATCGGCTGATTTATGAAGCTCATACAGCCGGTGACGTTCCAGCCGCCGTTCGAGTTGAGGCTGCGCTTATGGTAGCCTCGCTTGGTTTTATAGTAGTCGTAGTAGTCCTTGACGAAATACGGCGCGTCGTCGGGCAGCGGGTCTACAACTCCTCCGCCGAGGGCGTAAGCGCCGTTCTTAAAATCTTCTGTGCGCTGAGCGTTGAGGGCGCGCTTTTTTTCGTAGCGCGTGTCGGGCGAATTTTCGGCGTCGAAATAGCCGTTGGCGTTGACTCTCGCCATATCATACATCGTCATAGCGGCGGTCGCTTTTATCCTCGTGTCGAGGGCAGCGGCGTTTATCGCCATTCCGCCCCAGCCGCAGATACCGATGATCCCTATCTTTTCGGGGTCGACGTTTTCGCGTGTCGAGAGGAAGTCGACAGCCGCCTGGAAGTCCTCGGTATTGATGTCGGGCGACGCCATATATCTCGGCTCGCCGCAGCTCTCTCCGGTAAACGAAGGGTCAAAGGCTATGGTCAGAAATCCGCGCTCTGCCATAGTCTGGGCATACAGCCCCGATGCCTGCTCCTTAACCGCGCCGAACGGTCCGCATACGGCAATCGCTGCAAGCTTTTCGCCGGCGTTTTTCGGAACATACATATCCGCCGCGAGGGTGATCCCGTAGCGGTTAGTGAACGTTACCTTCGAGTGATCGACCTTTTTGCTCTTCGGGAAGGTCTTGTCCCATCTTTTTGCAAGTTCCATAGAATTCAGTTCCTTTCTTAAAATCAGCTCGTCTTAAAATCAGCCAGCGGTTCCGGCGTTGGCGGAATTTTCAAATTCCGCGGCGGCTTCCGCGATGTCCGCGCCGTCGGCTATGCTCTGGAGCATCTTCCACCAGGCGGTGCGGGTCTCGGCCCAGCCCGGGGTGACCTGATAGTAGTCTCCGAGAAATTCGCGCAAAATGAAGTATTCCGACATAAGCGCGTCGTTTTCGTAGATATTGGGGAGGTCTCTTACCGGCCAGAACGTCGAGGAGAGGACCGTTTGTGTATAGCGGTCGGTGTCTTCGGTCAGAAAGCGGATAAAGGTCTTCGCGGCTTCGATCTTCACCTCATCCCCGTTGTTGAAAACGCCGAAGCCCCAAATCCCGCCCTGAAGGTCAAAAACTCCGTCGTCGGTCGGGAAGGTAAGCGGGAAGATGTCGAAATCCCTGTCGGGGTTGTTTATCGTCTGGGTGACCTCTGTTCCCACGTTCCAGCAGAAGCACATCGCGAGCTCGCCGTTGCAGAAGCGCTCGATATTGTCGGTCCCTACGGTATCCTTCGAGAATTCTATACCGTCGAGGCTTCTGAGGAGCTCGAGCGCCCTTATATTTTCGGGGCTGTTGAAGGTATAGCTCGTGTGCTCGGGGTTGGTAAACGAGCCGCTGTAGAGGTTGTTGACGAGCGCACGCGTACCCTGGTCGCCGCCCTGACCTCCGCAGTATACCTCTCCTACGCGCTCAACGCCGTAGTCTCTGAGAGCCTTTACCGCCGCCACGAAGCCCTCGGTGGTCCAGGTGTGGTGCTCCTCGTCGACATACTGCCAAGCGCCAGCCACCTCCATAAGGTCGCGGTTTACCGCCATACAGTGGGTGGTCATGCAGAGGGGATAGATATATCTTGAGCCGTCCGAGCCTATGCAGGCGGAAACGACAGAGCTGTAGATTCCGTCTGCAGATTCGCTCTCCCATATATCGCCGAGGTCGACCATAAGCCCGCGGGCTCCCCAGTTGGCGGTTAAGCGCTCCGGTCCTTCAAAGACTATGTCGGGCATATTGCCGTCGGCTATGGCTTTTTCCATAACCTCGTCGCCGTCGGAATATGAAAGAATTTTCATAGAAATGCTTATTTCGGGGTGCTCCTGATTAAATGCGGACACCAGCGACGATACCGTGCTTTCGCTCGCCCAGCCGCCCACGGGGTAGGTCCAGAATTCAAGCTCGGTCTTTTCTTTCGAGGCGGGAGCGGGGTTATCGCCGCTGTCGGTAACGTCGGCGGAGTTGGAACTTCCGCAGGCGGTAAGCAGTATCATCAGCGCCAGAATTGGCGCAAGCAGTTTTTTCATTGTTTTGCTCCTTTTGTTTATGAATTATTCGCCTTTTTAGAGAAATGCTCCTTGAGCGTTGCCGAGACCTCCGCTATATCAATCGGTTTCGCGAGGTGACCGTTCATACCGCTTTCAAGGCAGCGCTGAACGTCGTCTGAGAAGGCGTCGGCGCTCATCGCTATTATCGGGATCGTCTTTGCGTCGGCGCGGTCGAGCGCGCGTATAGCTTTAGTCGCCTCGTAGCCGTTCATTATCGGCATGCGTATATCCATAAGTATTGCGTCGTAATGGTTTTCGGGACTTTCGCTGAACATATCGAGGCAGATTTTGCCGTTGTCGGCGCGCTCAAGTTTAAGCCCGAGCCCCGAAAGAAGCTCTTCGGCTATCTCCCAGTTGA
This sequence comes from uncultured Clostridia bacterium, assembly GCA_947627875.1. Taxonomy (GTDB): domain Bacteria; phylum Bacillota; class Clostridia; order Oscillospirales; family Ruminococcaceae; genus Faeciplasma. The sequence continues at coordinate 84,494 of CANQXS010000007.1, forward strand.
GGTCGTTGTCTTCCGCTAAAATTACTCGGTGACCCGCAAGGCTGTCGACCTCGGCACTCTCGGGGAGCTCTTCCTCGGCTTCGACGCCGCAATACTGCCTCAGGCTGTAATAGAGAGTCGAGCGGAACAGCGGCTTCGGGACCGCGCCGTTAATTCCCGCGGCTTTGGCCTGCTCCTCGACCTCGTTCCAATCGGCTGCGGTCGTAAGGAGTATTACCGTTTCTTCGGATATGAATTCGCGCAGGCGGCGGGCGGTCTCTATTCCGTCGATGCCGGGCAGCCGCCAGTCTACGATAATTATCGCGTAGTCGGTCCCGTTCTGCTCGCGGTATTTTTTCGCCTGCTCCAAAGCTGCCTCGCCGCTTAGTACCCAGTCTACCCGACAGCCTATCGACCGAAGGGTCCCCGCGGCGCTCTCGCAGAGCATTTCGTCGTCGTCGATGAGAAGCAGGTCTATGGGCGGCAGAGTCATATCCGCCTCCTGAACGAGCGCCTTTTCAAGGTCGAGCGTAACGTGGAATTCCGTCCCCACTCCGAGCTCGCTCTCTACCTCGATGGTTCCCTTCATCGCGTCGACGATATACTTAGTTATCGCCATTCCGAGACCCGCGCCCTCCGTCTTTTGGACGCGCCCTCTGTCTTCGCGCGAGAATGACTCGAAGATGTGTTCCCTGAATTCCGGCGACATTCCTATGCCGTTATCCTTTACTCTCAGGCGGACTCTTATCTTATCCGCTCCGAGGGGCGAGGGCTCCTCATAGAGCACCGCGCTTACCGAGCCGCCGTCCGGCGTGAACTTTATGGCGTTGCCGAGAAGGTTCAGAAGTATTTGATTGAGCCTTATGCTGTCGCAGAAAACGTGCTCGGTCGGAATGTCGTAGATATACATATCGAAGCGCTGATTTTTCGCGTTGACCTGCGGCTGAACGATATTGACTATTCCCTGCATCGTCTCCTGAAGCGACATCTGCTCCATATGGAGCGTGAGCTTGCCGCTCTCTATCTTCGACATGTCGAGGATATCGTTTATCAGCCCGAGGAGGTGGCGGCTTGAAAGCGAAATCTTTTTAAGGCAGTTCTGCACCTGCTGCACGTTGTTGATATTCGCGCTCGCTATAGCCGTCATTCCCACTATGCCGTTCATCGGCGTGCGGATATCGTGGCTCATATTCGAGAGAAATTCGCTCTTAGCCCTGTTGGCGTGCTCTGCGGCGCGCTTGGCTTCGTCGAGCTCGCGCATCTGCCTGCGGGTGAGGATTATATACCTTATAAAAATCGTGAGAAGCCCGAGGAGTATCAGCAGGCAGCATATCACCGAAGACCAGCCCCAGTCTTCGCTCAGGTCGTTTACGAGCCTGTCGAGCTGACCGTATGGCATAAACAGCATAAGGTACCATTCCGAATAGGGGAGCTCGGTGCTGTAAAGATGCCGCCGCTCGCCCTCAAGGGTGAATTCTCCGGTGTAGTCCCTCCCCGACGACATAGCCTCTTTAAGCTCGACAAGATACTGCTCGGCGCTCATTCCGCCCACGTCGTCGTATCTGTTGAGAACGCGCTCGAAATATGAATTGTCGGTTATCTCGCTGTCGCGGACGATAAAGTTTCCGTCGCGGTCGATGATGAAGTAATATATAAGCGCGTCGTCGGAATCGAGCGAGAGGGTGTCGCTGATATAGCTTATCGGAAGAGCGGCTACAAGGGCGACGCTTGTCCCGCCGTTTGACATAGGATATGTTGCGGGAATGCCCATAAGCAGGCTCGCCTGACCGAGTGCGTCGCTTCCGAGAGCCATTTTTTCCTCGCCGTTTTTAAGCGAGCTGAGGAACGAATCGGAATCCTCGACCTTTATCCGGCTGCCGTAGAGCATTTCAAAGCTGCCGTCGGGTCCGTAGAGAGCCAAGTGGTCGAATCCGCGGGCGCGGGCGTTATAATTGAGGGTTATCTGCATTCTCGAATAGCTTTTTACGCTCTCGGGCGGGCAGGAATCGACAAGCGCGCTTACCTGAGAAAGCCTGAGCTGAATGGCGGTCCCGAAGTGGGCGGCAGCCTGTTCGCTCATTCCCGCCATATAAACCGAGCCTATCTCGCCGATGGCGTCGGCTCCTCTGCCGTTCATTATTATCGCAAGATATGCAAATACCGCTACGCAAAGCATTGAAATGCAGACAAGGCTGATTACAAGATTCCGTGTCGCCCTGTGTTTCATCGGTTCCGCTCCCCTCATTTCATATATGCGACCATTATATCACAGCGCAGTAAAAAAGTAAATCGTTTTTTAAAAAATCGGAGGATTTTTTGAGCCGTTATGAAGCATATCGCTTTTCGAAAAAATATCCGAAAATTTTTTCAAAACCCTATTGACAACGCATTTATGCTGTGGTATAATCATTATACAAAAATATAAAAGGGGTGATACAATGAAAAGCGAACTCAAAAAGCTTGGCGAAGCAGAGCTCGAGATCATGCAGGCGATATGGTCCGAGGATCAGCCGCTGACGTCGGTCAGAGTGCTTGAAAAGCTCAAGGGCTTGCGCAACTGGCAGCTCTCGACTCTTATGACCTCGCTCTCGAGGCTTGAGGACAAGGGCTATGTAAAGTGCTCGCGCGACAGCGGAATGAACCTGTATTCCGCGACCGTAGCCGAGAACGACTATAAAGCCGGCGCGAGCAGGAGCTTCCTTAAAAAGCTCTACAACAACTCCGCGCGAAGCCTTGTCGCCACTCTCTACGACAACAATATTCTCGACGGCGACGACTTAAAGGAGCTCAGGGAATACCTGGACAGACTGGAGAGTGAACGACATGACTGAGCTGTTCACGGCGGTTTTCGGCGTCTCGCTGACTACGGGTGCGGTCGCCGCGCTGCTGATGCTCGTTTCTCCGCTCACCGGCAGAAGATATGCCTCGAAGTGGCGCTATTGGATATGGGCTGTTCTGGCTTTAAGGCTTCTGATACCGATAAACCTGCTCCCCGCGGGCAAAGAAACGCCCGCGGTTTCCGAAGAGCCACAGGTTCAGGCGGCGCCGGTGCAGACCCCGCCTGTTGCGGTATATCCGAGGATAGAGCTCACTATCCCCGATAATCTCACCGAGCCGATAGAGGTCCCCGCAAGGGTCAGTAAGACCGAGGCTCCGGCGAAAAAGCTCCCCGAGATAACTCCTCTCGGGCTGATATCCGCAATTTGGGCTGTAGGCGCGGTTTTATGCCTTTCGGTTCAGTTCGCGGGGTATCTTATGCTCCGCCGAAGGGTCGAAAAATACGGCTCAGCGCCCGACGAAGCCGAATCGGAGGCTTTTGAGCGGATATGCGAAGAAATGAAGCTCGGAAGAAAGCCGAAGCTTATGCTCTGCGAAAGGGCTCCGAGCCCGATGATAATAGGCTTTTTAAAGCCGAGGCTGATACTTACCGGCTCGGAGTATTCCGAGGAGCAGCTCAGGTTTATACTCAGGCACGAGCTTATTCACTACAGGCGCGGCGACGTTTGGTTTAAGCTTCTGTTCGCGCTCGCGGTGTCGGCGCATTGGTTCAATCCGATAGTCTGGATAATGCGCAGGCGCGCTGATGTCGATATGGAGCTCTCGGTAGACGAGGGAGTTGTCGGGCAATCGGGATATGAAGTCAGAAAGGCTTATTCCGAAGCTCTGTTTTCCACTGTGGGAGATCACAGAAAATGCCCGAGCACGCTGTCGACTAATTTTTGCGGAGGCAAAAAGGTTATGAAGAAGAGGTTTTATAATATATTAAAGGTTTTCAACAGAAAAAACGGCGCACTGCTTTTGGCGGCGGTAACGGCGTTCACCGTCCTTCTCGGAACGATGGTGGGCTGCTCGGTCGGCGATAACGAAAAGATAGACGACCCGCTGAAAAAGGCGAACGAGATAATCGAAACGATGAAAAGCAGCGGCGACCTCGGTCTCGCGAACGGGATACTCGTGTTCGACGTAGGGAGCGAATATGCCGACGAGGTCCAGGAGCACGGGGATATTACCCTTGAAGTCACCCGGGACGGCGAGACCTACGATTCGGTATTTATCCCGATGAAAAGCCCCTACGACACCAAGGAGAGCTGTATGGAGGCGCTCGGAAAGGTATTCACAAAGAAAGCCTGCCAAAAGCGGGAGGAATGCTTTGAAGAGGACGACAGCTGCCGCATTGTAGACGGCGTGCTCTATTACGAGATGAGCGAGCCCCCGCACTATACATATGTATTCCCGTTCAAGAGCGCGGAAAAGGTCTCCGAAAAAGAGATAGTCGCTAAGACCGACTTTGTCTGGCAAGACGATTCACTTTCCGACTGCGAGATCACCTTCAAAAAAGAGGGCGGCGTTTGGAAGATCGACAGCATAGTAGATCTCGATGCCCGGCGCGACGATAAGGAATGCTACTGTGCGTTTCCGATCACGATCGAGGTCGAGCCGGGAGAGCACGACTACACCGCCGAAGCCGAAGAACTTATGAATAAGCTCCGCGAGACGGTAGGCGAGGAGAACGTGTTCGCATTCGAGACCAACGACTTTGACGGCGACGGCAAAGCCGAGGCTTTCTGCGCGACCGGCAGCCGTTCCGACTATCAGCATCTCGAGCTTGAGGGCGGCGACAGTATGGGCGTAACGCTCTGGTTCGTGACCGAAAACGGCGCCGAGCAGATACTCAAGGACGAATATGTGGTTTATGACGGTCCGCACCTTCTTGACCTCGGAGACGTAAAATTCTACACGATAGAGCTCTCCTTCGGGACGGTTTCCTATTCTCACATCTACGGCGTGAAGGACGGAAAATGGTATGAGGACGAATTTTCCGGAAAGGTGTCGTCTATAAAGCAGACCGGCGAGAATTCCTTCATAGGGATCGACGAAGGCAGCTACGACGCGTTCTATGACGAAAACGGAAACGAAGCCGGAGGTCACACCTTCAAGCCCTACTATTTCTATTACGACGGCGGCTTTAAGGAGTACGGCGGAATAGAGATAACCCGTGAGGAATTTTTGCAGCTCGACGGCGCCGACGCTATACTCTATACGTTAGAAAGCAGAGGAGCCGAGATAAAAAATATCATCTACCGCGGCGGAGCGGGAGTTATCATCATTAACACCTCGACGCCCGACCCCGAAGACGGCTGGACGGAAAACACCAATGTAACCGTTGCGATAAGCGGCAGGAGCGTGGAGCGGATCGATTCATACATAGGCGTTATCGAACCGGCGATGTACCCCGAGCTGGCGATGTTCCCGCTGAAATTTGACCCGAGTGAGCTTACCGACTCTCCCGCGCAGGTTGAGAGCGTAGGAATGGCGGCGAATTACAGCAATACCGCGTTCCTGTTCTCGGTGGATATAGCCGCAGATTACCTCGGGCTCGACAGCTGCGACGACGCGGCGACGGCGGGCAGCCGCTTCGACTACGTTGCGCCGGAGGGATATATAGTCGGCAATCTGACCCACGGCGGATATGTTTACTCGTTCCGGATAGACCCGCAGACCGCCGAGGTCGTCGATTTCGGGTATTCAGAGGACGCCGGCGCAGCTTCGCGCCACCTTCACGAACATAGCGAGGGCTCGGAGTATATAGGCAGATACAACGCCGACCTTATCGCGCTCAGAGCGGGATATTTAGAGCTCCCTGCCGACAATGCAGGCTTTAACGCAAACCCTGCAAAGTACACCGTTTTAACAACGATAGGCGACGGCGAAAGCGGAAAGGTCTACACCGTAAGCACTTTGATGGTCACGGTAAAGATCGACGCGGTGACCGGCGAGATAATAAGCGGCGGGAATATCCCCTACGGCAGCGGCACTGTGGTGCCCGCGTCGTTTGACCCCGAAGCCACGAATGAGGCGCTGTCGCTCGACCTCTGGGACAACTTCAAGGAAGCCGATCTTCTTTTGATGCTTTGCAAAACGAGCGGAGGCGAGTGGATAATCCGCGACGGACGCGAGTTTATCCCGCTCGCCGAGGAATACGACACGATGGAGGAATGCGAAGCACTCCTCGAAAAGGTGTTCACCCGCGAATTCCGAGAGCTTATACTTCACAATCAGTTCGGAAGGCACAGGCAGTTTATCGAGGACAACGGAAAGATGTATTGCAGCGCGGCAGATTTCTCAGGTACGCTGATATGCGACCTCCCGATAAAGGGAGCGGTATATACCGGCGTTGACAAGATGACCGCAGTCACGACGTTCACCCAAGATCACGACGGCGACAACGTGGACGACTACCTGTTCTACCTCGAAAAAGAGGACGGCAGCTGGAAGATAGCTTCGATTGAGAGACCGAACTACTATTCCGACGGCGGCAGCTACTTTGATTTTACCCAGAACTATTATTACACCGATTGGCAGCTCGCCGAAGAGAGCGCGAGAGCCCTCCTCGAAGACGACCCCGAAGTATCCGAGATAGTCACGGTAGAGCTCTGCAACCCCGAGCTGAGCAACCGCAAGGTTATATATCTCAACGGCTTGGCGGGAGCTTCGGGGGACTGGAGCAATGAGGACATAGCCTGCCGGATAGACGCGTTTTATGCGGAATATGTAAAGAGCGGCGAAACGGTAAAGGAATACCTCTATATGATGTATGACGAGGCCTCCGACAGCTTCAGCCTTATAGAAAGCTGCGGCGGACCGCAGGTGTTCCCTTGGCAGAATGTAGCCCCGCTGAATGAGATACCGATTTACGGATATGCCGTGGCTTCCTCGCTCGACAGCGCGAAGGTCTCGGAGTTCAAGGGGATTATGCCCGACGGCGGCAGCGGTACCTGGTATATAGTCGAGCTCGGTGGAGTCGAGTATTACTACGCTAAGGGAGCCTCGGGCGAAGCAGAGCTTTACAGCTACGCGATATTCGACAGCTCCTGCAGATTCCCGTCCTCGATAAAGGTCGGATACGAGGAGACCCTCGTAAACTCGCAGTATCCGCTCCTTGAGCCGGAATCGATCGACGGCTCAGTTATAGCCTTCAACGAAGATATTTACCCCCATTCCGACGGCGAAACGGTCTGGGAGGGCTGTAAAAAATGGAGCGACCGCTTCGACGGCGCGATGTTCGCCGAGATAGTCGGGAGCGGAGAGCCGCTCAGACTTGCGCTGATGCTCAAAGACGGCAAGGTCGCCGCGGTGACCTATTTCCCGCCGTCAAATCAGTAAAATTCAAGGACCGTGCGGAACATCCGCGCGGTTCTTTTATGCCCGGTGCGCCGAAAAAAATTCTTCAAAACCCCTTGACAAATCTCTTTGGCTGTGTTACCATAGTGGTACCACCTTGACGGATTATCAACAAGAAATTTGACAAAAAGAGAGGTCTTATCAATGGAAGAAAAAGTATTATCGGTAAAAAAGAACGGCTTTAAGGCGATGTTCCTAACTATTCTTATGCTCATCGTATTTGTGGCGCTCTTTGTCGTCGGGCTCTGCATGACCGAAGGCAGCATTCCCGCGCTCGGAGGGGTTTTAGTCGCTGTCGGCTTCATCGGAATGATCTTTGGCTGGATACCGTTTATAGGTCTCAAGGTTTTAAAGCCGCAGGAAGCGCTTGTTCTTACCCTCTTCGGCAAATACGTCGGCACTCTTAAGAACGACGGCTTCTACTGGGTCAACCCGTTCTGCACCTCCTTCAACCCCGCAGCGAAGACCAAGCTCAACCAGTCGGGCGACGTAAACGGCGGAAATAAGGCGCCTACTATCATCGCGGCAAGCGGCGAAGTTGGAGGGCAGACGGCAACGGTTGTAAACAACAAGATCTCGCTTAAAATCATGACCCTCAACAACTCCCGCCAGAAGATAAACGACTGCCTCGGCAACCCCGTCGAGATAGGCATCGCCGTTATGTGGAGAGTCGTAGATACCGCAAAGGCTGTCTTTAATGTAGACAACTACAAGGAATACCTCTCGCTCCAGTGCGACTCGGCGCTCAGAAACATCGTCAGGATATATCCTTACGACATCGCCGAGAACGTCGACACCACCGGCGACGGCGTAGCCGACGAGGGAAGCCTTCGCGGTTCGAGCGAGGTGGTCGCCGAGAGGATAAGGCAGGAGATCCAGCAGAAGGTCAACGAAGCGGGTCTTGAAATCATCGAGGCAAGAATAACCTACCTCGCCTATGCCCCCGAGATAGCCGCCGTAATGCTCCAGCGCCAGCAGGCAAGAGCTATAATCGACGCGAGAAAGATGATAGTCGACGGCGCCGTCGGAATGGTCGAGATGGCGCTCGACAGGCTCGAAAAGGGCGGTCTTGTAGCCCTCGACGACGAGCGCAAGGCGGCTATGGTCTCGAATCTGCTCGTTGTTCTCTGCGGCAACCACGACGCCCAGCCCGTTATAAATTCGGGGACGCTGTATTGATATGACCAACAAACGTGATTTGAGGCTTCGGGTCAGCGAAAAGCTCTATGCCGAGCTTATGCAGTGGTCGGCAGAGGAGCTCCGCTCTATGAACGGTCTGGTGGAATACCTGCTGACGGAAGCCGTCAGAAAGCGTAAAAGGACCTCGGAGCCGGAGCATAAAGAATAAAACGGCTGAATGCTCAAAGGGATATGAAATTCGGGAACGCGCTTCCCGAATTTTATATTTTCCGAAGATTTTTTCTGCGTTCGCGACCCGAGCGCCGCATTTTGCATCTTAATTTACAGAACGTTCTGAAACATAAAAGCAGGTGATGACCGATGGACGAAAGCGAAATAGTGAAGCTGTATTTTCTGCGCGACGAAAAAGCCCTTTCCGAGACCCGCGAAAAATACGGAGGGCTCATAAAGGGGCTTGTTTACGGGATACTCCGCTGCGAGCAGGACAGCGAGGAATGCGTTTCCGACGTTTATTTCAGGCTCTGGCGCTCTATTCCGCCCGCAAAGCCCGATTCGCTCAAGGCTTACGCCCTGAAAATCGCGCGCAACGAAGCGCTGATGAAGCTCAGAGGGAAAAAGGCGGGTAAAAGAGGCTTCGGGGCGGATGTCCCGCTTTCCGAGCTCGAAGATATTCTGCCCGACAAAAATATCCCAGACGGCTCAGAGGGCTGGATAAAGGAGCTCATAAGCGGCTTTGTCGGGGAGCTTTCGCAGGACGCAAGGCTGATCTTTATCCGCAGATACTGGTTTTTCGACAGCGTCGAGGAGATAGCCTCGCGATACGGCTTCGGCAGGTCTAAGGTCAAATCGAGCCTCCGCGCCTCCCGGGAGAGGCTCAGAAAGCGCCTGAAAGAGGAAGGAGTGGTTTTATGAATATACCGAAGCTCGCGGAATACTTAACGGATATAGACGGCGGGTATATCCTTGAAGCCGCGGAAAAGGAGTGCAAAATGACAAGAAAATTCAGCATCAAAACAGTCGCGGCAGTAGCCGCCGCATGCGTCTGCATTATAAGTCTTGTCGCCGCAGGGTGGGCGCTGTTCGATTCAAAGGACTACCTCGAGGACTACGACGCCGACCCGAGTTATATGATACAGGACAAGATGATAACGAGCGACGGCGAGGGGCATTATTTCGGCGTTATTATGACGGGCAGGGGGTTCAGGCTTATGGGCTCGGACGGTTCAGACGGCGAAAACGCCTATAATATCTGCGACGTCCCGGGCTGCGACCATACCGACGGCTCGGTCTGTCAGGCTCTGAATATGCCGGAGATCACGGGGCTTTCGGTTTATGACGGCAGGCTTTACTGGACCGCAAGGCAAAAGGGCGACGGCACCGTGAATATCATGTCGGCGGCGCCCGACGGCAGCGATATTCAGACCGTGAGAAGCGTTCCGGACGAGGTATATACCGATACCCTGTACAACAAATATATCCGCACGCACAGGGGGTATATGTATTTCATCGGCGAGCGCGAGCCCGAGATGATATTCAATCCCGAGACGTTTACCTCATATCAGAAAGACCCCGACGAGCCCTATGTTCTGAACGTTTGGGCGGAGGAGCTCAAGGATAACGGCGAGAGCAGAAATATCTTCTCGTTTGAATACGAGAAAGACAGATATTACGGCTTTACCTCTCAGTTTTACGCGAATAACCTCTATATTATGCTCCGCAGCACCAAAAGCGACGGCTCGTTCAGGCGCTTTGAGGTGTACAGGATCGACCTTAAGACCGGCAGCGGCGAGCGCATATATATCACCGACGAATACGACGTTCAGGGCTGGTGGCTCGACGGCTCGGAGAACCTCTGTTACACCGATACCGACCCCGAGACCGGAACCGTATCGCTTATGAGGCTCGACCTCAACAAGGGCAAGCCGAAAAAGCTTTGCGAGCTCCCCGACGCGACGGTTACAAGGGTGATAAACGGCAAGGCGGTCGGCATCGGCGACGGGAAGGTTTACGTCACCGATTTCGGCGGAAATACGGTCGAGCTCGACATAACCGCCCTGACGGATCAGGTAAAGGAAGCCTACGGCTTCGCGGGGATATCGCTCTGCGGAGTTGACGGCGAAAACGTTATCCTGCAAATGTGCGACGACGAATGCTTTGCGCTGGTTCCGCTCGACGGCGGCGAGCCGAAGCTTATAATCGCCTCCTGCTTCAGCGACCCCGATTTTGAAAGGATCTGGGGAGCCGAGTAGCGGCAGTCCCGCAAAAAAACAATACGCCCCGCGGAGCAAACAAGCTCTGCGGGGCAGTTTTCTCTGATAAGAGGGGGCGCGCTGTTATTTTCAGATAGAATCCGCGATGTCGATATTCACGCCGGAAAGACCGACGTATGCGCCTTGCGCGGCTTCTGAGGACTCGGGGTGGGCGAGGAGCCACTTGTTGCACGCCCAGAGGAGCTTATCCTCTTCGGAGGCGGGGGTGATGGCGGGCTTTTCGGTGTTGGTACCCTTGGGGAGGGCGACGAGGACCCTGAAGCCCTTGGCGGGGTCGGTGTGGCAGGGAGCGTAGTGGAGCGTTGTGGCGTAGCACTCGACTATAACGCCCTTCGGCGCGCGGAAAGCCTTAACCTTGGAGGTGTCGAGAACGCCGTCGACGATCTCGTCCTGCTTGGCAAGAAGGAGAATGAAGTCCTCGGTGCCGAGGTTGAACTCGCTGTCGCGGTGATACTCAACACAGTTGAGCTTGGTGTTATGACCGTTGCACCAGCCGAGCTGAACGGGCATACCGCCGAAGAGGTGGTCCGAGACGACCTTTGCCGCGGGGAGAGACTGAAGCGACGGGTCCATAGCGACATAATCGGTAGCTTCGGGGAGCGGGGTCTTTTCGAGCGCGGCGATTATCTCCGCAGCGGTGCTTTCGAGACCGCCGACGACCTTGCCGTAGCTTTTGAATTCGGGATCGTAGACAGAATAGATTTTCATAATGTTTCCTCCTTTAAAAAATCTGCTGTATATATAATACCACACCCCGCCGAGAAAGTAAAGACCCGATTTTGAGGGCGCGTCGGGTCACTTAATACTCTCACATTTAAACCGGGGCGATATGTTCTCGCCGATGCTCGGATACAGGGCAGAAATTTACAAAAGGTCTGCTATTCTGTAGCAGACCGTTTTTACAACAATGTGTACATTTTTGCAAATCGGCAATTCCGAATGATTGTTGTCATTATAACATATTTTTGCACAAAAATCAACACCGAATTATGAAAAACAACGTTAAAACGCATAGTTCGACGTCCCAAAATTTTCCTGTAAAAAAGTACACATTTTGGCGGACGGATTATTCTGTGAAATTAACGTTTTGAGAGAATCGTTATTCGGAGGGGTTTTATTGAAAATACAGCGTTATAAGCATGAACTTGATTATTCCTATGCGTTAGGCGCAGCTTTAACTTATGAGCTTTTGAATAATGCGCCTCAATTAGCATCAAAAGTCTATGTTAGTTCTGCAACAGAAAAAACCGAGGCAATTACGGACCTTTTTTCAAAGTGTCAACGACTCGGTATTCAGGTAGAAACAAACGATAAGGCGTTTAATGTTTTATCTCCCAAAGGAAACTGCTTTGTTATAGGCGAGTTTCGCAAGCAAATGCAGCGTATCGGCGCCGGTTCTCACATTGTCTTGGTAAATCCCTCGGATGCCGGCAATCTCGGTACTATCTTAAGAACGGCAACCGGCTTTGGTCTCACCGATATTGCAATCATTCGCCCTGCCGTTGATTTTTATGACCCCAAAACAATTCGGGCATCAATGGGATCGGTGTTTCATGTAACGGTTGAATACTTTGATAGTATCGACGATTATGTCAAACGCTTCCCCGAAAACAAAATGTATGCATTTATGCTTACGTCTGATGTGCCGATTTATGATGCAGATATTACACAGCCGTATTCCTTGATCTTTGGAAATGAGGCGACCGGTCTTCCCAATGAATATGCAGTCTTTTGCAAAAGCGTAATTATCCCTCACTCTAATAATATCGACAGCTTGAACTTACCTGTTGCGGTCAGTATAGCAATGTATGAATTTACAAAAAACAAATGGAAGAAACAGCAGTGACAAAGAAGATAAAGGCGAATTATTTTCAGCGAAAAAACCTCTCCTATGACCCGCCTTTTTGGGGTTGACACTCGCGCGCGGGTGCTATATAATTGAATTGCGTTTGATTCGGAACGCTTCAGGAACATTATAAAGGAGAATCATTATGACAAAGAGAATTATCGCGGCGCTTGCGGCTGCCGTTATGCTTTTCCTGCTCGCCGCGCCGGTTTACGCCGAAAACCCCGTGGTCCAATCGTCGTTCACTCCCGACCCCGCGCCGGTGGTTTTCGACGGCGTCCTCTATTTCTACTGCGGCGAAGACTCGGAGGAGGACAACGGCTTCTACAATATGACCGACTGGCATTGCTTCTCGACCACCGATATGGTAAACTGGCTCGACCACGGCGTTATTATGTACCCCGAGGACTTCGAATGGGCCGAGCCGGGAAGCGCGTGGGCGGCGCAGTGCATCGAGCGGAACGGCAAGTATTATCTTTACGTCACCGTTACGACCGACGGCGGCAGGGCGATAGGCGTCGCCGTTGCCGACAGCCCGACGGGTCCGTTTAAAGACGCCCTCGGCAAGCCGCTCTGCGGTCCCGACTGGGCTTATATCGACCCGACGGTTATGATAGACGACGACGGTCAGGCTTACCTCTACTTCGGCAACCCGACTTCGTTTTACTGCAAGCTCAACGAGGATATGATCTCGCTCGACGGCGGCGTTATGCAGCACGATATGACGGTGAAATCCTTCGGACCTATGCCTGGCGGGGGAACGAGCTATACCGAAGGACCTTGGCTCTATAAGCGCAACGGAATTTATTATCTCGTATACGCTTCAAACGGCGTCCCCGAGGGAATTGCATATTCTACCTCAGACAGCCCCGTAGGTCCCTGGGAGTATCAGGGCTTGATAATGAACCCCGGCTCCTCTACGACCATCCACCCCGGCATCATCGAATATAAGGGGCATAATTACTTCTTCTACCACGGCGTTCTGCTCCCGAACGGCGGCTGGAACAAGCGCTCGACCGCGATTATGGAGTTTGAATACGGCGAGGACGGCTCTATCCCGCTTATCGAACACTCCATCGCGGGAGTCGAGCAGCTCGAAAACTTCAACCCCTTCGGCAAGCACGAAGCCGAGACTATGAGCAATTCGAGCGGGGTAAAATCCGTCACCTCCGACAAGAGGGTATATATCGGCAGCATTTCGGACGGCGACTACATAAAGCTCAGCGGCGTGGATTTTGAGGACGGCGCGAAGAGCTTTACCGCGAATCTGTATTCCGGCTCGAAGGGCAGAATGGATATTCACCTCGACAGCCAATACGGTAAGAAGATAGGCACAATAGAACTCGACGGCAGCGGAAAATTCAAGGACGTAAGCTGCTCGCTCAGCTCTAACAGCGGAGTTCACGACCTCTACTTCACCTTTATGGGAACGAAGGACTCGGATTTCAGGTTCGACTACTGGGAATTTTCGAAGGAGGAGGCTCCCGAGGGGGCGGGGTCATCGGGCTCGGCTACAGTGATAATCATATGCTGCGCAGTCGGCGCTGCGGTCGTCATTATTGCGGCGGTGATTATTGCTATGGTCGCAAAGAAGAAAAAGAGCGCGAAGTAATAAAAGCTTTCGGTCAAGACCTTTTGCTTCCGTATCCTTGATCCATGCATCTGATTATGGAGCAATAAGATTGTCCTCAGAAAGGGCGAGGGGTTCCTCGTACTTAAATACCCTTGTCCACAACACGCTTACAATCAAAGTAAACATTTTACAAATTGCTTCGGCTCCTGCACACCAAAATGTGCAGGAGCCGATTTTTTCCAAAGAAAAATGCCTTCCCGAGGGTGGCGGATCAAAACGGCATGACCGAAGTCATGCCGTTTTGTATGGAGCGTTTTGGCGCTTATCTGCCGACGAGCTGATAAGACTTGTCGGTGTACTGCATAAACTCGATCTTGTTGCCGTCGGGGTCGTGAGACCACATCTGCCAAGTGTTGTCGATCCCGAGCTCGGGCTTTGAATCTATCGGCGCGCCGTGAAGCCTAAGCTCGCGCTCTGCCTCGAAAATGTCGTCAACGATGAGCGCAAGGTGCTGATAATTAAAGGTCTGCCAGTCGGGAACGCCGCTTTTGTCGGCTCCCTCGGGGTCGAAAAGCTCGATGAAAAGCCTGTCGCTGACTTTAAGATAGACTATCCACTCGCGGTCGGGGTCGCTGCCCTGCTCGGCGGGGAGACGGTCGGAATATTTCAGCGAAAATTTTCTCTCAAAGCCCAAAACGTCGGTATAAAACCTCTCGGACCTTTTGAGGTCGCGGCACTTGAGCGCGAGATGTCCTAACTCTTTTACTTTCATGCGTATCCGTCCTTTCAGAAATTTAATATATCTTGCGAGCGCGGGGTATTTGCGCGCAAAATCGCTATAGGTACATTATGGCATAAAATATGCAAAAGGTCAACCGAGTTATTTGCAAAAACCGTGAATAAAAGATGATAAGTTGGGTTGGATACTATGAGAGCAGGATTTTACCTCGGGACCAAATGTTCAAAGCATCTCCCGCCGCAATCTTAAAAAATTCTCCTTTGAGTCCGTACAAACGGACTTCAGAGGGGGTAAAAACAGAAATTTCGGAAAATGTTGCACGTTTGCGTGCAACATTTTGCGCTTTCGGGGGATAGGGTGAAAGGGATAAAAAATCACCCTTTCGGAAAGGACGGTTGAAAATCACGACGAAAACCGGAAAAAATCCGTTACAAGACCCTGCCCGCGATTTTGCGGACTGCCTGATGATGCTCGGGAACCCCCAGGAGGCGGCGATAAAGATCGGGATAGCTCCCGAATCGGCGCTTAAAGAGGGGCTGAGGCTTAAATCCTCGTCCCGGGTGATGCGAAGGCTTAAAAAACGCAGGGGCGGGTCTGAAATCGAAGCGCTTGCGGGACTCAGGCGGTTAGCCTTCGGCAGAATAAACGACGCATTGGCGCTTTTGAAGGACGACTTCTCCGAATCGGGCTTTGAACATCTCGATCTGTTCAACGTTTCGGAGATAAAGCGGGTCAAGGGCGGGGGAGTGGAGATAAAGTTTTTTGACCGCCTTGAAGCTCTCGAAAAGCTCGCCGAGCTCGAAAGCCGAGCCTCGGATTCAGCCTCTGCCGACAGCTTCTTTGCCGCGCTTCAGAACAGCGCCCGCGCGGAGGACTGCTGAAAGTGCTGAAATTCGAGACGTTTTCCCCGAAACAGCGCGAGGTCTTGACCTGGTGGTTCGGCAAAAAATACCGCGGCAAAAGCGCGATAATCTGCGACGGCTCGGTAAGGAGCGGAAAGACCGTCTCTATGGGCGTGTCCTTCGTGCTCTGGGCGATGTCGTCTTTTGACCGCACCGATTTTGCCATATGCGGCAAGACGATAACCTCGGTAAAAAGAAACATCGCCGACGGCTTGGCGGAGTTTTATTCCAAAAGCGGGTTCGCGGTCAGGGCGCAGGCTTCTAAAAACTACTTTACCGTAAGCCACCGCGGGCGGGAAAATCGCTTTTATCTCTTCGGAGGCAAGGACGAGGGCAGCGCCGCGCTGATACAGGGAATGACCCTCGGGGGAGTTCTGCTCGACGAAGTCGCGCTTATGCCCCGCTCGTTTGTTGAGCAGGCGATCGCGCGCTGCTCTCTCGAAAGCTCGAAGCTTTGGTTCAACTGCAACCCCGACAACCCCTCGCACTGGTTCTATACCGAATGGATACAGAAGGCAGAGGAGAAAAACGCGCTCTATTTTCACTTCACGATGGACGACAATCCGTCGCTCTCAAAGGAAGTGAGGGAGCGCTACGAGCGACTTTACAGCGGGACCTTTTATCAGAGGTTCGTTCTCGGAAAATGGGTCGCGGTGAGCGGCTGCGTTTACCCGATGTTCGACAGAGCGGTCCACGTTGTGAGCGAGCTGCCCGAGTGCCGAAGATTCGCGGTGAGCTGCGACTACGGAACGGTAAACCCGTCGTCGTTCGGGCTGTGGGGCGAGAGCGGCGGGGTATGGTACAGGCTTTCCGAGTATTACTACAGCTCTAAGCGGGAGGGGGCTATGCGCACCGACGAGGAGCATTACGAGGCTCTTGAGCGGCTCTGCGGCGACAGAAAGATCGAGACTGTCATCTGCGACCCGTCGGCGGCGAGCTTTTTGGAGTGTATCCGCCGCCACGGGAAGTATTCCGTAACTCCCGCCGACAACGACGTATTGAGCGGCATACGGCGTGTCGGAGACGCGCTCAGGAGCAGAAAAATTCTTATCTCGGCGGAATGCCGCGACTGCATAAGGGAGTTCGCGCTTTACCGCTGGGACGAAAAAGGCGGCAGAGACAGCGTGGTGAAGGAAAACGACCACGCTATGGACGACCTCAGATATTTCGTTGCGAAATATCTCGGCGGGGCGGGGGAAGGAGATTGGTTCTTCGCCTCGGTCGAGAGGTAGTCCGCCGCCGGACTTTAACGAAACGGAAGTGAAAAATTGGCATTATTTTCTAAAACAAAGACCGCCCCGAAGCCCGATATCGGCGCCGAGACTTCTCCGAGAGCGGGCGGCGCGGGATATTTCAGGCTGAGCGGCAGCTCGACATCCTGCGAAAAGGAGCTTTATTCAAAGCTCCGTGAGGAAGTCCCGATAATCGACGCTTGCATCGGAAAGATAATCAGGCTCGTCGGGGGGTTCAGAGCCGAGGCTCAGGACCCGCGCTTTCAGCCCGCGCTCGACAGGTTCGTAAGAACCGTCAGAGTAGGAGCTTCGGGCAGGAGCCTTCAGACCTTTGCCGACAGCTTTTTGGATTCCCTTCTGACCTACGGCTGCGCCCTCGGCGAAATCGTATACGACAGGACAAAGACCTCGGTCGCGGGGCTCTACGTCGCGCCGGTGAAGAACATCGATATATGCGAGGGCAGAGACCCGCTCTCGGGGAGGTATTACCGGTTCCGCGGCTCGGAAAAGCCGATAAGGCTCACGCACCCCGAAAACATCGTTTTTACGGCGCTCTCTCCGACCCCCGAATCGCCCTGCGGCGTTTCGATACTCAGAGGGCTGCCCGGGCTCTCGGCGATCCTTCTCAGAATTTACGAATGTATCGGTCAGAACTTCGACAGAGTCGGCAACGTCCGCTATGCGGTTACCTATAAGCCCTCGGGCGACGGCGGCGACAGGGCTTTCGCCCGCGAGCGCGCCGCGCAGATAGCCAAGGAATGGTCGAGCGGAATGGCTGCTATGAAAAGCGGTGAGATACGCGACTTCGTCGCCGTCGGAGACGTCGGGATAAAGGTTATAGGGGCTGACAACCAGATCATCGACACCGAGATACCCGTAAGGCAGATACTCGAGCAGTTAGTTGCAAAGCTCGGGATACCGCCGTTCCTGCTCGGTCTGAGCTGGAGCACCTCAGAGCGGATGTCGGCTCAGCAGTCCGACATTTTAACGAGCGAGCTCGAATATTACAGGCGGCTCTTAGAGCCCGCGCTGAGGCAGATATGCGAGGCGTTTTTGAGGATATCGGGGAGCGCCGACGGAGTGGAGATAGAATGGGACAACATTGATCTTCAGGACGAATCCGAGCTTGCGCTCGCGCGGCTCAGGAACGCTCAGGCGAGAGCCGTTGAGATTTCAAACGAAAAGGAGGAAATAAAAAGTGTCTGACGGAAAAATGGCGAAGATAAACAGATTCACCCGCCGCGAGTTCAAAGAGGAGGAGGTATATACCTTTTCGGTTATCCTCTGCGACAACGAGATAGACCGCGACTGCGAGAAGTTCTCGGTCGAGGCGCTTAAAAAGCTCGCCGAGCTCTACGTCGGAAAAACCGGTATCTGGAGCCACGACCCCAAGGGGGAAAATCAGACCGCGAGGATATACGAGACCGAGGTCGTAACCGACTCCTCGCGAAAAACCGCCGACGGCGAGGCTTATACCTGCCTCAAGGCCTATGCGTATATGGTCAGGACGGATTCTAACGCCGACCTTATCCGCGAGATAGACGGCGGGATAAAAAAGGAGGTCTCGGTTGGCTGCGCGGTGTCTAAGGAGACCTGCTCTGTTTGCGGGCGCGACATAAGAACCGGCGAATGCGCCCACCGCAAGGGCAGAATCTACAAGGGCAGGAAATGTTATCACATTCTCGGCGAGCCCACCGACGCCTATGAATGGAGCTTTGTAGCCGTTCCCGCCCAGAAGGGCGCGGGCGTAACGAAAAAGTACGGCGGGGAATACTCCGCCCGAAATGCCGACGCGCTCGGCGGAATAATGAAGGAGCTTTGCGACGACCTTAAAAGAGACATAATAAGGCTCTCGTTTCTCTCGGGCGGCGGAGTTCCCGCCGCGCTGACAAAGGCGGCAATAGAAAAAATGGAGCCCGAGGAGCTCCTCAAAATGAAAAGGGCGCTCTCGGGCGCCGTTGACGACGGCAGCAAAGGCGAGCTCGAAAAATCGTTCGCCCGCGCAGCCGAAAACAAGGAAAATGACCCGAACAAAAGCTTCAGGGTCTGAAAAAACAAAGAAAGGAATTAAAATTATGTACGACAACATCACACTCGAAAAAGGACTTTACAACATCAGCGGAAAGAGCTTCACCGAGGCTCTTACGGACCTTGACGCCGACGAAAACTACGTCGGCACCGAGCTCGAGGGGCTCGACGCCTTCCAGCGCCAGCTCAAGCGCTTCGACATAAGGGTGAGCGGAGCAAACTCCGACAGAGTCGAAAAATTCTTCAGGACGACCCAGTCCGCTATTCTCTTCCCCGAGTTCGTCCGCAGATGCATCAAGGCGGGTATGGACGGCGCTTCCGTTCTGCCTTACATCACCGCCGCAAAAACCAATACCGACGGCGTGGATTACCGCGGTCTTCTCATCACCAAGAACGGCTCGGACGACGCCGTTGCCGCAGGCGCAGAGCTCCCCGTAACTTCGGTAAAGAGCGCTGCCGAGGCTGTAGCCGTCGCGAAATACGGCAGGCAGATTCAGGCGGTTTACGAGGTAATCAGAAATCAGCGCCTCGACCTCTTTGCGGTAATACTCAAATCCGTCGGCGCGCAGATATCCTCGGCGGTCAACAACGCCGCCGCCACGGCTCTTTATACCGACGCCGCAAGCGTTGAGACCGCCGCCGAAGCAGTCACCTATGCCGACCTCGCCTCGTTCTGGGCTTCGATGTCGGGTCACAATATGACCGCGATGCTCGTTTCGCCCGCTTTTATGGCAAATATCCTTGCCCTCGACGAGATGAAGGATTGCAGCGGCGACCTCGGAAACGGCGTTGTAACAACGCCCTATGGGGTAAAGCTCGTCAAGTGCTCGGGAATGTCCGACGACTACGCGATCGGCGTCGACGCGGGCAGCGCGCTCGAAGCCGTCTTCGGCTCCGACATCGTGGTCGACAGCGACAGGCTCATCTCCTCTCAGATCGACTGCATCGCCTTCAGCATAAGCGTGGGCTTTGCAAAGATCTATGCCGACGCCGTTAAGGTCCTCAAGCTTAAGAAGTAATTTCGGCAAAAACTCAGGGAGCCGGCTCGTCCGGCTCCCGAGGCTGTGAATGAAAGGATTGATAAAATGGACAGACTTGACACTGCCGCCGTTTCGAGGCTATTCGGAATACTTGCTCAGCTCACCGAGGAGGAGACCTCGGTCTACCTGCCGACGGTAAAATCGGGTATGGCGTATTTCGGCAGGCTTTTTCTTAGGGATTACGCCGACGAAGCCGAAAAGCAGCTCAGCGAATACGCCTGCGCCTGCAAGGTATTCTTCGACTATACCGTGCTTAAGGCGGCTATCCCGAAGACCTATTCCACTCAGTCGGGCGGGATATTCGCCAAGGTTTCAGACGACGCCGCCGTAAAAAACGCCGCCGCTCTTATGAGAAGGGCGATGGCGGCGCTCCCCGAGGGGCTTATTTCGGACGACGGATTTGTCTTCGAGGGGGTAGCGGGTTGAAAGTAACCGACAGCACCGACCTCATAAAGCAGGCGCTCGCGAAGATCTTCGACCGAGTTCTCGATCTGTTCGACGGCATAAATATGCCGGAGCACAAAAACGAGACGCTCTGCTTTGTGGGTCTCGACGGCTATAAGCTCTCGGAGCCGCTGCCCGACGGCTCGGGGGCTTCGGCAAGAAGCGCCGAGGTGAAATATCTTATAAAGGCGCTCTCAAAGAGGAATATGAGCGCAAAGGAGCTCGCCGAGCTGTTTGATTCAAAGGCTGCCGAAGCGCTCCTTTCCTGCGGGCTCGCGGTAAAGGAGCTTAAGCGCGGCTCCTGCTCATATTCAAAGGAGCAGGACCGCCACGCCCTTACCGCCGAAATAACCGTCGGCGCAACGCTCGAGGGCGGCGGAGAAGCCGAAAGGATAGGCTTTTCGGTAAGAGGGGAAGAATACTTCTTTATTCGCTCCTTCGAGATAAAAAACGCAATCAAGACAGCCGACACCGCTACCATCGGCGGAGGGATAAGGACAAGAGCGGTCGGCAAAAAGCCGCTTTCGATAACCCTAAAGGGCTCGACGGCAGGCTCAGGCGCGTTTGAAGCCTATACGTCGCTTTCCGAAAATCTCAACGGCGCGCCAATGACGGTCACCGTTGGCGAAGCGGAGTTTTCCTCAATGGTCCTTACCGAGCTGCTGCTTTCGGGAAAAGCCGACGGAAATTACGCGATCGAGATAGGATTTACCGAGGTGAACGAGTTTTGAATCACGAGATAAAGCTCGCGGTGAGATACGCAAGGCGGGCGGTCGAGCTCGGCAGCTGCATAAGCCTCAGATACGAAAAGGAGAGATATACCCCATATTCAACCCTGAGAGGTGAGTGGTACTGCCCCGCGGATATGCAGTTTTCCGAGATACTCTCGGTAATGCTGAACATCGACGGCGAAACGGTCCACTGCGGTATGCCCGACGGCTTGGAGGTTGAGCGCAGAGAAAACAGAAACGTCTTAAAAGTGTCGAGCAAGGGCTACAGCTCGGCGCTCCTCACAAATCAGTGCGCCGACAAGCTGCTCACCGACGTCGACCTCAGCGCGATAGCCGCCTCGGGACCTACTTTGCCCTACGTTTCGTATGAGCCGAACACCCCGAAGGTAAACTATGTGAATTATTACGACGGAACGAGCTGCTGGGACGCGATAGTCTGCTACGCGATAAGGGCGACAGGCGTTTACCCTTACGTCAGGGGCAGCGGAGAGGTCTGCATAAGCCGCGCTCCCGCAGTCGGGAGCTATTCGACCGACACCGGCAGGCTTATCTCGCGCGGCTACGCTTCGGATTATTCCGACCTCGTTTCCGAGATAAGCGAGGACGACATCGAGGGAACGCCGTCGGCTTATGTTATGTCCGACGGCAGAATAACCGCGAGGGGGATAGTCCGATGCCGCAGGATAAAATTCGACCGCGACTGGATAATGGACCCCGAAAAGGGGCTTGAATTCAAGCTTTGCAGCTCGATGCGCGGAATGAGCTGCGACACCTTCGGCTTTTTGGGATATTCGGGGCTCGACCTTCTCGACAGGTTTTCTGTCTCCGACCTCGGCTTTTCGGGCGAGGTCGACCGCCTGACGGTAACGGCTTCCGCCGAAAAGGGCATCGTTACCGAGGTCGGCTGCTACCACGACGGCTTTTGTACATAAAACGCCCCGCGCGGCTGTCGGCTGATTTTAATATATAAACAGAGCAGAAAAACCTGCTCTGTTTTTTTATTTTGCGAAACCTTGCGATATTTTTTGTCGGGATATATAATAGAGACAGCAATGCAGAAGCGAGTCTGTCTCAAATAATCCGAGGGAAGTGACAAAATGCAGGATGAAGCCATAGTCGAGATGTTCTGGCAGCGCGACGAATCGGCGCTTAACGAGGCTCAGACAAAATATCGGGGCTATATTTCAAAGATAGCGGTGAACATACTCGCCGATATTGAAGACGCGCGCGAGATCGTAAACGAAACGCTTTTCAGAGCCTGGAATTCCATTCCGCCGCAGCGCCCGTCGATGCTCAAAACATATCTCGGCAAGATAGCAAGGGAGCTGTCTATAGACCTTTACCGCAGCAGGCACCGCAAAAAGAGGATATCCTCCGAGCTTACGGTGTCGTTAGAAGAACTTGGCGATATTCTTTCCGACAGCGGCGGCGATTTCGATTCAAAAGCTCTCGGCGAGACGATAGACGCGTATTTGCATACCCTTTCTTCCGAGTCGAGGACAGCGTTTGTGCAGCGCTATTATTTTGCCGATACCGTAAGAGAAATAGCCGAAAGGCAGGGAGTAAGCGAATCCGCGGTAAAAAGCCGCCTTCTGCGCGCAAGGCGCGGACTTAAGGAGTATCTTGAAAAGGAGGGTTATACATTATGAAAAAGCTGGATTTTATCGCGTCGCTGAATTACCTTTCCGATGATACCTTAGCCGAAGCCGAGCTCGGGCGCGAACAGGCGCCGAAAAGGCGGAGCCCCGCGTTCTTAAAATACTGCGCCGTTGCGGCGTGCGCGGCAGTGGTGATCACTGCGGGAATACTTATAGGCAAAAACTCAAACTTAAGTATAGGCAGAAGCAAAGTTACCGTCGCTTCCGAAGATTCGGGCATCGGACCTCTGCCGGCGATAAGCGAAATCACAGTCGATTCCGAGGATTCGGGCATCGAGCCTCTGCCCGCCACCGGCGAAACCCGCGCCTTTGATGAGCTTTTGAAGGAAATGCAGGACCGAGGCGGCAAGCTCAGAGGCGTGGCTTATGAGATAACCGACGTATACACCTATGAAGAAGCGGCGGAGCTCGATGAAGAATTCGATCCGAGCAGGACCCTTTACCGCGCCCACGCATTTTATGACGTTATAAACGACTGCCCGCTCGATTATTATTTCGACGTAGCGGGCCGGGGCAGCGAACAGCTCCAAGACAAAGGCCGGCCGGTATATGCCGTCGGCGATATGCTGCTCTCGTTCTTCGGCGAGCTTCATAACGGCTATGAGATCCCGAACAGCAATCTTGAATTTATGCTCTTTGACGTCGGCGGTGAAAAAATGGCGTATCACATCGGCAAGGAGAACATTCGCTTTGAGAGCAAGGAATATCCTGACCTCGACCTTGAAATGTCGGAAAGCGAGAGAAGCGTTGTAATTACCGCCGAAGACAACCCGATAATATTCACCCAGAAATCGACGCTTCAAAGCCTTTCGGATTTCCTGCGCGAAAAATTGTCGTTCTACAGCGTTGTGAGCCCGGAAAACGTTACTCTTGAGCCCTTCACGGTATACCTTCAGGAATACTCGCTCGGCGCGTCGGGAGACTTATGCAGCGCAGAGGAGCTTTCCGACCCGAACAGGGAAAACCTCCTTGATCTTATCGATTTCAGCGAAGATATCACCGTTCCGGTCTATAAGAGAAAGATGTGGCGGAATCTGCCTTTGAACGGAATGATAGAAAACGTTGACCGCGATTTTATGCGTGAGGCGCTAAGATTTTACGCCATAGGCTTCGGCTTCGACCCCGACAGTATCGAGATAGAGGAAGACAGGCTGACGCCCGAAGAGCTTGAAAAGCTCGAGGCGGAAACGCATTCGGAGCTTCCGGAGGAATATTGCGAGCCGACCCGAATGAGCTTTGAAAAGGACGGCGTAAAGGTCGAGATCACCGTCACCGACAGTATGACCTACAGGGTTTATATAAACCTCGCCGACGGCTTTGATCTGCCCGAGGGCGCAAAGGTCGGATTCTACAAAGGCGCGTCGCGCAGCGAAGCCGAAAACGCCGCGCCCGAGCTTCTCGGGGAATACGAATGGCTCTTGGGCTTCAACGACGCGGGAAGGGTTTATGTAAACGGCACCGAGGACGGAAATTGCTACGTCTCGATGTATCACCCGCTCGCGGGCTATGAATATATCCCCGACGAAGACGGCAGCGTTCCGAAGGACAGCAACGAAGACGTCATCAGGTCGGTTATAAACAAAAGTCTTTTCGGAGTAGATTTTATGGACGACGGAACTATCCATTGCAGCGGAATCCCCGGAGTGTTTGAGGCGGAGTATGAAAAGTTGGGCGACTACCCGATGATAACCCCCGAGCGCGCGCTCGAGCTCTTGGACGAGGGGAAATACGTCTGGACTCCGTTTGAAGAGACCGGCAAGAACTCCTCCGACGTCGAATACATCGAGCTTGTCTACGGCAGCGACGGCGTTCCTTACTACAAGCTCTATTGCAGCGCCGCAGGCTGGAGAAACCTTGGCGAAGGCGAATACGCCGCGTATTGCGTTCCGGCAGTTGACCCGCAGTATGTCGTGATATCGGATGAATAGGGCTTTTTGAGGGTTGACATAAGACAGAAACAGAAAGGCGGCATGACTCGGGTCATGCCGCTTTTGTCGGTGTATTGGTTATAAAATCTCGTCCCCCGAGCCCGAAACAAGCCCGTCGACGAACTGCCGCGCGGCTCTTGCCGAGCGTGCGCTCTTTTGGAGCGCGAATTTTTCGGCGGCGGCGTCGAGCTTAACGGGGTCATATTTCAGCCCCGCGCCGTCGCAGAGGCGGCGGACTATCTCAAGATATGTAGCCTTGTCGGGGCGGCTGAAGGTGATATGAAGCCCGAAGCGCTCCGAGAGCGAGACTATTTCCTGCATAGCGTCGCCGCGGTGGACTTCGTCGGAATCGCGCTCCGAGAAGGTCTCTTTTACGAGATGCCGGCGGTTGCCGGTCGCGTAAATTGCGACGTTTTGAGCCTTCGCCGAAACGCTTCCCTCGAGCATCGCCTTGAGCGCCGAGAAGTTGTCGTCGTTGCGCGAAAACGAGAGGTCGTCGATGAAAATAATGAATCTGAGCGGATTGCGGTTAAGCTCTCCCAGAATCTCGGGGAGGAGCCTAAGCTGCTCTTTTTTCAGCTCCAAAATTCTCAGACCTTCGTCCCAGAGCTCGTTTACGACCGCCTTTACGGTCGAGGATTTGCCGGTTCCCGCGTCGCCGGTAAGAAGGACGTTTGCGGCGGGCTTGCCCGCAAGAAGCGCTCGGGTGTTGTCTAAAATCAGCTTCTTTTCGCGGCTGTAGCCGACAAGCTCGCCGAGCGTTACAGGGTCTGGCGAGGCTATCGGGAGGATCTTTTTGCCGTCGAAGTAAAACGCGCGGTATTTTGCGTAGATCCCGTAGCCGCACTTCGAGATGTTAGAGGTCTGCTCCGAGAATTCCGCCGTAAGGTCGGTTTTAGAGGTCTCCCATTCCGGCAGCTTTCCGGAGTAATGCAGCCCCTCGCGGAGCTTTTTCGGGGTGAGCGAGGCGAGGTCTTCGAGGACCTTTATCTCGTATTCCGCGCTCGCGAGCATTACCTTTGGCACCGGCTTGCCCTCGCCGATGCTCCTGACGATAGGGTTGTCGCAGCAGCGGAGCAGCTCCGAAACGTATTTTGAAAGGTCAACGCAGCCGCTGCGGTAAAGGGCGTTCGCAAATTCGCAGTAGAGGTCTACGGCTTTAGGGTCGTCGCCGTCGGCGGAAAGAAATTCCGAGAGCGCGCAGACGGCAGGGTCTGAGAGAATATCGCGGAAAACGCAGAGCGAGCGCAGCGCCGGCAGGAAGTTTTCAAGCTTTGCTATCATATTCCGCCTCAGTTGAGAATGGCTCCGCGCGCGCCGCTCGAAACGAGCTCGGCATAGCGCTTGAGATAGCCCGAAAGCTCCTTCTGCTTGGGCGTAAACGCCGCCATACGCGCGTTGAATTCTTCCTCGCTTATTTTAAGCTCGATTTTGTTTGCGGGAATGTCGATCAAAACGGTGTCGCCCTCGCGGATTATCCCTATAGGACCGCCGCTCGCGGCTTCGGGGGAGATATGCCCCACGCAGGCGCCGCGGGTAGCTCCGCTGAAGCGCCCGTCGGTTATGAGCGCTACGCTCTCGCCGAGACCCATACCCATTATCGCCGAGGTCGGGTTGAGCATTTCCCTCATTCCCGGACCGCCCTTCGGACCTTCATAGCGGATAACAACGACGTCGCCGGGATTGATGAGCCCCGCGTTGATGGCTGTCTGGGCGTCCTCCTCGCATTCAAACACCCTTGCGGGACCTTCGTGCCTGAGCATCTTCGGCGAGACCGCCGAGCGCTTTACAACGCAGCCCTCGGGCGCGAGGTTTCCGCGCAAAACGGCTATTCCGCCCGTTTCGCTGAACGGGTCCTCAACGGGTCTGATAACGCTGCGGTCGAGGTTTTTGGCGTCTTTGATGTTTTCGCCGACGGTCTTTCCGGTAACCGTGAGGCAGTCGAGATTTATGAGGCTTTTCTTTGAAAGCTCGTTCATAATAGCCCAAACGCCGCCCGCCTCGTCGAGCTCCTCGACGTAGGTCCTGCCCGCGGGGGCGAGGTGGCAGAGGTTCGGGGTCTTCTCGCTTATCGAGTTAGCGATGTCAAGGTTTATCTCAATTCCGCATTCGTGGGCTATCGCGGGGAGATGGAGCATAGAGTTGGTGGAGCAGCCGAGCGCCATATCAACGGTAAGAGCGTTCATAAAAGCCTTTTCGGTCATAATGTCGCGCGGGCGGATATTCTTTTTAACAAGCTCCATAACCGCCGTTCCCGCGCGCTTAGCAAGCTCTATTCTTGCGGAATAAACCGCGGGGATAGTCCCGTTGCCTCTGAGTCCCATTCCGAGGGCTTCGGTCAGGCAGTTCATCGAGTTGGCGGTATACATTCCCGAGCAGGAGCCGCAGGTCGGGCAGGTCTTGCGCTCGTATTCCGCGAGCTTTTCAAGGGTGATGCTGCCCGCGTTGAATTCTCCCACCGCCTCGGAAATCGATGAAAAGCTCGTCTTGTGACCGTCGACATGTCCCGCGAGCATAGGTCCGCCGCTCACAAAAACCGTCGGGATATTGAGCCTTGCAGCCGCCATAAGCAGCCCCGGGACGTTTTTGTCGCAGTTGGGAACCATAACGAGGGCGTCGAAGCCGTGGGCAAGAGCCATAGCCTCGGTCGAGTCGGCAATAAGGTCGCGGGTCACGAGGGAATATTTCATTCCTGTGTGACCCATAGCTATTCCGTCGCATACCGCTATCGCGGGGAATACAACAGGGGTGCCGCCCGCCATAGCCACGCCTATCTTTACTGCGTCGACAATTTTATCGATGTTCATATGCCCCGGGACGATCTCGTTATAAGAGCTCACTATTCCGACCATAGGGCGTGAGATCTCCTCGTCGGTAAAGCCGAGGGCATGATAAAGTGCTCTGTGGGGCGCGTTCTGTGCGCCGAGCTTTATGTTATCGCTTTTCAAATCTTTCACCAGCCAATCAAAAATTTGTCAGGGGAATCCCGAAAAGGGGTTCCCCTTGTTTTTGGTTCCGCGCTATCCGGCAGCGCCGGCGCAGCGGAAAAATATCAGTTGTTTATGAGCTTGTCTTCGCCGTTCCAGCTGTAGAGCTTTCTTATCTCCTCGCCGACTATCTCGGAGGGGTGCTCCGAAGCGAGCTTGCGCATGGCGTTGAAGTGGACCTGACCGCCGGCTTCCGACATATCGAGCAGGAATTCCTTCGCAAAGCTGCCGTCCTGAATGTCTTTGAGTATCTTCTTCATAGTCTTCTTGGTCTCTTCGGTGATTATCTTCGGACCGGTAACGTAGTCGCCGTATTCGGCGGTGTTCGAGATGGAATATCTCATTCCCGCGAAGCCGCTCTGATAAATGAGGTCGACAATGAGCTTCATCTCGTGGATGCACTCGAAGTAAGCGTTCCTCGGGTCGTAGCCCGCCTCGACGAGGGTCTCGTAGCCCGCCTGCATAAGGGCGCATACGCCGCCGCAGAGAACTGCCTGTTCGCCGAAGAGGTCGGTCTCGGTCTCGGTGCGGAAGGTGGTCTCAAGAACGCCGGCTCTCGCTCCGCCGATACCGAGCGCATAGGCAAGACCGATATCCCAAGCGTCGCCGGTGGCGTCCTGCTCAACGGCTATAAGGCAGGGGACGCCCTTGCCCGCCTGATATTCGCTTCTTACGGTATGACCCGGTCCCTTGGGGGCGATCATAATAACGTTTACGTTCTTCGGGGGCTTGATGCAGCCGAAGTGAATGTTGAAGCCGTGGGCGAAGGCAAGGGTCTTGCCCTCGGTGAGGTTGGGCTCGATGGATTCCTTGTAGAGCTTAGCCTGCTTCTCGTCGTTGATGAGTATCATAATGATGTCGGCTGCCTTGGCTGCCTCGGCGGCGGTCATTACCTTAAGACCCTGAGCCTCGGCCTTTGCCCAGCTCTTCGAGCCCTCGTAAAGACCCACGATAACGTTTACGCCGCTGTCCTTAAGGTTGAGGGCGTGGGCGTGACCCTGAGAGCCGTAGCCGATGACAGCCACCGTTTTTCCTGCGAGCTTCTGAAGATCGCAGTCCTGCTGATAGAAGATTCTTGCCATTTTAAAAAACCTCTTTTCTATGTTTTAAAAAATCGTTTGCTATTTGAAAGGATCAGAGATCCGTTCTTCTGATGGTGTCGCTGCCGCGTTCGAGCGAAACTATTCCGGTGCGGCATATCTCTAAAATCGTGAAGTCGCGCATAAGGTCAATAAAAGCGTCGATCTCGCGCGAGGTCCCCGTTAGGCGCATTATGACCGAATCGCGGGTGTAATCCAAGGTCTTTGCGCCGAAGGCCTGGGCGGCGTCTCTTACGTCGGCTCGGGATTCGGGGTCGTTTTTAACCTTTATGAGCAAAAGCTCGCAGGAGACCGATTCCACGATGTCGAGCTCCTTTATCGAGCATACGTCGGGGAGCTTATAGAGCTGGTTAATGAGCTGCTTCTTGTCGGTCTCAAGACCCGAGGAGCTCACCGTTATTCTCGAAAGCTCGGGGACTTCGGTCT
Organism: uncultured Clostridia bacterium; assembly: GCA_947627875.1. GTDB lineage: Bacteria > Bacillota > Clostridia > Oscillospirales > Ruminococcaceae > Faeciplasma. The sequence goes on from CANQXS010000007.1 coordinate 113,699, forward strand.
CGCTGACGGTGAGGCTGCTTATGTTGAATCTGCGGCGGCGGAACATGCTCGTTACGCGGTTCAAAACGCCGAATTCGTTCCTTACAAGGACCGCAACGGTAAAATCAGTCATCCTGTTCACCCCCGATATCAACCTTCGTTATTATGTCGTCCATCGAGCCGCCCGGCGGGAGCATCGGCAGGACGAATTCGTCCTTGTCTATCATACACTCCACCACGAACGGACCTTCGCAGGAAAACGCCTTATCAAGAGCCGAGCCGAGCTCCCCTATGGTTGAAGCCCTTGCGCCGTCGGCTCCGAAAGCCTTCGCGAGCGCGACGAAATCGGTCTTTCTGTTTAAAACGGTGTTGGAGTAGTGCTTGTCGAAGAAGAGGGTCTGCCATTGGCGGACCATTCCGAGAACGCCGTTGTTCATAACGAGGATAACGAGCGGGACTTTATATGTCACCGCGGTCGCGAGCTCGTTGAGGCACATTCCGAAGCCGCCGTCGCCGGTAACGAGGACCGCTCTCTCCTTGGTCGCGAACGAAGCGCCTATCGCCGCGCCCATTCCGAAGCCCATAGTCCCGAGCCCGCCCGAGGATATGAACCTGCGGGTCCTTCTGAACGAGAGCGACTGCGCCGCCCACATCTGGTGCTGACCTACGTCGGTCGCAACCGGGGTGTTTTCGCCGAGGCGCTTATTGAGCTCGAGCATCGCGGCGCGCGGGGTGAGACCCTCGCGGCTGTCGGTAACTTGGCGCTCCTCGAATTTCAGACCCTCTATCGTCCTGCGCCATTCGGGGAGCTTTTTCTGCGCAAGAAGCGGCAGAAGCTTTTGGAGCGTGAGCTTTAAGTCTCCGCGCATCGAATGGGCTGCGTTCACGGTTTTGTCGAGCTCCGCGCCGTCTACGTCGATATGGATCACCTTCGCGTTCGTCGCGAATTTAGAGCGGTTGCCGGTCGCCCTGTCGTTGAATCTCACGCCGAGCGAAATAATGCAGTCGGCTTTATGCATCGACATCGAGCAGGCGTAATGACCGTGCATACCCTGCATTCCGAGGAAGCGCGGGTGGTCGGTGGGTATTCCCGAAATTCCCATAAGCGAGCAGCCTATAGGCGCGTCGAGCCTTTCGGCGAGCTCATACAGCTCCTCCTGAGCGCCCGAGTTGATAAGCCCTCCGCCGAAGTAGATAAAAGGTCTCTGCGACTGGTTTATGCATTCCGCCGCGGCTTCAATCCTTATGTCCTTGGCGGGGCGCCTCGGCTCAGCCTCCGCGGGCTCCTGCGGGGTGTATTCGCAGGAGGCGATCTGAATGTCCTTCGGGACGTCTATCAGCACTGGTCCCGGTCTGCCCGAGACCGAAAGGCGGAAAGCCTCTCTTATCGTGTCGGCAAGCTCTTCCACGCTGCCCACGATGTAGTTGTGCTTCGTTATCGGGAGGGTAATACCGGTTATGTCTATCTCCTGAAAGCTGTCGGTCCCGAGCTGATAAGTCGGCACGTTGCCGGTTATCGCTATCATAGGCACCGAATCGAGGTAGGCGGTCGCGATGCCGGTCACGAGGTTGGTAGCTCCGGGACCCGATGTTGCAAAAACGACGCCGGGCTTTCCGGTAGCCCTCGCATAGCCGTCGGCGGCGTGGGCTGCGCCCTGCTCGTGGGCGGTCAGGACGTGAAGTATTTCGTCCCGATATTTATATAGGGAATCGTAGACGTTTAATATCTGCCCGCCCGGGTAGCCGAAAACGGTGTCTACTCCCTGCTCGATAAGCGTTCTGACGATAATATCCGAGCCGGATAATTTCATTTTATCAGTCCTTTTCTCATATTGCTTTTACGGCGTTTGCTATAAGGCTTCCCATTTCGGAGCACTTCGCGGGCTTGAGCCCCTCTTCGGCGCTCATAATGTCGCCGGTGCGCCAGCCGTCGCTCAAAACCTTCGAGACGGCAGCCTCGATATCGTCGGCCTCGCGCGCCATATCGAAGCTGTAGCGAAGCATCATCGCCGCCGAGAGAATAGTCCCTATCGGGTTGGCGATATTCTGCCCCGCGATGTCGGGCGCAGAGCCGTGGATAGGCTCGTAAAGCCCGCAGGAGGTCGAGCCGAGGCTCGAAGAGGGTATCATTCCTATCGAGCCGGTTATCATCGAGGCTTCGTCCGAAAGGATATCTCCGAACATATTCTCGGTTACGATAACGTCGAACTGCGACGGGTCTTTTACTATCTGCATCGCGCAGTTGTCAACGAGCATATCCGAAAGCTCAACGTCGGGATATTCGGCGGCGAGGCGGTGCATAACGCTCTTCCAGAGGCGCGAGGTGTCGAGCACGTTTGATTTTTCGACCGAGCAGAGCTTTTTGCGGCGCTTGCGCGCGGTCTCGAAGCCTATCCTGCCGATGCGCTCTATCTCGCTCTCGGAGTATTTCATAACGTCCTCCGAGATCTTCTCGCCGTCCTCATAGGTCTTATGCTCGCCGAAGTAGATACCCCCGATAAGCTCGCGGACGATTATGAAATCTATTCCCTTTTCGACTATCTCGGGCTTCAGCGGAGAAGCCGAGGCGAGCTGCTTCCATATTTTTGCCGGGCGGTTGTTTGAAAAAACTCCCATACCCGCCCTGAGCCTTAAAAGACCCTTTTCGGGGCGCATATTCCCGGGAACGGAATCCCATTTCTTTCCGCCGACGGCTCCCAAGAGCACGCTGTCGGATTCGACGCACTTTTTAAGCTCGCTCTCGGGGAGCGGATCGCCGAATTTATCTATCGCGCAGCCGCCCATATAGGCGTCCTCGTATTCAAATGTGTGACCGTATTTTTCGGCTACGGCGTCGAGGACCTTTATCGCCTCGTTCACTATCTCGGGACCTATTCCGTCGCCGCGTATAACGGCAATGTGTTTTTTCATGGCTTTTACCTCACTTTTTCAGCGATTTCAGCAGTCCGCCCGCCGAAATTATGTTCTGTATGAATTCCGGGAAGGGCTGAGCCTTAAAGGTCCTGCCGGTGGTTATGTCGGTTATTACTCCCGTTCCGAAGTCTACCGAGACCTCGTCGCCCGCAGATATAGCGTCGGCGGCTTCGGGACATTCGAGAATCGGCAGACCGATGTTTATCGCGTTGCGGTAGAATATCCTCGCGAAGCTTTTTGCGATAACGCAGCCGGTGCCGCAGGTCTTTATAACGAGAGGGGCGTGCTCGCGCGAGGAGCCGCAGCCGAAGTTCCAGCCCGCGACCATAACGTCGCCGGGGCGGACCTTTTCGACGTATTCCCTGTCGATATCCTCCATGCAGTGCTTAGAAAGCTCTTTTGCGTCGGAAGTGTTGAGGTATCTTGCGGGGATAATAACGTCGGTATCTACGTTGTCGGGGTATTTGAAGGCTTTTCCCTTGGTGTTCATACAGTTTCCTCCTTCGGTGCGGTTATATATCCCGTAAGGGCGGAAGAAGCCGCCGTTGCGGGGCTCGCGAGATAAACCTCGCTCTTTACATGTCCCATTCTGCCGACGAAATTGCGGTTGGTCGTAGCTATGCAGCGCTCACCCTCGGCGAGTATTCCCATATATCCGCCGAGGCAGGGACCGCAGGTCGGAGTTGAAACGACTGCTCCCGCGTCGATAAAGGCGGTTATATAGCCCCGCTCGATGCATTCGCGGTATATCTTCATAGTTGCGGGAATGATTATGCATCTAACCCCGTCGGCGACCTTTCTGCCGTTTAAGATATTATAGGCTGCCTCCATATCCTCCATTCTGCCGTTGGTGCAGCTCCCGATGACGACTTGGTCTATCTTTATATCCGAAAGCTCGCTTGCGGGCTTTGTGTTCTCGGGAAGGTGAGGGCAGCTCACCGTCGGGACAATCTCCGAAAGGTCTATTTCGATGACCTGCTCATAAACGGCGTCGGGGTCGGCAGAGAATTCCCTCGGCTCGCGCTCGGTCCTGCCCTTAAGATATGCGCGGGTAACGCCGTCAACCGGGAATATTCCGTTCTTCGCTCCCGCTTCTATCGCCATATTGCAGATGCAGAGCCTGTCGTCCATCGAGAGCGAGGCGACGCCCTCGCCGGTGAATTCCATACTCTTATAGAGCGCGCCGTCTACGCCTATCTTTCCGATGATCGTTAAGATAACGTCTTTGCCGGAGCAGTTTTTATTGAGCTTTCCCCTGAGCTCGAATTTTATCGCCGCCGGGACCTTGAACCAAGCCATACCGGTAGCCATTCCCGCCGCCATATCGGTAGAGCCGACGCCCGTCGAGAAGGCTCCGAGCGCTCCGTAGGTGCAGGTGTGGCTGTCGGCGCCGATAATGCAGTCGCCCGCGGTCACAACTCCCTGTTCGGGCAGAAGAGCGTGCTCTATTCCCATTTTTCCGACGTCGTAGAAGTGGCTCACGCAGTGCTCGCAGGCAAATTCGCGGCACTGCTTCGACTGCTCGGCGGCTTTTATGTCCTTATTCGGGACGAAGTGGTCAAGAACGATTGCTATCCTGTCCTTGTCGAAAACGCCGTCGAAGCCCGCCTTTTTGAACTCGTTCACCGCGACGGGGGTGGTGATGTCGTTTCCCAAAACTATGTCGAGCGAAGCCGAAATGAGCTGCCCCGCCTCGACGCTTTCAAGACCCGCGTGCGCCGCGAGTATCTTCTGTGTCATTGTCATTCCCATAGCGTTACGCCTCCTGTTTCTTAGAGTTGTTGTATGCGCTGATGAGCGCGTAGGCGCTCGATTTCAGAATGTCGGTGTGATGCCCCGCTCCCCAATACATCTTTCCGTCGGCGGCTTTAATGCCTATGTAGGCTATAGCCTCTGACTTCGAGGTCTGGTTCTGCAAGCTGTGCTCGGAGTATATCTGGAGGGTGTAGTCGTCGCCGGTGAGGACCTTGAGGGCGGTCGAGACCGCGTCGATAGAGCCGTTGCCGACTGCGGTAAGGGTCTTCTGCTCGCCGTTTATCTCAAACGTGATAGTTACTTCAACTTCGTTTTCGCGCTGGGTGAACTTCATTTCCTTTTCGCAGACCGGGGTAACGACGTGGAAGTATGTCCTTCTGAATATGTCGTAAATTTCATCCGCCTTGAGCTCGCGGTGACCTCTGTCCGAAATTCCCTTGCAGAGATAGCTGAAATGCTCTCTCATTGCGGGCGGGAGCGAATAGCCGTAGGTGCGCTCAAGAAGGTAACCTATCCCGCCCTTGCCGCTCTGGGAATTTACCCTTATAACGTCGGCGTCGTAGGTGCGGTTTATGTCGGTCGGGTCTATCGGGATATACGGCGTGGTCCACTGCTCTAAGTGCTTTTCCTCGCGCCATTTCATTCCCTTGGCAATGGCGTCCTGATGGCTCCCCGAGAACGCCGCGAAAACAAGCGCTCCGGCGTAAGGGGTCCGCTCGTGGATGCGCATACCCGTGCATTTTTCGTATACCTCGGATATAGCGGGCATATCCGAGAAGTCGAGCTTCGGGTCTACCCCGTGGGAATACATATTCATAGCTAAGGTTATAACGTCGACGTTTCCGGTGCGCTCGCCGTTGCCGAAGAGCGTTCCCTCAACTCTGTCCGCCCCGGCAAGGAGGGCGAGCTCGGTGTCGGCAACTCCGGTGCCGCGGTCGTTGTGTGGGTGGAGCGAAAGGGTGACGAATTCGCGGTATTTGAGGTTGCGGCTCATATATTCTATCTGCGAGGCGTAGATATGGGGCATACTCATCTCAACGGTGACGGGCAGATTTATGATGACGTTATTTGTCTCGGAGGGCTCCAAGATGTCGAGCACTGCGTTGCAGACCTCGAGGGAATACTCCGGCTCGGCTCCCGTGAAGCTTTCGGGGGAGTATTCAAAGCGGAAGTTGCCCTCGTATTCGGCGGCAAGCTGCTTTACGAGCTTTGCGCCGTCGGTGGCTATCTTTTTTATCTCTTCCTTCGACTTTCTGAATACCTGTTCGCGCTGGGCGACGCTCACCGAGTTGTAGAAGTGGATAATAGCGCTCGGAGCGCCCTTTACCGCCTCGAAGGTCTTTCTTATAATGTGCTCGCGGCACTGGGTCAGAACCTGAACGGTAACGTCGTCGGGAATGAGGTTTTGCTCAATAAGCGCGCGCAGGAATTCATATTCGGTGTCGGAGGCGGCGGGGAAGCCGACCTCTATCTCCTTGAAGCCGATTTTAAGGAGCAGCTTGTAGAATTCCAGCTTCTGCTCAAAGCTCATCGGAATAACAAGGCTCTGGTTGCCGTCTCTCAAGTCGACGGAGCACCATATCGGAGCCTTCTCGATGTGGTCCTTTTTGACCCAGTCGTAGGTCATTTCGGGCGGCAGGTAATACCCGGGGGAATACTTTCTGAAGTTCATCATTTTGCGTTCTCTCCTGTTTCAAAGTGATTTTTTCGTTGGAAGCTTAACCTCGGCGGATATACAAAAACCCGCCCCAAAGGTTTTCTTTGAGACGGGTGCTTAAAATGCACTCGCGGTACCACTCAAATTGCGGGGAGACCCCGCCGCTCTTGGAATCCAACAATTCCTATGCATTAACGCAGCAGTCACGGGAAACGTCTACTGACGCCTTGCGGCGCTTTGGGGGCTTCCGGCTCGGAAGCGAGGGGCTTTTGACGCGCTTTGACCGGCTTTCACCAACCGCCGGCTCTCTATGTCCGCACATCTGAGCCTTCTTCGTCATCGCCTTTAAAATGAACGCTTTAATTATAAAGTATCGCCGAGGCTTTTGTCAATCGCCTTTTTGTCCGAATTTTATTGAATTGCGGCGCGACTTTTGACTTTAATGCACAAAAAAGCGAAAGCACGCCGCCCAAAAGCTTACTTTCGCGGCTTTTGACCGCTTCTGCGCGATTTTCGACCGTTTATGCGGCTTCGGTCGACCTTCGCCGCGTTCCTTATTATATTCGGTATAGAACGGCGGCGGATTTTTCTTTTATGTTCATACGAAAACAAAAGCGTCAGAATGACGAATTTTTGCGCGCGGATTTGTTGATGTAAACGAAATTTTCCCGCGGGTATTGACTCTTACCTTGGGGAAGAGTTTATAATCCCGATGAAAAATAAAAGGGGAGGGCGATTTTTATGCGCTTAAAAAGGCTTGCAGCCGTATTCATTATAATTTTTACCGCTCTTGCGGCATTTACCTCCTGCGGCGAGGGCAGCGCCGAACCGACGGGAAAGCTTGACGACCGCAGCGGCGAGCTCGCGGGAGCCGAGAGCGGCAAAAGCTCCGACGGCGGTTCCGACTATGATTACAGCGGATACGACCTTGTTATCCTTCGCTACTACGGCGCTTCCCCGACCGCCGCGGTTTCGAAGCGAATAAAGGAGTGATGGTATGACCCGCAGCTTCAAGCTCAAAATCGCGCTGTTAAGCCTTCCCGCAGCGGTAGGCTTCGCGGTGTTCTATATAATACCCTTCTTTCGGAGCGTCGGCTATTCCTTTATTGGGAGCGTCACCAAAAAGGACTTCGTCGGGCTCGGCAACTACGGCGAGGTCATTGCAAACGAATATTTCAGAATGGCGCTCAAAAACACCGTTATCTTTTCGGTGGTCGGCGTCGCGGTCATAATGCTTCTGTCGCTCGCGCTGTCGGTGGCGCTCGTAAAGCTCTCAAAGCGGTTTTCGTTCATAAAGAGCTTCTTCGTGATGCCCTATGTCCTCCCCTCGGCGAGCATAATCTTCTTCTGGCAGATGTTCTTCGATACAGGCGCATATACCGCTCTGACCGAAATAGAGGGGATAGGCGGCTTCATCGACGTTCTGCCGCTCTATGTGATCTTCCTCTGGAAAAACATCGGGATAAACATTATCCTCATCACCTCGGCGCTCGCGAAGATATCCCCCGAAATTTACGAAGCCGCCGCGCTCGACAGCGCCCACGGGCTTAAGCTCCACACAAGGATAACCCTGCCGCTGATTTCCCCGAGCCTGTTCTTTGTAGGGGTGCTGAGCTTTGTAAATTCGCTGAAGATATTTAAGGAGAGCTACCTCTACTATAACTCAAACTACCCGCCCGACGCCGCATATATGATACAGAACTATATGAACAACCACTTCTACAAGCTCAACTATCAGAACCTCTCGACCGCCGTCGTTATCTTTACGCTCGCTATGGCGCTGGTGATATTCTTATGGTATAAGCTTGAGAACAAAATGTCGGAGGGGACGTTCTGATGAAAAAGAAAAGCGTTTTTGCGGTCCTTAGGCTGACGGCTTTAGCCGCTCTCGCGGTGCTCTTTGTCATACCGGTAGTCAGCACCGCCGTTAGATCCTTCTCGTTCGGCGGAAAAATCGGTCTCGGGCAATATTGGGAGCTGTTTGTGACCAACTTCACCTATCTTGATTTCTTCCGGAACTCGGTTATCTATGCCGCAGTGATAACCGCGGTGAGCATAGCGGTCTCGCTTCCTATCGGGTTCCTGTTTGCAAAGGTGAATTTCAAGGGGCGCGACGCGCTGTTCTTCGTGTTTATTCTGGTAATGCTCCTGCCGTTTCAGGCGACGCTCCTGCCGAATTACATTCAGCTCCGCGACTTCAATATGCTCAACACCCCTCTCGCGCTCACCGTCCCGATGATGTTCTCGCCGTTTGCTGTCATTTTGCTGCGGCAGTTTATGAAAACGGTCCCCAACGACCTTATAGACTACACTCTTCTTGAGACCTCGTCGGTGATAAGAACGTTCCGCTGTGCGATACTTCCACAAATCAAACCCGCCGTCGTTTCGCTCGCGATACTTATTTTCTGCGAGAGCTGGAATATGGTCGATCAGGCGCTTATCTTCTCAATGGAAAACACGGGGATATACCCTCTGTCGGTAGTCCTCGGGGATATTCCCGAAAACGTCCGTTATGCCGGCGGGACGGTATATATGTTTCCGATAATAATGCTCTTCGTTATGTTCCGCGAAACGCTTGAGGAGTCTATGGAGGCGTATAAGCTGTGAAAAAGGCAGTTACAGCCGCAAGCGTTATTTTCTGCGCAATTATCATCTTCTTCACCTTTTTCGGCGAAAAGCTCTATTATTCGACAAAGCCGAGGGTAGAGCTCGAGCGCCCGCTTCGGATGAACGATATGATACTTCTGCCCGAGAGCGCGGTTTTCAGCGAGCCCGACGGAGACTACATCTTCACCGTCGAGAGCGAGGAGGGCTTTTCGGCGGAGATACTCACCGTTACGAAGATACGCCTTACCCGCTGCGAGCCCGATGAGAGCGGCTATTTCGGCGACGGCTATGTTACGGTCGAGGCGGAGGGCTATTCGAGCGCCCCGTCGGCGGTTTTTTGCTATTCTTTATTTAATCAATATTTTTGCCTATCAACTTTTCGTCAATGCGGGGATTGATA
>CANQXS010000008.1 GCA_947627875.1 uncultured Clostridia bacterium
ACTCAAAAATACGCGAGGCACTGTCTGCACTTCATCAAAGAATATGAGAGTTTTTTCGGGAATTATTTTGAAGCCGTAGTAAAGTTCTATTCCCATAATAAGACGTTCGACATTCAGGTCTCCGGAGAAGAGTTCAGACATTCTACGGTTATTTTCGAGATTTATATACACCGTTTCTTTATAATTCTTGCCGCCAAAATCTCTGATAAGCGCTGTCTTACCTACTCTGCGTGCTCCCTGAACGATGAGAGGCTTACGGTCGCTCTTATCCTTCCAACGAAGTAAATCTTCTGTAATTGCTCTATGCATAATAATCGCTCCTCACATTTTGTCATATGATATAATATCATATATTCACACAAAATGCAAGGAGCTTTTCTAAAATAATTCCTATTTCTACAATTATAATGTCAGATTATTTTGATGATAATTTGTCGTAAAATGGCTTTACAGGCGGATTTATAAAGATTTATAGGTTAATTTGCCGCCTTATTGTACTGCACATATGGGAGTAACAAAATAGAACGGGTGTGGATAGTGCTGCAAATCGGCTGACGAGGCGGGTTAAGGGGATATGATTGGAAAGACCGGGGGCAAGAGACTCTGGTCTTTCATCGTCATATCATTTTCATTCGTTCGCTTTGTCTTCAGACAATCGTTCTCAGCTTTTCTCTAAGCTCAGGTATGTCTTCACTTATAATTTCCCAAACGAGTCTGAGATTTACGCCCTCATAGTCATGCACTATTCTGTTTCTTAGTCCGTACATTTCTTTCCACGGAATCTCGGAATGCAAAGCAGCAAACTCATCGTCCACTGCCTTTGTAAGCTCACCAAGTTGACTTAAATTGAACACACACGCCTCAACGAGTTTCATATCCGCTGAAAAATCAGAAAAAGAATATCCTTTACAATAATCCATAAGCTTATCACAATAAGCAATCATTTTCACGACAATGACATTATTTCTCATAAATTGTCACCCCGCTGGCATTGATCTCTTGCTCGACTTTTGACCCTTTTTCAATATGGGAGACATCAATTATATCAACAGGCATGCGAATCGCCTCGTGTACCGCTTCCATAAATCCAACGAATCTGAGCCCTCTCAAATGGCTGTCAACCATCAGATCGAGGTCACTCTTTTCAGTCGCCGTATGTTTCGCGAGCGAGCCGAAAAGCACAGCTTTTTCAATTCCGTAGTCGCGGAAAACAGGCGTGAGTATAGTCGATATTTCAGCAATACTGTGCATCATATTACGCCTCGCTTTCTGTTTTTTTATATTATAACATGTGTAGAAAAAGAAATCAAGTAAAAATGATAATCACTAATTGGCTTTATACCCTCATCGGAATACTCCCCCGGCAATCTCAAATTCCTGAAACTCCGCATATTTGCGTAGCTTGTCTTTCTGTGCGTCCAAGCTGTAGCCATCCACCTGCATGGAGGTGGAGACACGGGTATAAATGTAACACTTTTTCTTTGGTTTCATTTTGTTTCTCCGGCTTCTCTGTTAATCTCCCATCTATTCTTCCATTTTAACAGCTTAGCATTTAAAGTTGTTGCTATGTCTGTTTAGCGAGTTTTGTTTGCAGATTGTCCGGTGGACCCTAACACTTGCAATCGATACGTTCAATACGTCCTACGTCTTTCAAAAGAATCCTTTTTAAATCACTCGTCTTATAGCTACACTTCCTTCTGCATTTTTGCCTTATAAAATTTCCAGTTTAAATCTTAACACTTCCAGAATCTTTTGCACCAGGGCGTCATTCAAAGTGTCAAAATCTGCGGTACTTTGGAACTTTAGAATCTGACATTATTTCCTTTTGCGGAGCATTGCAAACTGCAAATTTTCATCATGGGTCCTGTCAACCCTTTTTCGCAAGTTCCCATAGAATGAAGTAATATTTTTTGGATTATATCCCTCGGCATGCCGAGGGACGATTTAATGCTGTGAAGCACTACCTTGGAATTATTCCGCGGTCTCATCAAGATATTTCATGCACAAATATCTCTTGCACCCCCAGTCCTTGCCGGCAACATAGCGAAGTCTCGCACAAACAAGCATAAGAGCTGAGTTGCCGTCGGGAAATGCACCGACCACCCTCGTCCTGCGCCGAATCTCGCGGTTTAAACGCTCAATCACATTGTTCGTGCGAATCTTAAGCCAATGCTGCGACGGGAAATTCATATATGTAAGAGTTTCCTCAATTCCGCCCTCAAGCTTTTTCGCGGCGGCATTAAGTCTCATCTCCTTGAGCTTTTCGACGACCTCCTTTGCCTTTTTCCTCGCGGCTTCTTTGCTCTCCTGAGCATGTATTGCTTTCAACATCATCATAACTTCTCGAAGTCTATTTCTCGGTACACTTGACATAATATTCCTATAGAAATGCACCGTGCAACGCTGATATTTTTCATCAGGAAAAACTTCATGCACCGATTCACACATTCCGAGGTTTTTATCTCCGACCACAAGTTTAACGCCGTCGAGTCCGCGTGATTTCAGCCATACAAGGAAACTTCGCCAGCTTTCTTTATCCTCCTTCATTCCTTCGGCAGCACCTATCACCTCGCGATAACCGTCGGAATCAACTCCTATCGCCACAAGGATGCTCACATTTTCAAACTCCCCACCCCAGTTACGCTTGAGGTATATGCCATCGATGTAGATGTATGGGTATCTAACAGACAGCGGTCTTTGCCGCCATTCCTCAATATGTACATATGCCTTTTGATTCAGGTCGCTGATGGTGGACGCCGAAACTCGGCTTCCCCACAATGCCTCGCTGATGTCCTCAACCCGTCTCACAGACACTCCCGCAAGATACATCTCGATCAAAGCTTCTTCAACCGAGCTTTCGCGGCGGCGGTATCGTTCAATTATCGCCGTTTCAAACGGTACTCCTTTGAGCTTTGGCACGGACAGTTTTACATTGCCTGACGTAGTGGTGAGATTTCGGGTATAATGCCCACTTCGGTAGCCTTTTCGGGATTCCGAGCGCTCATACTTTGCGGCTCCGGTAAGTTCTTCTGCTTCATTGTCAAGGAGCTCGTTCAAAGTCTCCTCCACGCTTTTGCGTACCAAATCTTTCAGTTCGGTCTTGACTGCATTCTCGTTTATACTTATTTTCGACAGGTAAGCGTCTGAAAAATCTGTGCAAAATCCATTCATCAGCGATTTTGTGCAGATTTTTCAGCAATGCTTACGGAGAAAATAACGTATTTGTATAATCTTTTCGGACATGTTTCTTACTTCCTCTGCTAATATAATAAATACGGACAAGATGCGGAGCTTTCCGTGTCTTGTCCGTATTTATTGCCTAAGCTACAATAAGAGGGTAAATGGTCTGACGTTGACTTCCTTGGGATGAAACGTCCGTATTCGAAACAGTCAGCCATCCTCTTATTGCAGCGTTCGGTTTGAGCAGGTTGGACCTCGCGTTCGTTTTACCAAGCAAATAGAATCGGCAATAAGTTTTGGGTGGAAACCGTTTACACAATTCTTTATTTGGAGGTATGCTGATGAACGCAGTAGGAATCGATGTTTCCAAAGGCAAAAGCACTATCGCGGTCATGCGACCATTCGGAGAAATCGTGGCCAAACCTTTTGAGGTACGCCACACCGCAAGTGAACTCAAGCAGCTAACAGACTACCTGAAAAGCCTTGACGGCGAGGTGCGAGTTGTTCTGGAATACACGGGACGGTATTACCAACCCATCGCCCGCTATCTTCACAACGCAGGGATATTTGTCAGCGCAGTACATGCTAAGCTTATCCATGACTACGGAAACAACACTATTCGCAGGGTCAAGACGGATAAGGCGGACGCTGTTAAGATCGCCAATTATGCTCTTGACCGTTGGGCGTCTCTCAAGCGTTATACGCCCGAGGATGAGACCCGCTTGCTTCTTAAGACCTGTAATCGCCAATATAACCAATACATGAAACTCAAAGTATCACTCAAGAACAATCTTATCGCCATTCTCGACCAAACCTTTCCCGGTGTGAATACCATGTTCACAAGCCATGTCAGAGCTGACGGCAGTGAGAAGTGGGTGGACTTTGCGGAACGCTTTTGGCACTGTGAAGCAGTTTCGTTTATGAGCAAAGCAAAGTTCACGGATTGTTATAACAAGTGGTGCTTAAAGCACGGTTATAACCGCAGCGACAGCAAGGCTCACGAGCTCTACGACCTGGCAAAAGCACAAATAGCTACTCTTCCGTATACAGACGGAACCAAGGCTCTTGTAACCCAAGCGGTCGCTCAATTAAATTCCGTCTCAAAAACACTTGCCGCCGTTAAGACTGAGATGCAGCGGTTGGCTTCTATGCTGCCGGAATACTCGACAGTATTGGCTATGTGCGGAGTCGGAGAAACCCTCGGCCCTCAGCTTATGGCTGAGATCGGAGACGTCACAAGATTCCCTCACAAAAAAGCTCTTGTAGCTTTTGCAGGCGTAGATGCTCCGCCGTTTCAGTCAGGCTCTTTTGAGTCAACTGGCCGAAGCATTTCAAAGCGCGGCTCTCCGTCTCTTCGCAAAACCCTGTTTCAAGTAATGCAGGTGCTTCTCAAAACCTCGCCGTCTGACGACGCTGTATATGACTTCTTAGACCGCAAACGTTCCGAGGGGAAGAAGTATTATGTCTACATGGTCGCAGGGTGCAATAAGTTCCTGCGCATATATTACGCGAGAGTTAAACAATGCCTGACTGAAGCAAACGGTTAAACTGTAAATATGATTGCATACATATCTAGGTGATGTTTTAGGCATCGCCTGCTTTGCTATGCTTTTTTTCTTCTTCATATATTTTTTCATTTTTCCTATTGACTTTTATTTGCAGGTTTCGAATGATTTGTGGTTACTTCATTCTACCAGAAGTGCTGGGACATGTCTACTTTTTGCACCTTTTTTCTTTTTGCGAAAAATAGTGTACCTTATCTTTTTGCGAAAGATATTGTACCTTATCAGTCTCTTTTTCATAATCCCTTATATGTCTGTAACCTCTTGGCATGATAATGCCTCCTATGGCAGTTTTTTATTCTACCATAGGAGGCCATTTTTTCTATTGTCCTTTTTTACTGAACTTGTTTAATTTCAGCAAGGGGCCTTAAAAATAATTAACTATGAACGTCCTTTTCTTTGCTATATAACTTTTTGTGTTTCAGCATAGGTCAATTCGCGACTAAGCACTTTTTCAATGCCTCCGCCACGATCTGATCCATATCGTAATACTTATATTCTGCAAGTCTCCCGCCGAAGACAACGTTTTTCTCGGCGTCGGCGAGCTTTTTGTATTCGGCATACAGTGCCGAATTTTTCTCGTCATTCACTGGATAATACGGCTCGTCACCGGGTTTCCACTCGCTGCTGTATTCGCGGCTGATTACGGTTTTGGGCAGGTCATTCCCCTGCTCGTCCTTTCCGAATTCAAACCATTTATGCTCGATGATCCTCGTCCACGGAGTTTCGCGGTCGGTATAATTGACCGCCGCGTTTCCTTGGAAGTTCGGCTTGTCGAACAGCTCGGTTTCAAAGCGTACAGAGCGGTATTCCAGATAGCCAAGTTTATATCCGAAGTATGCGTCGATAGGACCGGTGTAAACGACGGTTTCGGCGAGCTTGTCAAGCTCCGCTTTATATTCAAGATAATCAACGCCAAGCCGCACCTCAACGCCATCGAGCATGTTCTCGACCATCTTCGTGTAGCCGCCGACAGGTATTCCCTGATAAAGCGCATTGAAGTAGTTGTTATCGAAAGTAAGGCGAACAGGCAGGCGTTTTATGATGAACGAAGGCAGGTCTTTGCAGTCGCGTCCCCACTGCTTTTCGGTATAGCCCTTGATAAGCTTTTGATAAATATCGGTGCCGACGAGCGATATTGCCTGCTCCTCCAAATTCCGAGGATTAGTGATTCCCGACGCCTTGCGCTGCTCTTCTATTTTTGCAGCAGCTTCTTCGGGAGTCGTCACTCCCCACATCTTATTGAAAGTATACATATTGAATGGGAGCGAGTAGAGCTCACCTTTGTAGTTCGCGACGGGACTGTTCGTGAAGCGATTGAATTCGGCAAATTGGTTTAGGTAGTTCCACACCGTTTTGTTGTTCGTGTGGAAGATATGAGCACCGTATTTGTGGACATTTATTCCCTCGACGCGCTCAGTGTAAACGTTGCCGGCGATGTGCGGGCGCTTGTCGATGACGAGGACTGATTTGCCGGCGGCGTGGGCCCGCTGGGCGAAGGTGGCGCCGTATAAGCCGGAGCCGACTACTAAGTAATTATACTTCATGTTACCTCTTATATTTAAGCTTATTTATTATAATTAATATCACAGGCTTTCATCGAAATCCTTTAGCCGAATGGTTTTTATATCTCTGTTTTAATGTGGGCTTCTTCACTACTTTCGAAATCCTTGACACTGTTATACGGCCTATATTTCCATAATTTTTCTTATCTGATTAACAACATCATCGGAAAGCTTCGGGCCGTTTGTCAACGGGTCAAGACCTCCATGTATATTGGGAAGCATAGAACAGTCTTCATATTCCATTTCCAATAAAAGCGGCTTTTTATCAACGAGCATTTCCTGATACTGCTTTAAATCCGATACATCTTTGATCTTATAGCTACGGATTCCGTACGCCTGACCAATGGCAGAAAAATCGCACGAATAGTAGTCATTGCCTGTCTCTGTCGTTGCCACTCGCCGACAGTCCAAATAGTGATCCTGAAACAGTATGATGTGTCCCAACGAGTGATTATTCAGAACCAATATCTTAACCGGCAGTTGCTTCTTTGCTATAACATTTAGCTCCTGTATATTCATTTGTGCACCACCATCGCCTGTTACCACATAGGTTGCTTCTTCGTTTCCGATTGCCACGCCAACAGATGCAGGAACCGCATATCCCATGGAACCCAATCCGCAAGAAGTAAACACCCTTGTTCCCTTTTTGATAACAGAAGACTGTGCTCCATATATCATGTTATTTCCCACGTCAAGGAGAATATTGGCTTTTTCGGGCATTATTTCGCTAAAACGCTTTATGAGTGTATTTCCAAAAGTAATATCCTCGGCAGACATAAATTTCTTCATTTTATTAACTGCATTGACCCATAATGAATGGTCATAATTATTTGCCACATTTTTTGCATATGCAGTCGCACTTATTAAAAACGACCTGATGTCTGCTTCAATATCCACCTCGCACTCTTTTAACTGACGCTCAAACTCGGCTGTATCGGTATCCACTCGAATGAGTTTAGTTGCTTTGGGAATAAAATCGGCATGATTGTATCCTATAGCTTTGTTACACAAACGCGTGCCTACCGAAAGAACAAAATCCGTATTTTTAAGAACAATACCCGCCTCTCGTCTGCCGGTACCGCCAAAATATCCGACGTGATAGGGAGTGTCAGTAGGAATTAAATCAACTCCCGGCAAGGTAGTTACCACCGGAATCTTAAGCAGATTTACCAGCTCACGGAATTTTTCCCGTTCACCGCACTGCGTAATTCCGGCTCCGGCAATAATAATGGGTTTCTTAGCCTTTAACAGCTCGTCTATATAAGACGTTGCATTAAAACACTTTGGTGTTGGAAGCGTAATACCTAACAGTTCATCTGGTGCATCGATGACGTTTCTCTCGATATTGATAGGAAAGTCCAAAAAGACAGGCCCCTTTCGACCCTTCATAGCAGTAATATAAGCATCTTGCAGGACGGCCGGAATATCTGTATCATCGTCCACTTCATAACATTTCTTAGTGATACTCTGCGCTGCTGCGGTTGCTTGCATTTCCTGAAAACCATACTGCCGAAATGTATAGCTCCGCTTCTTATCTTTTGTATTTACCTGTCCAGATATTAGCATCACTGGAATTGAATCAAACCATGCATTTGCAAGGCCTGTAAAAGCATTTGTAAAACCGGGACCGCTCGTTGTAATAATTACCCCGAGCTTTCCGGCTGCTTGCGCATATCCGCACGCAGCAAATGCTGCTCCTTGCTCATTACAGCAAGAGTGATACCTTATTTTATCCCTGTAAGAGCCGAGTGAATCAAAGATATGACACACCATACCGCCCTGATATCCGAAAACATCAGTTACTCCGTTGGCAATTAAAAATTCCACTAAATAATCCGCAACCGTAATTTTTCTCATACTATTTCCCCTTTATATGTTTATTTTCTTTATTTAATATTGGAGTTTGATGAATTGGCTTTCCGTTTTCAATGTCAGTAATTTGCTGCACTCTTGATAAGTGATACCCCCCCCCCGAAGCTTGTGGAGAGAAATATATCGACCCGACGTTCCACATCTTCATAAGCCATATAATCCTGTCCAAACGCAATAACATTCGCATCATTATGGGCTCGCATCAGTCTTGCAACATTATCTTCATATGCCGTCATTGCGCGAACGCCTTTTACCTTATTGGCAGCAATGCAAATCCCCACGCCGGTTGCGCAGATCACTATGCCTCGGTCACATTCGCCATCAGAAACAAGTTTCCCCACTATTTCTCCATACACAGGATAATCCGCCGGAATATCCTCATTCGTCCCGCAGTCGATCACCTGATGTCCAAGAGTTTCAAGATGCGCTTTAAGCTTTTGCTTATATAAAATACCGTTTCTGTCATTGCCTATTGCAATTTTCATTTACTTATTACCTCTCTTTCAAAGCCCATTCAGGATTCATAATAGGAGTCTGATGAATTTCTTCTCCCCGTTCCAGCGCCCTGACCTGTTCCACACGCGGAGCATGGTGAAGTCCGATAAATTCCGCATTCAAAAATATATCCGTGCGTCTTTCCACATCTTCATAAGCCATGTGCTTCTGCCCGAATGCTATAACATTAGCGTCATTATGCTGCCGCATATATAGAGTAACGGTATCGTCATAGCCCATTCCGCACAGAATTCCCTTGATTTTATTCGCCGCCATTACCATACCGGTGCCCGTTGCGCAAATCAGAATGCCGTAACGGCACTCGCCTTCTGCGACAAGCTTTCCGACTTTTGCCGCAAAAACGGGACTGTCGCACGGAACATATTCATGAGTGCCTACATCGACGATCTCATGCCCAAGCTCAGTCAAATGCTTTACAAGCCTCGTTTTGTAATCAAGTCCGTTTCTGTCGCTGCCGATTGCTATTTTCATTATTTCTTCCTCAACTTTATTTTTTCAACCATTCCGGTCTTTTTGACTCCAGAAGTGCTTGAAAAATTTCTATATCCTCAGAGGTTGTTATTTTTATATTTTTCTCCGAACCCAAAGAAAGATAAACCTTTTTCCCCATTTCAATGTATAATGCGCAAGATGAAATTGACGGTAACAAATCCATCGTAATAGCTTTTCCATGAACTTCAAGCAGTTCCTTCAGGAAAAAAGCCTGCGGCGTTTGCGTAATTTTAAGATTATCGCGAGGAATCTGACCCTCTGATATTACGGAATCATTTGTTGTAAGCATAACCGAGGTACACGGAATAACTGCAGTGGCATTTCCGCGTTCTCTGCAAACGCGAATGTTATCCGAAATAACCTCTGCGCTCACCATTGGTCGGATTGAATCATGGATGAGCACAATATCATTATCGTCATGATACCGATTTGCCAAATCGTATAACCCGTTCCGAATAGAATCTTGCCCTGTGACACCACCGGTTACAATGTTCTCCAACTTGGTGATAGAAAACTGCTTGGCGTACGCTCGAAGAACATCATGCCACCCCTCCAAGCAAACAACTTCAATCGCATCAATCTGCGGATGAGTCTGAAATGCCTCGAGTGTATATATAATCACCGGAATATCATGAACATTAATAAACTGTTTCGGTATGTCCTGATGTGTTCTTGAGCCGATTCCACCGGCTATTACCAAAGCCAAATTTCTCATTTCTGTCACCTCAAATCAAACCATTTTCTAAACATACAAATCGTTTGTCAGTAATTTTTCCCAACCTGTATTTTGTTTTAAATAATGAAATCACTGCAGGAATCATAAGCCTAATAACGGCACTTTACTGTAAAATGCATATTTAATTTTTTTCGAGCAAGTTTCTAAATATCAGAATAAACTGACTTTAAGTAATCAAGGACCTCGTTCATATCGATGTTGTGCTTTTTGGCGCGATCTTGTGCAAGACCTCCGTCCGGATCAGTGTGATGAAGGATTCCCGAATGAGGATAATTCATATAATTATTTCCGAATCGTTTAGATAAATACAGTTTATAATTCACCGGAACATTTAAATCATATCCCTCAAACCCTATTCTTTGAAGCGGAAACAAATCTTCATTATCTATAATGAAATTTACATCATTTTGCCATTCCGCAGGGCCGAACCAAACCTTTTTGCTTCCGGAGAGAATGCTATCAAATATTTGGAGCTTCTTTTCCGTTAATTGCTGAACGGAGTCCTTCCTTTCATGCTTAAAATAATATTTTTGATATTCTGATATATTTTTCTCTATCGTAGGTTCAAGCTCAACTGCAGATCCTTCATAATCGCATGAATCTAAGGGAAATATGTCCATCCAAACACCTGTTTCTACAGTCTTATAGGCAAAAGCCAATCTTGCCATGTATCCTCTATCGTCAAAGTATCCGCCCCACCTGACAACTATTCCGTATTTCTCCATCTCATTTTTCATCAGCGGAATTACCTTATCATAATCCTCTCGCGGCATAGAAACATCCAAATCATCATCCCAGGGAATAAACCCTTGGTGACGTACTGCGCCTAATAATGTCCCTGCGTCCAACCAGTACCTCAAGTTGTGTTTAGTACAAAGCTTATCGAAGATATGCAAAAGTTCTGCATTACATACCTGCATTATTCGTAATGCCTCATCTTTTGTCGGACCGATTTTTGTAATGTCAGTTACCAAATTCAAAAGATAATACAAGGTATCAATTTGTTCCTGACATTTTTCTATGCCCAGTACACGTTTGATGGTTCCTTTTACTCCATAGTTTTTTATGCTTTTAAAAAATTTATTGACAATCATTGTTGTTCCTCCCACTTTTTATGCTTTTTTACTCTAATAGATTGTAGTCATAACATCGCATTATATATTTCAATCTTTAATTGCATACAACAATCGGCATTTAAAAGCTATACTGTTTCATATAAATTTAATATATAAACAATTTGAACGGCAGCGAGTAAAGCTCGCCTTTGTAGTTCGCGACAGGTGAATTGGTGAAGCGGTTAAACGTGGCGAAATGGTTGACATAATCCCACACCGCCTTGTTGTTCGTATGGAAGATGTGCGCGCCGTATTTGTGGACGTTTATGCCCTCGATGCGCTCGGTGTAGACGTTACCGGCAATATGTGGGCGTTTGTCAATAACCAAAACGTATTTTCCCGCGGTGTGAGCTTGCTGGGCGAAGGTGGCGCCGTAAAGACCGGAACCGACTATTAAATAATCGTATTTCATGTGACCTCCTAAATTTTAAGCAAATATCTACTGAAAGGTAATTTTGATAATATGTTTATTGCCGCAAACGATAGCACAGTAATAAGTATAAAATAAGCAAAAGAAAGAGCGATGCTGTCAACGGTAATAAAATGTGTACATACAGTATTAATAAGAGGATGGATTATAAACACTCCCATCGTTAGTGGCGATAGAAATTCTATATATTTACCTATTGCGTTCAAATCCACTCTAATAACTAAAGAGACTATTATAATAATCCAAATAATTTCAAAAAGACTGTCATATACATATTCAGCAAAAGTATTATGTATAATAAAGCTTCCTATTAGGAATTGATATACTACATTTATTACTGACCAGATTATCAGCATGAGAATATGCTGTTTGATTGTAATCTTGTCTATAATAAGCGCAAATAAACAGTACCCCCCCCCGATCGAAAAATACTGAATCCATGTCCACACTCTAAAGGTTTGAATAATATTTTTCTGCATCGGGGCATTCATACAAAGTGATACAGCCTGAATGCACACACATATCAGAGCAAATGTTCCCCAAAAATATATCCATTTTTTATTGTTACCATAAATGTCCTTATGAATAATCGGAAGAAGTAGGTATAATATAATCATCGCTCCAAGATACCAAAATTGCGGCATTCTCCCTTTTTGTATAAATGGGCGATAAGAGATATCCTGAAGAAATGATATAAAATCAATCTCTTTTCCTAAAAGAACTTTAAGGCACACAATACACAAATCGATACCAACATTCCAAATCACAACAACGCGAACGATATTCAAACACTTTTTAATACAGTATTTGAATGTAATCTCCTTTCGCTGAAAGAGAATATATCCTGTCGAAAAGAAGAATACTGGTATTGCAAAGCCGCAGAAATAATGTATGAGAGCGTTAACTGTTGATAGATCTTTTTGCAGTGTATGCAGACCAATAACAGCAATACACGCGATTATTTTTAAAAAGTCAATGTTAATATCTCGTTTGCTATTCTTCTGTCCTGTAGTTACTAATGAATTCACACCAATCATCCTCTCATCATCGCCATATGATAAATTTAATCAGAAAGCGATTTTCTATGTTTATATTTTGCATATCTCGGCAGCAAATCCAGTTATCTCTAAAATTTTTTCTTTGATATGCTCCATATCTTCATCTGAAACGCTGTTTAATTCTAACGGCTCCTTGCCGAGTGAAATATATTTATTCTTGCCAAGATTGTGTTCCTTGATGAGTTCAATTTTTACTGGGCGGTATTTTGAAACGAGCTCACACAGATTTGCAAGGTTTTCTTCGTCATCAGTAAATCCGCCTATTATCGGGACTCTGAACACTACGGATCGGACTGAAGAAAACAAGCTGTCCAAGTTAGACATATACTGTTTTAAGTTTCCTCCGAGGACGTTTTTGCATCGGCTTTCATCAAGTATCTTTATATCTACATAAAACAGATCCACATATTTTAAAGCAGTCGACAGCTTGTCCTCAGGCACAAAAAGACTTGTCTCCACGCAAATATGTATGTTTTCGTTTTTTAATCTTTGAAGAAGCGGTTCGAGTACATCAAACTGCAAGAGCGGCTCCCCACCTGAAAATGTAATGCCTCCGCGCTGAACGCCGAGTTCGCTGCTTTCGTCAGGCTGATCATAGAAAATTCTGTCTTTTATTATTTCCTGATATATCTCATCGCAGGACAAATATTCTCCGTATATGCCTTTCCTGCCGTCTTTGACATATTCCTCGGGATACGGGAAAAGATTTTCAGGGTTTGCACACCAAGGGCAGTGCAGCGAACAGCCCTTCAAAAAAACTGTCGTCCTTATGCCTGGGCCGTCATGAAGCGAAAAACGCTGAATATTTGTAACAAGTGCTTTACATTCCATAGCTTCACCGCTTTTTGAGTTTATTTAGTACCGTCTTAATATTTGAAATCAGGAATTCGTCTTTTTCGATAAACAAAACCGTAAAATAAACCAGCGCTCCGCTCGCAGCGATAATAATGCTGTTGAGTATAGACGGCGTAAGATGCGTGGTTATCGGTATCAAAGCCAAGACCATAACCGCACCGGCTATAAAATAATTGATTCCTTCTTTCAACACCTGAATTGGAGATAATTCTTTTCTGACAATTATCAGCTGAACTATCGCGATAACCGATTCGGCTGTTACAGAAGCGATTGCTGCGCCTATGGACTTGAAAAAGTAAATCAATATCATATTAAGGCAGAAATTCGTAATTGCCCCCATAATGACCGTTTTCGTGAAAATATTCTGCTTTTTGGTCGGGATAAGATATTGAATACCTGTAACGTTGTTAATGCCTATCGCCAGAATAAGCAGTGATAAAATTTGCAATAGCGGCACCACTTTATCGTAACCCTCTCCAAGGAACCACGGTACAAAATTTCCGGCTGACATTATTATGCCGAAGCACAAAGGGATCCCCAAGAACCATACGAACCTGTATCCGCGATACATATATCTTTGTATATCTTCTTTGCTGCCGTTTTCAAACAAATATCCTATTCTCGGCACCATTACCGTCCCGAGCGCCGTGACAAGCGCAAGCAACATTTTAGATATTTTCAAAGCCTGCTCGTAGTAGCCGTTTTCATAGGAACTGTCGGTGATCAGACCTATCATCGTTTTGTCAAGAACCGTATAAATCTGAATGGCTACTGTAGGGATAAACAGCGACCACACGACCTTGATATTCTTAAACGGCTTCAATTCAGAAAAAGGCATTTTCTTTATGTATTTCGGAAGATATGCCCAAAGCGATATATTACCGAGAACTGAAAAAAGGCCCAAGCCTAATACATAGACCAATATATCCTCTTTGCTTTTGACAAATGTAAAAATATATATTATGTTGATGATTTTGAATATCGCATTTCGCGTAACAGTCTTTACGAAATCCTCCATCCCTTGGAAGAACCACGTTATATCAAAGAAAACCGAAACAAGGTTAAGAGTGAGTATAAGGTAAATCGTGAAATTATCCTTCTGGAACAGGGCAAAAACCAGATATACTAAGATTGTCATTCCGGATATGCAAAAGCCTAATACCTTGGTATTCCAAAAAACCTCGCTGCGCTTTTTCATATCGTCCTGAACGTATGATATTTCTCGTTGACCGTAAGTGCTTATCCCCATTACAGCGACAAGGGAAAAGTAGGACACTATAGATTCAATAAAGCTGACCCTTCCGACACCGTCGGGTTGCAAGACGCGCGAAAGATATGGCGCAGTGATAAGCGGGGTAATTAAAGTGAGAATTTGATACGCCACATTAAATATGTAGTTTTTCTTGACGCTTTTGTTCGACATTGTTCCTCCATTCTTTAGTCTATCTTGGCATAAACAAATTTTGATTCGATAAGAAGTATTCCTTCATCGCTTGGTTGGTCAACCCAAAAGAAAGGTGTCCGACAACAACATTTTCAGAGACCATCAAAGGCTGCGATGACATGCAGCAATATTTACATAATGCCGCCTCATCTCCACCCATGCCCGTGCCTCTCTTTTCTACCGGAAAATACCCCATTTCCTTCCAAAACGACCGCTTAAACAAAATAGCTCCTATGCTGAATCGAATTGCGCAAGGGCGCTCCTCAAGAGACTCAGACGCAAAACGTGCGTTTATTTCGTCAATAGAAGGTACTACCCCCCCCCGGCCCCAAACAAACTGTACTGCTTCCGGATTCTTTTCAATTTCTCTGAACCGTCCCAACTGGTATTTAGGACGTTCAAATCTTTTTTCATACTCTGCAGACAGCCCCAGTTTCTCTAACACTCTGCAATTTCCGTATCCGTTAACAGGTATCAAAGGGGCAAGTACACCTGGAAAATAGTCTCCCCCTTCTGCATGTTTATATGCATTCATCAAATGTTCAAAATAATTCTCGGTTATAAAAATATCCTCATCCAATTTATAGATGTATTCCGCTTTTGGGTGTAACCATATTGCAATATTTTGAATCAGCGAAACATTGTTTCGTTTTGTACTTAGGTAAGACCAGTCATGCTCCTTGCAAATGCGTGATAATTCATCCGAGAAAACCCCCGAGCTGCAAACACAAACATCAATATCGTTCGGTGCATATTTTGCAACTCTGCCCAGCACTGCCGGATACAGATAATTTTTATAACCTGCTAAGATAATGCAAAGCGGGCTGCTTCCCTTAGAACGGTCTTCTAATTTATATTTCCCATAAAGGGGGCGGTTTTGCACGTACACCTTTATTTTCTCATAGTACGGATTCAAAAACCGGTTGTTCTTCGCAAAGCTTTTAATCTTTTGAACTATCATATTTATTTTCTCCTATCTATCGTTGTCAGGCTGCCTTTTCACTTTCAATAGCTCGCGCAATCAAAACATCCTTGTATTCCTCAGGCAAGTCATTAAAGTAAGCGCTAAAACCCCATACCCTTACAACGAGTTCGGGAAACAGTGTGGGATCAGCTTTTGCTGCAATAAGAGTTTTGCTGTCAACCACATTCATCTGCATTTGGAATATTCCGCCGGAAAAGCTTGAACGCAAAAGCGAAGCAAATTTGTGCATATTCTGTTTAATGAAACTTGGTGTAGTAAAGAAATCAACAACATTTCCGTTCAGTCTGTTGTCGTTATAGTCAAGCTTCATCGCAAAGGACAACAGCTCAGTTGTAGGTATTGCCTTTGAAGAAGAGATATGCACGCTGAATGGTTCACCCTGTTTGCGTCCGTCCAATGTAGCTGGAATTTTTCCCGCGCCGCTAATATAGCTTGGCGAGCTCAGCCCGACTTTAAACTTTCCACCATATTTCGTACTGTATTTTGAAAACTCAGTACTTGTAACTGACATTAAATACTTTGTAAGCTTAATCACATTGTCATCATCGCTGCCATATGCAGGGCATAAATCTTTCAATTCCGTAACAAGCGCATCTTCCCCAACAAAGTTGTTATGCCTTTTTTTATTTAGTTCAAAAAGGCTGTACCGGTTCTCATCAAAAGCCAGTTTCTTTATATTAAGTATAGAATTAACAACACAGCCAAGACCCACAGAAGTTAATCCGAGGTTATTGTATTTAGCCCCTCCACGAGTAATATCTTTTTTCCGTTCTAATGACGAAGGACTCAGCAAAGAAAGAAGCGGATCTTCTTCAAATTCCAATTTTGTCAGTGGCGTTAGTACATCACCGATATGTTTTTTTAATTCATCAGTATAAAGTTCAACGATTTTCTCGACCGAATCGGCTTTATCAAAATCTTCGGATTCAAAAAGCTTCACAAGAGGAATTGCCAATTTCAGTGAAGCCATATTATTTGCATCACAGCTCAACCCAGGAACAAGGGGCTCCCAACAGGCTGCCGTTCCGTAATTGTAAGCTTCTGTTTCATTATATCCGCAACTTACCATTGCCGGAATCACTACATCATCATTCGATAATAGCGGAGCACCTATACCTGTCGATATGCAGTCTATAGCAAGCTCAAATAAGTCTTCCGGCATATCCGCAGTACACCGCAATAAAACCTTGGGGTCGGGAAGCTTCAGTTCTTTTGACACCTCAATAAACAGATATGTCAGATCGTTGCAAAAATAACTGCCGTTCGGCTCTTTACCTCCAAGAATTATTATTTGTCCCGTGTCTCCCATTAGAACGTTACTCTTAAACCAATAATACTCATGCAAAACAGTCATAAAATCTTTTAACATTAGCCTTACTTCATCATGTGTCAATACTCCCTGCCTTATGTCCTTCTCATAGAGATCACCAAGAATCCAATCAAGATGTCCCAGTCCATTCAACTTATGCCCCGTCTGCCATAGAAACTGATTAAAGAATAAGATTCTCTGCATGCCCTCAAAAAGCGAATCTGCAGGACGGCTAAACAAACTTTCTATTGCGTCTAATTGCTTGCCAAATCTGTGAGAAATTTCGGGAGTATGGCGGCATCTTTTCAAGTATGCCTGAAGGCTGTTCAATACAATCATTTCTTCTTTGCAAAATTCATCGTTGCATTTTAAAAGTTGTTTTCGAACGTCTGCAAGGGAATGTTTCACCAGCATATTATTATCAATCATATAATTTGAGAATATAGTTTTACGATTACGCAATCCCTTATTATAGTCCAATGAATAGAAAAATGAGTTTCCTTCTATGGGAAAAATCGATACTTTTTTTAGTAGCACTTCAACTTGTTTCGCTTTTTTACGTCGAGGAAGCACTTCAAGAAAAGACGCATGGTATTTCAGCATATAATGCATAGCATCTATGTCATAATGCTCCCTACGATATTGTTTGTATACTCTGCATCCATACAGAAGGTCTTTAGAAAACGGTAGATTGCCTAGAATAGAACGTGCCATTTTTTTCAGCAAACTTTTCATAGTAATTAGTTTTCCCCTATAGATAATTATTGTTCATCAGCCACTACGGATTCATTATGTATAATCCCTTGTCGAAACGATTCTCCCGGAGTCCCCGGCTTAACTCGAATGCCAAATCGCTCATGAACTCCATCAGAATACGCTTTAGAGATAACTCTGAAATCCGATGGTCTGCGCCGGACAAGTGCGCGCAAGAATAAATCTAGTACGAGCAATATAGGTCTAATCTTCCTTACTGCGAAATTTTCGCCGTAAGTCCTGTCAAACCATATCTGATTTCTATACTCATAGTATTGTCTCCACCCCATCAAGTTTGAGTTGTTTTTCGTCTGAATAATTTGCCGATGAAGGATTGCATTTTTACAGTAGAGTATTTTTGTTTTTTTCTGAGCCCGCATAGCATAATCTGTATCGTCAAAAAGAATGAACAATTCTTTTTTGGGCAGACCGATTTTCTTGACCAAATTATTGTCAATCAAAGGGCCCTCAAACGGCATTGTCTTAATTTGAATTGTATTAGTTCTGATTTCATCGCTATATACAATAGTGCTTCTCATTGTTGTTGTATAACAAAATGGATTTCTCATATTTATATCTATAATTGCACAATCCATAAAATTTTGATCTGTCCGACACGGCTGACATATCATCGTCTGGGGCGACATATGGCAAAGAAGTTCTTCTAAACAATTTTTCTCAGGCCATACATCATCATCCATACACCATAAATAGTCAAAGCCCATACTTGATGCGATTTTCATACCGCCATAAAACCCTCCGGAGCCGCCCTCATTTACATCGCTGCGATAATACATCACGTCAATCTGTCTCACTTTTTTCTGATGCAGTTTCATAAACGAGTCATTATCTATCAGCCCTGCATCAAGCAACATGTGGGAGGTTCCGTCTTTACTGTTGTTGTCATAAATCAGAATAGCAGCAAGCGAAAATGTTTGGATCAGCAAATTATCTAATAGCTTCCTTAAATATTCTTTTCTGTTATATGTTACAACGACGGCGCATACCTTTGCTTTTTCCATTTTTATAACCATACCTTTCTGCTACGCAGAAGGAACAAAAGAAGATGAAAAATTCCAGTGCTCCAACGCAGCATTAATTTATTGCATTAAAACATAGCTTGAAGAAACAGGCATGCTACAGAGTATGTAGAGGGAGAGTAGGCCCAGCGTCTGCTGGACCGAATTATTATGTGTACCGACTGCTCTTTCAAGCAAATGTGTGGAGCAATGTGCCCCGTAGATTTATCTTTGGAAAGATTAACTATTCTTTTTTCCGTGATAGATCAATCGAGCTGTCTCTTGAGCTATTAAACAATCTGTTTGCGAAAGACAAATGATAGGACAGATTATGCTCAAGATCTTTTATCTCCATCTGCTGTGGCTTGAATGTTCACAGAAGTTTTATGTACGCTTGTATCGCGGTCACCGAAAACGGAGGTGTTGCCTACAAGAGCACAAGCCCTTTATCTACCTCCAGGGAATACAACGACAACTCGTTACGTTAAAATCAAATATAGCAAACTTTTTCGTTTTCACTCATATATGCTCGTCGTTATAAATCTCACTTCCATCGCACGGCGTAAATTATCAAAATAGATTTTCATTGTATATTCATATCCTAGCTATTCTTAAACTGCGCAATCAAGATAAGGTTCTGCAATCAACCCAAAGCTATAAAGCTACTTTTTGCTAGAAGGAATGTTTTATATAGTGTTGATTTCGCGTATGCACAATGTCTGACGATTCATAAGATGTGTCTAATTTGCGCGAATCATTTCACGGATTGGCCAAAGAAGTTTGACAGGGTAATACCCAAGCATAATAATCATAATACTGATTTTTGTATTTATGGAAGTGTGCTTATTACGCAATACATCTTTTGCATACTTCTTGATATAAGTCCTAATTCTGCTAAAATTATCTTTTGAATTATCACATTTTAGCACATTATGACGTGAAATCATTTCTAAAGCATTACTTACGCATCTATATTTTGCAGCGTTTACAGCATCAGGATAATTCTTTCTCATATATTCAATTTGATCCTCCGAAGCAATCAAATGGTCAAATTGTTCTTCGCTGATTGCACGTCTTTGTATGCTGCCAGGTCTTTTAATGACAATATATGTTTTCTTAGTACTAACAGCAATCCTAGTACACTCAGAAAACAATTTATAAATAGTCGCTAAATCCTCATAAATTCTGCCATCAGGAAAAGGATGTTTTTTCAGTATATGTTTTTTATATAATTTGGCACACGGCGAAATACTCACATGCTCGTTGTAACAGGAACGAATAATTGCTGTCTCTGCGTTCAAAACTTCTTCCTTATATGATCCGTCTTTGGGTGGGGTCTCATTTTCCGACAAATCAGAGCAAGAAATATCTGCATCAGTCATATCCATAAGCCTAAACAGATGTTCCAAATAATCATTAGTAACAAGATCATCCGAATCTATAAACGAAATAAGGTCGCCGCTTGCTGCCGCGACGCCGTAATTTCTTGCAACTGACGGACCGCTGTTCTTTATGTGAAATGTTTTTATGTTTTTATGAATAGCTGCATAATCATCACATAATTTCTCGCTCCCATCATTTGAACCGTCATCAATAAGGATAATATCGTAGTTTTCATAAGTCTGATGAATAATTGACTGAACACATCTGTCAAGATAAGGTTTTGCGTTATACACCGGAACAATAACGCTTATTAGCGGTCTCGTAAGAAATCACCTCTGTTTAATATTACTGTCTGTTTCGCTTTTTAAAACACATGCTGATAATAAATAGAAGAAAAACCAGTTAAACCATTGCTGATCTACTAAAAAAATCAGCAGCATAATAATGAAATATATATGATTTTCCTTTTCCACCCTGTCAAACAGCCTTTTTAGCAAAAATATAAATCCCAAGAAACCTATTATGCCGTAATTCAAGATGATGTTGATAATGTTATTACTATAATTTACGACCCTGAAATGTGAAGCATATTGATTCGCACCCATTCCAAATAACTTTTGCCATAAATTATAACCGCTAAACAAGTATATGTTGCCAAGTAAGCGCCATTTTGTTGAACCCATTCTTTCGGCTTGAAGATCAGAAGTAATATTAGAGAGTCTGCGTGTAACATATTGCAAAAGTGATTGAATGGCGGAATTTTGAGAAATAGTGAAAAATGCAAATAAAATTATTATTCCCAAAAGCATAATCCACTTATATTTTTTGGACACTCTATCATTGCTGAATAGCATATAATACAGCATGACTATCACTGCGCCCAAAATTCCAACTAACGAAGTAGTCAAAATTAACGATATTCCGAACAGCCCGACCATAAAATATTTGTTTTTCTTTAAGCAGTATGTCAACGCAACAAGTAAATATATTCCGCAATATGACGGCTCTTGAAATATTCCGCAGGGCCTAATATCAAAAGTATTTCTATCAATATAACCAGCCCAACCATCGTATTTGCTTAATTGAAAAATCGAAATCCTTCCGTCCCAAAAATTAATATTTAGATGACCACATATAAATTGCAAAATTATTACCATCGAGCAAACAATTCCGATTACAGTAACACAGTTCAAGAATTTTTCTCTGCAAGGAACCTTCCATAAATACATGATTAAAAATGAATAGACAGTCCAAATTATTATGTTCTTATAAGCTGCAAAAAAACTAATTCCGTTTTTACCTAAAGAACCCAATATTCCAAACAAGCTAATTACAGCCATAAAAAGGCACCAATAGATTAAAAAGCCTGAATGTCTATCTATTTTATAATTTTTTAAAAATCCAATGATTCCCAACGTAACAGCAAAGACGTCATTTACTCTCAATGTAAATCCTGCGCTGATTTCCGCAACTATGTAGGGATCTAAGACGGGTGCAATCGCAAGAAACAAAGCAACAACACTTGAAAATGAGAGAGTCATATAACGGGAAAGCTTTTTTTCACCAATCATAACATCATCCATATTAGTTTATTCTGCTTGTGAAAGAATGAGCGACAACTGTTTTAACGTATCTACAGAATTATAATACTTTAATGAGTTATTGCTCATCGATTCATAATTTGACTCTATTGATTTGACAGCGGCGATAATGTTTTCTGTGTTTAATATATCTGCGCACTCCCCGCATCTTGCCATAGAGAAAGTATATCTCAATCCCGGAACATCATTTCCGAGCATCGGTATCCCAAACATAGCATATTCAAATGTCTTATTCGGAGCGCAGTAAAGTGCATTCAGTATGGAGTATTGAGCTTTTGTCGGGAAATACGAAAGTACTCCAATGTATGCATGACTTGTTATCTGCAAATGATACGGTGCCTTTACATACGGAATAAAGAAACAATTTTTAGATCCGATGTCTGAATATATATTTTCTCCGCTTGACATTATCACAAATGCATACTCGTCGCCTAATTTATCAACTGCTCTGATATATTGATCTAATGGACGTTCCCTATGAATAATGCCTTGATACAAAATAATTTTTCTATTGCCAATTTTATTTATTATGTCTCTGGCAGTCGGATCGTCGATTTCAGAGTTTTTTTCAAGGGGCGTATTTATGTATGGCTTGTTTTCAAGGATAAGCGGAAGCTTATCTAAATTCCACCAAGCTTTTGTTATATGTGCGCGGTTATATTCGGGTACAACGACCGCTAATGCTTTATTGCCCAAAAGAGTTGCGTTCATTTTAAACGGAAGATTTTTTTGATACCTGATATCTTCCGATAATTCCATAAACTGAAGAATATATCTTTTTTCCTTTATTTTTTCTCCGACATGTTTTAATGCGGTATCAGAAGTTACCCAGATAAAATCATCGTTGCAATAGTTGTTATCAATATATTGCCATATGATCTTCCTTAAACGAAACATATCCGCAAATTTCGCATAAAGGCTCCTATCCTGCTCATAATTACACGGAAGAACAAATATTGAAATTCGGTCAATATTTGTTCTTGCATACTCGCTCTCAGTGCATATCAAATGTACATCAATTTTGAGATCTTTAAACATGCGTATTAAGTTAAGAACAGGCGGGCACTTCAGTACGTCGCCGATATGTATGATAAAAGCTTTCATAGAAAACACCTTTTTGATTTATTTTTGTTCGTTCAGTCTGATTATCAGTTCCGTTTCTTTGTCAACAGTATTTACGGAATAGTATTCAGTCCATTTACTTATCCCAGAATCTAAATCTAAATTATTAACTGCTTCTTTCAAATTTGGGCAATCATTATTAATAAAAGATACTTTGGGACATTTTTCGAATACTTCTCTACACACTTCAATATCAGATGTAATAAGCGGTATTCCAAATGAAGCCATCTCGCATGCTATAAGCCCTTGCGTATCTTCGCGTGTCGGCAACAAAGCTATTCGCGACGAATTGATATATTGTGCCATTTCTTCGTGCGAAAGCTCTTTGTTTATCCAGTCAACATTTTGAGGCTTTTTATAATGAGAAAAGAACTCGCCTTTTCCAATAAGCAAAAATTTGTACTCCGGATTCTGCTCTGCCATTTTAATAATTATGTCAACACCGTACTTTGAGACGTCCATATTTACCCGAATTGAAATAAAATCGTATTTAATATTTTTCGGGCAATACATATTATTTTCAAAAAACTTCCCTATACTGTTGGATATTACAGCATAATGACCTGTTATCTCTTCAACTTTAATCTGCGTTTCCTTGATAAATTGCGAAAAAATCCACTGACTTACAAAAACGAGCCAAACTTTGTCGAGATTTTTCCTTATATATTTTTTCCATAAATGAATTTTAAAAGAATCATATGCGTTTTGTGCCCAAAAAGGTATTTTTCTTCTCTTGGAAAAATAATACGGTTTGGGATAATATTTATTGATATGAAGAATCTCATGACCATGAAAGACAAACATTATTTTTGAAAATCTATCTTGATATTTCATAAGAAACCGATAATGGTTCCGTAAATTTGCCGCATGACAAATAAGCAAATCAAAATTCTCACGGGATTTTTTATAATCTGAAAGGCCAATTACACGAATTCCGTCTATATTATAGGGATTTGAACAAGCAAAACTTAATGTTACAACTTCAATTCCTTTTTCATTATAATACAGATTACGGGAATGGATATAATATAACGGCCTCCTACCGTCAAGCGTAGGATATGCTGCGGCTAATACCAGTACTTTCATATTTGTTCTCCGAAATTGTATTTTCTTAGCACCCTCGCTATTCTCTCACACGCATGCCCGTCTCCATAAGGATTGCTCGCCTTAGCCATAGCGTCATATGCCGTCTTATCCGTCAGCAGGCGTTGAAATTCTGTGTAAATCGTTTCCTCGCCTGTGCCGACGAGTTTGAGCGTTCCGGCTTTGATTCCCTCCGGTCGCTCGGTCGTATCGCGCATGACAAGGACGGGTTTTCCTAGGCTCGGAGCCTCTTCTTGAATGCCGCCAGAGTCGGTCAAAATCATGTAACTGCGTGCCATGAAGTTGTGGAAATCCAGCACGTCGAGCGGTTCGATGATGTGTATTCTCTCATCGTCGCCGAGGATCGCGTCCGCAGTCTCGCGCACGACGGGGTTCATATGTATCGGATAAATCGCCTTGACGTCGGGGTGCTCGTCCATTACGCGGCGGATCGCGCGGAACATATGCTTCATCGGTTCGCCGAGGTTCTCGCGGCGGTGGGCGGTGATGAGGATCAGCCTACTGCCCTTCGCCCAGTCGAGTTCGGGGTGATGATAGTCGTCGCGCACGGTAGTTTTAAGCGCGTCGATGGCGGTGTTGCCGGTGACGTAGATCGTGCTTTCGTCCTTGCCCTCGCGGATAAGGTTCTGCTTCGACAGTTCGGTCGGCGCGAAGTTATACTGACTTATGATGCTGACCGCCTGCCGGTTGAATTCTTCGGGGTACGGGCTGTAAATGTTGTATGTACGCAGTCCCGCCTCGACGTGACCGACCGAAATTTGGAGATAGAAGCACGCGAGCGCGGTTACGAATGTTGTCGTGGTGTCGCCGTGAACGAGAACGACGTCAGGTCTGACTTCTTCAAGAACTGACTTGATGCGATTCAAGATGTTCGTCGTGATGTCGAACAGCGTCTGCTTGTCTTTCATAATCGACAAGTCGAAGTCTGGCACGACGCCAAACGCTTCAAGTACTTGATCAAGCATCTGGCGGTGCTGACCTGTCACACAGACGACAGTGTTTATTTCTTTGTGTCGCTTGAGTTCGTTGACCAGCGGGCACATTTTTATTGCTTCGGGGCGCGTGCCGAAAACGAGCATGACTTTCTTCACTAATAATTTCCCTCTAATCTATTTAATCCTTCAGGAATATATCCCTCGTATATACTTTTTCTTTCACATCACTCAGGCAATCTTCAAATCTGTTTGCAAGAATAACATCGCAGCTTTTCTTGAATTTACCAAAGTCATTTACAACTTCATTCCCGTAAAACTCTGTTCCATTTTCAAGCATCGGTTCATAGATGACTACCTTTACGCCTTTTTCGTTTAGGCGCTTGATGATCCCTTGAATACTGCTCTGCCTGAAATTGTCGCTTCCGGATTTCATCGTCAATCTATAAACACCGACTGTTTTCGGATCTCTTGACAAAATCTGCTCGGAGATAAAATCCTTACGCGTTCTGTTTGCTTCGACGATTGCGGAAATGATATTCTGTGGAATGTGGCTGTAATTTGCTAAAAGCTGTTTAGTATCTTTTGGCAGACAATATCCACCATAACCAAAAGACGGATTATTATAGTGGCTTCCGATTCTCGGATCGAGGCAGACGCCATCTATTATGGATTTGGTATCAAGACCGCGCACAGCTGCATATGTATCAAGCTCGTTGAAAAAGCTGACGCGCAAGGCAAGGTATGAATTTGCAAACAACTTAACTGCCTCTGCTTCTGTCGGGTTCATATATAGCGTCTCAATATTTTCTTTTAAGGCGCCTTGCTGCAACAGCCCTGCAAAGGTTTCGGAATCTTTATGAAGTCTCTCGCTGTTTGCAGGAACTCCGACTATAATACGGCTCGGATAGAGATTGTCATATAAAGCTCGTCCTTCTCTTAGAAATTCGGGGCTAAAAAGAATATTAATATCACCGTATTCTTTGCGAATCTGCTCGGTAAAGCCCACCGGCACGGTCGATTTAACTACCATTGTTGCATTCGGGTTTATAGCTATGACCTGACGAATCACGCTTTCAACCGACGATGTGTCAAAGTAGTTCTTTGTCTCATCGTAATTAGTCGGAGTGGCTATGATAACAAAATCTGCGTTTTTATATGCGTTGTTGCCGTCGGTCGTAGCGGTAAGATCAAGGCTTTTATTTGCAAGATATTCTTCAATTTCTTTATCAGCAATCGGCGATTTCTTGTTGTTGATTAAATCCACTTTCTCAGGGACAACGTCCACAGCTGTCACTTTATTGTGCTGTGCCAACAGCACCGCCATTGACAGACCAACATATCCGAGCCCTGCTACTGCTATATTCATAAAAATATCCTTTCTTTAAATATCTATTAGAAAGCAAAGAGATTGTAGAATCTAAAATAGGCTAATATGCTTGAATTATTTTATAATTTAGCCTAATTGCGCTATGATACAAAATAGCACTTATTTCGAATATTCCTCTATAATCTTATAAGCTTTTTTACATATATTTTTTTCTTAATAGTGCCAAACATTAAATTTCTAAATGTGTTGAATCCGGCTCTCAATACTGACTCATTTTGCGCATCTCGAAACAGTTTATAATGCCACCCTATCAATTCTTTTATATTGTGATTGCTGATGCTGCCTTTTCTTCCTCTTCTATATAAACTAAGATTCTCGTTTAATAGATAACAGTCGGCTTTCCTGCAAACCTTCAGCCACATCGCATAGTCATTATTCTTTTTAATATCTGCAATTTGTATCAGACCTACCACATTGGCGTCATACATAACCGTTAAGCATCCGGGCCAACAATAATTATAGAATCCTGACTTTGTAATTTTCTTTGGGCCGGTAACTACAACACCATTCTTTTGCCCTGACTCATCAATTTCGGAATAATTAGTGTAGGAAAAATGATAGTCATTACGTTTCATAAAATTTACTTGCTTTTCAAGCTTTTCTGGCAGCCACAAATCGTCTGAATCCAAAAAAGCTATCCACCTACCTTTTGCTTCCCTCAACGCCTTGTTTCTCGAAACAGCTGCACCGCTGTTTCTTTCATTTTTGAAATACGTTATTCTTTCATCACTGAGATATTTTTTAATGACTTCATCGGTATTGTCAGTAGAACAGTCATCGACAATAATTAGTTCCCAGTTGCTATAGGTTTGCGCAATTACCGACTCAATCGACTGAGCTATATATTCAGCGGTATTGTAAGAAGGCATTATGACAGAAACTAAGTCTTTCAATATTCCTTACACTCCCAACAGCTGTTTTGCTTCATTCTGCTTCTGCTCAAACTGGTTTTGAGCAACATTTCCCACTCTGAGCAAATATTCCCCAAGATCCTCAGCGGTTGCCATTCCTTCTTCGGTTATCCCGTCGCGCTTAAAGACCTTGCCTACGGTTTTCAAAACTATCTTAAAATCACCGATAAACGTGATTCTATTTATGTACTCCAAATCATATTCAAATTTTTCTTCCCAGCTTATATTGTTGCGCCCGCTGACCTGCGCAAGTCCGGTCAGTCCTTGTCTAACGGTGTGCCTTTTCCTCTGCTCAGGCGTCATAAAGACCATATCCCTGACCAACTGAGGTCTCGGTCCCACAATCGCCATATCTCCCTTGACGATGTTCACCAGCTCAGGCAGCTCGTCGAGGCTCGTCGAGCGCAGGAATCTGCCGTAGCGGTTCAGTCTGTCCTTGTCGGGCAGCAGGTTGCCGTCCTTGTCCTTGGCGTTGGACATCGTCCTGAACTTAATCAGGCTGAAAATCTTCTCCTGGCCTGTCTTTTTACTGATTCGCCCCGGACGCTTCTGCACGAAGAACGGATTACCTTTCATCGCTATCGCGCCGACGATCGTAAGTATCAGCAGCAGCGGCGAAAGGATTATCAATGCGGTCAGCGACAGCACAAAATCAAGCGGCCGCTTAACGTATTTAGCGTACATATGTAACCTCATTATTCAAAACATTTGCGTATTATTTTAATTACGACGTCCTGTTCCTCTTCGGTCATCTTATTGTCGCTCGGCAGGCACAAGCCCCTCTGAAAGATATCCGCCCCCACGTCTGTAGCCTTCTCCCCCGCAATATAAGCGTTGCTGTTCGCCCTGCCGTTGCCGTCTTTCGTGATGAACGCGTTCATTCGGTAAATCGGCTGTAGGTGCATCGGCTTCCAGATCGGCCTGCCCTCGGCGTTATAGCTCGCAAGGGTTTCAAGTATCTCGGTCGGGCAGCTCTTACCGTGCTCTTTGATGAATGTCGTCTCGCTGTCTCCCCTGACCTGTTTACACATTGCCTCGGGGTCGATTATCAGGCAGCTCAGCCAGAAGTTGGGCTCGCTGTCAGGACTGTAAGGGTTCATCGTTATTGGGAGGTCTTTCAAGCCCTCTTTGTATCTCTCATAAATCGCCTTTTTCTGCGCGATGTGTTCCTCGAGGTGAGGTATCTGCCCGCGCACAACTCCGGCAATGACATTTGACATTCGGTAGTTGTAGCCAATCTCCTCATGCTGGTACCAAGGAGCATTCTCGCGGCTCTGGGTAGACCATTTGCGCACTTTCTCGGCGTCCGCCTTGCTGTCAGTCAGGAACATTCCTCCGCTTGAGCCCGTGATGATCTTGTTTCCGTTGAAGCTTATAGCGTTGTAGTCTCCGAAAGTGCCCGTCTGCTGACCCTTATAGGTCGCGCCGAGCGACTCCGCGGCGTCCTCAATAATCAAAGCGTTGTGGGCTTTGCAGATTCTCTTTATTTCGTCCATCTTAGCGGGTGTGCCGTAGAGATGTGCGACGACTACAAGTCTCACATCGGGATAAATCTCAAACGCCTTTTCAAGAGCTTTGGGATCCATATTCCAAGTGTCATATTCGGTGTCGATGAACACCGCCTCGCCGTTTTCGTAGGCGATCGGGTTGACGGTCGCGTCGAAGGTCATGTCGGTGCAAAAGACCTTGTGACCTTGAAGCGTTCCTTCATTAGTTTTCGGCATACCGTATAGCTTTTCGCCCGCAAGTTTTGTGCAGAGGTGAAGCGCCGCCGTACCCGCGGAAAGCGCCACGGCATACTTGCAGCCGACCTTCTCGGCTATCTGCCGCTCGACCTCGTTGATGTTCTCTCCGACGGTGGACATCCAGTTAGTCTCATACGCCTTTTTGATGTATTCCAATTCCTCGCCGTGCATGGTCGGGCTCGAAAGCCAGACCTTCTTTTCAAACGGTTTAATCAATCCTGTTACCTTCTTTTACGCTATCGTCTGCAATTTCTTGCTTTTATCATTCGTGGGGTGAAACGTCGTAACTACGCTCTTTGTGAGCTCGTAGACCTCCGCCTCGTCCTCGTTATATGCCGCTTCCATAAGCTTTTTGAGCTCCTTGAAGAAGCCTTCATACTCAAACGGAATAGGTTGTCCGATGTGTATCTTCTTGTTTTCGGTGGTCTTGAGACCTTCCTCCGCCATTAACTTTTCCTCATACAGCTTTTCGCCCGGTCGAAGTCCGATGTATTCAATCTTTATATCAACATCAGGGACTTTGCCGGAGAGCCTTATGAGGTTTCTTGCCAGAGTATCTATTTTTACGGGCTCGCCCATGTCGAGAACATAAATCTCTGAACCCTTGCCCATCACGCTCGCCTGAAGCACGAGGCTTACCGCTTCGGGTATCAGCATAAAGTAACGAATTATGTCCGGGTGGGTGACCTTTACCGGTCCGCCCTGAGCTATCTGCTGCTTAAACAACGGAATGACTGAGCCGTTGGAGCCTAAGACGTTTCCAAACCGAACTGCGCAAAATCTTGTGTGCGAAACTATCTTTTCGTCGCTGTACGGAATATCCCACTCGCCGTCGGATTGATGAGCGTGGAGCCGCGGAATGTCGTTCTCGCGATGATTCTTCACCATATAGTCGAAAGTCTGAATAATCATCTCGCAAAGCCGCTTCGATGCGCCCATTATATTGGTCGGATTGACGGCTTTGTCGGTTGAAATCAGGACAAACCTCTCGCAGCCGTTGCGCATAGCGGCGTAGGCTGTTTTGTATGTCCCGATTGCGTTGTTTTTGATGGCTTCGCAGGGGCTGACCTCCATCAACGGGACGTGTTTATGTGCAGCGGCGTGGTAGACGATTTGCGGCTTGTATGTCGAGAAAACTTCCTGCAAACGCCCGCTGTCGCGGACAGAGCCTATAAGCACAACAAGATTTAAGTTCGGAAATTTGCTTATAAGCTCCTGCTGAATCGCGTATGCGTTGTTTTCGTAGACATCAAAAATTATGAGCTGTTTCGGGCTGTGGCTTGCAATTTGTCGGCAAAGTTCGCTTCCGATTGAGCCTCCCCCGCCGGTGACCATAACCGTCTTGCCGGTGAGCATTTTGTAGACGGGCTCGAGGTCAAGTTTTATTATTTCTCTGCCGAGCAAGTCTTCTATAGCTACATCTTTAAGGTCGGTCACATTGACCTCGCCGTTCGCTATCTGGTAGATGCCGGGGAGTGATTTAAGCTCGCAGCCGGTCTCGTGGCAGATGTTCAGAATCTCCTTTTTCTCGTCCGCGGGGGCGGAGGGAATTGCAAAGAAAATTTTCTTAACTTTATATTTTTCGACGGCGGAAAGAATCGTGTCCCGCCCGCCGACGACCGGCACGCCTTCGATGTATCTTCCCCACTTGTTGCGGTTATCATCAATTATGCAAACTACATTTCCGTCGGAACGGTCGCTCCTGATTAAATCCTGAATAATCATGCGACCGGCGTTTCCCGCGCCGATTATCATTATATTTGCATCACTTTTCGCTTTCGCGCTTTCAAGCATTGAGCGTTGGAAGAGGATAAAACGGTATGAAAAACGAACCGTCAGGACGAGGATAAATTGAATAACCGGGCCAATTAAATAGTAGCTGATGGGCATACGACCGTAAAGCAAGCTGATTAAGATTCCGTGGAAAATTGCGGTAATCGCGGTTGATGTAGTAACGCGCAAAAGCTCGGTATAGCTTGCAAAACGCCAGATGCTTTTGTACATTCTGAGAAGCCAGAAGATAATTAAGCTGAATATTGTATAGATGGGCGCGAACTTCAGAAATGAAAAGAAATATTCCTGCGGAATGGCGGTGTAGCGGCAGTCAAACCTCAGCCAAAGGGCGAGGAAATACGACAGGTTTATAGCTATGGCGTCATAAATCATCAAATACACCGTCACGACCTGCCAGTGCTCGAAGCCCTTTTTCATCTTTTCTCTCATTTTCCTCACCTCTGCCATTGCAGGTTTTATACAGCCGCATGATTTCCGTTCATGCCGAAAAAATTCAACTTACCAGACCCGAATGCCGCACTAATGGAAATCATCAAGAATTAAAGTATCGGTATTGAGGGCGCTTCGTAGGCTATTCGGCTATGCTCAAATAGCTTTTCTCTCGTTAAAGCGCTCCGACTGCGCGAAGTTTCCGCTTTCGATCGTCGCTCATTCTGCCGGATTTCGCCGACTGCTTCTGATTCGTCAGCCAGACATACAGGTTCTGCCCGCTTGAATCGGTATAGTTGGTCGGTATGTGGCTGTTCCCGTGAGTGTCGTAGTAGTGTTTCAGC
This sequence comes from uncultured Clostridia bacterium, assembly GCA_947627875.1. Lineage (GTDB taxonomy): Bacteria > Bacillota > Clostridia > Oscillospirales > Ruminococcaceae > Faeciplasma. The sequence continues at coordinate 31,647 of CANQXS010000008.1, forward strand.
TCGGCATACCGTTGCTGCCACCTGATGTCGCGCGGTTCCTCGGCGGTCAAACCAATGGAGGCAAGTTTAGCCTTTTGAACCTCGGTCAAAGTCTTGCCCTCACGCTTGCCTTGCAGAATCAACTTCTGCTCGTTCAGCCACTTGTTCAGCCAAACGCCGTCTGCAACATAGCTCGGCGGGACGTTGAGATTGCCGTACTCTTTATAATAGGTACTCGCCTTCTCAAAGCACTCGTTCCAATCGTTCTTGCGTGATTTATTCCAAACAATTTTGATGTCTTCAAGTTGCTTTATCTGCGAATCCGTCAGCGTTCCTTTTGCATACTTTTCGCGGCATTTACTGAGCCAAACGCCCAGCTTATAGCCATCGTCGCAAACATAGCTGAGCGGTGCATCGGCTGAACCGTGCTTATCCGCATACGCTTTCGCATGCTCAAACCCGTTCTCCCAAGCGATGTCGTTTTTTGACTGCCACCGCATACCGAGAGCGTTCAACTGCTCGATCTGCTCATCGGTCAAACTCCCGCGAATCTGCTCATAATGGCGGTACTTTTTCCGCAGATCGTGAAGCCAGTTATCCAACTTCACGCCGTCCTGAATCCAGCCTTTCGGCACTTCGAGGTCGCCGTGCTCATCAAAATACGCCTTTGCAGCGCGGTAGTTGCGCTCCCAGAGGTTGTCAATGCAGTCCCAAATCATGCCCAAATCGTCGAGCATTTTCTCCCGCTCGGGCGTGAAATAGTTGCTTTTAATGCCGGTTTTGCGGTATCTGCGCACGCTCATAATCCACTTGCCGAGGTTCAAGCCGTCGTCGGTGACGTAATCGCCCGGCACATTCAGGTCGCCGTGCTCGTCGTGATACTTAACGCACGCGGCGTAGTGCCTCTTCCATGAAACATCATTGACACTCTCCCAGCGCATGCCGAGCTTGTCAAGCTTCGCGATTCGGCTCTCGTCGAGTATGCCGATTGCCTTGCCCGCGCGGATTTGCCGCTGATATTGCAGCCAATGCCCGAGCGAGTAGCCCTCGGGTGTTTTGTATCCGACAGGCGCGAAGAGATTGCCAAATTGCGCGTGATAAGCCTTCGCGCAGGCGTACATCGTATCCCAAGAATTGGTGAGAGCTTCTTCAAGCTCATTAAAGATTCTGCGGCAGTCGCGCACCTCGTCGATGACCTGAAACCGCTCTGCAACGACCTTTTCGCCGTCGCCGAAGAAGTTGTAATAGGTGATTGCGGCGCGCATTTCCTCCTCGATTGAGCCGATGCTGTATAGATTTTCAAAGTTATTAACTATGTCAAAAATCACCGGGGTGTGAGATTTTCCCGAGGACAGCGCCCTGCCAATCTGCTGTTTATAGATAATGGGTGAAACCGTCGGGCGGAAGAGAATCACGCCGTCAATGTCGTCAACATGAATGCCCTCGTTGAGCGCGTCGATGCAGAACAAAAGGCGCAGATGGTCGCTCTTGTCCGCCTTGAATTCGTCAAATGACTTAAGCGTTTCGCGCTCTAAGGTGTAGAGGCTGTAGACGTGCGGGGCGGGGTCGACCTTGCCGAACCATTCCGAAACATGCTCCATGCTCTCGCGCATAGCGTCGATGTTTGCGGTGAAAACGAGATATTTGCCGTGGCGGTTCGCCATGTGTTTGTCAAAAATAATGTCCAGACCGTCGGCTTTTTCGAGCGCGCGGCGGAGGGCTTCGTAGTATCTCTCGGCAGCGTCACGCACTGCTCGACTGCGCTGTCTTGCGATTCTGCGCTGCAAACGGTCGAGCTCGTTTTGATAGACGAACGCCGCCATGACATACTTCGGGGCCGGCAGGATTCCCCTGACGATCGCTTCGCCGAGGGTCATTTCGCTCGCGATATTGCCGTCGAAAAGTTCCGCCGCCATATCTCGCTGGTTGTCGAGATACCTTATATTAGTTGCCGAGAGACCGAGCATAGGGACGTTGGGGTATTTGGCAAGCAACTTCAGGACTGCTTCGTTCCAAGTTTCTGCCCCTGCGCGGTGATACTCATCGCAGATAAGATAGTCGGGCTGCAAATCCGAAAGCTCGTCGTCGGTCACAAGCGTGAGCTTCTTGTAGGTCATAAAGGTGATGTTCCGGGGAACGTCAGCGCCTGTTTTCGCGAGGTTTTCAAGCTGCGTTTTGAAGATGTATTCCGACGGAGAAAGCCATAAAACAGTCTTTTCCGGATTATCCTCGCAGAGCTTGAAGCCGATGAAGCTTTTGCCGGTTCCTGTGGGGTGGATAATGGCGGCTTTGCCTGTCGATGCGAGCATAGCAACGGCGGCGCTATACGCCTGCTGGTTGTGCTCAAAGAGCTCGATTGCCATACCCGTCACCTCCGTACAACAACAGCGCCCCCACGATCATGAGAGCGTGCCAAAAAACGGCTGTTTTAAAGCCTTTTTGCCTATCCTTTTACTCTCATTCCATCGATTTTCGCTTTTCGCAAAGTTAGTACATTTGCGAAAGGGTCAAATCTTGAGAGAATTATAACACATCACCAAAGAAAAAGCAATAGCTTTGTTGAAATTTCTAAAAATTCAGCAAAAATATACGAACGAAATGCCAAAAAATAATCAAATATAGCCCAAAATGAGCGCTTTTTTGACTTCTCCGCAGTCAGATTTTTAGTCAATTTTGATCCGTGTAGATCCGCAGAAATAAACATTTTTGAGCAGTGTTTTTAAAATTTATTCGCATTTTCTCCGCAGTCAAAAAGTGTGTCAAAGCCGTCTTTGAGATACAAAAGTATCAAAAAGGCGGCTTTTTTGCGCTTTTTTGTACACTTGCTCCAACTTTTCGCAAATGTACTAACTTTGCGAAAGGATCTTTTTATTAAAAGCGCCTCCTGCCAAGCCTGACAGAAAGCGCTTATATACTATTTAAATAGGTCGAGTTTGGAACAAATTACTCCGCAAAAAGCTCCCCTATCTCCTTCATTCTCGCTTCCTGCTTCACATGGAACGGGCAGCGGCTCTCGCAGTGTCCGCACTGCAAACACGCGTCGGCGCGGACTGGCAGCTTCAGGTAGTGCTCCTTCGCCATTTCGTCGCCGGCGAGGGCGAGGTCGTAATACTTGTTAATCAGCCCGACATCGAGCCCCGCTGGGCAGGGCTGGCAGTGATTGCAGTAGACGCAGATCCCGTCGGCGTCCTGCGGCGTGAACTCGCCGATTACTGAGTAATCCCGCTCCTCAGGCGAGGCGTTCACATACCTAAGAACCGTTTTTAGGTCGTCCATATTACGCACGCCGGGCAGCACCGTCAGGACGGCTGGGCGGTCGAGGGCGTACTGTATGCACTGGGTATGGGTGAGCGCGCGCCTGAACATCGACCGCTTTGCGTCCAAAAGCTGACCTCCCGCAAACGGCTTCATCACCGAAATGCCCACGCCCATTTTCTCGCAGTCGCGGTAGAGCACGGCACGCTCGCCGACGCCGCCGATGGCATACTCGCCGTTCTGGTAGTCGTAGGACGGGTTGACGCTGAACATGAAGATGTCCACAAGCCCCGTTTCGAGGACTTTTCGGGCGATTGCGGGGTTGTGCGAGGAAAAGCCGAGGTGGCGTATCACGCCGTCCGCCTTGAGGGATTTCATATACTCCCACAAGCCGCCGGTCATCACGTCGCCGAGGTCGTCCTCGTCATCTACGCAGTGGATAAAGCCGACGTCGGTGTAGTCGGTTTTAAGCAGGTCAAAATTCCGCGCGATTTGCCGCTTGATTTCGCCGATGTCGCGCGTCCAGCCGTATTTGCCGCCCGTGTAGACCGCGCCGAAGTGCATTTGGGTGATCACTTTATCGCGCCGACCCGAAAACGCCTCAGCATAGGCATACCACGGCGCCTCCACCGACGGTGCGAGGTCAAAGTAGTTGATTCCGTTTTCGATTGCAGCGTCGATGACCGCGGTCATCTGCTTTTTAGTGCCCGAGAGGCTTCCCGCTCCGAGCCCGATCACGCTGATTCTTTCGCCGCCATGCGGCAGTGTGCGATATTCCATAGTTCACTCCCCCATCGAAATTGTAATCGTTACGTCCCCGCCGCTCAGAAGCTCCGACATCTCCTCGGCGGTCTTGTCGGTGACATGCCCGAGGCGGGTGTACGCCCACGAGTTGGAGCCGTAGAACACGACGATCTGGTTGCCCGAATATAGCACGATGTCGCCCGCCTCGGTTGTGGTCTGCTTGTCGTTTCGAGGCAGGCTTTCGCCGAGCGAGCCTACCTGCTCGAACCCGCCGTACATCGACATCTCTATGACGAGCGGCTCGGTTTCGGCGAGCTTCGCGAGTGCCTCGACCGATTCATTGTCCTCCCATTCGACCTCAACCGCCGTGTCGCCTATCGACATTTTCAGTAATTTTTCCTGCATCGGTTCGTCCTCCTCTTTGAGATTTGTTGTGTCAGTATTTTCCATATCGGTGCTGCTTTGGGTGATTTCTTCCTGAAAAGTCTGTGCGGAGTTTGACATATTCTCATCACCGCAGGCAGTCAGAAAGAGAGCAAAAGCAGTCGTCAAAAGTAAAATAATGGATTTTTTCATAGCTCACCTCGGGCTGAATTCTGATACAATTATAACGCTTTTTGACGGTGAAGTCAAACATTTTCGCACAACTTCACAAAACAAATCTCCCCGACAGAGGCCTTGCTCTGCCGGGGTTGCTTTGATGTGGCCGAAACGGCCACATCAGAAAGCAGAAATTAGATGTCAGAAGTCAGAATTTCAAGGTGTCGCCTGCGGCGACGCATCTAAATATTTCTGATAATGCGTGCGGAATGGACACTCCCGATTGCTTCACTTTGTTGACATGCTGCCCGCTCGGTAGTATAATAATCTCAATCACTTGCTGCGGCTGTCCTGCCGCGCTTCACCTTTCGCTCTCTCGCCTCGCGTATCGCCCGCTCGGCTTTGGGCTTGTTCGCTTCGATCAGCTCTTTCAGTATGTACTCCGCGGCGACCCCCGGTGGGTTCGGGTCGTGGAACCTGAAATTCAATTTTTTCTTCACAGCGGCCGCCTCCTTTGCTCTTGGTCAATCATATGTCCATGCTTTACAGAATATTCCATTGGCTATCTCCTTTCGGTTTGATTACCGAATGGTTAGGAGCGCCGTGAAGTTTTATTGCGCGAAATATAAATTAAGATTTTGCGCAACTTTTTAAGAGCTCTAAAGTGCCTATTTTAGCGCATTTGAAGGCTTTTTATATATTTTTGCCATTTTTTGCTATCTGGAATAATTTTCAAGATGTGGAGATGATTTTTTGGTTATACCGACGACGTTGATGCCCCATAATATGATGGCTCTTGACCCTGTTGACCGCGCGCTTAAAATGAATGACATAGGCATGGCAAAATTCCTTGAAGCACGGGATATCAACGAAATAAAGCACTCGCATAATTTTTGCCGTGTTTCAGAGGCCATCGGAGATGATTACTTAAGATGGAACTGTGCAGACCCAGTCTTTATCGATGCTCCGACAGGTACCGGCAAGACCACCTTCGTGTATGAAAAGCTGATACCCGACGCTCTTGCCGAAGGGCATGGCGTTCTCATTGTAAGCAACAGAATAGCGCTCAGCATGCAGCAGAAGCGGCGCATTTTTCGGATTGTCAGTAATATTGATCCCAGACTGCTCAATGGGCTTTCGGAAGAGAATATAACGCCTGAGACATATATGATAGGTCCGGTATGCGTGACAACTTATCAAGGTCTTTACGCTTTGTTCAATCCGGATGTTGCCGCAGAGTACACGCTTGACTTTTATTCCGTGAAACGGGGCAAAGCTGAGGACCTTCTCATGTGGAGCCGTACACTGAGATATGCCGTTTTTGACGAAATTCACTTCCTGTATTCCGACGCTACTTTTAACAGTTTTTGCCATATGCTGTTGAAATATATTCCCTTCGTTTTCAGGAACGTAATCCGAATCTATATGACTGCAACCAGCTGGGAAATTTTTGAATATATTTGCAAATACGAGAAAGAGAAATACTCCCAGAACCTCAGTAATCCTCCGATGGCTCCCTTTATGGATCAATTTTTCGTCCGAATTTTTAACTTGCCGCAATCCGATGTGCCTTTTAAGCCCATAAGCATCTATCACTACGTTATCAGCCCAAACTTTTCCAGCTATAACCTTCGGTTTTTCTCGACTCCGAGGAAGAAAAAATCTTCTGAAGATCAAGGTGAAGACATTTCAAAAAAGGCTGCCGCTACTGTTAAACTGCTCAGTGACACTATAGACCCCAATGAGAAAACCATTATCTTCATTGATAACAAAGCTGACGGGAATCAGATCTATCAACGCCTTGCAAAAGAGAGAATATCCGCTGTTTATGTTGATAAGGACGGCTCTGTTCCTGAAAATGCAAAAGCGGATATAATCAATAATGAACGGTTTGATGCTAAGGTTCTGATAGCGACTTCAGCTTTAGACAGCGGGATAAATATCGTTGATGATGAAGTTAAAAACCTTATTGTTTTCTACACCGACAGAACGCAGTTCATACAGGCTCTCGGCAGAAAACGTCTTAAGTCCGAGGAAACTGTTAACGTGTGGGCATTTGCTCCGAGCAAGCAGGCACTTAAATGGCAGGAAACCGCTTACTACAAAAGCGCTCTGTCAGTTATACAGCTTATGTATGCATGGCACTACAATCCAAAAAATCCCTATAATGACATAAATAATGTCTTAAAAAAAATCGCGACACCGATCCTGACGGCAGAAGACTTTTCCTCTTTCTGTAGGCTGTCAAAAAACAAGCATAGCAGTGATTATGCATATTACGGTGGGCTTCAAAAAATAACTGCAGAGCTTTACAAGAGCAACCCTGAACCGCCGACGCTGACCTTCATCAACTTTGATGGGAAGATAGACTGTAACCCTTATGTTCTCGGCGTCATACTTCGCAAAATGAACTTTCTCAAGCAATTCGTTTTCCCCAACAAAGACGGCTTAATCAACGACTACCGCCAAGCTGTCGGTGAATGGCTCGGCAAGCCGGATATTATGGAAGAAATATCCCGAGAAAGCGAAACGGCGAATCAAAGCGAAAAGTCAGGGCTTGAAAACCTACTTAATGCCTCATTGGAGCGTGAACTGTCCGATAAGGACTTTGGACCGATTCGTGCAGCTATCATCACCGCGCATATCAACGCGATTCCAAACAGCGAGCTTAAGAAAAGAAACAGCGAGTACAAACGCAAAATGGGTGATAAGGCTCTGAGCAGGCTGCTTTCCGAACTCGGCTTGCCGTATGAAATTTCCTCCAGCAGAAAGAACAGCGGAGGAAAAAACAACAGTGTCTGGCATGCATGGATTATAAGCCGCCTGTAACCGACAAATTCCAATTTTTGGAATATATATTATCCTCCTGAAGCGTCGCTTCAATAAACACTTCAGGAGGATTTATCATGTCTAAAATCACTATTTTGGTCATCGAGCCCGGCAAGAAACCCTATGTCAAAGAAATCGAAAACACCCTCAAATCACTTCAGCACGAGGTCGAAGGTTATATTCAAGCCGTCTATCCTTGGAAGGAACCTGTTGCTCTGATCTGCGACGAAGAATCAAAGCTAAAGAACAAGCCTTTCAACCGAGCACTGCGAGATGAGGACGGCAAAATCTATGACTATATCGCCGGCACTTTTATTATTACCGGTCTCGGTGAGGAAGACTTTGCTTCACTGTCACCAGAGCTTATTGCTCACTTCTCCTACCTGTTCTCTGTCCCAGAAATGCTCGTCAGCATTGACGGGCAGCTGACCGTCCTACCCTGCTGACGGATACCCCTGCTTACTCGGCAGGGGTTTCTTTTTTGCAAAATTTGCCGCCATCGCACATTCCCAGTTTATATAGGTCACACTCTTCACATCTGCACTTCACTTTGTTCTCGCCTCTATACCTCTTGCTCGCATTGCAAGCGCCCAGATTATCAAGCTGCTTCTGCGTGGCAGACTCGCTATGCCCGAGCCGCATTGCAATCTCTGTGATGGTATAACCCTCTTCATACATCGTGACGACTTTCTCTTTTTCGTCTTTCGTCCATATGGCAGACTGCTTTTCTGGCACGCTTTTTCGGAATTCTATTATCATATCTCTTGTTATGGTTTCGGATTCATGCATTATAATGCCACCTCACTTTAAATATTTTTTATTCGTATGTTATCTTTTTACTTCGCAAAACCCGATTATTTTCGGCAAAAAAACGCGATGAATTTAATTATCGGATCGAAGATAACATATTATTAAAAAATAAGCTGGGAGGCATTAAAACTATGCTCGAACAATACGAAGATTTAATGACCGTGCAGGATATTCAGGATGTCTTGCACATCGGAAAGAACCGTGCCTACGATCTTTTGAGAGACGGGACTATATCCTCTATCCGTCTCGGCAAGAGTTGGAAAGTGCCAAAGGAAGCGGTCATATCATTTTTAAGAAGCTGGCAGAACAGCAAAGGCTCAGGGGCAAGATAGCTCCTGAGCCTTCGTCTTTTGCGAATATTTGAATTGTATATCATCTCCTTGTAGCACGGGGCGACGCACCCCGGAACATAAAAAATCTACATGGAGGTATTACTATGAAACCAAACGCACCAACCCAAACAACAACCCATGTCTGCTGCTACTGCGAGAAGACGCTCCCAGAATCCCAGCTCCATTTCATCGAGGAGGAATACTGGCTCTGTGACCACTGTATGCACGAACACACGACAACCTGCTCCCATTGCGGCGAACATATCCTGCTCGAAAATAACGCAGGAGGTTCAGAAACTCCGCTCTGCAACGATTGCTATGATGATCACTACAATACCTGCGTTCATTGCGGCAGAGTTATTCACACGGACGATACCTACTATCGGGACAGATATGACGATGAGCCCTACTGTTATGACTGCTACAGTCGTTTTGAGCGCGACGGCGGCATACAAGACTATTACTACAAACCCGACCCAATCTTCTATGGCAGTGGCAGTAGATACTTTGGCGTGGAATTGGAGATCGACGAAGCCGGCGAAAGCGACGATAACGCGGAGCAGGTCATGTCTGTAGGCAATCGTGACGCCGAACACATCTATTGCAAGCATGACGGGTCACTCCACGACGGCTTCGAGATTGTCACTCACCCGATGACCCTCGATTATCACATGAACCAGATGCCATGGGCTGATGTTCTCAAAGAGGCCAGAAGCATGGGGTACATATCCCACCAGGCAGGCACCTGCGGACTTCACATTCATGTCAACAGAGATTCATTCGGGGATACTAATGAAGATCAAGAAGCAAGCATCGGACGCTTGCTTTTCTTCTTTGAGAAACATTGGGACGAGCTGCTCAAATTCAGCCGCCGTACGCAAAGACAGCTCGACAGCTGGGCTGCAAGGTACGGTTACAAGGACAACCCTAAAGCTATGTTGGAACACGCTAAGAAAGGTTCAAACAGGGGCAGATACGCGTGTATCAATCTCTTAAACTACAATACGGTCGAGTTCCGCATATTCCGAGGCACACTCAAACTCAACACCCTGCTCGCAACCTTGCAGTTAGTCAATAAAATCTGCGACCTCGCAACCTGTCTTTCTGATGACGAGATTCATAACGTCTCTTGGACGACCTTCGCCAAGTCCTGCACATCGCCGGAGTTAGTTCAGTACCTAAAAGAGCGGCAAATATACGTCAATGAACCTGTTGCTATTGAAGAGGAGGTCTGATTATGTGCTGTTTATTCGGAGTTTTGGATTACAACCACAGCCTTAGCAAGAGGCAGATGAACCGCATTCTCAATGTACTCTCAACCGCCTGCGAAGTGCGAGGCACTGACGCCACCGGCATCGCTTACAATCACAACGGAAAACTGAGAATCTACAAGCGCCCAATTCCTGCTCATCTTATGAGGTTCAACGTGCCTGATGGCGTGAGCTCAGTTATGGGTCACACCCGTATGGCCACACAGGGTAGCGAAAAGCTGAACTTCAACAACCACCCGTTCTACGGCAAAGCCGATGTTCCTTTTGCACTTGCACACAACGGCGTAATTTATAATGATGAACGGGTCAGGGAGAATGAAAGGCTTCCAAGCACTCACATCAAGACGGATTCGTACATTGCTGTTCAACTCATCGAGAATAAGAAACGGCTCGATTTTGATAGTCTGAAGTATATGGCTGAGCAACTCCAAGGGAGTATGACTATAACAGTTATGGATTCTGCGGACAACCTGTACGTCGTGAAAGGCGACAATCCTTTGTGCCTCTACCATTATCCGGAGCGAGGTCTCTACATCTATGCCTCTACCGAGGAGATTTTGAAGGCTGGTCTGAAGAAGCTGTATCTCAACTTTGGCAAGTGCGAAAAGATTTCAATCGAGAGCGGCGAGATTCTGAAGATAGACAGCACGGGATATAGAACAAGGTCAGAGTTCAATGATTCCGGGCTTTATTACAGCTACTATTTCCCTTGCCGCCACGGCTGGGACGATGATTGGTGGACATCGGCAAAAACAACGTCGAGTAAAATGGATCCCGCCGAGAAACAATACTTCGAGGATCTCAAAGGCGTAGCCTGTCACTGTGGGTATATGCCCGAGGACATTGAAGAACTATATGAAGATGGGTACACGTTGGACGAAATCGAAGAATTTCTGTTTGCCATATAGTCCCGTTTGAGTGTACTCCAACGTCAACAGGTTAAGCCTCAAACCGGTTTTTTCGGTGGACGGTTTTTGTATTTGAGAATAGTGCGAGAACGGTCGGGAAGCCTGTTGCTTCGTATCGGTACCGGTCGCGCAGACAGAGCGGATAAAGCATTTCGAAGAAGTTTTCGCCGCAAGTATGCAGAAGGAAGATAGAGTACAAGAGGAAGAATCGGCTTTAAAACGGCAAGAATGGTATATCGGCTTGCCTTGTACTTGTATTTGCTGCCTTTGCTTTCTGTACGTTCGGCAATTTGAGAGTCAGCAACATAGGCGGCAAATGCGGTCAAATTAAAGATCGCCATGATGGCATAAAAATCCTGAAGCACTGTCAAAAGCGTTCTGGAAGATATGTTGTTCATGGCAAGAAGATTTTTCAGACCGTCATAAGCTGTTTCTATATTCCAACGCAAGAAATAAAGTTGTACAATATCCTGATCCGTAAATTCAGTATCCGAGAGATTTGTTATCAAGGTTTCTGTTTCACCTGACGGCAGAGTAAAACGTATTACACGAAGAGTATACCGTTCGGTATCCGAGGGTATGGTTACGGTTGATGATCCATATTTCAGCTCTTTTGTCATTTGATTACGCACCCTTGCAACAATAGAATGTCCCATTGAGAGTATTTTTGCATATAGCTCCACTCTCCAATATCCGCGATCCAACAGATAGATACGTTTTCCATCTACATAATTCTCTGTTTCTTCAATGGCGTTGGCTGCAAGAAGTCTTTCCCCTTCATTAAAAGGCGCAAGCCTGGCGTCTATGATTATATGATTTAGAACATCATAAACACAAGATACACGTCCGAATACGTCGTTAGGCACAGGCGATGTTTTTGCAAAATACTCACGCAGTTCGTCAGATTTTTTCAGTGGGATTGTACTTCCGTCAATAGCAAGCAGTCTATAGCCGCGAAAAGTCTTCGCGTCTGATGCAGATAATCCCATAGAAACTGTTTGCTGAAATATTTCTTTAAAAGCCTGATAACGAATCTTCTGACGCGCCTCGCTGAAAGACTGTTGCGCAGGCTGAGATACGCCATCTTTCAGCTTGTGGAATAAGCCGCACAATTCCGAATGAATTGGTTTTGTCATGATGCTCATGATGATAGAAACTACGGTCGGAAAGTCCAGCTTGCGATTACGGGTAAAGTCAGTAGCTTTCATGCGGTTTCTGTCCATGAAATCCTTACTGATAATCAAATTGTGCAATGCATTGACGGCTGTCTGAAATAATTTAATTTGTTTCATCGTATTAACCTCGCAAACAAAATCCGTTTTTTCAATTTTGTTGCGAGGCTTAATTTGTCAATTCGTTTTTTAGACAAATTTCGATAGCGCTGGTTGTGTATTTTGTCCCGGAATGTCTTATCCTGTTGACGTTGAGGTACACCCTAAAGTCACATTCAAAAAGTGTGCCACTGGGGTCGGATTTCGCATTTTGGCATATGACATTTTGTGAGCCGACCCTATTGGCAGTTTGGAGGAGTTATGAAAATTGGTTACATTCGCATCAGCACCGTTGACCAAAACACAGCTCGGCAGGAGGTGCTGATGAAAGAGTTGGGCGTGGATCAGGTCTACATCGACAAGATGAGTGGAAAGAACACGGACAGACCACAACTCAGGAAGATGATGTCGTTTGTCCGTGAGGGTGACACCGTCATCGTTGAATCTATAAGCAGGTTTGCGAGGAACACAAGAGATCTGCTGGATTTAGTCGAGCAGCTCACAAAGAAAAAGGTCGAGTTTGTATCCAAAAAAGAAGCAATCGACACAACCACCCCGACCGGCAAGTTTATGCTTACGATCTTTGGAGCGGTGGCTGAACTCGAAAGAGAGTATATTTTGCAAAGGCAACGCGAAGGTATAGCAATCGCAAAAGAGAACGGCATTTACAAGGGCAGGGTTGCAAAGCCCTGCCCCGAGTTCGAGGCGGTAGTTTCTCAGTGGAAAAGCGGCAGAATTTCTGCGGTCGAGGCTATGAAACAACTCGGTATGAAAAAGACTACGTTTTACAGACGTATCAAGGGGGTGAAATAAATGTTACAGTTTTTAGGCTTTTTGTCAATGATCGTTCTGCTTATAATCGCGAAGCCGAATCCGGCAATGAGGAGGTGATCAAGATGAATGACGAAGCAAAGAAAAATTTTGAGAAGGTAATAACGGTGATAGGAGAGATACTGGAGGGGGCGTTGCTTGCGATTACCGTTTACTTTTCAAAGAAAGAATGAGTGCGGGGCAGAGAAATCTGCCCTGCTATCCGTTCGTGTAATCGGCTATTATTTTGTCAATCTGACACGAAAGTTTGTCAATATAGGCAAGGTTCATATCCAACTTTGGATTACTTCCTGCTTTCATCTCGACAGGGTTTACCGCAAAATGTGCGTGAAGATTATCCTGCCGAACGTGAACGCCGCATAATATCTGATACGGAGGATAAAACAAATCTGAAATTTTGCGCGAGATTTCAAGCATATCTTCGCCGCCGAGACCGAGGGTATCCGGCAGACTCACCATAAGGTGATAGGCTCGTCTGCCGGAATCCTTTCCGAAAAGCTCCTGCATTTCGGTTATATCTTCATAGGCGGTATCCGAGCGGATTCCCCTACCGAAAACATACCTGCCCGAGTTGCCTACTTTTTCAGGATTGATTATGTAGTTGCAAAGATTCTGCAAGTCTTTGTCACTGTTGCAGGGATTAGATATCAACTTAGTAATTGCCACAGGTCATCTGCCTCCTTTATGATTTTTGACGAATGAACGTCCTCATAATCTCTCACTATTTGACGAGCACTATCCTTTATAATATTTAGATGAGCATAAATCCTCTGTTTATCAAGCGTAGAAAGCCCCTCGCTCGCAAGTGCTGAATGTTTAAGCAGGTCGCTCATCGTAACACCTTGGGCATCTGCTCTTTTTCTGAGTTCAGACAGCTCATCGTCCGATACTCTTAAAGTAATAATCTTTGTTTTTGGCATGTAGTAACCTCTTTTCGTAGTAACATTATATTGAGATAAATGAACTGTAGGGTATATACAGTATAGGAATATAACGAATAATGTGAAACAAAACGCGAGAATCACCACAACTGACAGCCTCCCCATAGGAGGATAATAGGAGCGAGGATGTGCAAACGTAATACACACCCTTAAAAATATGTTAGGTCAATGTAAAACTTAAAAGCAGAGTGGTCGGACGGCTGCTCTCGTTTCGCATTTTCGCAAAATCTCAGCTGTATATCATATTTCTGAAATAATATGATTGGAGGCACCGCCGTGAAGAAAAAGCTTAACTTCCGCTTCCATGACCCCAATCCGACGGGCGTCGCCGCTGAACACATTCTCAAAGAACTTGTTGCTGCTAATATGCCGAAAGCTGAGCGGGCTGTCAGGGAAGCGAAGATGAGGGAAACCGTTTTGAAAAACAAAAATAACCGCTCTGCCTGACGGAGCGGTTTCCCCTCTTGCATTTTATTTTTTGTTGTGATATAATAGTAGTAACGGAATGTCATTTTCAAATTAGAGAGGTATTATGATGAATATTGCCGCATACTGCCGAGTTTCGACAGATAAGGAAGATCAGCTCAACAGCCTTGAAGCGCAGAAATCCTTCTTTTCGGAATACTGCGAAAAGACCGGAGACAACCTTGTCAGGCTCTATGCCGATGAGGGAATCTCGGGCACAAAGACTAAAAACCGCAGGGAATTTCTTCAGATGATGTCGGACGCCGAACACGGACTTTTCCAGATGGTCGTCGTCAAGGACATTTCCCGCTTTGCGAGAAACACCGTAGATCTTTTGCAGAATATCCGCAAGCTGAAAGCGATGGGCATTGAAACGCAGTTTCTGACCGCGAATATGACGAGCATGGGCAACAGCGAGTTTGTGCTGACCGTTTTCGGCGCACTCGCGCAGGAGGAGAGCAACAACACCTCGAAGCGCGTAAAATTCGGCAAGAAGATAAATGCCGAGAAAGGGCGGGTGCCGAATATCGTCTACGGCTATGATAAGACCATCGGCGACTATTTCAATCTGACTATAAACGAGGAAGAAGCCGAAGTTGTCCGGCAGATTTTTAAATGGTACACCAAAGACGGATACGGAGCATCGAAAATCGCGTCGATGCTTAATGAGCGAAAACTGCGCACAAAGCGCGACTGCCAGTGGAGCCAGAACGCGATTTGCCGTATTCTTACAAATGAGCTTTACACCGGCAAAATCATCAACGGCAAGCAGGAGGTCGCCGACTTTCTGACTGGCAAGCGCACCGAAAAGGATTCGGAGGAGTGGATAGTCGTCGAAAGGTCGGAGCTTGGAATTATCGAGCCTGAGGTCTTTGACGAGGCCCAGAAAATCCTCAGCGAAAGAAGCAAAGCCTTTAAATTCACAAGCGAGCGGCACAGTAATCAGTATCTGTTTTCAACGCTGATAAAGTGCAAGCATTGCGGCTGGTCGTTTAGGCGAATGGTCAGGACATATAAAAACACCTATGTGCGCTGGGTCTGCTCGGGGCATAATATGCAGGGCGCAGAAAGCTGCCCGAACGCGGTCGCCGTCGATGAGGACGAGCTCATTAACGCTCTTGAGGAGTATTTTGCAGGACTGCTCAAAGACAAAAAGAACGTCATACGCCGCGTGGTGAGCGAGTTTGAGCGAGTCTACAAGGCGAAAGATGAAAACGAAAATCTTGAAAAAGAGCTGAAAGCAAAGATCTCGAAGCTCGAAAAGACGCGCAAAAAATATATGGACATGTTCACCGACGAAATCATCTCCCGCAAGGAGCTGAACGAAAAACTCGGCGGGTCGCTTAAGGAGATGGAGCGGCTTGAAAACGAGCTGAAGATGGTATCGTATCATATCACCCGCAGTGAGCAGCTCGAAAACATTCTCAACAACACGTTTAAGGAGATTGAGAATATCACCGACCTGCGGAGCATGACTAACGCGCAGCTAAAGCGGATAATCCAGAAAATCGAGGTCGATAAGGACGGCAATGTTGACATTTACCTGCGGCTTTTCGGGGATTTGGGGCTCGACAGTACCGTTCTAATTTGCGACGACCATACATAAAGACGTCAGCGAGCGGCTGAAAAAGGTTAAGCCGTCGCTTTACAAAGAGGTTCGTGTAATTTTAGACATAAACAAGCAGGAGCGCCACATTCGCGGCGGAGAAGCAACGAAGCAGAAATACAGGGAACTCTCGGGAATAAAATAGCAAGAGCCCGCCTCCGTTCTGGGGGCGGGTCGCTTTTAATTGCTTCGCTTTTAGCCGCACTGTATCCGTTCGGGAATGTCCGAAACGACCACATTTAATTGAAATGTGGTAAGTGGAAAGTGTTTAGTAACGGCGAATTGTCCGGCAAAAAATTTTATAATGTGGTGGAAATGGACACTCCCTATCCGTTCATAAGTCTTGCAATTTTCCGAAAAGCGTAGTATAATTATGGTGTATATATTATCAGTCGGAAAATGTGACGGAAAAATAAAATTTTTCGGCGCCGCAAGCTTTTGGCGGTGCAAAAAGTATTATTATCGGGAGAAAAATATGATATATCTTGACAACGCGGCGACTACAAAGGTCTGCCGCGAAGCCTCGGAAGCCGCCTGCTATGCGATGACCGAAGTTTTCGGGAACCCTTCGAGCCTCCACCGCCTCGGGATAGAAGCCGAAAAGCTCGTAAGCTTTTCCTCGGAAATAATTTCTCGGGCGCTGGGCTCTCAGCCGTCGGAGGTTATTTTCACATCGGGAGCGACGGAATCGAGCAACCTTGCGATTTTCGGTCTCGCCGAGAACTACGGGCGCAGAAAAAAGCGGATAGTCACCACCTCTATAGAGCACCCGTCGGTGCTCGAGCCGATGAAAAAGTTAGCCGAAAGAGGCTTTGAGCTCAAAATCGTCGACCCGGACGAAAACGGCGAGATAACCGAAGAAGCGCTCGTCTCAGCCGTAGACGGCGGCACCTGCCTGATAAGCGCGATGCTCGTAAACAACGAGACCGGCTATATCCTGCCGATAGAGCGCGCGTTTTCGAGGATAAAAAAGCTCTATCCCGACTGCATGACCCACTGCGACTGCGTTCAGGGGTTTATGAAGCTTCCGGTAAAGGCGAAAGCCCTTTCCGCCGACGCGATATCGCTCAGCGGACATAAGATACACGCACCGAAGGGTATCGGCGCGCTTTGGATAAAAAAGGGCGTCCGCGTTGCCCCAACGGTATTCGGCGGAGGGCAGCAGGGAGGGATCCGCTCGGGGACCGAAGCTGTTCCGTCGATATATGCCTTTGCAAAGGCTGTGGAGGCGCTTATGCCCACCGTTTCGGAAAGGTTCGAACACGCCTGCGGGATTCGGGACTACGCCGTTAAAAAGCTTTCGGAGGCGGGAGCGATAATAAACTCGAAGAGCGGCGGAAGCCCTTATATCCTGAGCGTTTCGCTGCCCTGTATAAAGAGCGAAACTCTGCTCCATTTTCTTGAAAGCAAGGATATATTCGTTTCGAGCGGTTCCGCCTGTTCGCGCGGAAAAAAGAGCGGCGTTCTTAGGGCGTTCGGGCTCTCGGACGGAATTATCGACTCGACAGTAAGGATAAGCACTTCTCCGAAGACCTCAGAGAGCGACATCGAAGCCCTTGCGGAGGGCTTCAGGGAGGCATCGAAGACGCTTGTAAAGACATCTAAAATACGGAGGATATAAATGAAAGAGATAATACTTTGCAAATACGGCGAGATCGTCCTCAAGGGGCTCAACAGGGGCACCTTTGAAAGCGAGCTTATGAAAAACGTCCGCCGCAGGCTCAAGCCCCTCGGCAATTTCAGCCTCAAATCGGCGCAGTCTACGCTTTACGTCGAGCCGCTCGACGACGAAATCGATATGGACGAGGTATTTGACCGCCTTAAGAAGGTATACGGCATAACAAAGCTCAGCCGCGCCGTGGGCGTTGAGAAAAACGTCAAGAGCATTTTTGAGGCGGCATATGAGCGCTTCGGCGACATTTTAAAAGTGTCAAAGAGCTTTAAAGTCGCGGCAAAGCGCTCCGACAAGAGCTTTTACCTGACTTCGCCCGAGCTCGCGGCACAGATAGGCGGAATGATCCTCGAAAAGCTCCCGCATTTAAAAGTCGATCTCTTCGAGCCGGACGTGACGATAGTCTGCGAGATACGCGCCGAGGGTGCGTATATACACGATATAGCCGAGGACGGCGCGGGGGGCATACCCGTGGGGACGTCGGGACAGGGGCTATTGCTGCTCTCCGGAGGAATAGACTCCCCCGTTGCGGGCTGCATGCTCGCAAAGCGCGGAGTGATAATTTCGGCGATACACTTCGAGGCCCCGCCCTATACCTCGGAAAGAGCGCTGATGAAGGTTGAGAAGCTGGCGGCGAAGATGTCGGAATACTGCGGAAGGATAAGTTTTTACACGGTTCCGTTCACGAGGATTCAGGAAGAGATAAAAAACAACTGCCCCGAAGAATACTTCACGCTGATAATGCGCAGGCTTATGATGGAAATAGCCCAGAGAGTAGCCGAAAAGAACGGCATCGAGGCGATTATTACCGGCGAGAGCCTCGGGCAGGTAGCCTCGCAGACGATGGCGGCTATGGTCACTACCGACGCGGTATGCCGTATGCCGGTGTTCAGACCCTGTATCGGGCTGGATAAACGGGAAATAATCGACATATCATACAAATTGGGGACATATGAGATATCCATAGAACCCTATGAGGACTGCTGCACGGTGTTCACTCCGCGACACCCGAAGACAAAGCCGGTGCTCTCTGACGTCGAAAAGGCGCAGGCGATGTATGACTTCGAGCCGCTTATAGCCGAGGCAGTGGAAAACACAAGGGTCAAAAACATAAAGTCGTACTGACGGGAGAAACGAAATGAGCAGTCTGAGAGACGGCAAGGTGCCTTTTACCGAAGCGGGAATAAGCGCATATATTGACAGAACGGCACGAAATGTGGTACAATATATGATTGAGAAGAATTTGACTGTCTCCGCAGCGGAGAGCTGCACCGGCGGGATACTCAGCGCCGCGATAACCTCTGTCCCGGGGGCGTCAAAGATCTTCGAATGCGGGATAGTCTCATATTCCGAGAGGATAAAAGAGGAAATACTCGGCGTTCCGGCGGAGATAATCGACGGATACGGGGTAGTAAGCGCGCAGACGGCGGAAGCTATGGCAAAAGCCGTGAAAAAGCTCTCGGGAAGCGATATTTCGGTAGGGATAACGGGGCTTGCGGGTCCTGCCTCGCCGAGCGACGCTCTCCCTGTGGGAACGGTTTATGTATCAACAGCATATAAGGACAGAATAATTGCCGAAAACCTGAAGCTTTACGAGCTCGGCAGCTTCGACCGCGGGATCAACCGCCTGCTTGCGGCGGCTTTCGCCCTCGAAGCCATTCAGAAGCGGCTCGGGCTTAACGGGAACTGAAAGGAAGATATTATGTCAATGCTAAACGAAGCCCGCAGGGGCTCGATAACCGACGACCGCGACCGCTCGTTTATGGGCAGGGTCAAGGAGATCCTCCCCTGGAAGGGCGACAGCATAAAGGAACTGATAAGAAAAGCCGTATTCATCGGGGCGGTCTGCGTTTTGGCGTATTCGGCTTACGACGCTTATATCTACAATTTCGGCTCGAAAACGATGATAAACGACCAGGAACACCTATCCGAGCTCTATAACGGAGTGACTCCGCCGGCTGTGACTACTGCGCCCGTGGCAAATCCCGACGGCGCTCAGCCCGATACTCCCGAGCCCGACACGCCAGACACCCAGCCCGAGGGAGATACTCCTCAGACCGACCTCCCCGCTTCGAAATATCCCGCGGGAATGAGCTTGAATTTTGAGCAGCTCTACGATATTAACCCCGATATAGTCGGCTGGATAAAGGTGGACGGCATCTTCCTTGAAGACACCGATACCCTCGCGATAAATTACCCCGTTGTATTCGGTATCGACAACGACCATTACCTTCACTACGACTTCTTCGGGAACGAAGCCGACTACGGCACACTCTTCACCGACTGCCGCGCGAAGGTGAGCGGCGAGGACCGCTCCTCTAACGTTACCATCTACGGTCACAATATGAAGACGGAGTATTATTTCCACCACTTAAGAGACTACAACCGCACCAGTCCCACATTTGTCTCGGAGCACAGGCTCGTTGAGTTCGACACGCTCTACAGTCAGGACCAATACATCATTTTCGGCTGCTTCCTCGTTTCTATCCACGAGAAGGACGACAATCAGCCCATATTCAGATACCACAACTGCGTTGAGTTCAACACCGAAGCCGATTTCGACTACTGGTATAAAAACGTTCTCTACCGCAATTACTACAAGACCGATATAGAATGCACCTCGAGCGACGAATATCTCACCCTCTCGACCTGCGCTTACGACATCTCGGATTCGAGGTTCGTCATAGTTGCGCGAAAGCTCCGCGAGGGCGAAGACCCCGCCGCCTATACCTATCTCCAGAATCCCGACAGGCATATGCCTGCGAAGTGGTATAAAGCATACGGATACACCGTTCCCGAGGACGACGGTCCCGACTACGAAGCCTACGTCCCCGAATAAGCGCTGAAAGGAAAGTATAAATGGAAACACTCAGGAATAAAATTTTAAGAGCGGCTGCGCTCTCTGCAGCGGCTGTTATCGCTTCGGCGTCGCTCGCCGGCTGCGGAAAGAAAATCGATCCCGAGCCGGAGGTAACGACTCCGCCGGTAACCAAAGTTACCGAGGCGACGACCGTTCCGACGACGGTTACCGAGGTAACGACCACCGAGCCCCCGCCGGTAGAGCCCGACCCGCTCGAAAAATATCTTGAGTATTATGAGGAAAACAACGATTTCGTTGGCTGGATAAGGATAGACGGCATAACCCATTCCAACGGCGACCCTTGGATAGACTACCCCGTTGTTCAGGGCGACGACAACTCGTATTACATAGACCACAGCTTTGAGAACAAAAAATCCTCCTCGGGAGCGATTTACGCCGACTATAAGATCCCGATAACCGGTCTCGATATGGCGGACAACGTCACTCTTTACGGTCACAGCATGAAAAACGGCACCTTCTTCCGCCACCTGCTCGACTATGAGACCACGAGCACCAAGACCGTAAACAAAGCCTATATCATCAACTTCGACACCCGCTGGGAGGAGGCGCAGTATGTTATCGTCTCCTGCTTCCAGATAGGTATTTACGACTGGCAGGACGACCTCCCTCTCTTTGAATACTTCAAGTGCCGCAATTTCGACACCGAAGACGACTACAACTACTTCTACGAAAACATAATGCTCCGCAGCTTCTTCACCTCCGGCGTTGAATGCGAATTCGGAGATCAGTTCCTGACCCTCTCGACCTGCGAATACAACATCGGCGACGATTCGAGATTCGTGGTAGTTGCGAGAAAGGTCCGCGAGGGCGAGGACCCTTCGGTATATGCCGGAACCTACGAATTTAACGAGCATCGGCACAGACCCTCGCACTATTATTCCAACAAGTGATTATTTTTACAGAATATGGCAATAATTCTGACGGAAAGGACGTGACAGATTGAAAAAGGTATTTACCTTAAGGCGGGTCATACTGCTTATGGGTCTGCTGTTTGTGTATTCCTGCGCGTTTTTGTTCGTCAAGATTTATGCCGAAAAATCGATACTCGACGCCTCTGCGCCGGTGAGCGGCAGCGAATACCAGGAGACCGAGGACATAATGCAGCCCGCCGACAAAACCGAGGAAAGCAACGACGCCGAAGAGCCTGCGGCTTTCTCGGAACCCGTTGAGCGCATCGTCGAGAAGATGAGCGCCGAAAATTACCCGATGTTTATGGCTGCCGCAACGAGCGTTCCCGACGTTATCGAGGCGGTGACCACCACAGAGGAGACCGAGGCGACCTCGGCTCCGACCACCGTGACCGAAGCCCCCGCGACAACGACCAAAAAGACCGAGGCTACAACCTCGGCGACTACGGTCCCGCCGGAAACGAAGGCTCCGGAGCCCACCTTTGAGGAGAGCGAGGAGGCATTCGACGACGAGACGGTTGATGACAGCGAGACCGCGGACGACGCGGAATCCGTCGACGACGAGCCGAACGACGAGGATCCTCAGCTTGACGACACCGAAGGCGGAATGACCGAAGAGGAATTCGAGGAATATCTGAAATCGCTCGGAATAATCGGCGGAAGCCAGCCGGCTCAGCCCGCGCCCTATTATCCCGGAGATTCGCTCGTTGCCTCTAAGAGCTATAAGGACGAGATGATAACGATATACGACACGGCTCAGAAGCGCTACCGCACCGAAAACGCCTTCGACCTTGTTTGCGAGATAACGAGCTCTGAGGTAGGCACCTCGATGGACCCCGAGACCATAAAGGCGCAGGCAGTCGCGGCGTATACTTACATTAAATATTACGAGCAGAAGGGAACGGCTGCAAGGATCGGAACCAAATCGACTGTCCCCGACGAGATAAGGGAATGCGTTGAAGCAATCGACGGTCTTGCGATGTTCTACGACGACAAGTATATTATGGCGTCGTTCTCGGCGTCGACCGGAGGCTACTCAGCCGCGAGCAAAAACGTTTGGGGCGGCGATCTCCCCTATCTGCAATCGGTAAAGAACGACTACGACCAGTTCGACGAAAAGAATTACGGCAAGGTAACCACCTATACCGTCGACGAGGTTCGCAAAAAGATAGAGTCGAACACCGATATAAAGCTCTCTGACAACTACAGCGAATGGATAAGGATTCTCAGCTGGAACGACAATATCTATGCCGACCAGCTCTCGATTGACGGTCATACTACCGCCTATATCAACGGCAAGGAGAGAAAGATAACCGGCTATCAGTTCAGGACGTATATACTCAATATCCGCTCTACGGCGTTCACGGTAAGCTATAATAACGGCGTTTTCACCTTTACCACCTACGGCTACGGTCATGGCGTGGGAATGGCGCAGGTGGGCGCAAACCTCTACGCGACCCTCGGCGGATATACCTTCGACCAGATACTCCACCACTACTACACCGGAATCACCATTAAATAACAATGAAGTTTATAGCTGTGATAACCGCGGCGGCAATGCTTATATGCCTTGCCGCCTGCGCAAAAAATGAGCCCGAAACGAATATTACTGCTCCAAAAACCGAAGCCTCAACGACCGTTTCGACCGTCGCAGAATCCGAAGGCTCCTCCCCTGCTCCCGAGACTTCTGCTCCAGAAACTGCCGCGATAGAAGGGCTTACGCCGGTTTATGACGGCACCGCCATAGCTGAGGCATATCTCAGCGGCGACGCCTCGGGGCTCGACGAAAAGCAGTCGGCGATATATGAGGCTGCAATCGAAGCGATAAACAGGTTTTACTCCGACTCGATGACCGACGAGGAAGCCGTCATCGCCGCTCACGACTGGATAGTCGAGAACATCTCTTACGACGAGAATATGCTGCTCGCGATCCCGAAGCAGAGCGAAGACACCGAAAACCCCTACGGCGCTCTGATAAAGCGCCAGGCGATCTGTATGGGCTACACGACTACTTTTCAGCTGTTTATGGACATGCTCGGGATAGAATCGAAGGTAGTTCACGGCTCGGCAGAGGACGAGGAACACGCCTGGAACCTTGTGAACATCGGCGGGAATTGGTATCATGTAGACACGACCTGGGACGACTTCGTCCCCGAGGAAAAGGACCGTCCGGCGTTTCACCTCTACTGCCTTGTGCCGGACAGCGTTATGGAGATAAACCACGTCTGGGAGAAGGAAAGCTTCCCGAGCGCGGATTCCTCCGACCTCATTTACTACCCCTCTCACGGAAAATACGCCGAAAACAAAGCCGCAGCCTCGGAAATCCTCAACGAAGCATACCGAAGCGGTATGAAATTCGAGGAAATTATGTATGACAGGGTCCCCGACGGCTTCGGGGGCGTATCGCTCGACGGCGTAAGCTTCAATAAAACTGCGCAGTATTGGCTCAACGACTTCGGCGACTATATCGTCGTCGTATATTGGCTGCTTTAAAGGCGGGTGATGGCTTGAAAACCGCAATAGTGACAGGCGCCTCGCGCGGGATAGGCGCAGCCTGCGCCGCAGAGCTCGCGCGGAACGGCTTTGCGGTGGCGGTGAACTACCGAGTGAATAAGAGCGCTGCCGAAAGCGTTGTAAACGCCGTTTCCGCCGCGGGAGGACAGGCTTTTGCCGTAAAAGCCGACGTTTCGGCTCCGGAAGAGGTCGCTGCGATGTTTGAAGCCGTTAAAGAGCGCTTCGGGAGCGTTTCGCTCCTTGTGAACAACGCCGGAATAAGCCATATCGGGCTTTTGCAGGATATGACCGACGACGAGATAAGGCGGCAGTTAGAGGTAAACCTTATGGGCGCGATAGTCTGCTCGCGGGAAGCCGCAAGGCAGATGATACCGCGAAAGAGCGGCTCGATAATAAATATCGCCTCGATGTGGGGCGAGGTAGGAGCCTCCTGCGAGGCGGTATATTCCGCCTGCAAAGCGGGAATCATCGGCTTCACAAAGGCTTTGGCAAAGGAGCTCGGTCCGAGCGGGATAAGGGTAAACTGCGTTTCTCCCGGCGTAATAAGAACCGATATGAACTCGGAGCTCACCGCCGATACCCTGCGCGAGCTCGAGGAGGAAACTCCCCTTTTGAGGATAGGCTCGCCCGAAGACGTTGCAAAGGCGGTCGCGTTTTTGGCAAAAGAGGAATCATCGTTTATAACCGGTCAGGTTTTGCCGGTAAACGGCGGGATCACCGTTTAGAAAGGAGCCCACTTATGGAAGGAATAAGGGAACAGCTCGTTAAACGTCCGAGAGGCAGGCGGGAATCCGTCGGCACCGCGGCGGTGCTTTTCGGCGCGCTTGTTTTAGCGTCGCTGATATTCGGCGCGATATACGTTTTCAGCGGAGGAATGCTCGCGGCTATAGCAGTCTTGCTGGCGGGGCTCATTCTCTGGGGCGGCTGGTGGCTCACCGGAATGTTCAACGTTGAATACGAATACGCGGTCGTAGGGAACGAGCTTTCAGTCGACAAGATAACGAACAAGCGCTCAAGAAAGACCCTCTGCACCGTGAATCTGAGAGCGGCAGAAGCGTTCTACGGCTCGGAAAAGCACCTTCGCGACGCCACCGAGATAGAAGCCTGCGGCGAGGGCGACAGGTATACCGTTGAATACAGCGACCCCGCGCGCGGCAAGACCCTTCTTATCTTCACTCCGGACGAGCGCACGCTCGAAATGATAAAGCCCTACCTTCCGAGGCAGCTATGACGGTCGGGATAGACACCGTGGAGATAACGCGGATACAGAAGGCGCTCGAGATCCGCGGCTTCAAGGAGAGGGTGTATTCGCCCGCAGAGCTCGAGATGCTCGAAAAAAAGGGCAGACCCGCGCAGTCGTTCGCAGCGAATTTCGCCGCCAAAGAGGCGTTTTCTAAGGCTCTCGGGACGGGAGTAGTGGGATTTTCGCTCAACGAGGTCTCAATTCTTAGAGACAAAAGGGGCGCGCCTTACATAGAGCTCAGCGGACGCGCCGAAGAGCTTGCAAAGGAAAAAAGCTTTACAGTCAGCCTCACTCACACGCGGCTCGACGCCACCGCGATAGTCATCGCATACTGAAATTATGAAAGACAGAATTACGAACACCGATTTTATAAAAGCCGAGAAAACCGCATCGGAGCGCGATCTGCACATAAGAAGGGCAATCGCTCCTTACCGAAGCGGTTCGGGAGAAATCGAGATTTTAAATCCCCGTAAAGTAATAAAGCTTGTCAAACCTCGCCCCGAGAATTCTCACAAGGGCAGCTTCGGCAGGCTTGTTTTGATTGCCGGCTCCGACCGTTTTCCGGGCGCTGCTCAGCTTTCGGCGCTTGCGGCTCTTCGCTCGGGCGCGGGGCTTGTTACAGTCATAACCACCCGCCTTGCGGCTGAGGCGCTCGCCTCATCGATAAGGGAAGCTACTCTTTTGCCTCTCGATTCCGACGGCGCGGGATTTATGCTCCCGAACGGAAAAGAGGAAACCGCCGCGGGGCTTATCTCTTCGGCTGACGCGCTGCTCATAGGTCCCGGGCTCGGAACGGCGGACAGCTCGCTGAAAATGCTCGAAATCGCGCTCGAAAACGCGGCTTGCCCGATAATACTTGACGCGGACGGCATAAACCTTGTCAGCACCCGCATAGAATTTCTCAGGAAAGCAAAGACGGGTCTGATACTCACTCCCCACCCCGCCGAGCTCGCAAGGCTTTCGGGAGCGCCGCTCGCTGAGGTTCTGGGCGACAGGCTGAAATATGCGCGCAAGATCGCCGAGGAATACGGCTGCACCGTTGTTTCAAAGTCGTCGGGAACGCTGATAACCGGCGGCGGAAAGGCTATGCTGTCGGTCAGAGGGAACAACGGTCTTGCCCGAGGCGGGAGCGGAGACCTCTTGGCAGGGCTCATCGCTTCGTTCGCGGCGCAGGGATATTCCCCTGCCGAAGCCGCGGAAATAGGCGTTACGCTTCAGGGTCTTGCCTGCGAGTTCGCTGCGAAAAGGCTGTCGCGGCGCGGGGTTTTGCCGAGCGACATCATCGGCTGTCTGCCTCTGCTTTTCAAGAAAATTGAAAGGCTGATTTGATTTGAAAAGATTTTTTGCAATTTTTGCCGTGCTCGCGCTCCTGCTCACAGGCTGCGCGGGCAGTCCTTCGTCGAGCGTCGCGTTGCCGCCCTGCTTTAACTCCGAAGCCGAGATAACCGTCGGCGATACCGCCTACGGCGTATATCTTACGCGCTACGCCCCGGGCTGCTGGCAGGTCGAGCTGAACCAGCCCGCTGCTGTAAAGGGGCTGCTCTTTACAGTCAAAGACGGCGGAACTGAGGTCTCTTACGACGGTCTGAGGTTCACTTTTGACACGTCGCGGTTCCCCGTCGGGTCGGTAGTGGCGGCTTCGATCGACAGCTTAGACAGGCTTTTCGCCTCGCCGATAGAGGTTATCGAGGGCGAAGAGCAATGCCTCGCGGCGGGAAAGATAGGCGAAGAGAGCTTCACGCTCTCGCTCTCGAAAACGATGATACCGCAGAAGCTCGAGCTTGCAGACAAGATGACGATAGAGTTTCTGAGCTTCGACGTTATTCAGACGGAGAGCTGAAAAGAAGGTTTGCGGCAAAACTCAAAAGTTTTCGGTCCACCCTTTTTCAAAAGGGTGGCGAGAGTCCAGAGGCGAGAAGCCTCTGGTCGCAGCCCTCAGGCTGCGAAATCCTTATATAAACAAAAATCAGGAGGGTAGCCCGAATCCGTCCTGTGGACGGTTCGGGCGCAGGGGACCCTATTAAGGGGTCCCCTGATTTGCCGAACGGCGAGTGAGGCAAATACAGATACTGCAATACAAAAACCCGCTCCCCTATTCAGAGGAGCGGGCGATTTTATTCAGTTATTCCTCGGCTTTGGCTGCCTTTTTCGCGGCGATATCGAGGAGCGCGTCTCTGCGGGAGAGGTTTATTCTGCCCTGATCGTCGATCTCTACGACCTTGACGACTATCTCGTCGCCTATTGAGACAACGTCTTCGACCTTGTCTACGCGGTGAAGGTCGAGCTTAGAGATGTGGACCAAGCCGTCCTTGCCGGGGGCGATCTCAACGAACGCGCCGAAGTTCATCAGGCGGACGACCTTGCCCTTGTAGATCGAGCCGATCTCGGGATCGAAGGCGATGGTCCTGATGATGTCGATGGCTGCCTGAGCCTTTTCGCGGTCGAGACCGCTGACAAATACGGAGCCGTCGTCCTCAACGTCGATCTGAACATCGCAGTCTGCGGCGATCTTCTGAATGACCTTGCCGCTCTTGCCGATAACGTCGCCGATCTTCTCGGGCGGAATCTTGGTCGAGAGCATCTTGGGAGCCCACTTTGAAACGTCGGGGCGGGGCTCGGCGATAGCCTTTGCCATTATCTCGTCGAGAATGTAGTCGCGAGCCTTGTGGGTCTTCGCGAAAGCCTCCTCGATTATCTCGTAGGTCAGACCGTCGACCTTGATATCGACCTGAATGGCAGTGATTCCCTTGTGGGTGCCGCCGACCTTGAAGTCCATATCGCCGAAGAAGTCTTCAAGACCCTGAATGTCGACCATAGTCTGGAAGGAGCCGTCGTCGCGGGTAATAAGTCCGCAGGAAATGCCGGCTACGGGAGCCTTTATCGGAACGCCGGCGTCCATAAGGGCGAGGGTGGAGCCGCAGATAGAGCCCTGAGAAGTGGAGCCGTTGGAGGAAAGGACCTCGGACACCACGCGAATGGCGTAGGGGAACTCGTCGACGGAGGGAAGAACGGGAACGAGCGCCTTTTCGGCGAGCGCGCCGTGACCTATTTCACGTCTGCCGGGACCGCGGGAGGGCTTTGTTTCGCCGACGGAGTAGGACGGGAAGTTGTAGTGATGCATATATCTCTTCTCTTCCTCGTCGTCGATGCCGTCGAGCTTCTGAGAGTCGCTGACAGGACCGAGAGTGACTATAGAGAGCACCTGAGTCTGACCTCTTGTGAAGAGACCCGAGCCGTGTACTCTCGGAACGAGACCTACCTCGGCGCTGAGAGGACGGATTTGGTCGATAGCTCTGCCGTCGACGCGCTTGCCCTCATAGAGCCAGTTGCGGACTATCTTCTTCTGGAGCTTATAGATGCACTCGTCTATCATCGCGATCTTTTCGGGATACTGCTCGTCGAACTTCTCGTGAACGGCGTTCACGATGGGGGCGAGGCGCGCCTCGCGGACGTTCTTGTCGTCGGTGTCGAGGGCTTCCTTTACGGAATCAGAAGCCATTTCCTCGATGGCGTCGAAGAGGTCGTGATCGACTTCCATCGACTCGAATTCAAACTTCGGCTTGCCTATTTCGGCTTTGATGCCGTTGATGAACTCGACCATCTTCTTTATCTCGGCGTGACCGGTCTTGATGGCTTCGAGCATAACGTCGTCGGGGACCTCGTCGGCTCCGGCTTCGATCATAACTATTTTTTCAAGGGTACCCGCAACGGTGAGGTTGAGGTGGTTGTTAGCCTTCTGGGCGCGGGTGGGGTTGAGGACGATCTCGCCGTCGACCAAACCTACGTTTACTCCGGCGATAGGACCTGCCCACGGGATATCCGAAATGGATATGGCGACCGAAGTTCCGAGCATACCCGCTATTTCGGGCGAGCAGTCGGGATCGACCGAGAGAACGGTCATAACAACGCTTACGTCGTTGCGCATATCCTTCGGGAAGAGCGGGCGGATAGGACGGTCTACCATACGGGAGGTAAGGATAGCCTTGTCCGAAGGCTTGCCCTCGCGCTTGGTGAACGAGCCGGGAATTTTCCCGACGGAATAGAGCTTTTCTTCAAAGTCGACGGAAAGCGGGAAGAAGTCGACTCCTTCGCGGGGCTTAGCCGAGGCGGTAACGTTTACCATAACGGTGGTCTCTCCGTAACGGACCCAGCAGGAGCCGTTGGAGAGCTCGCAGGTCTTGCCCGTTTCGATAACGAGCGGACGGCCCGCAAATTCGGTTTCATACTTTCTGTACCTGTCAAACTGCTTGATTTCTGACATTGCCATAGATGTTTTCCTCCTTGATTTTTTGGTTTTGTATTCTCAAGCAGCGTTTTAGCAATAAATTCAGCCGCCGAATGTCGGCGGTTCAACTTATTACTAAAAAACGCGCTCGAAAATATCTCAAAAGGCAGATAGCCTCAGCCTCTGCCTTTTTGACGCGCGGTTACGCAAAGCCTGCGCCCCGCCCCGAGGCGGTTTAAGCCGCTCGGGGCAAGACTTTAAAGCTTTGTATTACTTTCTGAGACCGAGCTTTTCGACGATCGCTCTGTAGCGCTCGATATCGGTGCGCATAAGGTAGTTGAGCAGGTTGCGCCTGCGTCCGACCATCTTCAGAAGTCCTCTTCTGGAATGGTGGTCGTTCTTATGGACCTTGAGGTGCTCGGTGAGGTCGTTGATCCTCTTGGAGAGGATAGCTATCTGGACCTCGGGCGAACCGGTATCGTTCTCGGAGAGCCTGTTGGCTTCGATGATAGCGGTTTTTTCTTCCTTCAAAAGCATTCTTTTATACCCCTTTCGTAAAATTTCCCGTCAAACATAGGCTGCGGCAGGTACTGTCCGCTTTGCGGCTCGTCCCGCAGTCTGCGTATTGCGGAGCCATAGGCTTTAAGCCTCGAATATTCTATCACAGTTTTTTTGATTTGTAAAGACCTTTTTGCGACTTTTTTAAAGTTTTGCCGCGAGCTTCGCGGCGGTAAGGGTGTTGCACATAAGCATAGCTATCGTCATAGGTCCGACTCCGCCGGGAACGGGGGTTATAAACGATGCCTTGGGCTCGACGTTTTCAAAGTCGACGTCGCCGCAGAGCTTTCCGTTTGAATCGCGGTTCATTCCGACGTCGATGACCACGGCGCCCTCTTTGACCATATCCGCGGTTATCAGCTTTGCCTTGCCGACGGCGGCAACGAGTATGTCCGCCCTGCGGCACTCGTCGGCGAGGTCGGCGGTCTTTGAATGGCAGACGGTGACCGTTCCGTTTTCGTGCAACAAAAGCATCGACATAGGCTTGCCGACGATATTAGAGCGCCCCACTACCACGCATCTCTTTCCGCCGACCGAAACGCCGGTCGAATGAATAAGCTCCATAACGCCCGCAGGGGTGCAGGGGAGAAAATCGTAGTCGCCGATCATTATCTTTCCGACGTTTACGGGGTGGAAAGCGTCGACGTCCTTTTTGGGGGATATCGCCGCTATAACTGCGCGCTCGTCGATATGCTTGGGCAGCGGGAGCTGGCAGAGGATACCGTGGACGGCAGGGTCTTCGTTGAGCCTTTCTATCAGCTCCAAAAGCTCCTGCTGAGTCGTTTCGGCGGGGAGAATATGCTCGAAGGAGTTGAAGCCGGCTTCGAGGCAGGCTTTCTTTTTGTTGCCGACGTAGATTTTAGAGGCCGGGTCGTCGCCTACGAGAATTACGGCAAGCCCGGGGACTACGCCCGTTTTCTCCCTGAGCTCGGCAGCTTCGAACCTTACCCTTTTGCGGACGGAAGCCGCTATCTCCTTGCCGTTAATCAGCTTCGCCATCGCCGTTTTCCTCCTCATCTTCAGCTTCGTCTTCCTCCTCGGAGGGCTCTTCGAACTGCTCCTCGGACAAAGATTCTTCGGGCTCGCCGTCGGGCTCTTCGGAGGTCTCGGCATCTTCAACGCCTTCCGCAAGGATATGCTCGGAAACGGCGGCGTCGGCGTTCTTGCCGCGGCGGTTGCGCGAAGCCTGAAGCTTTTCGTCCTTGAGCCTCAGAAGCTCTTTCGATTCCTCGGTCTCGTAATAGAAGGTGTTGCCGTTTTTCTTTATGAGAATGTATTTTACCGTAAGAAGTACTATCGAGAATATAACGCAGGTTCCCGCGACGAGCTGAGAGACCTTGAGCGGAGTCCCGGGGATAAAGAGGCTGTCGGTCCTGAGGGCTTCTATCCAGAATCTGCCCGCGCCGTACCAGCCGATATAGAGAAGGAATATCTCGCCGTCGAACTTGCGGAATTTCTTGGAGTAGAAATGGAGCACGAGGAAGCCTATAAGGCACCAGAGCGACTCATAGAGGAAGCAGGGGTGTGCAGCCATATCGGTCGCGCGGTTTGTGATGACGCTCACGTTTTCGGGGTAATAGTAGAAATAAAGCCCGTTCGGTCCGCTGAGTATCTTGTTGCTTATCATCGCCCAGGGGAGGGAGGTTTTTGTTCCGAACGCCTCTTGGTTGAAGAAGTTGCCCCAGCGCCCGATGCACTGACCTATTAAGAGCCCGAGACCCATAAGGTCGAGCATAGGGGTTATCTTTACTTTTCTTATCATCGCCGTTACGCCGCCGAATATCAGCGCGCCGATAACTCCTCCGTAAACGGCAAGACCGCCGTCGCGGATTCGGAGCACGGCTCCTATATCGAGCCCGCCCTCATCGGTGAGGTATGCACTGAGGCGGAAGATAACGTAATAGGCTCTCGCACCGATTATCGCGCCGACGAGACCCGCAAGAACGACGTCTATCGCCCTGTCGGAATCGAGACCGAATTTTCTCATGCGCCTTGAAGCATAGATCACCGCAAGGAGCATTCCGAGGGCAATAAGGAAGCCGTACCAGTAGATATCGAGGGTAGTGTCGTTGAACCAAGGAATCGAGAAGATGACGTTGTTTATTTTCAGACCGTTGGGGAAAAGCCAATCGCAGTAGGGAAAATATATAACGTCCTCAGTCTCGAGCAGTTCGCGTATAAAATCAACTGTCATAAAACGATCCTCATTTCTTGTTAAGCTGCCGGAAATCATAGAACGCTTATATTCTACCACAATGCAAAGGATTATGCAAGACAATTTTTAATTTTGAAGGACAAAAAAATCCGCCCTTTTCAGGCGGATTTTTATGATTGAAGATGCAAAACCGTAATATGCGGCGCTGCCGCGGCATAATATTTACCGTGGACAGCCGTGACCGGCTCTCAGATAGACTTGAGCTTGTCGAGGCAGTCCTTGCAGACGATCTTTCCTTCAAAGCGCCTCACGTCGTCTGCGTTGCCGCAGAAAATGCAGCTGTCGGTGTACTTCCTGAGAATAATGCTGTCGCCGTCGGTGAAGATCTCTATGGGGTCTTTTTCCTTGATGTCCATAGTCTTTCTCAGCTCCATGGGAACGACAATTCTTCCCAGCTC
The DNA here is from genome assembly GCA_947627875.1 of uncultured Clostridia bacterium. Taxonomy (GTDB): domain Bacteria; phylum Bacillota; class Clostridia; order Oscillospirales; family Ruminococcaceae; genus Faeciplasma. Next base: position 64,043 of record CANQXS010000008.1, read on the forward strand.
GTCGACTTTTCTAACAATGCCAGTAGATTTCATAATTGTCCTCCTTGATGATATAAAGTGATTGCCTGTTTCGGTTACGAACGTTGAGGTTGGGGCGAATGCTCTTTTGGGCATTCTCGGGGAGCGTTAAATAATACAAAAACAGATGCCGTCGCTCTTAATATCCTTGGTGCTCAGACCTTCTGTATCCGGTTTTCGACATATTACCATAATTTTTATAATTTGTCAATACACAATTTCGACAAAAAAACGCTAAAAAGGTACCAAAATGATAGGTTATTTGCTTTTTTTTATGATTTTGGGGTCGTTTGCCTATTCCATGTGGGCGGGAACCTCGGCGGAGGTGTCAGCGGCGGTAATATCCTCGGGAGCCGACGCCGTATCCCTCGTTCTCACCCTCGCGGGGTCGATGGCAGTATGGGGAGGAGTTATGAAGATAGCCGAGCGTTCGGGGCTCACCGAAGCCCTCACAAGGGTTATGCAGCCGCTGCTGAGACTGATTTTTCGCGGACTCAAAAAGGAGTCGGAAGCGCTGCGCTCGATAGCTATGAACCTGAGCGCCAACCTTATGGGGCTCGGCAACGCAGCCACTCCCCTCGGGATAGAGGCTATGCGCGCCCTTGAGCGCGAGGAAAACCCGCGCGACGCCGCAACGCCGAATATGATAAAGCTCGCGGTTATGAACGCCTGCTCGGCAGAGGTAATACCCGCGACGGTCGCCGCTCTGAGGGCAGATGCGGGCAGCCGCGCTCCTATGGAGATACTCCCCTGCGTTCTGCTCGTTTCGTTCGCCTCGCTTGCAGCAGCCCTCGCCGCCGCAGAGCTCTTTGACCTGTGGAGAAAAGAATGAACCTGAGCGTTATAGCCGTCCCGCTGATAATCTCGCTGATATTCGCCTGGGGACTATATAAGCGGGTGAATATCCTCGACACCTTCATCGAAGGCGCGGGGGAAAATCTGAAAACAGCCGTAAGCCTGCTGCCTACTCTTGCGCTTTTGATGCTCGGGGTGGGAATGTTCCGCGCCTCGGGCGCCCTCGACGCCCTTACGGGGCTTTTATCGCGCTTTACCGACGCGATAGGCTTTCCTCGGGAATGCCTTCCGCTCGCGCTTTTAAGACCCGTCTCGGGAAGCGGCGCGCTCGCTATACTCAAAAACATTCTCGACGAAAACGGTCCCGACAGCTTCGCGGGCAGAGTCGCGAGCGTTCTTATGGGTTCGACCGAAACGACCTTTTATACAATAGCGGTGTATTTCGGCGCGACGAGGGTAAAAAAATCCCGCCACGCGCTTCCTGCCGCGCTGACGGGAGATATTACCGCTTTTCTGCTTTCTTCGCTTTTGGTCAGGCTGTTTTTCGGCTTCACCGCTCGATGAAGGGCGTTATGCTCCTCGCCCTGCCGGTCTTTTCGTCGAAATCGACCGACACGCCGTTTATAAAGCAGGGAGTCTGTGCCTCGACGAACCTCGTCGGGAACCTGAATCTGAGCTTTGATATTGCAAGCTCCTTCTCTACCCCTAAGACCGATTCCTCCGGTCCGGTCATTCCGGCGTCGGTTATATAAGCAGTCCCCTTCGGGAGAACGCTGGCGTCGGCGGTCTGGACGTGGGTATGGGTCCCGATAACTGCGGTCACTCTGCCGTCCAAATAGTAGCCCATCGCCTTTTTCTCGGAGGTCGCCTCGGCGTGAAAATCGAGGATTATATTCGGAGTATCTATTGTTTTAAGAACGCCGTCGATCACAGTAAAGGGATTGTCGAGCGGCTCTAAATAGGTAACGCCCATAAGGTTTACGACCGCCACGCTCGTTCTGCCCATATCGAGGATATGCACTCCCCTGCCGATAACTCCCTCGGGAAAGTTTGCGGGGCGGATAAGATGGGGCAGCTCGTCGTAGAGCTTCTGAGCCTCGTGGCGCTTGAAAGCGTGGTTGCCGGTGGTTATAACGTCGGCTCCGAGCTGGGTTAGCATATTCGCCGAAACGCCGGTTATGCCGTTTCCGGTCGCGGAATTCTCGCCGTTGACAATAAGTATGTCGGTCTCATAGCGGATGCGCAGCTCCTTTATCTTTGAGGCGAGGAACCTGCACCCCGCCGCTCCGACTACGTCTCCTATAAACATAAGCTTCATATGAATCGCTCCTTTATTCTTCGTCAGTCCCCCAGCCGTCGATGCCCGCGCGGCGCATAGCCCCGAAAACCCTGTCGGTAAAGCCGCGGTCGAGCTTCTCGCGCTCGGCGATGAATTTCTTTATCTCCTGCCTCATCGTATGGCCGTCGGCGGGGCAGCGGGATCTGACTGCCTCGAGCCCGTTCCGCCTTGCGGCGGCGCTTATTTCCCACTCCCGCGCAAGGGCGAGCGGACGTATCAGCCCGACGCTGTCGGTCTTCGGCTCGCTCACCGGCGAAAAACAGCCTATCCTACCGACGACGAAGAGGTTCATAAGAAATGTTTCGACGGCGTCGTCTAAGTGATGCCCGAGGGCGAGCTTGTTGCAGCCCTCTCTTCGCGCGATGTTATGGAGCGCTCCGCGGCGCATTCTCGCGCAAAGCGAACAGGGGTGGTCTTCCTTTCTTACGTCGAAGACTATGCTCCCGATATGGCTCGGCTCAAGAACGTAGCGGACGCCTTTCTCGGAACAGAACCGCGCCACCTGCGAATAGTCGCCGTCGACGCCGTTGAAGCGCGGGTCGACTGTCACGGCAATAAGCTCGTAGTCGATACCGATAAAATTTCTGAGCAGAATAAGCCCGTCGAGCAGGACAAGGCTGTCCTTCCCGCCCGAAACGCCTACCGCTATCCTGTCGCCGTCGGAGAGCATACCGTACTCCGTCACGGCTTTGCGCATATATCCGAGAATCTTCTGCATAGTCTCACCCCGCGTAAACATTATACACCGTTTTTTCGGGTTTGAAAAGACCGAACCGCAAAAAAACATCTTAAAAGCGAAATAAGAGAACGAAACCGCTCTCTTACTCCGCCATTTACTTGGAACATTATATTATGAGGATGTCTTTAATTCGGGGAAAAAGCCGCTTCGCTTTTTCCAATCATTATTATACACAAAAAAACCGATTTGTAAATAGTCATAATGACGAAATTTAGTAGTAGAAAAAATCAATTTAACCTCATTTTCTACAAATCAGGGCAAAATTGCCGGAAAAAGCCCCCCGACGCGCCGCCGAGGGGCTTTTCAGAGGAGGCTTTAAAAGCGCTCCGGACTATGCAATTTAAGCAAGCCTTGCTTCGAGAGCCTTGAGCTCGTCTGACATCTCCTTCGGGAGCTTTTCGCCGAACTTCTTGTAGAACTCTTCGATGCCCTTGGCTTCTTCCTTCCAGAGGTTCTTATCTACGCTCAGGAGGTCGGCGACGGTCTCGGTGGTGATTCCGTCAAGACCCTCGACGTTGATATCCTCGGGCTTGGGCTCGTAGCCGATAGGAGTTTCGACGGCGTCGACGGTGCCTTCGCAGCGGTCGATTATCCAGTCGAGGACGCGCATATTGTCGCCGTAGCCGGGCCAGATGAAGTCGCCGTTGTCGTCGGTGCGGAACCAGTTGACGTTGAAGATCTTGGGTGCCTTGTCGCCGAGGATCTTGCCCATTTCAAGCCAGTGCGCCCAGTAGTCGCCCATATGGTAGCCGCAGAACGGGAGCATAGCCATCGGGTCGCGGCGGACGACGCCTACCGCGCCGGTTGCGGCGGCGGTGGTCTCGGAGGCCATTATCGAGCCGACGAAGGTGCCGTGCTGCCAGTTGAAGGACTGATATACCAGCGGAGCGGTCTTGGCGCGCCTTCCGCCGAAGATTATAGCCGAGATCGGAACGCCGTTGGGGTTGTTGAACTCGGGAGAAATGCAGGGGCAGTTCTCGGCGGGAGCGGTGAAGCGGGAGTTCGGGTGAGCGAGCTTGTTGCCGGCGGCGACGTATTCGGGTCCGTTGACCTTTTCGCCCTTCCACTCGGTCGCGTTGACGGGAGGATTCTTATCGAGCTTCTCCCACCAGACGGTCATATCGTCGTTGTTGATAGCGACGTTGGTGAAGATGGTGTTCTTTCTCGTAGAGGCGAGAGCGTTGTAGTTCGACTTTTCGTTGGTGCCGGGAGCTACGCCGAAGAAGCCGTTCTCGGGGTTGATGGCGTAGAGCCTGCCGTCCTCGCCGGGCTTGAGCCAGGCGATATCGTCGCCGACGGTCCAAACCTTATATCCCCTCTTGGTGTAGCCCTCGGGAGGAATGAGCATCGCGAGGTTGGTCTTGCCGCAAGCCGACGGGAACGCCGCGGTGACATACTTGATTTCGCCGTTGGGCTTCTCGATGCCCAAAATGAGCATATGCTCTGCCATCCAGCCCTCGTTTTTGCCCTGATAAGAGGCTATTCTGAGGGCGAAGCACTTCTTGCCGAGGAGAACGTTTCCGCCGTATGCGGAGTTTATGGACCAGATGGTGTTGTCCTCGGGGAACTGAACGATATAGCGCTTCTCGGGGTCAACGTCCGCCTTGGAGTGAAGACCTCTTACGAAGTCGTCCGAGACGTCGCCGAGGTTCTTGAAGGCGTCGGCGCCCATACGGGTCATTATCGCCATATTGAGGACGACGTAAATCGAGTCGGTGACCTCAACGCCGACCTTTGCAAGAGGCGAGCCGATAGGTCCCATAGAATAGGGAATGATGTACATTGTTCTGCCCTTCATAACGCCGTCGTACATCGGGGTGAGCTTGGCGTACATCTCCTTGGGGTCGCACCAGTTGTTGGTCGGACCTGCGTCCTCCTTCTTGCGGGAGCAGATAAAGGTCCTGTCCTCAACTCTTGCTACGTCGTTGGGAAGGGTGCGGTGATAAAGACAGCCGGGGAGCTTTTCCTCGTTGAGCTTTATCATTTCGCCGGTGGCGATGGCTTCATTTCGCAGACCGTCGAGCTGAGCCTTGCTGCCGTCTATCCATACAACTTTATCCGGCTTGCAGAGGGCGATCATCTCGTCGACCCACTTGTTGACATTCGGGTTTTTGGTCAACGTTGACATAAAACAATCTCCTTTTCTATATAATATGCTTAATATAACTTGGCTTGGGAAAGCGGTTTCCGCAAAAATCGGAAAATCCAACTTTTCCTCGAATACTATTTTATTCTTGTTTTGTCAATATGTCAAGGGCGCAAATTCAAATTTCACTGAATTTTCAATAACCGTGTGGAAATAATAAAATTGTTGTGATATAATGAGTAAAATGCACTAAAAGGAGGCACCATTATGAAATACCTTATAAAGGACACCACCCGCGAGGAGCGCGAATGGATAGTTAAAAACGGTCTCGGCTGCGACGCGAACGAATGCGAGAACTGCTCTGCCTGCGGGCTTTACGGCGCGGGGAATATGCTCGAAGTCTACGGACCTTATATCGAGGGCTTAAAGGAGCTCAGCGAGATAAACGCGGAATTCCGCGGCGGGACGGTAAAATAAAATCAAGGCGCTTCCTTAAATCGGGAGCGCCTTTTTCTCAGATAAAGAACCTCTTATCGAGCGAGCTCTTGAGCGGCTTGCAGACGGCTATCGCTATAAGCAGGAGCCCGACGAGCACGAACGCCGCAAGCGGATAGACCGACCAGAATATGAACTTAAGCTTAAAGGTGATGCAGATAAACATCTCGATGAGCATACTGTAGCCTCCGAGGGCTATAAAAGCTCCGCCGAAGATATAGAGCTTCCCCCGCTTTATATATTTGAGCAGCGCGGTCACGGCGGTTAAGATCAGCGAGCCTATTCCGGCTATCGGGAAGGCAAGCGGCAGGAACCAATGCCCGCCGACGGCGAGGTCGATATATAAAAGATAGAGTATCGCCGAGGCGCAGGCGCAGGGAATGAATATTACGGGATTCGGATGGCGGAACCAGAACGGCAGGACGAAGGCAACGTATCCGACCGCGAGCCCGCCGATAACGTAGCCCGACCATACGACCGAGGCATTGAGCTTAAGGTCGATAAGAAGCGTGATTATTACCGGTATGAGAAAGACGAACGTAAGGACGAACATAGCCCCCGCGCGGTTGAATTTCTTTACCGGAGCGACGTATTCGGGATACGGCTTCTCGCCGTCGGGAACGGGGATATCGGGATGAAAAACTATCGTTTTGCAGAGAGGGCAGACCTTTTCGCTGTCCTTAAGCTCTACGCCGCATTTTATGCAGTACATATATTCACAGCCTTTCCTGATTGCTTTTCGAGTTGCTCTCTATCACGACGTGGTGACCGAGCCTTACAAGGTTGCGGAAGAATTCCCGCTCGAGCTCGGGCTCCTCGGAACGGCGGATAAAGTTGATCCTGAGGTCGTTTCCGTAGGTGCAGACGGCGCAGTTATGGGGCGCTCTCGCCTGGGGTCCGATTATAAAGTCGAAGCCCTTTACATACTCCTTCATTTCGTCAGGGATCTCGACCTTTCCGAGGTTTGAAAGGGTTATGCAGGCCTGAGCCTCGCCGACGGTATCGAATACCGCTTTCATAACGATGTTCTTTATAAACAGCGGGACGAGCTTTACCGCAAAGACCTTCTCGGAATTTACGTTTGTCGTAAAGACCGCCTGCATATTCTTCGGAGTTACGCCGAGGGCGAGCTGTTTGCTGACTATCCCGAGTATCTCCTCGAAGGTGAAGTCCCCCATTCTCGGGTCGACTCCTACGTTCACGACCATAACGAAGTTGCGCATCGTTGTGCTCGGGAAGAGCCTTCTTAAATTCACGGGTATCTGGACTTTTACCGGCAGACGCCTGTCAAGCTTGAATACTTTACGCTTCTGGATAGTTATCAGCGACATTATCATTACCGTCGAAAGGTAGGCGGTTATAGATACCCCAAGGCTGCGGCAGCGCTCTAACAGGTCGTCTGCGCGAAGAGTTCCGCAGGTGAGATTTAAAAAACCGTCGGGCTCTTTTGTGCCTGTCAAGTGATATGCCTTGCCTTCGCTGCGCTTGAGCCCGACCGCTCCGGCGTTCTCGGCGAAGCTGTCTTCAAGCTCGTCGTCGGTGGGGCTCGCGAGCCTGTCCGCGACTCCGCAGGTGTTCGGAACGGTAACTCCGTATTTTTGCGAGATATATTCGGCAAGAAGGGTCTTTAAGAAGATGAGTCCGCCGCTGCCGTCGGTAACGGCGTGGAAGAATTCAACGGCGATACGGTTTTTATAATAGAGCACCCTTATCGCGCACTGCCTTACCGCCCCGAAGCCGCGCTTCATTATCGGCTGAGGACCGTCGGGGATTATCTGCGGGGCGTCGGTCTGTTCGAGATAATACCAGAAAACTCCCGCGCGGAGCCGCGAGGATATGAGCGGGAAGCGCTTTACGGTCACCTCGAGCGCCGACTGCATAACGTCGCGGTCGACAGGCTCGGAAAGCTCGGCGGAAATTCTGAAAACGTTGTGCCAGCCGCGGCGCTTGGAGGCGGGAAAGATGAGCGCGGCGTTGTCGAGCCTGCGCCAGAAGCGGTTTTCCGAGCCGAGGAGTTTATCCAAGAACCTCCCCATTTTTTCGTAGTCGTTGCGGTATTCCTTAAGGTTGTAAAGCACATAAGCATGCCAGAGGTTCGGGCGGACTATAAGCTGAGACTTGAAGCCCGATTCGGTCAGCCTTTTGTGCATAAGCACCGAGTCGTCAAGAAGGACCTCGTCGCCGCCGGCAAATATAAGCGAGGGCGGGAAGTCGGCGTCCTCGGGCTTGAAAAACACCGGCGAGACAAGCGGGTTGGTTCTGTCGTCGCTGTAACATTCCGCGAAAAACTTGACCCTGTCGGTGGTCATAGAGGGATCGATTTCGTCGTTGACCTTGTGGGAGTTGCCCGAGAGCGTAAGGTCGGTCCAGGGGGAAATAGCGATTATTCCGGCGGGCTGGGCGAGCCAGAGCTCGTTGAGCTTAAGGCTGAGGGCGTAGCAAAGACCTCCGCCCGCGCTTTCGCCGCAGAGAACGATCTTGTCGTGGGAAAATCCGCTTTTGAGAAGGTATTCGTAAGCCTCGGCGGCGTCTTCGACGGCGGCGGGAAATGGGTTTTCGGGCGCAAGGCGGTATGCGCAGCAGAAGACCCTTATTCCGAATTCGTTTGCGAGGACGGTCCCGAAGCCCTTGGCGTAATCGATGTTTCCGCAGGTATAGCCTCCGCCGTGGAGATAGAGTATGACTCCCGAGAGCTTTTCCTCCTCGGGGATTATCCATTCGCCCTCGAAATTCGCGAACGAGCGGCGCTCGCTGCGCACTCCGGAATGATGCGAGGCAGCCATAAAGTCGCCGAGGAGGACGTGGGTCTTCCTCGCGGCGGAGAGCGAGCTTTCGTTTATAAAGTCCTTGAGATATTTAAGGTTCGCGCGGACAAGTTTTTCGGTCATATTCCGGTTCCTCTTTCACGTCGGTTGAAATGCTGAGCGCAATTAGGATAAGTATAGCATATACTGCGGGAAAATGCAAGAGCGGGCGGTGCCGGGGGAGTGTCCCAAACGACCACATTATAAAAAATTATTGTCTGATGATTCGCCGCTACTAATCGCTTTCCATTAACTGCTTTGGGCTTAAATGTGGGCGGATGGGACACTCCCCGGCGCCGGGATTCGGTTCAAATTGTCAGAGCACACAATAAATCTTGAACGCCGCCCCGATTTCCCCGTTTTTGTTCAAGACAGTCACTCAAAACCGTGTTATAATAGGTTTACGAACCGCGGTTTAAACTTTTGTGAGGTGATAACATGGAAAACACGGAGATAATCAACAAAGCGGGCGAGTATGCCAAGCGGTGCTGCTGCTCGCCCGATATTTCGGTCTCGGAGGTCGCCGAGAACGCCGGCTTTTCGCTCGACTATTTCAGCCGTATCTTTCTTGCGCATACCGGCTTCACGGTATCGGGATATATCAATTATCAGCGGCTTAAAAAGGCAGCTGTCCGCCTGCGCATGACTAACGACAGCATTCTTGAAACGGCTTTAAATGTGGGTTTCGAGAGCCACGAGGGCTTTATCAAGGCGTTCAAAAAGCGCTACGGTATGACTCCGAGCGAATACCGGAATAAGAATAAGTCAACAACTCTTAATCTTGCCGACGTTTCCGACAGCTCGGTCGTCTCAAGATTTCTGTACGAAAATCCCGACCTAAAGCCGCTGCCCGACAGCGTGTGGGACGACCTTTTGGAGCGCGATTTCAAGCTTTATGCGTATCTTTTTGAGTGCGCCGCCGCCCAGGGCGTAAGGCTCGCGGAATACTCCGACGGCGAGGATAAGGCGCTTCTTTATCTTTTTGACGACCTCAGCGGAACGCTGCCCGTAAACATAATAAGCGATAAGCCCGACACGGCCGTTAAGCTGATAAAGCGCTTTTTAGAGAACTTCCCGAATACCGCGCTGACGTCGGCGCTGAGCCCCGACGGGATGAAAAGCGCTTTTGAACGCGCCGGACTTACACCGACCCACGTCCGCGTAATATCTCACTACTGCGGTGAAAAGCCGAAGTACAGTCTGCCCGAAGGAATAACTGTCAAACGCCTTTGCCAAGCCGATATTCCGGAAATCGAGAAGGTCGAAGATAAACTGCCGAGGGGCTATGCGCGCCACCTGACAAGCCCCTGCGACTACGCCGACCCGAACGTTTTGGAGTACGGGGTGTTTAAAAACGGCGGGATCATAATGATCGCGGGCTGCGGTCTGTCCGACCGCTCGGGAACGGTCATCAACGACAGCATCACATATTATCTCACGGCGGAAAAGCCGGACAACAATCTTTTCCGTCAGGTTTTCGCGGCGGTCGTCGCCGACGTTATAGACCTCGGCGCGGTGCCCTATGACGACAATCAGTACGGAAAATACGCCGAGAACCACGGCGGCTTTACGGCGCTCGATATGGGCTTCGAGCCGGTGGGGTATGTCTATAGGTTTTGATTTACTGCCCCGATGAAATGCACAAAAAACCGCTCTCAGGCGCTTTGCCCGTGGGCGGTTTTTCTTGAGAGGAGTTCAATCGGCAGCAGCCGCTCCGAGGGCGAAGCCCGAGCCGCCCGCAGGGCGGCTGCCCTGCGCGGCGAAGCCGCGCGGGGACCGCGCGAAGCGCGGCGGGCTTCGCCGCACCAAGGCGCAGATACGCTGCTGAAACCTTTAGCTCGCGCTCTCCTCCCCGTATGCCCTGCATAGCGCCGCATTGGTCCTCGATTTTCCGAACGGCGAGCGGGGCAAATAAAAGCCGTCTTTCAAATCTATCTCCCTTGACTTCCTCCCAGCAATGGTGTAAAATCGTAAAAAAGGAGTGGTGAAAATGCCGAGATTCTTTGCCTCAGAGCCGCCGGAAAACGGCGCGTTCATTATCGCCGGCGACGACGCGCGCCATATCGGCAGGAGCTTGAGAATGGCTGTCGGCGAGGAGATAACCGTATGCTTTGAGCGCCGCGACTATATCTGCCGCCTCGAAAAAATCGGCGGCGATTCGGCGGTCGCAAAAATCCTCTCGGAGGAGCCCTCGAAGGAGCCTACGGTCGCGCTCACGCTCTATCAGGCGCTCCCGAAAGCCGACAAGCTCGAGCTCATAATCCAAAAAGCGGTAGAGCTCGGCGCGGTGAAGATAGTACCCGTGATGACCCGCCGCTGCGTAGCAAGGCCGGAGGGCGCGCAGTTTTCAAAAAAGCTCGACCGCCTCGGCAGGATAGCCGCCGAAGCCGCAAAACAGTCTGGTCGCGGAATTATCCCCGAGGTTTCGGGAATAATATCCTTTGAAGAATGCCTCGAAAATATCAAAAACCTCGATCTGGGCATAATATGCTACGAAAAGGGCGGAAAGCGCCTTAACGAGCTGAGTTATCCGGACGGCGGAAGCGTCGGAGTTATAGTCGGTTCCGAGGGCGGATTCGAGCCCTATGAAGCCGAAAAGGCGCGGGAATCGGGCGTTACGCCGGTCTGGCTCGGCGACAGGATACTTCGCTGCGAGACCGCTCCCCTCGCCGCGATATCGATAATTATGAATATTACGGGAAATATGTAAATAAATACTTGCATTATTTCGGATAACGTGATATAATATTATAAAATATTGCGAAAGGATCTGACATTATGGGAAATTTTCTTAAAGTAATTCTTGGTCTCGGCGCCGCTGCCGCCGCAGCCGCTCTTGCCGTATCGCTCGCGAAAAAGCACAGCGAAGAAGACGAATGCACCTGCGACGAATGCTGCGAAGACGAGGAGCCCGCAGAGACCCTCGAAGAGACGTCCGAAGATATCGGCGAGGAAGCCGACGAAGAAGACGTTGCCGAAGAAGATGAAAGCGAAGAAGAAGACGATGACGATGCCGGAGTTGAAATAAACGTAAACGAAACTCTTAAGGAGTCGGTAAACAATATCATCAACGGCGTTATGGGCGGAGTTGTCGTCGCCTCAGACAAGGTCTCGGAGCTCGCCGGAAGGTTCGCCGACTTTATGGCGGATAAGCTCGCCGAAAGGAACACCGCCGCATTCGACGAAGACCTCGACATCGGCGGAGATTTTGAGGATTTCGCCGACGACGCAGTCGAAGCGGTTGAAGACGTCGCCGAAGATGTTGCCGACGCGGTAGAAGACGCCGTAGAAGACATCAAGGAAGACCTTGGCGGCGAGGATTAAGCCGAAAAGCTGCAAAAGTCATCAAAAAACGGGGAGAAGCTCTCCCCGTTTTTATTTTTGGTTTTTCAGTGCCGCTCGTCCCAGTCCTCGTAGCGCTCGCAGAAGCGCGCCGAAAACGCAGGCTCCTCGCCCGCGGCGTAGAGATGCGATATATCGCCGAAGCTCTGGCAGCGGAACACCGCTATCCCCTGCTCGCGCTCCTCGGTTATCAGCGTTGTGACCGAAGTGGGCGCGGCGCAGAAATTCTGAGCCAAAATGACCGGCGAGAGCCCCAAAATATGCCCCAAAATCTGGCACTCTATCCCGAAATGGCAGAAGAGCACGACGGTATCGCGGTTGGGGCTTACGGCGTCGTAATACCTGCCGTTGCGGCGGTAGCCGTGCTTTTCGAGAAGCGCGTCGACCCCGTCGGCGATGATCTTAAAGAGCTCGGGATAGTTCCCCTCTCGCATAAAATCGAGCTCCTTGAATTTTTCGACGTCATAGAGCCCGTCCACCTTAGTGTAGAACGACGGCATAAAGTCCCAGCAGATCTGGGTCTCCTCGGCGCCCGGGACCTTTACCTGGCAATAGTAAAACTCGCGGAGCCAATCGAGTATTTCGGCTTCGCGCCCCATTTTTTCAAGGGTAGCCTTGGCAGTATCCTTTGCGCGCCCGAGGGGTGAGCAGTAAAACGCCTTGACGTCGAGCTTGGATATCCGCTCGCTCAGAAGCTCGGCTTCGCGCCAGCCCTTTTCGGTGAGGGAGTCGATGGAGTAATCGGGGTCGCCGTGGCGTATGATAAGCAGTCGCATAAAATCGTCCTCCGAGATTTGTTTTTGATATTGTATCACAAACCTCGGGAAATTTCAATATGCGGGGAAGGGCGGATCAGGGGGAAAATCAAAAGTTTTCTGCCGAACCGCCGCGGAAGTTCTTTCACGCGCAAGCCCCCTTCTTCTTAATTCACCTACCCCGCTCCGCCGGCATAATTTGAAGCATAGAACCTTGGCTTTATTGGAGTGACACATATATGAAAAAAACACTGCTGGTGATGGGCGGCGACAGGCGTATGGAATATGCGGGCGAGGCCCTTGCCGACACCTTCGACGTTTATACCTACGGCTTCGCGGGGAGCCCGCCCATATGGGAACTCAGGCAGACGGATATCCTCGTTCTGCCCTATCTCTCGCTCTCGGGGGAATACCTCAACACCCCGCTGATAAGTCAGAAAATTCCCGCCGTTTCGGCTCTCGATATGCTCAGATACGGCGGCTCGCTCTACGGCGGCGGGCTTTCCGAGAGCTTTCTGACCTACTGCGCCGAGCGCGACGCAAAGGTCCGCGATTTCTTCCTCGACGAAGAGCTCACACTCAAAAACGCCGACCTCACCGCCGAAGGCGCCGTCGAAACGGTCCTTCGCGAGACCGACGCAGCGATAAAAGGCTCCGAGGTTATGCTCCTCGGCTTCGGAAGGGTCGGAAAAGCCTGCGCGGGGCTTATGTCGGCTCTCGGGGCGTCGGTAACCGTCTCGGCGAGGTCGGAAAAGGCAAGAGCTGAAGCCCTCGCCCTCGGATACCGCGCCTGCGATCTCTGCGACGGCGATGCGCTCGCGCGCGCAGACACCGTTATAAACACCGTTCCTCAGATAATTCTCGGAAAAGAAGAGCTAATAAAGCTCAGAAAAGACGCGTTTATCCTCGACCTCGCCTCGAAGCCCTACGGCACCGATTTTGAAGCCGCGAAGGAGCTCGGAATAAAGGCGCTTACTGCTCCCGGGCTTCCCGGGAAGACTGCTCCGAAAACGGCGGGACTTATGATTGCGGATATGATAATCCGCTCGGAAAAAGAGGGTGAAAAAGTTGGATAAGCCGAAAATCGGATACGCTTTCACCGGCTCGTTCTGCACCTTTGCGGAGTCATTCGAGGCGATGCGCGAGCTCGCGGAGGAGGGCTGCGAGATAACCCCGATAGCCTCGTTCAACGCCTTCGGGCTCTCGACCCGCTTCGGTTCTGCCGAGGAAAACCGCGAAAAAATGCGCTCGATAAGCGGGCGTGAAATTATCTCGACGATAGAGGGCGCCGAGCCGATAGGTCCGAAAAAGATGTTCGACCTTCTTATTGTCGCGCCCTGCACCTCGAACACCCTTGCAAAGCTCGCCAACGGCATAAACGACACTCCGGTCACGATGGCGGTCAAAAGCCATCTGAGGAATATGCGCCCCGTTCTTATTGCCGTTTCGACGAACGACGCCCTCGCCGCCGCCGCGCGAAATATAGGCGCGCTGCAAAACTTCCGCAACTATTTCTTCCTCCCCTACCGCCAGGACGACGTCCTTAAAAAGCCGATGTCGATGGTCGCAGATTTCGGGCTTATGAAAAAAGCCGCAGAGGCGGCTCTCGCCGGCGAACAGCTCCAGCCGACAGTCCTCGGGGCAAAACCACACTGAAAAAGGCTGAGCAAAAACCTCTCAGCCTTCCTACCGACAAAAGCTGCACCCTGACCGGCGCGGCTTTTTCGGTTTTTTTCAAAAAATTTCTTAAAAATCGAAAATATCTCTTTATTTTTTATTTTAAATGTGTTATTATAGAAATATACAACCTTTAGGGCGTCATAAAGAACGGAGGCACAAAATAATGGCTGACTACAAATATCCGAAGAAGAAAAAGCGCTACAAGATAAAATATAAGAACCTCGCGATCCTGCTCGCGGTCCTTCTGCTGATAATCCTGCTTATATCAAAGGGCTGCTCGGCGATTTTCGGCAATAGGGATAAAAAGGACGGCGCGGTCACCACTCCGGCGAGCGGCGATATCTCGACCCCCGATATCCCCGACGACGCGCTCAACGCACCCGTTGACCCGACGGACCAGCACGCCTATCAGTTCACCTCGATATCCGTTACCGACGCCGACCTCGGCAGCGGCAGCCTCGTTCTGGTGAACAACAACATAAAATTCCTCGGCACTGTGACGGACGACGATCTCGACGTTGTGCGCGAGCGCAAGAACGGCGCCTACTCGGTCAAGGACTACAACGTTAAGCTCAAGCCCGTAGCGATGGACGCCCTCAACAGCATGATGCTCGACTTCTATACCGTTACCGGCAAGGACACCGTTATGGTAAACAGCGGCTTCAGGACCGTTGAATATCAGGAAGAGCTCTATCAGGAAGAGCTCGAGTCGACCGGGCAGGACAGCTCGACGCTCGTTGCCAAGGGCGGCTACAGCGAGCACCACACCGGTCTCGTAGTCGACTTCACCGTTTCGGAGGACGGTCATTACGACCAGTCGCTCATCGGCACCGGCGATTATAAGTGGATAAACGACAACTGCTATAAATACGGCTATGTCAACCGCTATCCCGCGGGGAAGGAAAGCCTCACCCTTATCGACAACGAGCCCTGGCACTTCCGCTATGTCGGAGTCCCTCACGCGACGGTCATGCACAACTACGACTACTGCCTCGAGGAGTATATAAGCTTTGTAAAGAACTATACTATATCGAGCGGATTCTTAAGCGTTACCACCGACGACGGCTCGCGCTATATGATTTACTACACTCCCTCTAACGGAGCCGACGGCACTACGATATTCATACCGGTTATGCCCGACGGCGACGGCGACGACAGCAACAACCAGCCCTACCCCTATGAGATATCCGGCAATAACGTTGACGGCTGGATAGTTACCTTCCTCTATGAAAAGGGAACCGGCAGTATAAGCCCTCTGCCCGAAGGGACTCCCGACAATACCGTCGACGCGGATAATACCGGCGACGGCGGCGAGGAAGATCAGGATACACAGGAATAAATTATAAAGGAGAAACAATATGTCTGAATGCACGCACGACTGCTCGACCTGCTCGGAAAACTGCTCCTCGAGAAACGCCCCGCAGGACTTTCACATCGAGCCGCACGAAATGAGCCACATAAAAAAGGTAATAGGGATAGTGAGCGGCAAGGGCGGAGTGGGAAAATCGCTCGTGACCTCTATGCTCGCGGTTGAAGCGCAGAGGCGAAACCTCAAAGCCGCTATCCTCGACGCCGATATAACCGGTCCTTCTATTCCGAAGGCCTTCGGGATAAAGGAAAAGGCAAAATCGACCGGCGACGCGCTTCTTCCCGTCATCACAAAAACGGGTATCAAAATTATGTCGGTAAACCTGCTTCTTGAAGACGAGACCCAGCCCGTAGTATGGCGCGGTCCCGTTATCGCGGGGGTCGTAAAGCAGTTCTGGAACGAGGTCATCTGGGACGACGTAGACTATATGTTCGTCGACATGCCTCCGGGAACCGGCGACGTTCCGCTTACCGTCTTCCAGTCTATAAGGCTCGACGGGATCGTCGTTGTTGTATCGCCGCAGGAGCTTGTAGAGATGATAGTCGAAAAAGCCGTTAATATGGCTAAGCTTATGAGCATTCCGATACTCGGAATAGTCGAGAATATGAGTTATTTTGTCTGCCCCGAATGCGGCGCGAAGCACGAGATATTCGGTCCGAGCAGGGCGGAAGAGACCGCGAAAAGGTTCGGCACCGAGCTTTTGGCGAAGCTCCCCTTCGACCGCGAGCTTTCAAAGCTCTGCGACTCGGGGCTTATAGAGCTCTACGAAAACCGCGCGCTCGAGCCGGCAGCCGACAGGATTTTTGACTGAAGAAAGGACTTTAAAATGAACGAGACCGAATACAGATACGACACACAGCTCCTCATAGAGGGCGAAAACCTCGACGAAGACGAAATCAACGACTACTTCACCGAAAACTTCAAGGGCGACTGCCTGCTTGCCGTCGGCGACGAGGATCTAATAAAAATTCACTTTCACACCAACGAGCCCTGGAAGGTCCTCGAATACTGCCGCTCGCTCGGCGAGATTTACGACATCGTAATAGAGGATATGGACAGGCAGAGCCGAGGGCTCCACGGATAAACAAAACGCTTTTGGGGAGAGTGATGAGCTCTCCCCTTTTTTGGGAGGAAAAAATGTATAAAACCGAATTTCTGCCGAAGGAAAAATGGCAGGGCTTTCTGCTGAATATGGACTATCAGACAAGCGAATATTACAATATGTCAATATCCGCGAGCGCGGGCGGGTTTGAAATGAAGCTTGAAAAGAAGACCGCCGACCCGCCTATCGTTCACACCTCGGAGGAGTACGATTTTCCGGACTCGCTCTATCAGCCGCACCGGCAGAGCGGCGGGAGGTAAGGCTCGACCTCGGGTGGTTCCCCGAGGAATGGAGAGGCGCGGCAAAAAGGCACTGATGAGTTTGAGGTGATGAAATGATAAGATATGCCGATATGCGGGACTTCGAGGTCTTAAAGGAATATGACCGCCATATTTCTGAGCGGGAGCTGAAAAATGTCCTGCCCCTGAAAAGAGTTTTGGTCAATTATGAAGCCGATAAATTTATCGGCTGGCTGAGGTTCGGGCTCTTCTGGGACAGTATCCCGTTTATGAATATGCTGTATATTCTCGAAGAGCACAGAGGACAGGGGCGAGGGACGGAGCTCGCCGCGTTCTGGGAAGCCGAGATGTCAAGGGCGGGTTACGGTCGGGTTATGACCTCGACCCAATCGGACGAGCGGGCGCAGTTCTTTTACCGAAAGCTCGGCTATTGCGAATGCGGAGCGCTCCTGCTCCCGAAGGAGCCGCTCGAAATGATCTTTATAAAGGAATTGCGGTGAACAGAGTACATAAAAAAGCTCCCTCATTGAGGGAGCTTTTCTTCGCGTTTTTATGCCTTGATCACTTGCCGAACTTGATGGCAGCCTGAGCCGCGGCGAGCCTTGCGATCGGGACGCGGAACGGCGAGCAGGAAACGTAGTCGAGACCGATCTGGTGGCAGAACTCGATGGAGGACGGGTCGCCGCCGTGCTCACCGCAGATACCGCAGTGGAGCTCGGGTCTTACCTTCTTGCCGAGGGTGACCGCCATACTCATCAGCTTGCCTACGCCGGTGGTGTCGAGCCTTGCGAACGGGTCGGACTCATAGATCTTGTTGGAGTAGTAGGCGGGCAGGAACTTGCCTGCGTCGTCTCTCGAGAAGCCGAAGGTCATCTGAGTGAGGTCGTTGGTGCCGAAGCAGAAGAACTCGGCCTCGGTGGCGATGTCGTCGGCGGTGAGAGCCGCTCTCGGGATCTCGATCATAGTGCCGACTTCATAGTGGAGGTCGATTCCGGCTTCCTTGATGACTGCGTCGGCGGTCTTTACTACGACGTCCTTGACGAACTTAAGCTCCTTGACCTCGCCTACGAGCGGGATCATAATCTCGGGAACGATGTTCCAGTCGGCGTGGCGCGACTTGACGGCGATAGCCGCCTTTATAACCGCCTTGGTCTGCATAACGGCTATCTCGGGATAGGTTACGGTAAGACGGCAGCCGCGGTGACCCATCATCGGGTTGAATTCGTGGAGGTCGTTGATGACCTGCTTGATATAGGCGACGGTCTTGCCCTGAGCCTTGGCGAGAGCCTCGATATCGGCTTCGTCGGTGGGGACGAATTCGTGGAGCGGCGGGTCGAGGAAGCGGATTGTTACGGGTTGTCCGCCGAGGGCTTCGAACAAGCCTTCAAAGTCTGCCTGCTGCATAGGCTCGATCTTCGCAAGAGCGGCTTCGCGCTCCTCTGCGGTCTCGGAGCAGATCATCTCGCGGAAAGCGCCTATTCTTGCGGGGTCGAAGAACATGTGCTCGGTGCGGCAGAGACCGATTCCCTGAGCGCCGAAGGCGGCGGCCTGCTTGGCGTCGGCGGGAGTATCGGCATTGGTCCTTACGCCGAGGGTCTTATACTTGTCGGCAAGCTCCATAATTCTGCCGAAGTAGCCGCTGTTCGGGTCGGCGGGAACCGTCGGGATAATCTCGCCGTATATGTTGCCGGTGGAGCCGTCGAGAGATATAGCGTCGCCCTCGTGATAAACCTTGCCGGCAAGGGTGAAGCACTTGTTCTCTTCGTCCATCTTAATGTCGCCGCAGCCGGAAACGCAGCAGGTTCCCATTCCGCGGGCAACAACGGCGGCGTGCGAGGTCTGACCGCCGCGGACGGTGAGGATACCCTGGGAGTATTTCATACCCTCGATGTCCTCGGGGGAGGTCTCGAGGCGGACGAGAACGACCTTTTCCTTGTTCTTGCCGTGCTTTACGGCGTCTTCTGCGGTGAAGACAATGGTGCCGGCGGCGGCTCCGGGCGAAGCGGCTATGCCCTTGCCGATGGGAACTGCCTTCTTAAGGGCGGCGGCGTCAAAGGTCGGGTGAAGGAGCATATCGAGCGACTTGGCGTCGATCTGCATAAGGGCTTCCTTCTCGGTGATCATGCCCTCGTCGATGAGGTCGCATGCGATCTTGATGGCGGCGGCGGCGGTGCGCTTGCCGTTACGGGTCTGGAGCATATAGAGCTTCTCGTTCTCAACGGTGAACTCCATATCCTGCATATCGTGATAATGGTTCTCGAGGATCTCGCAGACGTTCTGGAACTGCTTGTAGACCTCGGGGAATACCTCTGCCATCTTTGCGATGGGCATAGGAGTGCGGACGCCGGCAACGACGTCTTCGCCCTGGGCGTTGGTGAGGAATTCGCCCATAAGACCCTTTTCGCCGGTGGCGGGGTTGCGGGTAAAGGCAACGCCTGTGCCGCAGTTGTCGCCCATATTGCCGAACGCCATCATCTGTACGTTTACGGCAGTACCCCAGCTGTAGGGAATGTCGTGATCCATACGGTATACGTTGGCGCGGGGGTTGTCCCAAGAGCGGAAGACGGCCTTGATAGCCTCAAAGAGCTGCTCCTTCGGGTCGTCGGGGAAGTCTTTGCCGAGCTGAGCCTTATATTCCGCCTTGAACTGATTCGCAAGGGTCTTGAGGTCGTCGGCGTTGAGCTCGACGTCCTGGGTAACGCCCTTCTGCTCCTTCATCTGGTCGATGAGCTTCTCGAAATACTTCTTGCCGACTTCCATAACGACGTCGGAGAACATCTGAATGAATCTGCGGTAGCAGTCCCAAGCCCAGCGGGGGTTGTTGGACTTCTTTGCGATAACGTTTACGACCTCTTCGTTGAGACCGAGGTTGAGGATAGTGTCCATCATACCGGGCATAGAAGCTCTTGCGCCGGAGCGGACGGAAACTAAAAGCGGGTTTTCCTTGTCGCCGAACTTCTTGCCGGTAATGCTTTCCATCTTTTCGATGTATTCCATTATCTCAGCCATAATTTCGGGGTTGATCTGGCGTCCGTCCTCATAATACTGGGTGCAGGCTTCGGTGGAAATGGTGAAGCCCTGAGGGACAGGCAGACCGATATTGGTCATTTCTGCGAGGTTGGCTCCCTTTCCGCCCAAAAGCTCACGCATCTGCGCGTTGCCTTCGGTGAAAAGGTAACAATACTTTTTGCTCATAGATTTTTTACCTCCAAGTTATTTATCCGACCTTGCCGAATGATCTTAGCGCGGGCGCAATCGGAGTTGATAACATTATACCAGAATTTTTTTATTTTTTCCATACCCTTTCCATAAAAATTATCACAAATAATATCGGACAAAATTGTGCAATTTAACGCAAAAGTCTTGGCAAATATATGCTTGAAACCGGCGTAAAAATATAGTATAATAATCGCAAGCGATTATTATATTTTATTTTAGTCGCCCTTTTGCTCCTCGGCTTCGCCGAGAACCGCAAAAGATGGCTAATTATAACATAAGCCTTCGGCTTTATGTTATAATAGTCGCAAGCGATTATTATATTTTATTTTAGTCGCCCTTTTGCTCCTCGGCTTCGCCGAGAACCGCAAAAGATGGCTAATTATAACATAAGCCTTCGGCTTTATGTTATAATAGTCGGTAACGCAAATGCGGAAGATTTTATACACAGGGAGCTGGTTATGTGAACAACGCGGTCATACTCGCCGGAGGTCAGGGAAAGAGAATGAAGTCGGATAAGCCGAAGGCGCTCACCGAAATACTCGGAAAGCCTATTCTCGGCTGGATAATCTCTGCCCTCGAAGGCGCGGGGATCGAAAATATATGCGTAGTAACGGGGTTCGCCTCGCAGTATATCGAGGAATACCTCGCGGGAAAATACGAGACCGCTTTTCAGTCCGAGCGCCTCGGGACGGGTCACGCGGTAATGATGGCGGCGGAGTTTTTGGAGAAGAACGCCGACGGCAACACCCTTATATTCAACGGCGACGCGCCCTTCGTCGACAGCGAAACGGTTGAGCGCTCGCTCGGATACCACGTTTCTTCGGGGAACGCGGTAACCGTTATCACCGCCGAGGTAGACGACCCCTTCGGCTACGGAAGGATAATCCGCACCCCGGGCGGCATCTCGGGGATACGCGAGCAAAAAGACTGCTCCCCCGACGAGGCAAAGATCCGCGAGATAAATTCGGGCTGCTTCTGGTTCGATACAAAGGCGCTCCTCGAAACGCTCCCGAAGCTTTCTAAAAACAACGCGCAGGGCGAATACTATATTACCGACACCGTCGAAATTCTGCTCTCCGAGGGAAAGAGAGCCGGAGCCTTTGCCGCCGAGAATCAGGACATCGTTCTCTCGGCGAACGACCGCAGGGGTATGCTTATGCTCAACGACATCGCGAGAAAAAGGGTCCTCGAAAAGCTCTTAGACGGCGGCGTTGAGATAGTCTGCTCCGAGGGGATAATCGTCTCGCCCGACGCAGAGATAGCCCCCGGCGCAAAGCTACTGCCCAACACGGTCATCTCGGGAAAATGCAGTATCGGCGCGGGCTCGGTGATAGGTCCTAACTGCCAGCTCAACGATACAACTGTCGGCGAGCGCTCAAGGCTCAACTCCGTTGTCGCAAACGGCGCAGCCGTGGGCTCCGACTGCAATATCGGTCCCTTCGTTCAGCTCCGCCCCGGGACGGTCATAAAGGACTTCGCCCATGTCGGCGACTTCGTCGAGATAAAGAACTCGACCATCGGCGAAGGCACCTCGGTATCTCACTTCAACTATGTCGGCGACTCGGACGTAGGCAAAAACGTGAACTTCGGCTGCGGCTCGCTCACCGCAAACTACGACGGCACCAACAAATACCGCACCGTTATCGGCGACGACGCCTTCATCGGCTGCAACACAAACCTTGTCGCGCCGGTAAAGGTCGGGAACGCGGCATATACCGCCGCAGGCTCGACGATAACGAAGGAGGTCCCCGACGGCGCCCTCGGAATAGGCAGAAGCCGTCAGGAAAACATAGCCGGCTACGCCGAAAAGAAGCTGAGCCGCCACCTCGAAAAGGGCAAAAAATTCAGGTAAAATACATTCAATAGCGCGTATACCCCCTGTCCTTGCGGATAAGGGGGCGATGCCCGTTGAAAAAGGAGTAAATATGGGATTATTTTCTAAATTCAGAAAGCAGGAGCCTGCGGGTCCCGTCGAATGGCTGATAGTAGGTCTCGGGAACCCCGGGGCGAAATATCTTCGCACCCGCCACAACAGCGGCTGGCTCACGATTGACAACCTCGCGGCGAAGCTCGGAGTCGAGGTTACGCGGTCGAAATTCAAGTCGCTGACCGCTCCCGCAGAGATATCCGGCAAAAAATGCCTGCTGATGAAGCCGATGACGATGATGAACCTCAGCGGCGAAGCTGTCGTTGAGGCGATGAATTTCTACAAGCTGCCCATCGAGCGGGTGCTCGTTATCTGCGACGACATTTCGCTCGACGTCGGAAAGCTCAGGATTCGCCGCAAGGGCTCTGACGGCGGGCAGAAGGGGCTCAGAAGCATTATTTACCTCACCGGCTCCGACGATTTCACAAGAATAAAGATAGGTGTCGGCGCGAAGCCCCGCCCCGATTACGACCTCGCGGCTTGGGTTACCTCGGAGTTTACCGACAGCGAGAAGCCCGTGGTCTTTGAAGCGTTCGGGAAGGCGGCGGAGGCGGTAAAGCTTATCGTCGCGGGCGAGACCGACAAGGCCATGAATCTCTACAACTGACGGAGAAGCGAATGAACATTTATTTGCAGGCAGCCGAAAGGCTGGAATACTTCCGCGAGCTGAAAAGCGCCGTAAAAAGTGGCGCCACCCCCGCCTCGGTAACGGGGCTTTCGGCGGTCCATAAGGCGCACGCGGCGCTGTATCTTGCGCAGGAGAGCAGCGTTTTGTTCATCTGCCCCGACGAGGCTTCGGCGGTAAAGACGGTTGCCGACATCAACGAGTTAGCGGGCTCGGATATCGCCTCGCTCTACCCTGTAAAGGACTTTTCCTTTGCAAACATCGAGACCGCCTCGCCGGAATATGAGCACCGCAGAATAGGAGCGCTGCACCGCGTTTTGTCCGGAAAAGCGCGGGTTTTGGCGTGTTCCGTCGAAGCGGCGATGCAGTCGGCAATGCCGCCTGACAAGCTCAGTGACTTTACGCTCAGCTTCACCTCGGGCGAGACCATAGACACAGTTGAGCTCAGCGCGCTGCTCACCGAAATGGGCTATTCGCGCTCTCCTCAGACCGAGGGGCGGGGTCAGTTTTCGGTAAGAGGCTCGATAATCGACATCTACCCCGTCGGCGCAGAACTCCCCTACCGAATCGAGCTCTGGGGCGACGAGATCGACACCATCTCGCTATTCGACACCGACTCTCAGCGAAGGATAGACACCGTCAGGGAGATATCCGTTACCCCCGCGAAGGAGCTTCTGATACCGAACGAAGAGCTCATATCGAAGATAGAGCAGATGATAAAATCGGCGTCGGGAAAGCACGCCGACGCGATAAAAAAGAACCTCTATGCCGACCTCGACTCATTAAAGAGCGGCATTCCGCCGGCGAGCCTCGATAAATACTACTCCCAGATCTACGGCGCGCCCGCAACGGTCTTTGATTATTTTAACGACGGAATATGCATAATTTCGGAGTATACCGGCTGCTTGGAGCGCGCGAAGGCGTTTTCGGGGCAGCTCCAGGAGGACATAAAAATACTCTACGAGGACGGGATCCTCTTTAAGGAAACGACCGGCTTTTACTCGGAATTTCCGCAGATAATGAGCAGGGCGGAAAAAATGCGGCTCGTTTACCTCGATATGTTTATGCGCGGGAGCGATGTAAAGCTGAAAAGCCTTACCGCCGCCGAAGCGTATCAGTCGTCGGGTTGGAGCGGCGAAACGGCTCCCCTCTTTGAGGAGCTTCATTCCTACGTCGGGCGGGGGTGCTGCACCGTTCTCCTCTCGGGAAGCGAAAAGGCGCGCGACGTACTTATCCAGGACGTTATAAACGAGGGCTTCAGGTGTCAGAAGCTCTCGGAGGATTCCGAGCTCTCCGCGGGAACGGTATACGTCGGGACAGGCGGGCTCTCGGGCGGATTTGAATATCCGGCTGCGAAATTCGCCGTTATAACGCGTACAAAAGCCAACACCGCGCGCAGGCGCTCTAAGCAGAAGCCCCAAAATTCCAAGAGGATAAGCTCGATAGCGGATATAACTCCCGGCGACCTCGTAGTCCACACTCTCCACGGAATAGGTCGGTTCAGCGGGATATCGAGCATCGAGACGAACGGCGTTACGAAGGACTATATCACGATAAAATACGCGGGGTCCGACGTTTTATACGTCCCCGTCACCCAGCTCGACACCGTTTCGAAATACATCGCCCCGGGCGACGACGAAGCCGTTAAGCTCAACCGCCTCGGGACTCAGGAATGGACGCGCACCCGGGCGCGGATAAAAAAAGCCTGCCGCGATATGGCAGACGAGCTTATTGCGCTTTACGCCAAGCGGCAGCTTGCCAAGGGGTATCAGTTCTCGCCCGACAACGATTGGCAGGCGGAATTTGAGGAGCGGTTTGAATATGAGGAGACCGCCGACCAGCTCCGCTCGATAGACGAGATAAAGGCGGATATGATGCGCCCCGTGCCGATGGATAGACTCCTCTGCGGCGACGTGGGCTTCGGGAAGACCGAGGTCGCGCTGAGAGCGGCGATGAAATGCGTGCTCGACTCGAAGCAGTGCGCGATAATGGTCCCGACGACGGTCCTCGCCTGGCAGCATTATCAGACCGCGACAAGAAGGTTTTCGCATTTTCCGGTAAATATCGAGCTTCTCTCGCGTTTCAGGACCCAGAAGCAGCAGAAAGAGATAGTAGAAAAGCTCGCGCGGGGCGAGGTCGACCTCGTTATCGGGACCCACAGGCTCGTTCAGAACGACGTTAAGTTCAAAAACCTCGGTCTGCTCATAATCGACGAGGAGCAGCGCTTCGGAGTTGCCCATAAGGAAAAGCTCAAGGAGCAGTACCCCTCGGTCGATATACTGACGCTCTCGGCGACTCCTATCCCACGAACCCTGAATATGGCGATGAGCGGGATAAGGGATATGTCGGTAATCGAGGAGCCGCCTCAGGACAGATACCCAGTTCAGACCTACGTTTTGGAGCATCAGCAGGGAATAATTATCCAGGCGATACAAAAGGAGCTTAGGCGCGGCGGGCAGGTATATTATATCCACAACAGGATAGAAACGCTCGAGATGTGCGCCTACAGGCTTTCGCAGCAGCTCCCCGACGCGAGGATAGGCATAGCCCACGGTCAGATGGAGGAGGAAAAGCTCTCTGATATCTGGCGGCAGCTCCTCGAAAACGAGATAGACATTCTCGTATGCACCACGATAATCGAGACCGGCGTAGACGTTCCGAACGTCAACACCCTTATCATAGAAGACGCCGACCGCTTCGGGCTCTCACAGCTCTATCAGCTCCGCGGGCGGGTAGGGCGCTCAAACCGCAGGGCTTACGCATATTTCACCTTCCGCAGAGGAAAGGTAATAACCGAAATAGCCGCAAAGCGCCTTGAAGCGATAAGAGAGCTTACGCAGTTCGGCTCGGGCTTTAAGGTAGCGATGCGCGACCTCGAAATAAGGGGCGTAGGCTCTATACTCTCGGCGAAGCAGCACGGGCATATGGAGGCAGTCGGCTACGATATGTATCTCAGGCTTTTAACCGAAGCCATCGCCGAGCAGAAGGGTGAGCCGCCGCCGAAGGCTCCCGAGGACTGCCTTGTAGACATAAGCATCGACGCTTTCATTCCCGAGGACTATATCGAGGACCTCTCGCTGAGGATCGACGCATACCGCAAAATTGCCCGCATAGTTTCGGTCGAGGATTCGGAGGACGTTATCGACGAGCTCATAGACCGCTTCGGCGAGCCGCCGAAATCGGTGACGGGTCTTATCAACGTCGCTCTGCTCAGGAATATGGCTTCAAACAACGGAATAAAGGAGATCTCCCAGAAGGGCGACTTCATCTATTTCTATATCCGCGAGGCGAACATTCCCGCGATAATGGCCGTGAGCCAAGCCTACAAGGGCAGAATTAAGGTCGACGGCACCGCCAACGGCTTCATAAGCGTAAAGCTCAAGAGCGGCGAGGCTCCTATTCAGCTTATGAAGGGCGTTTTGGGGGTTATGGACGGTCTCGGAAGAAAAGGGAACGAACAAGCGCAGTGAACCGCGCATAAAAATCGGGGAGGTTTGCCCTCCCCGATTTTTTATTTATTCTCGAGTGCGGTTATCTTGTCGACGCGGCGCTGATGCCTTCCGCCCTCAAACTCGGTGTCTAAAAACACGTCCACAAGCTCGCAGGCAAGCCCCGGACCCACTACCCTTCCGCCGAGGCAGAGCGCGTTGGCGTCGTTATGGAGCCGGGTATATTTCGCCGAGAAAGCGTCGGAGCAGGCGCAGGCGCGTATCCCCTTTATCTTGTTGGCGGCGATCGAGATGCCTATGCCGGTGCCGCAGAGGAGTATCGCCTTTTCAAGCTTCCCCGAGACTACGTCGCGGCAGACCATCTCGGCGGCGTCGGGGTAATCGATCTTCTCGCCGGCGCCTATTCCGTAGTCGGTAAATTCTATGCCGCGCTCCCTGAGATGCTCGCAGATGGCGAGCTTTAATTCAACGGCGGCGTGGTCGTTTCCTATTCCTATCATTTTAAAAGTCCCCTTTCAATAAGTTCTCATTGATATTTTGTTTTCAGCGGCTCCTCACCGAGGGATATCCTCTCAAGAGCCGCGCGGAATACGCTTTCAAGGCGCTTTACGGTCTTCGGAATGTCTCCGCAGAGCTCCGAAAGAATGCTTTCGGCTTCGGATATAGCTCCGTCATACTGAGCCTTTGTGACGTCTTGCGAATCGAGCGCTTCGTCGAGCTCGTCGCGGTCGAAAAGCCCGCAGTCGCCTTGGGGCGTAAACACGACGTCGAGGTATTTATCGACATAGGCGGCAACGCCGTCGGGGTCGAATTCTACCCGCTCGATGACGTCGACGTAGCATACCGAAAGTCTCCCGTTCGGAAGGAACATCGCGGTTATGAGCCTGTTTTTGCCGTCGGGCAGAAGCTGGAGCCACTTCATTCCCCCGCCCGCAACGGGCGCTTCGCCGGCTTTTTCAAAGCTCCAGCGCTGAGTTTTGCCCGATTTCTGGTCTATAAGGCAGCAGAGCCCGCGGAATTCCCCGCTTTCAAGCCTGAACTGGTAATAGGGAAAGCCCTGAAATCCCCAGCCTATATCGCGGTCGAGCCTTTTTCGCTTCATATCCTTCGCTCCCTGTCGCGGAGCTTTTCCGCCATAGTGTTCTGCAAATACCTTGCGCCGAGGGCTTCCGCCGAGCCCGCCTCGTCAAGGTGATTAAGAGCAGCCATACAAACTCCCGCCGCGCTCTGCAGCCTTGCGTTCGCGGGGGATACCCTTACGCGGGCGTCGTCGGCAAAGAGCTCGCTCTTAAGCCTTTGGGCGCAGTCGCCTGTCAGGATAACGCTCCCCGAAAAGCCGCTTATAAGCTCGGCTATTTCGCTCTCCTGCCCTACCCTGTCGGGGCAGACGGCTTTTAAAACGGCTCCGTCGCTGTCGTAAGCTCCGAAATACGCGACGTTCGGTCTTGCCGAGAGCGCGGGGATTATCCTCCCCTCCGCCGCGCAGACGTTATAGGCGAGGGCTTCGAGAGTTGAGACCCCCAAGCAGGGCGTTCTGAGGGCGCAAAGCCCCTTTACAGCCGCGATACCTATTCTTAAACCCGTATACGAGCCCGGACCCGCCGCAACCGCGAAGAGGTCGACGTCTGAGAGCGCGAGCCCGCAGTCGGAAAGAGTCCGCTTTAAAACCGGAAGGATCACCTGGGAATGGGTGAGCTTAGTCAGAAAAGTCGTCTCCCCCAGAAGCACTCCGCCCCGCATAACCGCGCAGGAGGCGGTTTTACCCGAGGTGTCTATTCCCAGAACGCAGGGTTCCTCAAAAGTCAAATCTTTCATCTCCGATCAGGGTTATTTCGCGCCTGTCGCCGTCGATAACCGTAAATTCAATGACAATGCAGCCGTCGGGCAGCTCGTCGGCGATGTTTTCGCTCCACTCTATCGCTATAACGCAGCCGTCGGAAAGATAGTCGAAAAATCCGGTAGATTCGAGGTCCGAGGCTCCTGTGATGCGGTACATATCGAAATGGCAGAGCCTGAGCGCGCCGCGGTATTCGTTGACGAGGGCAAACGTGGGCGAGCTGACCTCGTCCTTCAAGCCCATTCCGAGGGCGATGCCCCGGGTCATAGTGGTCTTGCCCGCGCCGAGACCTCCCCTGAATGCGATAACGTCGCCTTCTTTAAGCCGCGAGCCGATTTTTCTGCCGAGCTCGACAGTCTCTTCGGGGGAATGCGCAGTGAAGCGACGGGTCATCAGTATCCTCTCGTGCCGTCGACGGATTCGTCGTTCATTATCCATTCCATTACCTCGATAACGCGGTAATCCTCGTCGGTGTCGCGGATAATAACGCGCTCTATTCCGCTGTTTATGACCACTCTCTTGCAGAGCGAGCAGCAGACGGAATTTTTGATATATTCTCCTGTAGAAACCTCTCTGCCGACGAGATAGAGGGTAGCGCCTATCATCTCCTCGCGGGAGGCGCTTATAACGGCGTTCATCTCGGCGTGGACCGAGCGGCAGAGCTCGTAGCGCTCACCGCGCGGGATATTCAGCTGTTCGCGGACGCAGGTCCCGAGGTCGCAGCAATTCCGCCTTCCGCGCGGCGCGCCGACGTAGCCCGTCGAGATTATCTGGTCGTGATTTACGATCACCGCGCCGTATCTGCGGCGCAGGCAGGTCGAGCGGGCGGAAACGGTGTCCGCGATGTCGAGATAGTAATTGATTTTGTCCCGTCTTTCCATTTTGATTCCTCCTGAAAGTAATTTGCGGCGCCATACATAGCTGAATATATATTAGCATATATGAAAGAAATTTGCAAGGGGTAATGAGGCGGGTAAGTTTACGCAAAAACCGTACTGCCTGCACGCTGCATAAGTGCCCTGCGCCTTGAATCACACAAGCTAAGCGCATTCGCGCCAGAGAGAGCCGCACCAAATTCCCGCCCTCGAAATCACTTTCGAGGAGCTTTATACCCCTCCCCTCGAGGGGAGGGGTCGGTCGTTCGCCGAAGGGTGAACGACCGGGTGACAGGGTGAAGTCCCCCTCTTCCTCTTTGAGGGAGAGGGGGATTAGGGGGTGTGGAAGCAAAATCTTCGGCTTTCAAAAGAAAAAGCCCCCTCTCGGGAGCTTTATCTTCGCTTAAATTACTTCATCGCTTCTTCGACCGCAACGGCGCACGCAACGCTTGCACCTACCATCGGGTTGTTGCCCATTCCGATAAGACCCATCATCTCAACGTGAGCCGGAACGGAGGAAGAGCCCGCGAACTGAGCGTCGGAATGCATTCTTCCCATCGTGTCGGTCATTCCGTAGCTGGAGGGACCGGCAGCCATATTGTCGGGGTGGAGGGTCCTGCCCGTGCCGCCGCCCGAGGCGACCGAGAAGTATTTCACGCCGTTTTCAACGCACCATTTCTTGTAGGTGCCGGCGACGGGGTGCTGGAATCTCGTCGGGTTGGTGGAGTTGCCGGTGATCGAAACGCCTACGTTCTCTAACTTCATAATGGCAACGCCCTCGGGAACGTTGTCGGCGCCGTAGCACTTTACGTCGGCTCTCGGACCGTTCGAGTATGCCTTTTCGTAAACGACCTCTACCTGCTCGGTGAAGGGGTCGAACTTGGTTTCGACATAGGTGAAGCCGTTTATCCTCGAGATGATGAAAGCGGCGTCCTTGCCGAGACCGTTGAGGATAACGCGCAGAGGCTTTGTCCTTACCTTGTTGGCGTTAAGAGCAATCTTAATTGCGCCCTCGGCGGCGGCGAAGCTCTCGTGTCCGGCTAAGAAGCAGAAGCACTCGGTAGATTCCGAGAGGAGCATAGAGGCGAGGTTGCCGTGTCCGAGACCGACCTTTCTGTTTTCGGCGACGGAGCCGGGTATGCAGAAGCTCTGAAGACCTTCGCCTATTGCGACTGCGGCGTCGGCAGCCTTCTTGCAGCCCTTCTTTATCGCTATAGCGCAGCCGACGGTATATGCCCATACCGCGTTTTCAAAGCAGATGGGCTGGGTCTCGCGGACTATCTTATCGCAGTCTATTCCCTTTGCAAGGGTGATTTCTTTGCATTCCTCAACAGAGGAGATACCGTATTGAGCTAAAACGGAATTGATCTTGTCAATTCTTCTCTCATAGTTTTCAAATAAAGCCATGATAAATTCCTCCTCCTTTAATTACTGCTTGCGGGGGTCGATATACTTGGCGGCTTCGGCAAATCTGCCGTAGGTGCCTTTTGCCTTCTCGTATGCGGTGTTGGGGTCGTCGCCCTTCTTGATGAAGTCGGTCATCTTGCCGAGGGATACGAACTCGTAGCCGATGACCTGGTCGTCTTCGTCGAGAGCCATTCTCGTAACATAGCCTTCCGCCATTTCGAGGTATCTTACGCCCTTCGCCTTTGTGCCGTACATAGTGCCGACCTGAGAGCGGGTCCCCTTGCCGAGGTCTTCAAGACCGGCGCCGATTGAAAGACCGTCCTCCGAGAATGCCGACTGAGTTCTGCCGTAGACTATCTGGAGGAAGAGCTCGCGCATAGCGGTGTTGATGGCGTCGCAGACGAGGTCGGTGTTGAGAGCCTCCAAAATGGTCTTGCCGGGGAGAATTTCGGCAGCCATAGCCGCGGAATGGGTCATACCCGAGCAGCCTATCGTCTCAACGAGCGCCTCCTCGATAACGCCCTCTTTAACGTTGAGAGAGAGCTTGCAGGCGCCCTGCTGAGGAGCGCACCAGCCGATACCGTGGGTAAAGCCCGAGATATCGCCTATCTGCTTTGCCTCCACCCATTTGCCCTCTTCGGGCAGGGGAGCAGGTCCGTGCTTGGGTCCTTTGGCGACCAAACACATCTGTTCGACTTCGCGTGAATAGTTCATTTGTATTGACTCCTTTCAGAAAATTGAAATATGCCGGTTCATACGCATACATTATAATACATTTCAAAGAATATTACAAGTGTTTTTTTAAATTCCGCAAAAAAGACGAAATTATGAACTTTTTGTTAAATTTTCTTTACGATGCAACTTTTTGCCATTTCGGAGCGTACTGTTTATGTAAGACCTTTTCAAGGATATTACATAAGAAGTGAAGGAGGATTTATAAATGAAAAAGGTTTTAGCAATTATTCTTGCGGCTTTAATGCTCGCGGCGCTCGGTATAACGGCTTTTGCCGATTCAGAGGGCTGCCCCGATTTTGACGACGGTGCCGAAGAGCTCACTGCCGGAGTGACTGCGGAATTTACCGTGCTCAGCAGCAGCTACAGCGAAGACTATGACAGCTACGGTATGATAGTCTCGTACCGTAAGTTCGCCTATCAGACCTACGGCGAGTCGTATGCTTGGTATTACACCACAATGGGCGCAAATTATAAAATCGGCGACGAGGAAGTTACGGTCGGCTCCGACGGCTCCGAGATAGGCAACGCCGCGCTCGAAAGCTTCAAAAACAAAAAGCCCGTCCCCGTGGGAACGGTGGTTCGGCTCAGCTGGAACGGGGAGATAATGGAAAGCTACCCGCCGCAGTTCGGCGGCAAGATATACGGCATTGAGTTTACCGGAGAGACGACGGAATACACGCTCGACGAGATGGAGCAGGCTCTGGGCGGCTACTACGGCTATGACGGACCCGCAGAGATACCTCCCGAGGGGGTAAGATGCGCCTATGAGGCGGATTTCACCGTTGCCGGCTGCGACACCTCGACCCTTGTTGACGGCAGGTCCACCAAGAGCGGCTCGACGCTCTATCTTTTGCAGAACGGCGCATATCAAAACTTTGTAAGGCTCAGGGTAGACGTCGATAAATTCGCGGTGGTATGCGGCGAGGGCGACGCCGAACTCACCGAGACGTATAAAAGCTTCTTAAAGACGGGCGAGCTCCCCGTCGGGACGGTGGTCAGCATTTCGTGGTCGGGGCTTATCGCCGAGACCTATCCCGAGCAGTTCGAAGGGGTTTTCGGGCTCACCGTCACTTCAAAGAAGAGCGACTATTCCGAAGCCGACCTCAAAGCGGAGACAGACGCCTTTTACGAAGAATTCTCGGGCTCTCCTCAGGGCGACTATCCCGCGATGATATTCTATAACGGGGTGCTTTATAAGCTCGCGGATTCCGCGCTCGAGCTCCCGCAGGACGTCGATTTTGCGAGCTTGGGGACGCTCAGCTACGTCGAGGGCGAGCCTACCGTATCCGGCACTCAGAACTATTCTTTGGTCCCTGTAGATTTCGCCGAGGCGGTTTATAACGGGGTCGACTGCCTTGTCGCCCGCTGCGACGGCGATTTCAGGTTCTTCCTGCCCTACGGAGTTACGGTACCCGAGTTCGAGGAGCAGTCATACCAAAGCGTTCCCAACCCCGGGGCGTTGAATCCCGAGAAGAACCCGAAGACGGGTAACGAAGGCGGAGCGCTCGCCTTTACCGCGCTCGCGGCGGCAGTCTGCGCGATTATGCTCCGCAAAAGAGGCGGAGAAGCGGAGAAATGACCCCAAAGAAAAAATTTAAAAATTTTTTCAAAAAACACTTGCATATTTTTTGAAGATGTGCTATTAT
Organism: uncultured Clostridia bacterium; assembly: GCA_947627875.1. Lineage (GTDB taxonomy): Bacteria > Bacillota > Clostridia > Oscillospirales > Ruminococcaceae > Faeciplasma. Next base: position 96,526 of record CANQXS010000008.1, read on the forward strand.
AGCAGATGTCGGCAAAAGCCGAACATTTGCGGGGTATTAGCGCAGTTGGAAGCGCGCCACACTGGCAGTGTGGAGGTCACGGGTTCGAATCCCGTATGCTCCACCAAAGTCACAAGTGGCGAACCTTTTTGACATGGTAGTTGTCAAAAACGTGTTCGCGCTTGTCTACCGCACAGCGGTTTATGGCCGCTGAAAAAGAAGCCCGGAACGGTTCGCCGTTCTGGGCCTATTTTTTTTGCGTCCGGCTATCCCCCTAAGAGGGCCCCTGCCGGACAGATACAGGCGCGGAAAAACTCACCGCAGACGGTAAAACATTTTTCCCCACAGTGGGGAAAAATGCGTCCCACGAGTTTCCCCGATTTTTCCCCAGCGACACATTGAAGGCAAAAAAGTGGGGAAAAATGACTGCGGCTATTTCGGGCAAAACGGCTTCCTTTTCCCCACATTTTGAGGCTGTTTCAGCCCAATGTGGGGAAAATCGGAAGCCCAGTATAGCCGCGAAAAAGCCGCCCGACGGACACGAAAACAGAAAAACACCCCGCAAGGAAAAAGGGCATAAGGGGCGGCGACACATACTGCGTATGTGCCCGGCATAGCCGGGGTCGCTGTTCCGCCTTGCGGCGGGACACCTCTGCGGCTGCTCGGCAGCCTTGAGGCCCTTACTGCGCCCCCTGTCGGGACCCGCCCTTGACCGATAAGTTACTGCTCTCGGACAAGCCTCGGAGCATAAAAATACGGAAGCTTCGCCTACGCGGGCGCCTTGAATTTCGCTCTACAGTGTGCTATAATTAAATAATATTCGACAAGACGAAATTTTCGGAGATGATAAGACAATGCCTCAGATGAATAAGGGTGGTAAATTCATATTTGGGAAATCAATAGTACGGAATGACGGTGTGTTGCAATTCCCGGAGCAGGCAATCCGAGAATATGATATTACAGCGGAGGGCAAGGTCTATCTGTTCACAGGTAGTAAAAGTACAGGCGGGTTTTGTGTTACAAGGAAAGGTTTGCTTGCCCCGTCTAAGCTCGGACATATACTCTCAGATACACCAGCATTGCGGGAATACACTGCCAAACCGGGCAGCTTTATCCGATACAAGGGGCGTTTTTATGCGTGGACAACTATCTCTGATGACGGTAAAATTGTGCTTACAGATGATATGATGACATTCTTAAAAATTGAGCCGGAAATGAAGCTGTTGTCAATTCGCAGCAGCGGCATTGCCTTTACAATGGGTGCATATGGACGGCTGGTTGAAGAGTCGATGAAACACGAAAAAGAAATACTCGTGTATTAGTAGTACAGTTTCCGCTAATCGCGCAGTAGCACAGGGGCGCGAAGCAGTCAAGGCATCGGCTCTGCCTCGCCTGCGGCGGCCTTGACAGCCCCGCGCTCCTGCGCTTTATTGTAATCAAGAGGGGCAAGGCCCCTCTTTGGGAACACTTCCCGACCCGCATATTTTGAAGAAAGGAGCGCAAAGATGGCAAAAAAATTTGTACAGAACAACAACGATTTTGCGATAGCCTATTACCGCTATTCGTCCCATGCACAGTCTGAAGCGTCCATCGAACAGCAGCGCGAAGCCGCCAAAAACTACGCCGACGGCCACGGTCTGCAAATCGTCAAAGAGTACGAAGATGCCGCCCTCAGCGGCACCACCGACCAGCGCCCCGGCTTTCAACTTATGCTGTCCGAGGTAGGCAAGATACGCCCCGCCGCGCTCATCATCTGGAAAACCGACCGGCTGGGGCGTGACCGCTATGACCTTGCTATCGCCAAGAAGATAATCCGTGATGCCGGGTGTACCATCTACTATATCGCGGAGCCGATTTCCGGGGACGCGCCGGAAACCGCCTTGATGGAGGGGGTGCTTGAATCCATGGCCGAATATTACTCACGACAGTTGCGGACGAATATCAAGCGCGGGCACCTCTACAATGCGCAGAATTGCCTTTACAACGGCCATAAGACCCTCGGCTATAAGGCAGAGCCCGCGCCGGAATTTGGCAAGGACAGAAAGCGGTATGTCATCGACCCGGAAACAGCCCCCTTTGTGCAAAAAATTTTCGAGGACTATGCCGCCGGCAGACCGACAGTGGATATTGTAAGAGAACTTAACAGCATAGGGCTGAAAACAGCACGGGACAAGCCGTTCACAGTCAATTCCATCGCGCACATCCTGAACAACCGCGCCTATATCGGGGAGTACCACTACGGCGATATTTTCAAGCCGGACGGTATGCCCGTCATCGTCACGCCGGAACTGTTTGAAGCCGCGCAAAAGCGGCTGATACTGAACAAGCGGCAGGGCGGTCAGCGGGCAAACGGTCTTGACCCTGACAATGCCCCTCGCTTTTGGCTGACGGGCAAGCTGTACTGCGGCGAGTGCGGCACACCCATGCAGGGCTGCTCCGGCACGTCTAAGACCAACGCCGCGAAGCACTATTATTACGCCTGCGGCGCGGCAAGAAAGCACAAATGCCCCTTGAAGTATGTAAAAAAGGACAAAATCGAAGCCATCGCCATTTTTATGCTGACCAAGTGCTTGCAGGACACGGAGCTGCTTGCCTCGCTTGCCGTTGACGTGGCGGCCTACTACCGGCGGGAGCATGAGGACAAGGGCTACCTTGAGGGGCTGAAAGCGGAGCGGGCAGAAACCGAGAAAGCCTTGAATAACCTTGTGCGGGCAATAGAGCACGGCATTTTCTCTGAAACCACACAGGCGCGGCTCACGGAGTTGGAGAGCCGCAAAAAGGCGCTGACGGAGGCTATCGACGCGGAGGAAATCAAACGGGCGATAGCGAAGCACGACATCAGCATACAGCATTTCTTTGACGAGTACGCCCACGCCGATTTGACCGACCCGACCGTCCGGGATTATCTGCTGGACTACTTCGTAGACAAGATTTTCGTCTTTGATGACCGTGTGATAATGACGATATGGTACGGCGACGACAAAAAGGAAATCACATGGGGCGACATCGACTTTGAAATCAAGCGGCCACGGAAGCGCAAAAAAGGTTCGCGCGCTTCTGCGTCGTTTCCACCACGGCGTCGCAAGCTCCATATCGCTTGTGACGCCCTTTTTATACTTAAATTTCGGGTGTCACCGCTCATTCCGCGCGCATACGCGTAAAAACTCTTTGAGGGCGAGCAATCAGTCCGAAACGATTGCGAAGCCCGAAAAGATAGCTTTTTACGCTTATGCTGCCGGCTTCTCCCCAAAAATGCTTACGCATTTTCGGGGTCCCCTTTTAGCACCCTCGGGTGCTTTTATTTTTGCGCAGGGTATGGGTGAAAAGTCGTGCTCAAAGCGCCTCGAAAGTTACATAGCGGCAGAAAGTATGACAAGTACAATATTGATTAAACTGCAGACCGTATGAGCGCTTTGATTGCGTACGCGATTGCTTTCCAGCGAGACGACCGAGGCAAGCCCAAACGCCGAGGGAAGTCGAGCGGCTGAAAGCAACGCTTACGTTGCGTACGCGATTATTTCTCCGAGAGCACGAGCGGGCGGGCGTTTATGCCCGCGAGGTGCGAACGGCAAGAAATAACGCTTACGCTGGGGTTACGAATCCCGTATGCTCCACCACGCCGTCGCGGACTACGTATCGTTCGCGGCGGCATTTTTATGTCCTGATATATGCCGCCTCTCACTCACTTCGGAGCAAAGCTGCGATTGCTTTCCCGCGAGACGACCGAGGCGGTCGTTCTTGGCGAGGGAAGTCGAACGGCTGAAAGCAACGCTTCTTTTTCCGGCTTCTCCCCACAAACGCAAGCGTTTGCGGGGACCCCTTTTAGCACCCTCGGGTGCTTTTATTTTTGGTCGTGGTTTATGGGTGAAAAGTCGCACTCAAAGCGCCTTTACATCTTAAAAGCGCAGAAGCCGCGTAAATATAGCGCCGCGCATACATTTTCTTTCAAAACCGCTTGCCTTTTGGGTTGAGGTGTGGTAAAATAATACTGCACATTATCCGTGCGGTTTACTGAAACATTATGAAAAGAGGAAAGCTTATGAAAAAACTTTTGAAAGCCCTGCTGCTCTCGGCGCTTATGGGCGCGACTCTTTGCAGCTTCGGCGGCTGTGCCAAAAAGATAACCGTTTTCGACGAAATTCCCGCGGATTACCGCAAGGCGCGCGAAGACGGCGGCACCGTTACGAGATTCACCTATATGACGAGGGACTATTACGGCGGAATGTCGGAGATAGAGAAAGAGGCCTATATCTATCTTCCCCCGAACTACGACGAATCGAAGCAGTATAACGTTATGTTCCTGCTCCACGGCATCGGCGGCGACGTTTGGGAATGGGGTATGACCAACGACAACTCCGACGTTAAAAAGATGATGGATAACCTTATTCTCAACGGAGACATAGACCCGTTCATCGTTGTTACCCCCAACGGGCGCTCCGCTAAGGATCATTCATCTACTTCCGACTCCGGCTCGTTCTATGTATTCGGCAAGGAGCTCAGAAACGACCTCGTCCCCTATATCGACGAGCACTACGCGACTTATGCCGACTACTCCGAAGGGTACGACATTTCGGCTGCCCGCGACCACAGAGCCTGCGCGGGGCTTTCGATGGGCGGAATGCAGACCACCAACATAGCTCTCTGCGAATGCCTCGATATGTTCAGCTATTTCGGAGGCTTCTCCTCCTGCCCGACTACCTACAGCTCCGATGAAATAGCCAAGCGCCTCGAAAACTTCCCGGATTACGATATTAAGTATTTCTACAACATCTGCGGGACCGACGACGGCATAGCACTCTGGAGCCATTCTGCGGCGATGGACGGACTTTGCGACAAGACCGACAAGCTCAAGGACGGCAAGAACTACATTTGGCAGACCCGTCCCGGCGGACACGACTTCGGGATCTGGCACCTCGGATTCTTCAATTTCGCGCAGATAGCTTTTACTCAGGGATAAGCCCGAGGATAAATAAACAGCAAAACCGCAGGAAACTGCGGTTTTTGCTTAAGTGCGGGGTTTAAAGCTCGGGCGCCTCATTTGCACATATGCGTCCAAGAGAGCCGCGCCAAATTCCCGCCCACGAATGTTCTTTCGAGGAGCTTTATACCCCTCCCCTCGAGGGGAGGGGTCGTGTCGTTCGCCGAACGGTGAACGACCGGGGGTAGGGTGAAGTCCCCCGTTTAACAAACTTAAAGACGCTTGTTTGTGCTTTAATCAATTTTACCTACAAATCGGTAAAATATTTCGATTTCTTGAGTTCTGGTGCCGTCAAACTCTTTTGTTGCTTCGTGTACTACAATCTTCTCGATGAGCGTGTTGAGCATTTCGGCGGTCAGCTCCGTGGGGTTGGAATACTGCTTGATTAAGGCAATCCATTTTTCAGCATCAGCTGTGGTCTGTTTTTCGGACGCAAGATCGGCTTTGAGCTTGTCAATCTTTTCGACCAGCTCCTGTTGTTCTGCCTGATACTTCTGTGACAGCATCTTGAAGTTGTACTCAGTAATACGCTCAGATGTCCAGTCCTCAGACAGCTTTTGTCAAGGGGTAAAATCCATATTTTAAAAAGCATCTTAGCTTTCTTACATTCAGATGCTTTTTAAATAAGACGCTTCATATTAATTGTCTCAATATTATCCGCTTAGCACAGTGCAGCAGGTAAAATTTACGGTATTGTCAAGTATTTTTCGCAAATTCATATAGAATGAAGTAATATTTTTGTGTTATCTCCCTCGGCATGCCGAGGGGCGATTTAATGCTGTGAAGCACTACCTTGGAATTATTCCGTAGCTTCTTCAAGATATTTCATGCACAAATATCTCTTGCACTCCCAATCCTTGCCGGCAACATATCGCAGCCTCGCACAAACAAGCATTAAAGCCGAATTACCATCCGGAAATGCACCGACCACCCTCGTCCTGCGCCGAATCTCGCGGTTCAGTCTTTCAATTACGTTGTTCGTGCGGATTTTCAACCAATGCTGTGACGGAAAATCCATATATGTAAGCGTCTCTTCAATCCCGTCATCCAGCTTTTTGGCGGCAGCATTGAGTCTCATCTCCTTGAGCTTTTCAACGACCTCTTTCGCCTTTTTCCTCGCGGCTTCTTTGCTTTCTTGGGCATGTATTGCTTTCAACATCATCGTTACTTCGCGGAGCCTGTTTCTCGGTACACTTGACATAATGTTGCGGTAAAAATGCACCGTGCAGCGTTGGTATTTTGCCTCGGGAAAGACTTCGTGAACCGATTCACACATTCCGAGATTTTTATCTCCGACAACAAGCTTAACGCCGTCAAGCCCTCTTGATTTGAGCCATACAAGGAAACTTCTCCAGCTTTCCTTGTCTTCTTTCATTCCTTCAGCCGCACCAATTACCTCGCGATAACCGTCGGAATCAACCCCTATTGCCACAAGGATGCTCACATTCTCAAACTCCCCGCCCCAGTTTCTTTTGAGGTAAATTCCGTCGATGTAAACATACGGATACTTGCCGTGAAGAGGTCTTTGCCGCCATTCTTCGATGTGGACATACGCCTTTTGATTCAGATCGCTGATTGTTGAGGCAGATACCCGACTGCCCCAAAGTGCTTCGCTTATATCTTCTACTCTGCGTACTGATACACCCGCGAGATACATCTCAATCAAAGCTTCCTCTACAGAGCTTTCGCGGCGGCGGTATCGTTCAATTATCGCCGTTTCAAACGGTACTCCTTTGAGCTTGGGCACCGATAGTTTCGCGTTACCTGACGTGGTGGTGAGATTTCGGGTATAATGCCCGCTGCGGTAGCCTTTTCGGGATTCGTTGCGTTCATACTTGCCTGCTCCGGTAAGTTCTTCTGCTTCACTGTCAAGGAGCTCGTTCAAAGTCTCCTCCACGCTTTTGCGTACCAAATCTTTCAGTTCGGTCTTGACTGCATTCTCGTTTAATGTTATAATCTTTTCAGACATGTTTCTACTTCCTCTCGAATGATTTGTGGTTACTTCATTCTACCAGAAGTGCAGGGACATGTCTATTTTTTGCACTAATTTTCTTTTTGCGAAAAATAGTGTACCTTATCTCTCACCGAGCCGACTCGGTTCTATATTTCTTAATTTTACTTATATATTTCCATACGTACAAGGAATAAGTTATCTACTATACTGCATTTTTTGGTAAAAATCGGTATGTATTCCAAGAACGGCACTCAGTATTCTTTAATTTCCATGTTGCAATATTATTGATCTCAATTTTCGAATAAAAAGATAGGTGTGATTGCATCAGCATATTTGCTTATACAAGCACTCACACCTATCTTGATCCTTTTATTACTCTAAATTAGCATGGAACATCCAAAGCTTATCCATTTCAATATTTTTCTGCTCGATTATCTGCATTGCAACTGCGTCTCCAAAAATCAGCAAGGATTGTTCAAATAACGACGTCATAGGCTGGCAAGATTTGACTTCGTCCTCTAAATAAAGCTTTGTCTGCACCGGAATACGCACCATGTAATCTGCATATTCCTTTATATCCCCACTTGGATTAGAGCCAATATGTACTACCTTGCCGCCGATTTTCTTTGCTTTTTTTGCTATCGCAACCGGCACTATCGAGCATCCGCTACCTGAGCCGACAATCAAAAGACTTTTATCCGTCATTGCAGGTTCTGTAATATCTCCTACACAGTGTGCGTCAATTCCGAGATGACCAAGCCTTTTGGCAAACGCCTCCAACGAAAGCATTACTCTGCCAACACCGGTCAGAAAAACCTTGTCCGACGAAAGAATATCATCTATAAGCCTTTCTGTTTGCGTTTTGTCTACAGAATCGAGTGCTGAAGCTATTTCGTTAAGAATCATTTGTATATTCTGCGAATATGTCATTAAAATTACCTCCCAATATTTGATTTGCCTTTTTCAAGCGCTTCATTAACCTTTATAATTGAACCGCCAATATCATTCCTTTTAATACATGTCGTGCCGCCAACATATAAATTTACACCGTATTGTGGGAAATCCTCCATGTTTTTTAATGAAATCCTGCCGTCTACCTCAACAAGGCAATTTGGATTGCACCTGCTTATCAATTTCTGAAGATCCATAATTTTTCTTGCAGCATAAGATACTTGGGACTCGCCTGCGCTTGAAGCATATCCGGGATTTATAAGCATTAATAGAACACAATCGCATTTCTCAATGATGTATTCCAACGAACTTATCGGAGTGGAAGGCTTTATTGCTACTCCTGCTCGAATACCGGCGTTGTGAATTTTGTTTATAAGACCGTCAACGTGGTCGGTCGTTTCCATATGAAAAGCAATCTGTTCTACGCCGCAGGCAATCAATTCATCCACAAAATATTCCGGGTCTTTTGCCATTACATGACATTCAAATGCCAGTTTTGTTTTTGGTTTCAGCTGTTTGACAAGTTCAAACCCCAACGGCATACTCGGGCTGAAATGACCGTCAAGAATATCTATATGCAATAAATTCACACCTGCAGCTTCTAATTCTTTTACTTGATTCAAGACATCTGTCATATCGAGACAGATAAGAGACGGTGAGACCTGAAAAACATCTTTTGAAAATATGCTCATAACTAATCCTCCAAACTATCCGATAGCATTTCCTTGCCCAGTGCCATTAAAACAAGAGAATATGGGTAATGATGAAGACCCGCTATATTAAGATAAATCAATGCACACATCAGTTTTACCTTTGCCACATCGTAGCCATTTTTAGCAAGCCAAGAATAATAATAGTTTTCACAATTAACAAGAATTTGTTTTCTGTTGAAATCATACCTGATTTCATTTTGATCCCACGAAATCCTGTATTCCTCTTTTGCAACTAATTCATGGCACATGATAAGTCCATGAAGCATTTTGCCCAAGTCATAGTAAATATCTCCTGTTGATAATGAATTACCGAAGTTTTGCCTCCAATCCAAGAATTCAAAATCCCCTTTATCAGCATTATATAGAATATTCTCAAAATGAAAATCTCCATGAAATTGTCCCGGTAGACCTTTTGCTACATAATCCCAATCAACCTGACGGAGCATATCTTCAACAGACGGATACCATTTGTTATTGATAACCGTTGCTTCATCTTTTTTCTGAAATCTTTCAAAGAATAGCTTTACTCTTTCAAAAGTTTTATCCTTATAAAATTTCATACAGCTATTGTAAAACAACTGCCTTTCTTCTGCAGAGAGTTCATTTACCTTCCAAAATCTTTTAGAGGTATTGAGCAGCTGCTTGAATATAGGCAAGGAAACACAGCTTGACATTACATCTCCCTGGACGTATTCATATGCGTACATATGATCGGTAGCCCCTATGATTGGAGGGACAAAACCCTCAAGCATCTTTGCTCGTTCTACTCGATCCCTTATAAACGCTTTGCTGTCAGAAAATTTTATTACCTTGTCATCCATAAACCAAATGGCTTCATTTTCTTTTTCAAGGATATTCGGCCCGCCCTCATTATGAAACCTGCGTCTTGTTGCTTGAAGCTCTATGGTGACGCCAGTGTCAAACCAAGTAAATTTACATGCTTTTACAGCCGACATTTTTATAAGGTTTCTTAATCCTGCCGATTCACCTTGCAATATCATGCTTGGATCCGACTCCATTCCCTTCCAAAACAGATCATAATCATATATACCCGCCAATCCGATATACGGCTTAGGATTAGAAGTGAGGTTTTCGCCTTTTTCATTGATTGAGATCACATTATCGTCGCTGTCAACAGATACCGTTCTGTATTGCTCTTTGCTGTCTCTTTCATCCCAACCCATCCAGTTGTGATCCAACTCGGGGATGCTTTCTATAACAAGAGTATCGCAAGAGCAAAACACAAAAGGCTTTTGAAGATATTCTTTGCAGCAGCTGATTGTATATCCAAGTCCCGAGCCCTCTCCCTCATACGGAAAGACATCAACTATTTTTATATTCTTATCCGCGCATGCCAGAGAAATAAACTCTTTTACAATATCACCCTTATAACCGACCGCAATTACATACTCCGTATCTGACGGGAACATGTCCATGATTCTTGTCAGCGTAGGTTTGTTTTCGATGCTGACCAATGATTTGTTTAAATATTTTGTTAGTCCTCCCAGCCTTGATCCGGTGCCGGCTGTTGGTATAAACACAGTGTATGCCATTTTATTTTCCTCCTTTATACAGTCCAATCTCTACTGAAATTTATATTTTCTTCCGGAAGTTTCATCGGATCGTATTTGACAAAAAACTCTTCAAGAATATGAAGGCATGCCTCAGATACGGCTCTGTCACCGCCGCTTCGCGACGTTATGTATGAAGCGTATTTCTTGGCATTTTCGTCTGCGTTCCCGGTCGCTATTGAATATCCAACCTCACGCATTACATAATGATCAAATATGCCGTCTCCCATATATATGACCTCTTTAGGCTCATATCGCTCTTTTATCCAATCAATGCGCTTAATTGTGCTTACAAGCTCAAGCTTAAAATGCATATCTTCTATACGTTTATTACTTATTTCAAAGCCTCGCTTGTCTCCTGTAACAAAAACAATATCAAGGTATGGTCTAAGCAATGACAAAGCGTCATTGTCGTCTGCACCGAATTTCTTCATTACCTTTCCATCGACGGTATAATAAAACGAACCGTCGGTTAAAACACCGTCAACATCCATAATAAAACACTTTGGCGTCATGTTGCTCCTCCTTGTTATTTTTCTTCTGCAATTATTGTTTTCAATTTTTGATAAACATAGAAAAATACTCTTATATTATAAACAAAGCCTCCTTTGGTAACAGCGCATACAAATTACGCGCAGGTAAATACTCATCTCAAGCATCCGATTATTTTAAATTATATCTGCTCCTCCTTGTTTTTACTTATCAGCGCTAATGATTTCAAATCATTAATAAAGTTTTTGGCAACCTCCTCCTGATTAAAATGCTCCCGCACAAAGCTTTCCCCCGTTTTGGCGATAGCTTTTACTTCTTCTGTATGATTCATACAATAGTGGATCGTATCAATCAATCCGTTCATAGTGCCGTCATAAGAGATATAATGAACGCCGGGAATAAGACCTAAATCACGATAATACTGTGCATCTATACCAATATATGCCGTTCCGCAAGCCATTCCTTCGACAAATCCGATTCCGGGCATTCCGACGAGCTCTTCCGGGCAAGCAAAATAAAGGTATTCATTAAACTTTTCAACCATATCAAACGATTCGTATTTTCTCTGCGTCCATATTGAATGTTTGTTTTTCCAGCTCTTATATTTTTTTACAATAGCCGAATCCGTGGGATTTATTGCAATCTTGTCCTCAAAAATATATGAAATGTAAGAATCCATTTCCTCAGGATATTTATCGGCATTTTCAAATATTTCCTTTCTCATTATTTGAATCCACTCGGTTTTAAACATTTCGCGATAAAGCTTATAGCCTTTATTGCCTTTGCAGGTAGACAGAGTTCCAACCGCAAACAGCTTGTTTTTTCTGCTCAGATTCTTGTTGCAAAATCTCTCGGCAAATGTATAAGGACATGTAATCATCTTAATGTTATCGTGCTTTATATATCTGTTTACAAAATCGTTATTGTCAAGATTTATTTCTGAAACAAAAGCCTCCACTCCCCACTTTGTTAAATCCATCGATTCGTTTATGGCAACAAAATGGTTGGACATTAAAACTTTATGACCGGGAAGCTCGGCAATAATATTTCGTGTCAATTCGTCAAAAAAGTATCCTATTACAATATCATCAGACTTTATTTCCTCCGTTTTGCCGATAATATTTATATTTGTACTTGGAAAATTTTTCTTCAAGACGTATTTTGCCTCATATTTAGCGATTGTTTTTTTCCCAAACACTTTAGAAAGATATTTTGCTCCTCTAATTTCATATCCCCTTCCCGTAACATAGTTGCAAATCGGGATTCCTTCTTTAAGCGCATAGTCAATAAGAAATCTATGCTTTGCTTTTACAATTTTGTCATCTACTTTGAGCATAGAGTATGTTCTTACAAGAAAATTAATCCTATGCATATCTACTATTACTATTCTCATTTACTTCACTCCTCACGTTTATTGATTGCTTTTATCTTTGCTCTGATATTATTGAGCATTTGCATAATAAATCTGTTTTTTTGCGCAATAAGCAACGCAAAATACACACATCCCCCGATAGCAGCAGAACACAAAAGTCTGAGCAATTCATTTTTAACAATCGCTTTTACGCAAATGATTACAAAAAGCAATCCTAAGCATGCCACAGATGACTGAGCTAATGAAACAAAAGACTTAGCTGAAAAAGCATCTTTCTTAATGAACGGAATTGAAATTATCGTTATTAAAATTTGTGACGCCAATGTTGTACACGCTGCCGCTTCAATACCAAATAGCGGAATGAAAATAATGTTTGATACCAAATTTACCACTGATGCTGTTACACAGATCAGTAAACAAATTTTATCCTTCCCGGATGCGAGTAAATTAGCATTAAAAGTACAGTTACTTGCTGAACCGGCTATCAATGTAACAGATAATATTTTTAAGCATCCCTCCGCGTCCAAATAACCGCTTCCTCCGGCTAAGATTATAATCTCTTGACTCAGAGTAAACATACCAATAACGCATGGCAAACATACTATAACGGAAAAATCCAAAAAATAGTTCAAGATGCGTTTATAATCCTCCGAATGGTTTTGCGCAAAGGCAATACTCAGCTGAGGAAGTGTTACTACAAAAATCGAACACGCTATTTGATTTATCACATTATAAATCTTGATTGCAGCAGAATATAACCCGACCTGATAATCCCCTAAAGTCAACCCAATAATTGTGGTGTCGCACATCGTAAATATCTGCTGTGCCAAAAGCATCGCAAAAAGCCCTAAGATAGGCGGCAGATGTTTTTTAAAATTACATTTTAAAGTAAATTTGGTTTTACAGTATTTTCTGCGATAAACCATATTCATAATGTTGCCGCCGCTTGATGATAAAACAGTTATTACAGCATAGTTGATATAATCATTTGGCTCACGCACAAAGATAAACATCAAGATTACGGATAGCACTTGGAAAGCTACGGTTCTTATTGTGATATATTTGAAATCCTCCATAGCCGTATTGAGCCAGTCCGCTCCCAAAGTCGCAAATAAAACCGACATGCTTTGTATCATAATCAGCAATCTGTAATCGCGGAGCTTTCCGTATAGCAAAAGGAGTACAGCCAATACGAGATATGCAATAACGGTTGTAAACAAATTAATTGATAATATCTCGCCGGATAGCTTTCCGAGCTCTTCCCTATCGTTTTTAACCTTTGAGCATTCTCTTATCGCATAGGTCGTAACGCCGAGAGTAGCGAGCAAAGATATATAGCCTACTATTGAATTTCCAAAGTTTATCTTGCCTATATTATCCGGCTGCAAAACTCTTGAGATATACGGGAAGGTAATAATAGGAAACAGAATTGTAGAAGCAGTTTTAATTATGTTATAAACAGTATTTTTCTTGATGCTTGCGCTGCCCATTTAAATCTCTCCAATAAAAACTTGAAGTGTTTTTCTCCAATCAGGCATTTGATGTTTTATGTTTTTATGTATCTTTTCCTTGCTCATCCTGCTGTTTTTCGGTCTCCTCGCCTTGCTAATTCCGTATTCCTCAGTCGTTACGGGAATGACCTTCGTATCCTTCCCCGCAACGCGGAAAATCTCTTCGGCAAAATCAGCCCAGCTTATATATCCGCCCTCGTTCGTTCCGTGGTAAACGCCGTATTTATCCGTCTCGCACATATCCACAAGCAGCCTCGCAAGGTCGGGAGTATAGGTTGGCGTGCCGATCTGGTCGTTCACAACGCGCACTTCCTTATGCGTCTCGGCAAGCCTCAGCATTGTCTTGACGAAATTGTTTCCGTGGCTGCCGAAAACCCAACTCGTCCTTACTATGTAATACTTTTCAAGCGCCTTTTTGACCGCAAACTCACCCTCAAGCTTCGTTTCACCATAGTAGTTGAGAGGTGCAAAGTCCTCACAGTCGGGCTCCCACGGCTCTGTTCCCTCGCCGCTGAAAACATAGTCGGTCGAGATATAGATCATCTTGCAATCTGCTTCTTTACACGCTTCCGCGATATACTTCGTTCCCAAAACGTTGATTGCATAGACCTTCGGCTTGTTTTCCTCTTCCTCGGCAGCGTCGACAGCAGTCCACGCGGCGCAGTGAACAACCGCGTCGGGCTTTGTTTTTGTAATGACACCGTGAACCGCCTTTTCGTCAGTAATATCAAGCTTTATGTATTCGCAGTCCTGTTCAAAGCTGTCCGAAATGTCGGTCGCAATCGGCTCATAGTTGCGCTTTTTAAGCTCTAAAATCATGTCCCAGCCGAGCTGACCGTTAGCGCCTGTAACTAATACTTTCATCTTCTCACCTGTTGCCATACATCTTTTCGTAATAGTTTTGATACTCTCCGCTTATGATAGTTTCCCACCACTCTCTGTTGTCGAGGTACCATTTAATTGTCTTCTTAATTCCGTCCTCAAACTTAGTTTCGGGGAGCCAGCCGAGCTCGGTATGGATCTTAGTCGGGTCAATCGCATACCGCATATCGTGACCCTTGCGGTCGGTGACGTATGTGATGAGGCTTTCGGGCCTGCCGAGCTCTTTGCAAATCAGCTTGACGATGTCTATGTTTTTCATCTCGTTATGCCCGCCGACGTTGTATACTTCGCCTTCTCTGCCCTTGTGAATAATCAGATCAATCGCCTTACAGTGATCCTCTACATAGAGCCAGTCGCGGACGTTTTCGCCCTTGCCATAGACAGGTAAGGGTTTATCGTTCAGGCAGTTGGCGATCATCAGCGGGATAAGCTTTTCGGGGAAATGGTACGGCCCGTAGTTGTTCGAGCAGCGGCTGATTGTGACAGGCAGTCCGAAAGTTCTGTGGTATGCCAGAACGAGCAAGTCGGCACTTGCTTTTGAAGCACTGTAAGGACTTGATGTATGTATAGGGGTTTCCTCTGTAAAGAACAAATCTGGTCTGTCAAGAGGAAGGTCGCCGTATACCTCATCGGTGCTGACTTGATGATAGCGCGTGATACCGTACTTGCGGCAGGCGTCCATCATTACCTGCGTGCCGAGGATATTTGTCTGCAAGAAGACCTCGGGATTCTCTATGCTGCGGTCAACATGAGATTCAGCCGCGAAATTCACGACGATGTCAGGGTGTTCCTCCTCGAAGAGAGCATAAACGCCTTTTCTGTCGCAGATATCTAACTTCACGAACCTGAAATTCGGATTTTTCATCACAGGTTCAAGCGTGGAGAGATTGCCCGCATATGTAAGTTTGTCTAAGCAGATGATGCGGTAGTCGGGGTATTTTTTGAGCATATGGAAAATGAAATTTGAGCCTATGAATCCCGCGCCGCCGGTTACTATAATTGTCATAATTACACCTCAAAAGTTATTTTTGATTCGCTGAGCTTCGGGTGGTTTTTGTCCTTCTCGCTCAGGATTATTTCGCCCGCATCGGGCCATTCTATGCCGATTTCGGGGTCGTTCCACATGATTCCGCCTTCGTCCTCGGGGTGATAAAACTCGTCGCACTTATACGCAAACTCCGCAGTCTCGGACATCACGACAAAGCCGTGCGCAAAGCCCCTCGGCACCATAAACTGACGCTTGTTTTCCTCACTGAGAACTACTCCTACCCACTTGCCGTAGGTCTTGCTTCCCTTTCGCAGATCTACTGCAACGTCGAATACTTCGCCTTTCAGAACGCGCACAAGTTTTGCCTGCGGATATGTTTTCTGAAAATGAAGTCCGCGAAGTACGCCCTTGCGGCTGCTCGACTGGTTATCCTGAACAAACGTATAATTCAACCCTGCCGCTTTAAAGTCGGCTTCATTATAGGTCTCCATAAAGTAGCCGCGGTTGTCGCCGAAAGCCGTCGGTTCGATTATGTAAACGCCCTCGATTTCGGTCTTGATGAAGTTGAATTTGCCCATCAGTACACCAACTTTCCCTCGGCTACGTTTTTGAGATGCTGTCCATACGGCGATTTCCCGTACTTTTCGGCGCTTTTAAGCAACTCGTCCTTTGTTATCCAGCCGTTCTTATAGGCAATTTCCTCGGGAGCGGATATTTCAATACCTTGACGGTTTTGAATCATCTTAACGAAATCCGTTGCCTCTGCAAGACTGTCCATAGTTCCTGTGTCGAGCCAGGCAAAACCTCTGCCCAAAAGCTGAACATCTAAAAGTCCGTCGCTTAAATACATCTCGTTGAGCGTTGTTATTTCAAGCTCTCCTCTTGCCGAGGGCTTGACCTGCTTTGCTTTTTCCGTAACGCCCGCGGGATAGAAATACAAGCCCGTCACAGCATAGTTTGACTTCGGATTTTTAGGCTTTTCTTCGATACTGATTGCCTTTCCCTTTTCATCAAACGCAACCACGCCGAAGCGTTCGGGGTCAGGAACGTAGTAGCCAAAGACGGTTGCCCTGCCCGATTCAGCGTTCACGACAGCTGCTCGCAAAGACTTGCTGAAACCGTTGCCGTAGAAGATATTGTCGCCCAAAACCATAGCGCAGGGCTCGTCCCCGATGAACTCCTCGCCCAGAATAAACGCCTGAGCAAGACCGTCGGGAGAGGGCTGGACTTTATAGCTGAAGTGCACGCCGTAGTCTGACCCGTCGCCCAAAAGACGCTCGAAGTTTGGCAGGTCTGTTGGTGTCGAAATAATGAGAATGTCCTTTATTCCTGCTAACATAAGCGTGGATAAAGGGTAGTAGACCATGGGTTTGTCGTAAATCGGTAACAACTGCTTTGAGGTTACCATTGTCAACGGGTAGAGCCGGGTGCCACTGCCGCCGGCGAGGATTATGCCTTTCATTGTTTGCTCGTCCTTTCAATTTTTTGGGGTAGCCAAGACAAATCCGTATCTTCCGTCACCGGTTCATACAGCTTGTCTATATTTTTCTCGACCGTCTCTTTATCCAGCTTTGAATAGTCAATTTTCATCAGCTTTTCTATTATTTCTGGCGTAAATCTGTATTTAATGACCTTTGCCGGCACCCCGCCAACAATCGCATACGGGGGAACGTCCTTCGTAACAACTGCGCCCGCTGCAATTACGGAGCCCTGTGATATATGTACGCCGGACATTATTGTCGCACCATAGCCTATCCAGACGTCGTCATCTACAATGATATCGCCTTTTGTGACGCCCTCATATTTCCCTCTCAAAGTCTGTACAAAAAAAGGGTAGGTAGAGATATGATCTAAATAATGATCAGCGCTTAAAATAAACGCAACCTCTGGAGCTATCGAACAATAATTTCCGATGGAAAGTCTGGTTTTTTCATCATGGGTGAGCACATTTAACCCACCATAGGTTCCTTTTCCAACAGAAACTAATTGTGGAAAAAACATACATAATGGCAACGTTTGATTTTGAGGATTCCTTTTTCTCCACTTTTTTGAAAAAAACTTAATCTTCGCTTTAGAAATCAGTCCCATTTCTAATTCCCCCTGAGTATTAAAGCGACTAGCACGTTTCCGAAAGCTCGAGAGTAATCATCTTGACATCTTTGATTCGTCTCAAAAATATCTACTGTATGCGTGCAGGTCAAATAGAAAACATCCTTTTCATATTTAGCTTTTGCACTCCTTAAATCATTTTATATGACGTCATATATCAATCTGACTGTCAACTGCACGCTTCAAAGCTTCGAGGTATCCATATTCATACCTCTCGTCCGGCTCTAAATACGCTCCTTCTGCCCATTCATTCCAGGCATTTACAAAAACAAGGTTAAGTCCGCTATCTTTCTTAAGTAATTGTTTCATATATTTTTCAAATTTTTCCGGTGTAGAGCCTTGAAATACTACTCCAGTATGTTTACGCGCCGTATTATCCCAAGCTGTAAAGCCTCCATTAATAATATTTTTCCCATAAAAATCACAGTTTAAAATATATTTCCAAGTTTCATCATAATCTAATATGATGGGTTTAATTGAATCGTGTTTGATATTACTTTTGAATTTGACATTATCTTTGATTTTTTTATATTTTTTTACCCACGAAATCGGAAGAAAAGCTTTAATATTATTTCGAATTCTATTGTTTTTTCCCTCCATCTTCTGCCCTATTTCAGTCATCATTGGTTCAAATTTAATAAAATAATCAATCTTCATTTTCGATACAGCCGGTCTCTTATCAAAAAGAATCGATGGGTATTGCGAGAGTATTAATAATCCATTGAAACCTTCTTTGACAGCAAGTTTTTCAAAACAAGCTCGCATTTCGTTGTAATGGTTTATTTCTTCCGGCTTATAAATTACCAGTACTGGTTTCTTCTGAAAAGTAATATATCTTTCATCCTTAAAAAAAGGTAAAAGATACATAAAATGCTGTATCCATTCTTTTTCCAATCCATAGTCTTGTTCCATTATTACTTCACAATTTCCACCGTCCCAATTACGGCTCCAGTTTTCATTTGCCCAACATAAGCAAAAAGGAATATCCACATTTTTATCAACAAGCATTTGCTCTATAGGCTTTTCAAGAAGTTTTTTTCCGTTTTTAAACCAATAATGATAATAACAGAAACCAGAAACTCCATAACTTTTTGCTAATTTAGCCTGTCCTTCCATAACGGTTACATCTGACAAATCATAATAGTTATTGTGCAACGGTGTTTTTGGCTGCTCATGTCCTTCAAATAATGGACGTGCCTTTTTTGTATTGGTCCACTCCGTAAAGCCCTTTCCCCACCATTTATCATTTTCCGGAATAGTATGAAATTGCGGAAGATAAAATGTAATAACCTGTTTGCTATTCGAATCAAATTCCATATGCCTCTCCCTATTTTGCCAGCGTTCGCTCATAAAATAATTGTGAATGTATGATATGTGCTATTGCTCTGAATTCCCGATTGCTATGCAATTACATGTAACAAAATATAATATCTTCATGGACCCATTTCCACAGTATTTTTAATGTATTCCGATTTGTTCTTATGGCCACTAATTAATCCTCCCAAGCCAAAAGAATATATAAAAGACACCATTATTTCTTCTGATGACTGCAATGTTATATTATTTATAAATACACATATTACTACGCTAAAAAACAATATGAATTCAATCTTTTCTTCACCAAATTCTTTCATTTTGTATTTATTAATGCCTTTTTTTACTATTAAATATATAAATGAATAATATATAGAAAATCCCAATAATCCAAGTTCGCATAAATGTTTAAGCACACCGCTTTCCGTAACTCCAATAGATGCCTCTCCCCAAGACCCGGTCTTTGAAGGCCCTATTCCGAATAAAATATCTGTCTTAAACCAATCTATTGCCTTCTTCCATATGCCTAGCCGTCCAACATTTCCGGCATCACCTGTCCAATTTATAATCTGTCTCATACGATACAAAAAATAGTCTATTGTTCCTACTCCAACAGTAAAAGACGTTTTTAAAAAGCCAAATCCTACTAATACAACTCCAAAGATAGCGATCCATATTAACACTCTTCTATATAGTTTTTTACTTATTCTGTATTGATTCATAACATAGGCCGATATCAAAGCTATGAATGTAGCTACTAATGGACCTCTTGACGATGTTGTCAGAATACTCGCCCAACAAAAAAATGAAGAAACAATATACTTCTTTTTATTTGTTTTCAAATACATATAATACGCACATAAAGATATAAATCCTAAAACCATGCCATGAGATAAATATGATCTTGAAAACACAGCAGACCTAAACGTATATGTTGTGTCGCTATATAAAATCACATTTTCGAATGATCCTATCAGATAACTTTTTGATAGATACTCATACCAAGATAAAACAGCAATAATTAACCCAAAAGCATGTATTTTCCTGACTAATCTCTCTATATTACATTTTCCTAAATAATAACCCATTGCAAAAATCATAGAAAAATAAAATATATATTCATAAACTGCTCGAAATGTGACTTGCAATGAGCATTTTAAAAAGCAATCTAAAAGTATGTAACCCGAAAAAACCAAAAAAACAGTAATAATCAATATATTTTCTTTTTTTATTTCTCTATAGAAATACAGAAAAAAAGCATAACAAATCAACAATAATGAGATCGCTTCAAATATGCCAAAAAGAAAACTATCCCAAAGCAATTTACTTATAAAATACAAGCATAATGCGGTAACAATCAAATTCTTTTTTAATATCTTTACTTTCATATGTCCTCTTTTCCAATGCATCCCAGGTATTGTTGCTCATCTCAAACACATGATGCAATTTAAATATGAAGATAAATTAAAACATGTTAAAGAAAATACGTATTTTATATGATCTCAAACATTTTTTATCCATACCTAATATGCCTTTATAATTGATAAGAAACAACTTATTCCTAATTGATTTTTTATAGTTAGCCGCTGCCAATAAATAAGATTTATCCTCAGCGGTCAATTCTTTCCCTTTTTGCAATAATTCCCAAGCAACATTTGACATAGAATTCTTAGAGCTATTATTCCAGTTCCAAATCGTCGTTTTTAGTTTCTTAAAAAATGAGTTGTTTTTTGCAACAACATTACTCTCATGAACACGATAGCTAAATAACGGTGTATCTATCCAGCCCGTATTTCCAATAGATAAAGAGTATAATATCACTATAATATCATGCATTGGGATACATTTTATGTTATTATCAATTATGAAACTCCTTACTTCTTTAATAAAAGCTATTGAACAGCCTTGTGTAAAACCCGTAACAAAGAGTCGAGGTATACTGACATTTGGAGGATCGATCACTCTCTTGCTGATTTTTGTTTGACCTTTAGAATCAATTATTCTACAGTTACACGCTGCCAAGCTATAACCCTCGTTCAGTTTTTCAATCAATTTCTGAGTCTTATCCGGATCCCAAATATCATCTTGATCGCAAAACAAATAATAGTCGGCATCTATTTCCTTACTAAGCAGATTCCAAAAGCTTTTTGCAGGACCAACATTTTGCTCTTTATATATGACAAGATTTATTTTATCTTTATAAGATTCGATTATCTTGACTGTATTATCCTTACTACCATCATCTCGAATATATACCGTTATGCTGTCCGATATAGTTTGACCTACAAGACTATCCAACTGCATTGGAAGATATTTTTCCCCATTATATGTAGACATAAGAATAGCAATATTCATGTTATCTCCTTTACAGATAAAGCGTTCCTATTAGATATATTAAAAATCATCTACCGCTTGATGACTGAGTCAACGCTCATTCTTCTATCTTGATAAGTTGGATTTCTTGAAGACGATCTCAGCACC
Organism: uncultured Clostridia bacterium; assembly: GCA_947627875.1. Lineage (GTDB taxonomy): Bacteria > Bacillota > Clostridia > Oscillospirales > Ruminococcaceae > Faeciplasma. The sequence continues at coordinate 117,821 of CANQXS010000008.1, forward strand.
CAGATATTCCGACAGTCTTTTTCAAAATCTTTATTTGATTATTTATCACAATAAACAATCCCACAGCAGGCGACTGACTTTGCAAATAATAGTAATACTTCGCCACTTTCAAGAAATAATAGTAATTTGCTTTCTATGATTATTACGAGCATTTTATATTTAATATCTAATATTATAAATCTTAAGCCTTCAAAAGTTGTCATATGTATACAACTCAATTTAGTTGAATTATATCTTATAATTTCTTTTAATTCGAGTTCCTCATTTAAGCACATTTAATATTTTTACTTATAAAATATAATATTGTTTAAGCAAAATAGCATTATCTTTAATATCGAATCCAGCAGCTTTGGCCTGCGTTATGGCATATAATGCATTTTCGCCTCTTATATTGTTATGCGCCATTTCAACTATTCTTTTTGCCCATATTTTAGGGCTATCATCAAGTGAGAGGAACTCTGCCGATTTTGAAAATACACATTCTTTTGTTATATTATCAGACAATATGCAAGGAAGCCCATTTATTTGCCATTCAACAGCCACCAAAGGAAGTCCCTCAAATAATGATGGCAAAAGCATTCCATCCATAGCCTGCAAAAGCTCGGCTGTACAATCAACATTACCCGTAAATATAATATTATTTGAAATACTCCTTGCTTTTTCTTCAATAGTCAGCTTCAGTGGGCCGTCACCAATCATAAACAATTTTGCAGTCGGCTCAATTCTTAGTATTTGTTCATATATCTCCAATAAAAACCGATGATTTTTTTGCTCGACAAAACCTCCGACGTGACCAATTGCGAGTTGCTCATTTATACCTAATTCTTTTCTTTCTTTTTCTCTTACATTATCATTAAAAGCATATAAGGATATATCGCGCCCGTTTTTTAGAACCCTGAAACGTCTGTTTCCGAAAAGCCACTTTCCTGCGTCTTCTCCACATGCAAAAGCGTCGGTATAAAGCAAATTAAAAATAGGTCTTAAAATCTTGTCTGCTTTGATGTGCTCACACTTAGTGTTATGGGAATGAGCTATCCTCCTCTTACAGCCGCCAAGCCATGCTGCGATCATCTCAATTGCCATAGTTCCACTATTACCGTGTGTATGAACAATGTCTACATGTTCTTTTCTGATGAACCTGGTAAGAGTCACCATATATTTGAGCGGTTTTTCCTTTCGATTAGGAAAATCTATCACCACGCAGCCCATGTCCTCTATATCCTTACGAATCGATTCTTCTACACAAATCGTTCCTAATACAAATATGTCCAGACCTTTACGATCCATAGCTTTTAAATATGAGGTTATAACGCTTGTAATTCCGTCTTTAATCAGCCCCACTGTGCTTATTATGAGAACTTTTTTTGTCCTTGCCATGTGAGTTCAGATTCCTCCTTTCTTCTGCATAAAAGCTCAAAACATAAATCGCAGATAATATTTCTTTTCCTGAAATGTATATTTTTCCCGAAATCAAGCTATATCAGCAAAAGTAATCATAAACATTATGCCAACTTTTATCACGGCTTTTTCTCCTTAAACATTTCGCTTATTTCTCTTTCAAAGTCCTTGACGAATTTGCTGTTATTGCTTGTTATCCCGTTAGTTTTAGAAGACACAACGTCGGCGTAATTCACAATTGCAGCTCTTAGCTGTTCTTCATTCTCCGCCACAATAATATTCCCAAACCTCTCCTCGACCGCCTTGCAAAACTCCAGTTGGTGGTCGTTGACGTGTTCTCCGTACTGCTTTTGACGGGGAACAACGATAGGGATTTTGCCTATCTGCAGCGGCATTATAAAGCTCGACGGGCCGCCGTGGGTTATAACTATTCGCGCCTGATTCACAAGCTCAAGCATTTTGTCATACGGATACAACTTCTGCCACTCGCAAAACTTCGGCTCATACGTCGAATAGCCGGTCTGGGTTATCACATCGTCCTCAAAAACATTCTCGGCTTTCATTTCGTCCACCGTTTCTATAAGCCTGTTAAACGGCTGCTCGTGCGTGCCGACTGTCACAAATATCATCTTTACACTTCCTAAAATATGCTGCCTAAGTTTATCGCCTTGGGATAAACTTTTTTCATTTCCTCCCATTCGACGATGAATTTATCTGTAATCGGGTAAACCATTTTTCCGGTCACTGTGGGCTTGTCTATCCGATCAAAAACCTCGATATAAACGAGTTTCGCACCGAAAAGCTTTCCAAGCCAGAAAAACGGAACTGCAACTGCTGCACCAGAGGAGATGATCAAGTCCGGCTTTTCGGTTTTAAGAAGCTTCCAGGCCAGTTTTGTGTTGATAATAAGCGCCTTAATGCTTCTGTTTGTGGGATAGTAGCAGGGGTACATTTTTTCGCCCTTTAAAAGGCTTTTCGCGTCATCCTTATCAAACGTCACCCAGAAGCGCTCTTTGTCTTTCCAAAACGGTTTGAGCATATATAAATGCGTTAGATGCCCGCCTGACGAGCCGACTAAACATACTTTCATTTTTAACTCCAATCAATAGTTGCTTCCTTTGAACATTATATTTACGGTTCTCCAGATTATTTTTAAGTCTGTTAATATTCCGCGCTCTCTTATGTATCTATAGTCGAGCTCCAACTGTTCCTCGTCGCTTATCTTTGTTGTATCCTCAAGCTGCCAATAGCAGCTCAGTCCCGGCTTGACCTGCAATCTGTCATCGGGAAGCTGAGCCTGTTCGCTCGGAATAAAGGGGCGGGGCCCGATTACAGTCATACTACCGGTCAAAAGGTTCAGAACCTGCGGCGTCTCGTCGAGGCTTGTCCTTCTCAAGAATTTTCCGACCTCAGTCACCCGCGGGTCATTTTCCATCTTGAAATGAACGCTCGCGTATTCGTTCTGCTCGGCGAGGTTAACCTTGATTTGCTCTGCATCTTTTCTCATCGAGCGGAATTTTACTATTTTAAAAACTTTGCCGTTCTTACCGACTCTATCCTGAACAAAGAACGGATTCCCCGGGTCGTCGATCACGATCGCAAGCGCTATTATAAGGTATACCGGCAGTCCTACGGTCAAACAAAT